>MFRM01000026.1:66928-109895 GCA_001784555.1 Candidatus Melainabacteria bacterium RIFCSPHIGHO2_02_FULL_34_12 | reverse complement strand
AAGGACGGATCCGCCTCTGGCGGACAGGCGACAGGACCCGCAGTGAAGGAATGTTTACCACTTAACGCTATTTTAAAAAATGGTCATTATACCAAAAAGTTCGGACTCATTTCCAGCAGAACCCTGACTGACAAGTGCACTCCCCGCGCGCTACGCGCCACCACGCAAGGCGTGGTGCTTCTGCAAAGCAGAAGTGCGGGGAACGCAACACCCAATACGGACGGGGCAAAGCAAAGCAATTTTGCGGGAGGAATGCGGGGCGGATTCTTTTTGGATTTTCTGGCGGCGCGGTTTCTAAATTATTGTGGTGGATTACTTTTCAAATACTTCTCAAATTCTGCCAGTGCCTCCGGCATATTTTCGCGTCCAAAACCTACGCGAAAATGCTTGTCGTCATATCCATAAACAGTTGAGGGCAAAACCATAATTCCAGCCTCATTGACGACATGCTCACAGAATTTGAGAGAATTTTCGTTAAACAAAATTTTTGGAAAACCGATTGTTCCCGCTTTCGGCCTTACCCAACTGAAAAACTGTTTATGTCGCTCGAAAAAATCATCGAGAAGTCCGAGATTTTTTTCAATTCTTTTTAGATGTCTCTCGATGATTTTTTCTTTTGCTCGTAGAGCAATGAGGGACAAGAGTTCGCTTGGGCCAACAGGACAAATTGTCGTGTAATCTTTGAACGCAGCCATTTTTTGGTATAGTGCTTTATCTTTAGTTATGACCCAGCCCAAGCGAACTCCTGCCATACCAAAAGTTTTAGACATGCCAAAAAGTGAAATCGCTTTCTCGTACACCTCGCAAGATGAAGGCAACCTGTCTTCAGGATTCAATTCGAGAAAGCGATACATTTCGTCAGAAAAAACATGAACATTATGTTTTTTCGCAATCTCGATAATTTTTTGGAAATCCTCTTTTGTGGGTAAATAACCAGTTGGGTTATGTGGAAAATTGAAAATTATAAGTTTGGTATTCGGCTTTATTTTCTCTTCCAAAAAATTAACGTCAAATTTCCAGTTATCTTTTTCACTTGGCTGCCACTTCTCTACATCACAACCGAGTGATTCCACAATTTCGTAAAGTGATTGATAGCCCGGCCAGGTACAAATCACATGGTCGCCTTTGTCGAGCAGAGAGTTGAGCGCGATAAAAATCCCTTCTTCTGGAACCGTGATCAAAACTTCATCGGCTGATACGCCCTTATACATTTTTGTAATTTCTTCGCGGAGAAGTGGCAAGCCGAGTGATTCTGTGTAGCCAAGTTTCAAATTATCCCAAAGGGTTTTTGTTTCGGAATCAGCCCATGACAAAACTTCAGATTGCGCCAAACCATCACAATCCGAACTTGAAAGCAGATATTTAACTGAAAATTCGTATTTAGCGAAGTATCGCTCTAACTCAAAAGGTTTAATTTTCATAAGTTATTTTTCGCTGACTTTTTTCAATTCGTTATGGTGGACCCAAGCGGGATCGAACCGCTGACCTCCTCCGTGCAAGGGAGGCGCTCTACCAGCTGAGCCATGGGCCCTTAGAGAATCAGAAAATCAGAGATCAGAGATCAGAGAATCAGAAATTGATTCAGGAAATAATTATAGCTTACAGCTTGTGTCTTTTTGCTTTGGACTTTACTTAAATAGCTCTTTTGAACCTTTTAGCTTTCTTACCTCATTCTCAAGCTCTGGTGTAAAAACAAGACATGTTTTGACAGTGCCTTCTTTACTTAAGGCCTTTACTAATCCTGAAATTTCAGAAAGCTCTTGGATGGTTCCATTCTGCTGTTTTATGTAAATTGCTTTACTGGTTTTTTTATCCTGGGCCTTATATGGTTCATATGGTTTTGAAGCTGATTGTTCAATACCTACATAATAATCAGGATCAATCCTTTTGTTTTTTGAGATCTTTTTTAGCTTTTCAAGAATTTCATTAATTTTATTTTTTGTTATTTGAGGACGAAACTCAAGTGACTTGAACAACCTTCTTTCTAAAAAATTCTTTGTAAGATTTCTTAGAATTGCATCTTCCGTAGGATCAAAAGCCCACATTTGGAAGTTTGAAATAAGTAATATGTCATCAACATGAAGATAAGAATCAATATCAATTCCTCTTTTATCATGATTCAGCCACTTGTTTAAATGAATAGAAATATTTATAGGCTTTACTTCTCTTACCCTTTTAAATATCTTCTTAAGTAAAAAATCGCAGGCTAGATTTTTCTTATGCTGATATACCTGGACATACATTGAATGCCTGGCTTGCAGATAGTGAATAACTGCATCCAGTCCTATGCTTTCATTGATGACCAGTTTTTCTTTATCGATTGCAAGAGAAGCAATTATTCGTTCTGAGCCAGTTAGTCCGTAAGGAACACCGACAAAATATGAATCTCTGTGTAAATAATCTAACCTGTCACAGTCTATATAACTGGAGATAATCTGGCTTAAATATTTTGGACTTCTTGAATGCCTAAGAATATCAGTAATTTTTTCAGGTAAATCTTTTTTATGACTGCTAAGTATTGAATTAATATTAGAGTTTCCTTCAATAATTTTTTTTGAAAGTATTTCATGAGTTGAATCTATTATTTTTTCAGAAGTATGACTAAATGGACCATGTCCTATGTCATGAATTAATGCACATATGAGAATCTCTGTTTTGTATTTTTTAATTTCAGGAAAATTATTTGACAAATGGTTAATCATCTTTTTTGCTATAAACATAGTGCCAAGACTATGACCAAACCTTGAATGCTCAGCCCCATGAAAAGTAAATGCTCCTAGTCCCATTTGCCGGATTCTTCTCAATCTCTGGAATTCTCTTGTATTTATTATTTCTGTGAGCAAATAATCAGTAGGATCATTTAAATTCAAATTAATTGGCCCATGAATAGGGTCTAAATAAGTTCTTTGTTTGTATTCTTTTTTTGCTCTCATTGTATAATCTTCTGTATTATATAGGGAAATCGATTACATATGAAAATCAATCAGTTCTTATTAAGTATTCTGCCTGTTTCATTATTATTTTTATTTGCTGTTACTGAATCAAAAGCTTTTGTTAATTGTCAGCCAAAATATGACAATGACAAAAGATCGCTTTCTTCTTTAAAAGGAAAATGTTCTGTTTGTCATGTGGATGCTAGTGGTAATGGGCCTCAGAATGAATTCGGGAGAGGTTTTAAAGCTGCAGGTTTTATGATTACAGATGATCTTGTAGCAAAGTTTCCGCAGTTATTTAAACAACCTGATGAAACGCCTTCTACTTCTTCAGGAAGTGTTAATCAGGATATTGACATAGGCTCACCCAGTATAAAAAGAGTTAAACCATCTAAAGTAAGAATAAATCTCCAGTCTATGGCAACGGTTATTGGAAATAATTTTGCAGAAGGAAGTAAAGCTTTTATCGATAATATTGAAGTATTAACCACATTCAAATCTAAGTTCAAATTAATCATTGAATTTATATTAAACAGTACTGGTCAGCATGAATTAAAAGTTAAAAACTCTGACGGTAAAGAATCAAATAGTGTGAACATTAAAGGTAAATGACATTCTAAGAATGTGAAGGATTTACAGGAATAGGCTCTGATCTTTGTTCTTGTTCCTGTTGCATTTGTTGTTGCTCTTGTCTTTCTTGTTCAGTTTGTGGTTTAGGAAGCTTATCTTTAATATATGAACAAGCATGACTTGTGCTCAGTAAACTCAAAGTAATAAATAAAATTGTAATTATCTTTTTCATTTTTTCATTTTTTCATTGCACTATGTATTCTAACTTGGAATATCAGCTTTGTACAAGAGATCTGTTAAAACCTCATTATTTAGCAAATGTTTTTGAATTAAATCCTCTACATTATCTTCTGAAAAACCACAATAAACTGTTCCTTCAGGCCAAACAACTACATTTGGTCCTTTTCCGCATAAACCCAGACATATAACTCTGGATGGTCTGAAGGTTTTTTTCAGGTTTAATTCTTTTATTCTTGCTTTTAGTTTTTCAAAAACTTTATCCCCGCCCTGACATTTACATGTTTCATTTAAGCAGACTAAAACATGTTTTTTAAATGGAATATTATGTTGCATTGATTATTGCTAAATCTCTTTGTATGACACCGTAGTATTTTTGAATATCATATTCACTGATAAGAGAATCAATAATTTTTTTGTTTTTAGAATCAATAATAAGCACGATTCCGCTATATCTTTGAGATTTATATATATCTTCAAGCCCGGCTGCTTTTGCTATTTTTTTTGATTGTAAAACAGTAAATGGATTTGATAAATCATATTTTAAAAAAACAATATCAGGATTTCCTGAATAATCTGCTTTAAGCTTTTCTATTACAGGCTCAATATTTTTACAGCTAACACATCTGTCATGGTAAACATCCAGAAGTATAATTTTTGATTTTTTAATTTTATTTATTGTATTTGTTATTTCTTCTTTGGTCAATTTTGGATTAGTAACCAATGAACAGCCACACAAAGTAGATGCAGATATAATAAATATGATTAGAATACAGAAAATATTTTTCATAAGTATGATTATCTAATATTTTATTCAAATTTGCTTTTAATGTGCAAATATTACAGAGTTATGATTATTTTTGTCTTTATGGAATAAAATAACTCATACTATAGTCTATTCAGAAGTAATAAACATATGTTGGATAATATTTCTACGCTAATCTCTAATTTTGAACATGCAGTTTCAGCTTTCCTGCAATCAAGTCAAAGCTTGCCGATTCCTTTTCTTATAGTTCTTGCCTTCGGTGGCGGGCTTGCAGCTAGTTTAACTCCATGTGTCTTGCCCATGCTTCCTTTATATTTAAGTTACATAGGTGCCACCGAAATTTCATCTAAAGCAGATGTTTTAAAAAAATCATTGTTGTTTTGCCTGGGTTCAGCTTTTGTTTTTAGTTTAATGGGTATTTTTGCTTCATTTGCCAGCTTTATTATGGTGGAGTATCGAGGTTATGTGTACGTTATTATAGGAATTTTTATTTTAATAATGGCTCTTTCAGAACTTGAAATTATAAACTTACCTCTGCCTAATTTTATTACAAATATTCCTCATGGAGGACCTTTTATTATTGGAATTGTTTTTGCACTGATAAGTTCTCCATGTGCCAGTCCGATTTTATTTGCTATCCTTGCTTTATCTAGTACCAGTGGTTCTTTAATTAACGGTGCTCTGATAATGATTGCATATTCACTTGGATATACAGGAATTATTTTCCTTACAAGTATTTTTGCAGGATTTATAAAACAATTTGATTTCTTCAAAAGACACAATAAAATTATTGAAATTATAAGCGGTATTATTCTTGCAATTCTTGGAGGACTGTATTTATATTTAGGTATTAAGTGGTTTGTAGAGTAAATTTAATTAATTAGCTTTCCCTATTACCTGTCCTTTAGGATCAATTTCTCTTCTTAAAATCTCAAGTTCTTTTTGAGTAGGTTCTTTAGTTCGTAGAATTTCGCCGATTCGCCCCTTCGCCCCTTCACCGACTCGCAGTTTGAAGGAGCATCTGTTTTGAACTTCTTCCAGAGTAATGCCTGGATGCAAACTCTCAATTTCCATTTCCCTTGTTTCTTTATCAAAGCTAAGCACACAGCAGTCAGTAATTACTTTTAGTGGACCAGTGCCTGGAGGCAGACCAGCTTTTTCCCTCGTACCTGCTCCTGTTAAATAACCTGGTGTAGTAAGAAAATCCAGCTTTTCTACAAACTTATGCTTATCCATTTTCATGATGATGATAGTATTCCAGCATAGCGAGGCCAAATCATTTGCACCGCCGCTGCCTGGAAGTCTGACTTTTGGTTTTTCGTAGTCATCTCCAATAAATGTAGAGTTTAAATTTCCAAAACGATCTATCTGTGCACCGCCGAGAAATGCATAATCTACCATTCCACGTGCACATGTCTCCATAATTTCAGGCATGCTGGTAGCGACAAGACTTTTATAGTGTGTTCTTGAATCACCCACAGAGAGCGGAAGTGCAGGAAGAAGAGGTGCAATTCCTCCAGCCTCAAACATAAGCAAAAGATTTGGTGCATGAGTTTTCTGTGCGAGCATACTAGCCAGCATTGGAAGTCCTGTGCCTACTACCACTGTTTTATTGTCTTCAAGAACTTTACTGGCAGCGCATATCATAAACTCTGTCATATTATATGATTTGTCATTGCGAGCCACATTCGCTCCGCTCAGTGCAGGCTCCGGCGAAGCAATCCCGATCGGGATTGCTTCGTCGCTAACGCTCCTCGCAATGACAGAGGATGTCAATAGTTCTATTGATCTTAATTCTTGTAGCCTTTTCTTCCCTCCGCATCTTTCCAGGTATTCATTCCAGTCTTTCACTTCATAAATATAATTATTTATAAATTTCTCAAATGTGTTTAAATCTTTTTCAGCGCTGTTCCATTCATTTAAATGTTCAAGATCAAAATAATATTTTCCTGGCATATTGCATGGAAATGATCCGTAAGGCACATGAACTACAGCATCTACACAGTAATAAGGAATAACAGTTCTTTCAGGTTCTTTTCTAATACTTTCAGTAGAGATAATTTCTTCAGTAGTTATGATTACTTTTTTAGATGCTCTGGCTAGGTCACTATCTGAAACTGTTATTCCGTCTATTTGACAGTTTCCGTATTCATCGGCCCTTGGCACATGAATTATTGCTATGTCAGGTGAACATGAAGGCACCAGGGCATAAATCTCACCAGTAAAAGGACATTTATATTCAATAGCTCTGCTGTGTTTGAAAGTTTCTGTTCCAAGCATAGACCGAACAGGGAGAAAAGATAATCCCATTGCTGCTGCTTTATATCTCCAGGCTAAAGTAGCATTAGTCCATTCTGTAACTTTGACTTTTCCTTCCTGAAAAACTCTTCTGTAATTTGGTGAAAGACCAAGAAGCTCTATTCCTACGACATAAGCTGCATCTACCTTATCTATACAACCACCTGCACAGAGGATTTGCCCATCATGTGTAGCAGTATGCCCTGCTAGTGTCAGGTGCTTTTTTTTCTGACGGACTATTTCATGAAGTGCTGCCGCAGGGATTCTATCCATTCCAAAACCACCGATTCCCAGATAATCACCTTCATTTACATATTTTTTAATGACAGATTTTAAATCAGTGATTTTACTGACCATAGCTCTGGATTTTTTATGATTAAGTTCTCTTAGTGCATCAGGAGAAGTAAAACCAAAAAGTTCTTTTTCTTTAGCTTTTGAAATTGCTGTGTCCATTATTTATTATTAGGATTTTCACCTATTGGCATTTTATTTTTTACCTCAGGTCTTTTTATACTGAAAATATCGGTTACCCGACAATAATCAGTACCGCCAAGTCTTCCAACAGGTTTAAGTTTATTAAGTATTATTTTACCATCCTGATAAATTTCTTCTCTGACATGGAAATAAACCACTTCACCGATAACTACTGTTCCATTTCCTGGCTTATTTCCTATTTCTACCAGGTGCATAAGCTTACATTCCATGTTTATTTTAGCTTCTTTTACAATAGGTGGTTTTACAATTTTACTTTTTTCAGGAGTTAAATTACTTTCTTTAAACTCATCAATGCCGTAAGGATATTCAGCAGAACATTGGTTCATTTGCTCGGCAATTTCTTCCGATACTATATTCACTACAAACTCTTTTGTAGCTTTTATATTTTTTAAAGTATCTTTTTCCTGTCCGTCAGAGGCACGAATTACCGGGCAAAACAAAACAGACATAGGTTCAGAGCATACGCCGTTAAAAAAACTAAAAGGAGCCAGATTATAAATGCCGTTAGGACTAATTGTGGAAACAAAACCAATGGGTCTTGGGACAATTGAGCCTATAAGTAATTTATATCTGTCCTGAAATGAAATTTCTTTTGTGTTTATGGAGATTTTGTTTTCCATCATGTGTATATTCTAGTACACTGTCAACAAAGTTTTCCTACTTTATTCCATTCACTGCGGGTCCTGCCGCCTTCAGGTACCCTTCAGAGCTTCGTCACAGAGTTCCTCGCTCTGAACCCTTCCCTTCCGGCGTCACCCCCAGTGAATGGAACACTGAATAATTTACTTGACGGTGTACTAGCAAAAAAAATGAGTGTGTTATAGTTTTTTTTACATGTTCCTAGAAAAAGACAAATTGAGCAGATTTGAATTTGTGTCAATCATAGAATTCTCACTGATTTTATTTTTGATATTTATTTCAACACTCTTTTCGTTTTTATTTCTCCCCTTGATTTTAAAAAGATTCTTGCCTGCTTACAGTGCATTTTTTAACTCACAGTACTTCGGTATAGTTTTATTTTTTCTTTCTGGCATTTTAATGATTTACATTTTTTATTATTTTTGCTGTAAGAAAAAAAATAAAACTTTCTCAGAAGGCATGTTTTTAAACCCTGTATCTTTAAAAACCGGAGCTATGTGTTTATTGATTGGGCTTATTATGCCACTTATTTCGCTTCCAGTAATATTTAAGTTTGCTCCGCATGAGTTTTATGCTATGGATCTGGCTAAGACTAAAGAAGGATTAATTTATCTTTTTGCATGTGCTTTGTTTGCTCCGGTATTTGAAGAATTCTTTTACAGGGGCTTTATATTCCCATTTTTTCAAAGTAAATTAAACAGTTTCTGGGCAGTAATTATTACTTCATTGTTTTTTGGACTGTCACATTACATGAATATTGGAAATGCTTATATTTTGCTTAGTATGTTTATAGTTTATGGTTTTGTACTAACGCTTATTAGATATTTTACAAGTTCATTAATTCCTCCTGTAATTACCCACCTCATACATAATGCAGTGCTTATGTCTTGTTTTATTATTTTTGGAAATAAATAGGGGTATGTCATTGACAGCTACCTAAAATATTTAACAAACATAAGTTGATAACTAGACTGCTGCATTTAATGTATTTTGGACTCCGCTAAGTAATGCCATTTTTAATTCAAAATGTAATCTGGGATTTGGAGGATTTGAGCTGAAAATATAACTTCCATTGCTCCCATCCCAATCTATAGCAGCCAGTAATATGTGCATTGGTTCAATGCCATCGGCATTTAGTAAACTGTATGATTCAGCTAATTCTAAAGTTGCTTTTGCACTATCAGTTAGGCTATACATTGCACTTCTGTATTCACCACTTACTCCTCCTAGTTCATATACATCTTCATATGTACTACTAGAATACCGATGTGTCCTAAGATTATGAGGTTTAAATACTTTATCAAAACCTTCATCTACCATTCTTGCAGCGTCCGCTAAATTTTGAGGCCCGATAAAATCATCAGAACCTCGTGATAAACGATTTGCAATAATAAGAGCTTTCTTTGAGTTTATGCTCAGGGCACTGGTTACTCTTTCTAAATTAATCATGAATTATCCACCCTTTTCACTACTCAGCATTTCGTCTGCAATAGCATCACCAGCAGAAACTTCATCATAATGAAGTTCTGTTTCTACACGTATTATTTGACGTAGATATCCTATGAACCCAAGTGCCATAACTGCATTTTTTGCAGTACGGTGTGTTTTTATCTTAGATATCCACCGAGCTACAAATTCAGGCAGTGCTGTCTGTGACTCATCAAATTCGATTACAAATATTTGAAACAACTCACTGATTTCATCTTTAGTAAAATTATTTGCTATATCAGGTAGTTCATCTTCGATTTTATCTAATATATCCAAGAAGCCATGTTTTAGTTCAAAAACATTTTCACCACAAGAAAAAGCATCTTCAAACAGTCCATCAACTTGATCGCTAAATTTAGCAGAAAGCTTTTGAGAAGCTTGATCTGTTCTTTCAACAGCAGGAACTGTGCTATGTAAGGAAGAGAAAAAAGCTTTAAGGAAATTAGGTAGTATTTTCATATTTGAATCTTAAAATTTGATTTTAGCATATTTTAAAGTGAATCAGCTTAACTTATGAATTTCAATAACTCCCTAGCAATTACCATCCTCTGCACTTCACTAGTCCCTTCACCTATTTCACAAAGTTTTGCATCACGTAAATATCTTTCCACCGGGAACTCTCTGCTGTAACCATATCCGCCATGTATCTGAATACCTTTATTACAGACTCTCATTGCCATTTCAGATGCAAATAATTTTGCTACTGATGCCTCAAGTGTAAAAGGTTTTCCTTCTGATGCCAGAGATGCAGCTCTGTATATAAGTAACCTTGCAGCTTCAATTTCAGTTTTCATATCTGCCAGCATAAATCTAATTACTTCATGTTCTTTTAAAAGCTTTCCAAAAGTTTCTCTCTGATTAACATATTTCAGTGATTCATCCAGTGCTGCTTGTGCCAAGCCTACTGCCAGGGCCCCAATTCCTATTCTTCCTTTATCCAGCATCATTAATGTGTTTATAAATCCCTGATTTAATTCACCCAGTCTTCTTGAATCTGGGATTTTTACATCTTCTAAAATTAATTCACCGGTATCAGAGGATCGCATTCCCATTTTTTCAAGTTTCTTTCCTGACTTAAAACCGTTGTCTCCTTTTTCTAAAATAAATGCTGTAATTCCTTTTTGTTTTTTAGCTGGATCAGTTACAGTAAGTACTACAAATACTTCACCAATGGTAGAGTTTGAAATAAACATTTTAGTACCGTTTATTATCCAGTCATTTCCATTTTTCTTTGCAGTGGTTTTCATGGCACTGGCATCTGAACCTGAGCCAGGTTCTGTAAGTGCCCAGCCGCCAAGCTTTTTCCCAGATGCAAGATCAGGAAGATATTTTTTCTTTTGATCTTCTGATCCAAAAATTGAAATATGTCCGCAAAGCAAGCCATTATGAGCAGCTATAGTCAGAGCAAGTGAGCCGTCACCTCTGGCAAGTTCTTCTATAACTGTTGCTATGGAAACAGTATCAAGGGCTGCTCCCCCATATTTTGAATCTATAGTCATTCCCATTAATCCAAGTTCTGATAATTTTTTTAAAGTGTTAAGCGGTACTTCTTCTTTTTCATCCCACTCTTTTGCATGTGGAATTACTTCCTTAATGACAAAATCACGGATGGTTTGCTGAAGTAATAATTGTTCTTCTGTTAAATTAAAATTCATCATTATGCCTGCTTTCTATTTTATCTTAGATAATTGTTATAATGTCTATTTAGTTCACAGGAAATACAACATATGAATACTCTTACAATTGAAATAGATACTAAATCTCCATCATTTCTTGAGAATAAAGCTTCACTTGAAGAACAGGTAAAAGAATTCAAGGCTAGACTTGAAAAAATAAAAGAAGGTGGCGGTCCGGAACTTGTAAAAAAACATGAGTCTCGTGGAAAACTTCTAGTTAGGGAAAGAATTAAAAAATTAATTGATCCTAATACTGAGTTCCTCGAATTCAGTGCATTGGCTGGCTATGGACTTTATGATAATGATGCACCAAGCGCTGGAATAATTACGGGCATTGGAATGATTCACGGCAGGGAAGCAGTAATTGTAGCTAATGATGCCACGGTAAAAGGTGGAACCTACTATCCTATAACTGTTAAAAAACATCTTAGAGCACAGGAAATTGCAATGGAAAATCACATTCCATGTATTTATCTAGTAGATTCTGGCGGTGCATTTTTACCCATGCAGTCAGAAGTTTTCCCAGATAAAGAACACTTCGGCAGAATTTTTTATAATCAGGCAAAAATGTCAGCTAAAGGAATTCCCCAGATATCAGTAGTTATGGGCTCCTGTACAGCAGGTGGTGCTTATGTACCTGCAATGAGTGATGAGAGCATCATTGTTAAAAATCAAGGAACCATATTTCTTGGCGGACCTCCACTGGTTAAAGCTGCAACTGGGGAAGAAGTTTCTGCTGAAGATTTAGGTGGAGCAGATATTCACTGCAAAATCTCAGGAGTTACCGATCATTATGCAGAAAATGACAATGATGCTTTAAATATTGCCAGGAAAATATTTTTAAATTTAAATTTGAAACATAAAGTTAGCCTTGATATTAAGCCTATAAAAGATCCTCTTTATGATTTAAAAGAAGTTTACGGAATTATTCCAAAAGACTCTCGCAGAACTTATGATGTAAGAAAAATAATTGCCTGCATAGTAGACGGAAGTGAGTTCCAGGAATTTAAAGCACTTTATGGAAAGACGCTGATTTGTGGCTTTGCAAGGATTACAGGATATCCTGTGGGCATAATTGCGAATAACGGAATTCTTTTTTCTGAGAGTGCCTTAAAAGGCACTCACTTTATTCAGCTCTGTAATCAGCGCAGTATTCCAATTATCTTTTTACAAAATGTTGTGGGATTTATGGTCGGTCGTCAGTTTGAAGCTGGTGGCATAGCAAAAGACGGTGCAAAAATGGTTCAGGCCGTTAGCACTGCTAGTGTTCCTAAATTTACTGTAATTATCGGAGGCTCACATGGTGCAGGAAATTATGCAATGTGCGGACGTGCTTACGGACCGCGAATGCTTTTTAGCTGGCCTAATGCAAAAATTTCAGTTATGGGTGGAGAACAAGCAGCCAGTGTTTTACTTACGGTTAAAAAAGATCAGCTGGCGGGAAAAGGTGAAAAACCCATGACTAAATCTGAAGAAGAAGAATTTAAACGTCCCATCCTTGAAAAATATGCTGAGGAAAGCAGTCCTTACTTTGCTACTGGCAGACTGTGGGATGATGGAATAATTGACCCAAAAGATACAAGAAATATTTTATCCGGATGCATTTCAGCATCTCTTAATGCTCCGTTTCCACCTAAAGAAAATGCTGTTTTTAGGATGTAAAAAGAGCGAACCGGCGACGGGGCGAAAGGGCGATACGGCGAAAATGACATTTGTAGAATTAGAAATAAAAAATAAAATTGCAACAGTAACTTTAAGCCGTCCTGAAGTTCATAATGCTCTCATGCCTGAAATGATAAATGAACTTACAAATATATTTTCAAAACTTGATACCGATAGATCAATAAGAGTAATAATTCTGGAAGCAGAAGGAAAATCTTTTTGTGCCGGTGCAGATTTAAATTATATGAGTTCAATGATTAATGCTTCCTATAAAGAAAATCTGGAGGATGCTTCAAAATTAGGTCAAATGTTTAAAACTATTTATGACTGTTCAAAGCCAATCATTGTTAAGGTCCAGGGCAGTGCTTTTGGCGGAGGAATTGGTTTAATTAGTGTATGTGATATTGCATTTTCTGTAAGCAGTGCAATTTTTGCTTTAAGTGAATCGAAAATTGGTCTGGTTCCCGGAGTAATCTCTCCTTTTCTTATAAAAAAAGTTGGCTTTTCAAATGCAAGCCGTTATTTTTTAACCAGTGAAAGATTTGATGCAAATAAGGCAAGAGAAATTGGTTTGGTAAATGAAGTATTTAAAGATATGAATGAACTGGGAAAAAAAGTAAATGAGCTGGCAGAAGTTATTTCTACAAACGGACCTGAAGCAGTAATAGCTTGTAAAAAACTAATTAGAGATGTGGCTGATAAAAATATAAATGATGCACTAGAAGTATCAAAAGAATATATTGCAAAGAGTCGCATAAGCAAAGAAGGACAGGAAGGTATAAAAGCGTTTTTTGAAAAACGATCCCCCAACTGGACACAATAAAAATGTAAGGGCAGACCTGTTGGGGCAAACCTATGTGTTTGCCCAAAGAAAGAATGAAACAATACCCCAAAAACGTAAAAATTGTTGAGGTTGGTCCGCGTGACGGATTACAAAACGAATCAAAAATTATCTCTACATCTGATAAGGTGAAGTTTATTGAACTGCTTTCTCAAAGCGGACTTAAAGAGATAGAGGTAACATCTTTTGTTCATCCTGAAAGAGTGCCGCAGCTTGCAGATGGAGACGATGTGGTAAAAGCTTTAAAGCCACATCCAGCCATTAGATATTCAGCATTGGTACCTAATCTTAGAGGCCTTGAACGAGCCATAAAATCAGGGATAAAACGAATAGCTGTTTTTACTGCAGCTTCAGAAATATTTACAAAAAAAAATATAAATATGACTATTGATGAATCTCTTCAAACTTTTAAACCCGTGGTTCAAGAGGCTCTAAAAAATAAAATTAGTGTAAGAGGTTATGTTTCTACTTGTTTTGTTTGTCCTTATGAAGGAAAAATTGGAAAAGAAAATGTTCTAAGTGTAGCAAGCTCACTGTTAGAACTAGGAGTTGATGAGATATCGCTCGGGGATACGACTGGAGCTGCAGTTTTTCTTGATGTAAAAGAAACGGTAAATTATGTTTTAAGTAAAATCCCAAAAGAAAAAATCGCACTTCACTTTCATGATACATACGGTAATGCCCTCGCAAATGTAAAAGCCGGGCTTGAGCTAGGAATTACTGTGTATGATTCTTCCAGCGGTGGTTTAGGTGGTTGTCCTTATGCACCTGGTGCATCAGGAAATTTAGCCACTGAAGATCTTCTTTATATGTTAAATGAGATGGAAATTGAAGCTGGTGTAAAAATTGATAAAATAGCAGAAGCTTCAAAATTTATTCAGAATATAATTGGTAAAAGACTCCCCAGCAAGCAGCTTCAGAAAATTTTAAGCTCAGCTAAGTAGAAGAGTGAAAAAGTAGAAAAATAAAAATAAGTAAAAATATGAAAGATGTTCTTCCAAAAGAATACCGATATGAAGAAGTTGATTCCACTATGGATGAGGCAAAAAGGCTCATTCTCTCAGGCAAAATAACTGAAACATCTTATGTGATTGCTGACTATCAAAGCAAAGGTCGCGGGACTAGAGGTCGCAAATGGGATTCTCCAAAGAGCTCAGGAATATTTCTTTCAATTATTCATAGTAATGGCAGCATGGAGCTTACTACACTTTATACTTTAGCTAGTGGCGTAGCATGTATTGAATCTTTAAAAGAAGTATGTAATATTTCAGCTGCTATCAAGCCTATAAATGACATATATTTTGAAGGTAAAAAACTTGGAGGAATACTTGTAGAAAGTAAGCTTAAAAAAAATGAAATAGTTTATTTGATTACTGGTATTGGAATTAACACAAAAAAAACAGAAAGAGTTCTAGACAGGCAGGAAATTGAACCTGTCTCTATTGAAGAAGTTTTAAGTCCTGAATTATATAAATCTTTTTCAGAAGAAAAATTAATTAAAACCATTGTAAATAAAGTAAATTACTGGTATTCATTTATTTTTAACAACGAACATTTAAAAATACAAAATCAATGGAATAGCTTTGTAGTGAAAAAGTGAAAAAGTGAAAAACTAAGTCTGGCTATGCTTTACAGCAAGTTCAATTTTAGTTTTTATTAAATCATCTACTTTTAAAAATAATATTCTTGGGGGTTTTAGCCCAAATTCTGACATTTTTATATTAAATGAGCTTTTAAGAATAAGAAGCTTATCTTTCAATGCAGGACTTAAAGTTACTTTTATTTTTTTTGAGACACCATGAAAAGTAAGAGTACCTTCAATTTCAATACATTGCAGTGAATTTAAATCTACAGGATAGTCAAACTCTGATGAGAATGAAAAATAAGGATACTTATCAAACTCAACTAATTTCCTAAACAATGCAAGCTTTGAAGTAAAATGTGCTTTCATATTAATTTCTTTTAACTTAATTAAATTGTTTTCATCTTCAATATTTAACTCTCCTGTTGTTGGAAGAGCTTTAATTTTAAAAGGAATTCCATATGAGGTAAGGGTATATATAACTTTACTCTCTTTTTTTTCAAGCTCTATGATGTCAGCTTTAGCAGGAAAAGAAAAAAAAGTAAGTATGATAATGCAAAAAATTAAAATGGATTGTTTCATAAAAAGAGTATAATTTAATAAAATGATCTATTTGATTAAATCATACATAATATTAGGACATAGAACATGAATAAGATAACCAGTACACAAAAATATCTTATTTTTATATTTCTTGCATTAATTATTATATTTATAGTTCCGGTTATATTGAAGCAAAAGATTCCTCTTAAGGAAATATTTATTAAACCAAGGATAGAAAGTTTTCTTACTTTTGATGATTTGACTAAATTAAGTATCACATCAAGACCGTATGGTCCTATTTATACAAAACTTCAGAAGCAACTAACCAAGGTATATATTTTTAACAGATATGGCTTTCTCCTAAACAGTAGATTTGGAAAACCATATCTTAGACTAGCTCAGTGGAATATTGCAAGAGGAATAAATGTAGATCCTGTAAAAAATGTTCTTTCAAGTCCATCTAAATATTATTTTTCATATAAAAATAATGATAGACAGAATAGTTTAAAAAAAGAAGCATCTGATTTTTCAAAAAGTGACATTATTCTTTTAAATGAAGTTGATATTGGATTGCCCTGGACAAAATATAGAAATATTGTTACTGAGATTGCTGATTCGTTAGGATATAACTTTGCTTTTGCTACAGAGTTTGTAGAACTTGGACCAGTAATTTACTTAAAAAATTCAATTGATAAGAATAAATATCTAGGCTTACATGGAAATGCAATAATTTCAAGATTCCCTATAAAAAATGCAAGAATTATAAGACTTCCCAAATGTTACGACTGGTATTTGGGTGAAATAAATAAAAAATCTCCTCTTGAAACTGCAAGGAGATATGGTGCCAGAGCAATTTTTGAGCAGAGTATTATAAGTGAGGTACGACATGGATCGCGATGTGCTCTTGTCGCAGATATTGAGCTTCCTAATAAAGAAATTGTTACTGTAGTTTCTGCCCATCTTGAAGATAGATGTTTCCCACCATGTAGACTTAACCAGATGGAATATTTACTTGGAAATATAAGGCACATAAGAAATCCAGTAGTAATAGGCGGTGATTTTAATACTACGACTACTGATAGTGCACCTACTTCATTTAAAAAAGAGTTCTCAAAACGAATAAAGGATCCTCATTTTATTGCCAGGCAGGCATTGCTTGCTTTGGTTCCGCTTGGAATACCAATTCCAGGGCTGGGAAATCTGGCAGCACTTACTGTAAGTAAAACGTTTCAGTATAAAGATCCAGCAACTCCTAGCATTCCTGTGTTATTTCCTAATCAGGAAAGAAAGTTTTTTAATTATATAAAAGGCTTTCAATTTGCTGACGGTGAAACCTTTGATATAAGAGGTAATAAAAGTTCTAACGGTAAAAGGGGACTTTTTGCAAATTCAAATGAAAGACAAATAAAAGGTTTTGAAAGCACATTTAAACTTGAAGAACCTAGGGGGATTGGATATTTTAAACTCGACTGGTTTTTTGTAAAACCAAAACGAGGCAGATTTACACCTTTTAACGGTCAGACATTGCAGGTGATTAATAATTCATACCCCGGAAGAATATCAGATCATGAACCTATAATTGTAGATTTAAAATTATAGATCTAGAAATAATGAGCACAGAGTATTTAAATACAAATTTAATTTTTAAGGATCGGCGTGATGCAGGAAAACAACTTGCTGAGAAATTACTTTCTTATAATTTAACAAATTCTGTAATTATTGCTCTTCCCAGAGGAGGAGTCTCAGTAGCCAAGCCCATTGCAGATATTTTACATGGAGAACTGGACATTATGGTTTCAAAAAAAATTGGAGCACCTGGAAATCCTGAGCTTGCAATAGGTGCTGTAACTTCACGTGGTGATTATGTTTTAGCAACATATTTAAATCACGAACTTGGAGACAGAAAATGGGAATATATTCAGGAGCAGATTGGTTATCTGGTAAATGATTGCAAGGAAAGAGAAAAAAATTATCGTATGAACAGAGAAACCTATGCATATGATGGACAAAACATTATCCTGGTAGATGACGGAACAGCCACTGGAATGACAGCACTTGCAGCAATTAAATCCATAAAAAAACAAAACCCTTCTACAATTACGCTTGCCATACCTGTAATAAGCCATGAAGCATATGAAGAAATAAAAAAACAGGTAGATAGAATTGAAACTTTAAAAATACCCAGAGATTTTACAGCAGTGGGAATACATTATGAGGATTTTACACCTGTAGGTGATGAGGAAATAAAAGAGTTGTTGTCTGGCTAAACCGTAATTTTTAACTCCTGCTGTAAAATCTCTCTCAGTTTATACTTCTGAATCTTTCCGTTAGCAGTCATTGGGAATTCACTGACAAATTTTACATAGTATGGGATTTTAAAGTTTGCGATTTTTCCTTTGCACCATTCTTTTACTTCTTCTTCAGTCCATTTTTCACCGGATTTTAATTTTATAACTACTGCCAGCTGTTCCCCGTATTTTTTATCAGGAATACCTATAACCTGAACCATTTCAACTTTTGAATTTGTCATAAAGAACTCTTCAATTTCAGCAGGATAAATATTTTCGCCACCACGAATGACCATGTCTTTTATCCTTCCAACAATTTTACATATATCCTTTTCATCCATAGTAGCGAGATCACCTGTGTGCATCCAGCCACTAGAGTCAATTGTTTCTTTGGTTTTCTCAGGCATATTATAATAACCAATCATTGCATTATAACCAAATGCACAAAGTTCTCCAGGCGTATTGTGCGGTAATTCAGCTTTGGTTTCCGGACTTATAATTTTTACTTTTACGTTTTGATGCGGTTTTCCTACTGTTCCTACTTTTATCTCAAGCGGATCGTTGTATCTGGTCTGTGTAATTAATGGTGAAGCTTCAGTAAATCCATATCCAACAGTAATTTCAGTTAAGTGCATTTTATCGATTAATTGTTTCATGAGCTCCATTGGGCATGGGGCTCCTGCTATTACACCTGTTCTAAGAGAGCTTAAATCATATTTATTAAAGTCATCAAGTGCAAGCTCTGCAATGAACATGGTCGGTACTCCATATAATGCAGTGCATTTTTCTTTCTGAACGGCTTCAAGTGTTTTTTTAGGTTCAAAAACTTCAGAAGGAAAAACCATTTTAATTCCAAAATTAACTGAAACCAATGTTCCAAGCACACAACCGAAGCAGTGATAAAGCGGTACAGGGATGCAGATAGAATCTTTATCTGTAAGGTTCATATTTACCCCGCAAAAATATGCATTATTTAATATTCCAAAATGAGTAAGTTCTGCGCCTTTTGGAAAGCCAGTGGTTCCGGAAGTATATTGGATATTAATTACATCTTTAGAATTTAATTTACTTTGACGTTCTACTAGTACTTCTTCAGGAACACTTTTTGCAAGTTTATATAAGTCATTCCATTTCATGTATTCGGGATGATTACCTGTGCAGATTGTTATTATCCTGTGCAGTTGGGGCACACCATGGTGTGCCCTTACATCTTCATTTTTACCGATATCTTCTAGCACATCGATCATATTCTGTCCTTTAAAAAACTCAGTTAAAAATAAAGTAGTGATATCTCCCTGCTTGAGAATGTATTCAAGCTCATGACTTTTAAGAGCAGGATTTATGTTTACAAGAACTGTTCCAATTTTTGCAGCCGCAAATTGTAATATTACCCACTCAGGACAATTAACTGCAAATATTCCAATATGCTCGCCTTTTTTAATATTAAGCGCTAGTAGTCCTTTTGCAATTTCATCGGTAGTTTTTTTAAATTCTCTATAATTAATTTTATAATTAAGATCACAAAATACTATTGCATCTTTGTCAGGATGCTTCAATGCAATGCTATCTAATAGCTGTCCGAGAGTCTTGTTTGTTAATTCATTACTGTAAGACATAATGTTATTATCTCACTATAGCTTAAAAGAAAAAAATATCAATGTAAACGATTATAATAAATGAATTATGAATTATTTAAATGTCCGGCTTGTTGGAATTTTACGAACAAAATCTGGTACTTCTGCTAAGAATGCAATAAATGCAATTCAAGCTGCATTTGATTCGGGTGCTCAGGCAGTTGAAATTACTTCTAATTCTGATTTTTGGCAAGATATTTTAAAGGAATGTGTAAGAAAAAATTTAAAC
Source organism: Candidatus Melainabacteria bacterium RIFCSPHIGHO2_02_FULL_34_12 (assembly GCA_001784555.1). GTDB lineage: Bacteria > Cyanobacteriota > Vampirovibrionia > 2-02-FULL-35-15 > 2-02-FULL-35-15 > 2-02-FULL-34-12. The sequence goes on along the minus strand of MFRM01000026.1, from coordinate 90,014 downwards.
ATAGGTGTAGGATCAATAAAAAACCAAGCAAAAGCCAAAGAAGCCATTAATCTGGGCGCAAGATTTCTGGTAAGCCCAGGCTTTTTTGAAGATGCTATAGAAGTTGCAAATAAAAACAATATTCCTATCTTACCCGGTGTTTTTACTGAACCTAATTTTCAACAAGCAATTATTCTTGGCATAGCGGATGTAAAATTTTTTCCAGCCAGTGTAGTAACTCATGAAGAATTATTTAAAGCAATTAGAGAACCATTTAGAGATGAGTTTGATGAGCTTATAAAAATAGGTTGGAAGATTATTTTTTACACTGAAGGCATATCTGACAGTGTTGTTTTAATTAAAAGCCCTACACAATTTTATAAATTTTATTTAAATGCAAAAGACAGAAAACCAGATTCTCAGATAGTAATAAAATTACCTGACGGTAAATCTGGCTTTGAAAGATTAAAAGAATTTTCAGAAGAATCAAAAACTCATGATATAAGAACTTATGCAGTAGGCGGAGTAAATGATAAAAACATGAAAGAGGTTTTAAATAAGTATGGTGCATATGGCGTTTGTCCGGGCAGTGGAATGTTTAATGGTGATGCAATTTTATCGGGAGATTGTGAGAGAGTAAAAGCAGATGTGAGCAGACATGTTGAAGCCTTAAATGAAACTCTTTTGTCGAATAAGTAATGGTATTTATTTGTTTGAAAATCACCCTAAATTAAATTTTTTTAATGTACGTCATTGTGAAAATCACATTGTTTAGGTAGTAAAATGGTTTAAAGTAAATTTTTTTAAGGAGAATAATATGACAGTAACAGTTTATGCAGTAACTAGTTTTAAACCTGATGTATTAAATGGAGCCCATGCTGCCAGATTGGCAAGAACTGCAGTAAGGATCTTTGGAGAGCAAGCAGGAAATCGAGAATTGCCTTCTTCAGTAAATTTGGTAATTGAGCCGACTTTAAGAACACAGGATAGTTGGAAATTGGTCAGATCAATGGGTAATTATTGCTTTGGTTCTGGCAATCAATTAAATCCTAGACATCTTGCTGTTGGCTCTGTTCTTTATACGGAAGATGTAAAACAAGCTTCTGAGTTAGGTTTTAAGACAGTAGTTTCACCGATGACGGATGCTGATGTTTTACAAGCTGCAAAAGAACATAAGATTGATGCTGTACCTGCTATAGGACGTCTGATGGACGGAATACAACTAGCTGTTCTATGTGAACAATTAGGAATTGATCCTACTAGAATAAAAGTTTTTCCATTTTCTTGTAAACAAACTGCAGAAGCTTTAATAGATGCATTAAAAGGTCCTTTTCATCGTGCAATTGAAGCTAAGAGGCTTCAATTAGTACCTGATGTAACTATTGAAGATGTAGGTTCAGCTACTGAGCTTTGGGCTAAAATCCTAGCTGCTGGAGATGAGGAAACCATAAGGGTTGGTAAACCAACCCGTGGAAATGGTTTAGGTAGTTTGACTTCATTTAGAGAATTTAATAGCAGATTTGCCGACGGAAAATCAGTTCCAGTTGTTACTGGCGGTATAAAAGCTGAGACAGGAGATATAACAAAACTTGTTGCAAATGGTGTTAGAGATTTTGGATTGAGTGCACTTATAACTGATGAAGTACAACAAGCTGCTAGTGGATCTACTCCAAGCTTTGATAAATTAACGGAAACCATCGGTATTATTTTAGATGGTGTTAAATCAGGTTTGGAACAAAGCACTTAATTTATTTTTTACATATAAAATTTTAAGGCTAGTTAACAGTTATGTTAAACTTTACTTCATGGTTGAAACAGCTGTTCAAAACATAAATAAATCAAACCAAATCGCTACCTATGTTTTATCCGTGAAAAAAGAATCACTTTCAAAAGAAGTAATTCACGAGGTAAAAAGAAGAGTACTGGACAGCTTTGCATGTGCCATCGGTGCATCAGATTCAAAGCCAGGGAAAATTATTTTAAAAGCCTGTTCAAAAGTAAAAAGTAAATTTGCAGCATCTTTATTTGGAAAGAAAAAGGAAGTATTTTATGAAGAAGCTGCTTTTGCAAATGGATCTTTGATTAGATATATGGATTTTAATGATACTTATCTGTCTCTGGAACCGGCGCATCCCTCTGATAATATTGCTCCGCTTATTGCTTGTGCACAGGCTTATGGAAAATCTGGTCTTGATTTAATCCTAGCAATTGCAATTGCATATGAAATCCAGTGCAGATTATGTGACGGTGCAAGCCTTCGTGCAAAAGGGATTGATCATGTGACATATGGAGCGTTTTCAGTTGTAGCAGGAGCTGCAGTTCTTATGGATATGAATCCTGAAGAACTTGAAAATGCATTAAATATTGCTGGTGTATGTAATATAGCTACTCGCCAAACCAGAGTCGGTGAAATGTCTATGTGGAAGGCATGTGCATTTGCAAATGTTGCACGCCAGGGACTTTTTGCAGCTAGACTTGCTAAAGAAGGCATGACTGGTCCTGCTCCAATATTTGAAGGTACAAAGGGCTTTGAAACTTTAATTTCAGGTCCTATAAACTTAAAACTTCCAGCTGTTGGAGAACCTGCTCAGAAAATTTTAGAAACTTATATGAAACCTTATCCTGTTGAATATCATGCACAGAGCGCTGTTGAAGCAGCCATCAAACTTTATAAAGAAGGTTTAAGGCTTGAGCAAATCAGGGACATGACTATTTTTACTCATGGTGCAGCTTATCAGATAATTGGTTCTGAGCCTGAAAAATGGAGACCGACTTCAAAAGAAACAGCAGATCATAGTCTGCCATATTGTACTGCTATTGCTATTCGGGATGGAAATATAACTAATGAAAGCTTTGAAAAGAAAAATTACCGTGACTCATTTATGATTCGGTTTTTAAAGAAAATAACCGTAACTGAAGATCAAAAATATACCTCTGATTATCCTAATAGTTTTGGAAACAGGCTTGAAATAAATTTATTTGACGGAAAAAAACTTATAAAAGAAGTTTTACATCCTTTTGGTCACCCTAAAAATCCAATGTCTGATGAAGAGCTTTTTAATAAATGGAGAACTCTTGCGAAGCCTCATCTTTCAGATGAGCTCATTGAAAAACAAATTGAAAAAGTGATGGCACTCGATAGTGCTGAAAACATCATGGATTTGTTGCCTGTTATCTAATCATGTCATGAAATCCTTCCATCAACTTTTAAAAGAAAATAAAATCCTGGTAATTCCTGGTGTATTTAATGCTGCATCTGCTCTGGTGGCAAAACAGGTCGGTTTTTTGGCTTTGTATTTATCTGGTTCTGGCATTGCCACAGGATGTTTTGGAGTACCTGATTTAGGAATTACAACATTAGATGATGTTTGTGAAGAAACAAAGCGAATTGCCAACATAGAGGCGTTAGACGTAACGCCTCTACTGGTAGATGCTGATACTGGCTTTGGAGATGTAACTCTTACTGTACAGAAACTTGAAAGTGCTGGTGCGGCAGGTATCCATATTGAAGATCAGATTTTCCCAAAACGATGCGGTCATAGACCAGGCAAAGAAGTAATTTCTGCTGATGAAATGTTTGAAAGAATACAGTCAGCGGTTAAAGCCAGGTCTAATCCGGATTTTTCTATTATTGCAAGGGTAGATTCCAGAAGTGTAAATGGACTTGAGGATGCAATAGACAGGGCAAAAAAATATCAGGATGCCGGAGCAGATGCAATTTTTGCTGAAGCCCTTGAATCTAAAGATGAATATAAAAGATTTGTTAATGCTATTAAGGTTCCTGTACTAGCTAATATGACAGAGTTTGGCAAGACACCTTATATCTCTGTTTATGAGTTTGAAACTTTAGGTGTACGTATGGTTATTTTCCCTTTGACAGCCTTCAGGCGGATGATGAAATCAGCGGAGGAAGTGTATCGTATTATTAAAAAAGAAGGTACCCAGAAATCAATTCTCAACCATTTACAGACCAGGGAAGAGTTATATAAACTATTAAACTATTATGAATTAGAAAAGGCAATTGATAAAAAATGAAAAATGCTTTATCATAGCGGACATAAAGAGGAATAAGATCAAGAATTGCAAGGAGTTAAGATGTCAACAACACTGACAGAACAATTTTCAAAAGGACTTGAAGATGTAGTTGCTGGTACCACTTCTATTTGTACCATTAATCCAGATAATGAAAGTTTACTTTACAGGGGATATAGTGCAACTGATCTTGCAGAAAATGCCACGTTTGAAGAAGTAGCACATCTGCTTATAGAAGGAAGACTTCCTAAAAAGAGAGAATTAAAACGAATTACAAAATCGCTAATTAAGGATAGAAAAATTCCTAAACTGCTTATAAAAATTTTAAGACAGCTCCCAAAGACTGCAAATCCAATGGATGTTTTAAGAACATCGGTTTCTTTTATGGGTGCGATTGAAGAAAACAGACAGTACTCTATAGAAGAAACTAAACTCATTGCATATTCATTGATTGCAAAATTACCTTTTGCTTTAATGACCTGGTATCATCTTTCAAAAGAACAGCCAGTTCCCAAAATATCAAAAAATATTTCTTATGCAGGAAGATTTTTGCAGCTTGTTACAGGTAAAGAGCCTGATCCATTTGAAGAAAAAGTCATCAATGCCAGCTTTATTCTCTATGCAGAACATGAATTTAATGCTTCTACATTTGCTGCAAGGGTAGCTGCCTCTACACTTTCTGATATTTATTCAGCATTAACTGCAGGTATTTGTACTTTAAAAGGACCCTTGCATGGCGGTGCAAATGAAGCTGCAATGGAGTTAATTTTAAAATTTAATAGTCCGCAGCAGGCAGAATCAGGGATTAATGACTTATTGAACAGAAAAGAAAAAATAATGGGCTTCGGTCACAGAGTATATAAAAAAGGTGATGGAAGAGCTTATGTCATGAAAAAATATTCCCAGGAGCTGGCTACGAAAATTGGAAACACAAAACTATTTGATATTGCTCAGACCATTGAAAGAGTAGTTAAAGAGAAAAAAGGACTTTTTCCAAATGCAGATTTTTATTCTGCAGTAGCATATTATTTGCTTGGAATTCCTATTCCTTTATATACACCTATTTTTGTCCTAAGTCGAACTAGCGGCTGGTCAGCACATATTATTGAACAGCTCTCAGATAATCGCTTAATAAGGCCCAGAGCAATTTATCAAGGTCCTCCGCCTAGGGAATTTGTACCGATTGACAGAAGGTAAGAAAACACGAAACAGCGAGACGGCGATGGGGCGAACTGACGAAAGTAATATAGCCAAGTTACAAAATAAAATAATCAAATGCAAAAAATGCCCACGCCTTGCAAAATATATTGCAGGTATTAAAGAAAAATATCCTTCCTATTGGTGTAAACCAGTTCCAAGTTTTGGAGATGCAAATGCTCAGATATTAATTATAGGACTTGCTCCAGGCAGGTTTGGATCAAATCGAACTGGAAGAATGTTTACAGGAGATTCTTCCGGTGATTTTATGTATAAGATTCTTTATGAGATTGGTCTTTGTGATAACCCATTGAGAAAAGGCTTGCCATGGCAAGTCCCTACGAATGCAAATGATGGATTGCGACTAAAAAATTGTTATATAACAGCAATGGCAAGATGTGCACCTCCGCAAAACAAACCAGCACCTCAGGAACTCTCAAATTGTTTTAATTATTTTGAAGAAGAAATAAAATTATTTAAAAATGTGAAAGTAGTAATTGCACTTGGGAAAATTGCATTTGATGGATACCTTAAATTTGTAAGGGCAGACCTATGTGTCTGCCCAATAAAGAAAAAAGATTTCAAGTTTTTCCATGGTGCTACATACAGATCAAAAAATCTACCCCATGTATTAATAGCCAGTTACCATCCAAGCAGACAAAATACAAATACAGGAAGATTAACACCGAAGATGTTTAAAGACATTTTTAAGAATGCGATAGAATATTGTAATGAAATTCATTGATATCGCTAAAATTAAAATCTCCTCCGGAAAAGGCGGCAATGGCATTATTGCCTGGAGGCGAGAAAAGTTTGAACCACGCGGTGGTCCTGCCGGCGGTGATGGTGGACGCGGTGGAAATGTTTACATTGAAGCAGATGAAAATATGGGAACACTGCTGGATTTTAAATACAAATCAATTTTTAAGGGACAGGAAGGAGAAAGAGGCGGACCTAAAAACATGTCTGGAAAAGCCGGTGAGAATCTTGTAATTAGGGTTCCTGTAGGTACTGTTGTTAGAGATTGTTCTACAAAAGAAATAATTGCTGATTTGGTAATGCATAAACAGAAGGTATTGCTTGCTGAAGGGGGCAGAGGTGGAAGAGGGAATTCTCATTTTACTACCAGTACAAGACAAGCACCTCACTTTTGTGAACCAGGCGAACCTGCAATTGAGCGGGAGTTGGAGCTTGAATTAAAGTTAATTGCAGAGGTTGGAATAGTTGGAATACCAAATGCAGGAAAATCTACGCTTATAAGTGTTATAAGTTCTGCCAAACCTAAAATTGCAAATTATCCTTTTACTACACTGGTGCCAAATTTAGGTGTAGTTAAAAAGCCTGATGGAGACGGTTTTGTAGTAGCTGATATTCCAGGACTTATAAAAGGCTCTTCTCTTGGCACAGGTTTAGGTCATGATTTTATAAAACATATTGAAAGAACAAGAATATTGGTTCATATTATTGACGGAGCAGGTACAAATGGCATATCTCCAACCGAAGCATATGAAATCATTCAGAATGAATTAAAAGAATATGATAAAAGCAGTGGCGAGGTTAACTCACCTTTATTAAAAAAGAAACAGTTGCTTGTAATTAATAAACTGGATATTCTCAGTGATGAAGAATGTAAAAAAATAAAAACAGCATTTAAAAAGAAGAAATTGGATCCTGTTTTTATATCAGCAGCCACTAAAAAAAATGTAAATATTTTGTTAAATAAACTTTTTAAAACAATGGAAAAATATCCTAAACAAGAAGAAACTGAGATACAAGCATTTTTCGATCCCCAGGCTACTGATCATGGATTAGAACAATTTAATGTTTTTAAAGAAAGAAAAACTTTTTATGTAGAAGGTAAAAAAATTGAAGGACTTATTTCAGTTACTGATTTAAAAGATTACCAGTCAGTGGCTCATCTCATGCGGGTTTTAAAGAATATGGGTATTTTTGAGGAGCTTGAAAAAAAAGGAGTAAATGAAGGAGATGCTGTATATATTTCAGGTATACAATTTGAGTTTAGTCCTGAAACCATGGTCATTTGCTAGTTTCTTTGACAGTATATAATTAATTTATGCCTGAGAAACATTTTAAACACAATAAAAATAATACTGTAGGCGTTGAGCTTGAGCTGCAATTAATTGATGAAAAAACTAAAGAACTTACCACTGGCACAACTAAAATATTAAAATCCCTAGGCAATTACCAGAACATAAAACATGAACTTTTTGAATCAGTAATAGAAATAAACAGTAGTCCTTGCCTGACAATTAATGAGCTTAAGGATGATTTAAAAAAGCATGTAAAAGTTTTACATGAATGTGCAGCAAAACATGGGATAAAACTGGCTATGGCAGGCACGCACCCTTCATCAAACTGGGCACATCAGGAAATATCTCCCATAAAGCGGTATCAGCAGATCGTAGATAAGATTCAAATGCCCGTTAAACGAATGCTTATTTTTGGTTTACATGTGCATGTAGGTGTTGCTACAGGCGATGAAGCAATTGCTGTTAATAATGCTCTTATGAATTATTTGCCGCATCTTCTTGCTCTTTCTTGTAGTTCTCCGTATTGGGTAAAAAGAGATTCAGGCATGGAATCATACAGAGTAAAGATTCTTGAAACTCTTCCTACTACAGGGCTGCCTTTTAAATTACACAGCTATGAAGAATATATTGATCTGGTAAATGTTTTAAAAAAAGCCGGGACGATTGAATCGATTCGTGAAATCTGGTGGGATGTAAGACCGCATCCTGATTTTGGAACGGTAGAAGTAAGAGTATGTGATGCCATGCCTCTTATGGATGATGTACTTGCAATGGCTGCATTAATTCAGTCACTAATTGCACATCTTTCTAAGATGTTCAGGGTAAAAGATGAAATTGGTCATCTTCCTTCTTTTTTAATCAGGGAAAATAAATGGCGTGCTGCTAGATATGGTATCGATGCAGAGCTTATTACAGATTCGTTTGGGAAAATTGTTCCTATGAGAAAAGAGATTGAAAAGCTCTTTAATGAAATAGAACCAACAGCAAAAGAAATTAATGCTGATAAAGAATTAAATAAAATATGGGATATTTTTAAGCGTGGAACCAGCAGCAAAAGACAGAGAAAAATACACAGTGAAACAAACGGGAACTGGAATGCAATAGTAGACAGCTTAATAAACGAATTTGAAGAAAGCTGGCAGCTGAAAAAGGTAACAACTGTTTAATGGATGTAAAGGTGTACCTTGGTATGCCCTGATTACAGATGGAAATGTACCAATCGCATTTAATTGTTTCTGGTCGTGTCCAAGGTGTATTTTATCGTGCATCTTGCCAGGATGTAGCTGTTAAATATGGATTAAATGGCTGGGTAAAAAATTTATCTACTGGTGATGTTGAGGTTCTTGTTCAGGGAGAAAAAGAACAAATTGAAAAGCTAATTGAGTGGTGTAAAAAAGGACCACCAAATGCAAAAGTAAGTGATGTGAAAATTGAATGGCAGGAAATGAGTGAAGAGATAAATGGATTTTCTGTGAGGTAATTAACTAAACCTGAACTTACTCCACTTAAGCAGTTGCAATATTATTAGAATAAAAAAAGCAAATAAAGCAGGGATGAAAGTAACTTCTGTTTCCTGGGGTACCAGCCTTATAGTTTTTTTTATTTTTTTATAAATTAAATTTAAATCGCGAATATTCTGTGCGTTAAAATAATTTCCTCCTGTTAAGGATGTAATTTCCTGCAGAGTAAACTCATCCAGTCTGGTAAATATTCCTCCGCGAATTATGCTGCCAAGCGGATTTCCAATGCCAATTGCCTGAATGGTTATGTCATTTACCTTTGCCTGTGCGCTTGCAAATGCAGGATCAGCTCCAACATTTGCTTCACCGTCAGTTACCAGCACTATCATTCTGTCATTTTTATTTTTTGGCTTGCTGTTAAAGTCATCATCTATGGATATTGCATCAATGGCTGCAAATATTGCATCTCCAATTGAAGTACCAGGCTCTAGTTTTTTTACATTCAGTTTATTTAATACAGAAAGAATTCTATTTTTATCAGTAGTAGGATTTACCAGAATTTTAACACTGCCGCTAAAAAACCCTAGTCCGATTTGAATTCCTGTGGGAAGAGATTTTACAAAGTATTTTGCAGTTTCACGTGCTGCAGTAATACGGTCTGGTTTAATGTCATTTGCTTCCATGCTAATTGAATTATCGATTAAGAGCATTACTTTTGTGTCTCTTGTCGGCATATATAAAGTGCTGGTTGGTCTGCTTAATGCAAATATTAAAAATGAGAGTAAAAGGGATTGAAGGATAAGTAGTAAATGTTTCAAAAAATCAATTTTTTTTGTTTTTGATATGGCTTCAATAAGAACTTCTACATTTCCAAATGGAATAAAATCTTTTTTTCTTTTTTTTTCAAAGTATAAATAAAGAAATATGTAAACTGGGACAAGAATAAAGAGATACAATGCCTGAGGAAATATAAAACTCATATGTAAGTATTATAACTGTATTAAGTGGGGGCTGTTCTTGGCAAAGCAAACGGTGAAGTTTTCTTTTTTCTTTCTTTTACTTTTAGCCATATTGTTCTTACCAATAGTTCTTTCGTTTCTGTTTGTACAAATCCTGATTGTGCTAATGTTTGCGTAAGCTCTGTATTGTAATCAACAGCTTTTACAGTAAGTTTTATTTTATTTACTTCACATGTAATATAGTCATAAATAATAGTATTTAAAAATCCTTCATATAAGTGTGTCCATCCAGGACTTAGCTTTAGCTCAATTAAATAATTGTCAGTTGAGAGCTTGTTTATATGAGACCAGCCTACAATTAAATTTCTTGATTTATCAATCATGACGACTGAGTCTTTAATATTTTTAAAAAAATCTTTAGATCTTCCCAGAGCAGGTCTTAAATCAGAAGGAATGGTTGAAAGTTCAAGTTTTTCAAGGTCATTCATGTCATTTTTTATCTGTGCTCTTAAAATAAAATCTTTATCTAAAAATGATTTACTTTCAAGTTTATCCAGCGTTAATTCTTTTTCATAAAAAGCTACTTTTGCATATCTCCTGAATCCGCATTCATGAAAAAGAGAAATTGCCGGAATGTTTTGTGAATCTACTTCAGCTAAAAAATGTTCTATTCCTTCTGAGCCGTATACTGAAAGCACATATCTTAAAAGTTCTTCTCCAACGCCCTTATTTCTTTCCTGATCTAAAACAAATACTTCTTCTATTTGCCAGCAGTTATTTGATTTTGAGAGACATTTTAAGCTTACGAAGCCCAGTATATTTTTTCCTTCTACTGCAATATGTATGCTGGGTACAAAACGTAAATTAATAGGAATGCAACTTTGTAAAATACACGCTATTTTATTGGTTGTACTTGAGCTAATGCTTGAGAGATTAGAATCCTCTTTTAAGTATTCTTTTAGCTTTAAAAAATCTGATATATGTAGAGTTCTGATTTTGAACATACAGATCTATTATAAGGAGTTTTAACATAAAAAGTTAATCTTACATCTTAATTGACTGGTCTTATTAAAAACATTATATTTAAAATATTAAATTAAGGGTATTAGTCCTTTAATTTTAATTTAAGCTCCTATGGCAGCAGTATATTTAAATCAAAATAATAAAAGTCCATAAGGCCCGTGCGAAGGAGAAATAAATGAGTATAACAATGAGTACCCCCAATATGAACATATCAAAAAATCCAACAAAAGAAGAATTAATAAAAGAAGCCAAAGCAAACGATGTAAAGTTCGTACGTATGCAGTTCATTGACATTTATGGAATTGTAAAAAATCTTGCAATTCCTGTTGAGCAGCTGGAAAAAGCACTTGATAACGAACTTATGCTGGATGGAAGCTCCATAAAAGGATTTCAAAGAATTGAAAAATCAGATCTTTATTTTTATCCTGACAGAAGAACATTTAGAATATTGCCGTGGAGACCATCAGAAGGAAGAGTTGCAAGACTGGTTTGTGATATTTATGATCCGGATGGAAAACCATTTCCAGGCTGCCCAAGAAACAATTTAAAAAGAGTTCTAGCTCAGGTGGAAAAAGAGCTTGGCTACACCATGAATGTAGGGCCTGAATGTGAGTTCTTTTTATTTAATAAAGATCAGTCTGGGAATCCTACTATTGATCCTAGTGATGTTGCTGCATATTTTGATGTGGAACCTCTTGATATCGGACAGCAAGTCAGAAGAGAAATTATTTATGCTCTTGAAACCATGGGCTTTGAAATAGAGGCATCACATCATGAAGTAGCAATTGGTCAGCATGAAATTGATTTTAAATATGAAGATGCACTAAGCACTGCCGATAATATTGCAACCTTCAGATGGGTTACAAAAGCAGTTGCTGCTAAACATGGTATGCATGCTACCTTCATGCCAAAACCAATCTTTGGACAAAACGGCTCAGGAATGCATTGTAATCAATCTCTTGCGAAAGACGGGAAAAATATTTTCTTTGATTCAAGCACCCCTGATAAATTAAGCAAAGAAATGAAATGGTATATAGGCGGACTCTTAAAACATATTCGTGGAATTTGTGCAATTACTAACCCTCTTGTAAACAGCTATAAGAGATTGGTGCCGGGTTATGAAGCCCCAGTTTATATTGCATGGTCACCAGGAAACAGATCTGCTCTTTGCAGAGTACCTGATAAAAGAGGAAGTTCTACCCGAGTTGAGCTGCGATCACCGGATCCAGCAGCAAATCCGTATCTTGCTACAGCATGTATGTTAATTGCAGGCTTAGATGGTATGAAAAATAAACTTGAGCCGCCTGCTCCTGTTAACAGAAACATTTACCACCTTAATCCAAAAGAAAAAGCAGAGTTAAAAGTAGATAGTTTACCGGGCACTCTTGAAGAAGCATTAAGAGAGCTTGAAAAAAGTAAAATAGCTCAAGAAGCTCTGGGTGAGCATATCTATGGACAGTTTCTTGAACTGAAATGGGCTGAATGGGATGAATACAGAATCCAGGTAACAAGCTGGGAAGAAAGCAGATATCTGAGAATTTATTAATCCAGAGCTAAAATCTAAATATTTTTTTAATGAAGCATTTTAAATAGCATTCAGTATGCTGATTTTGTATAGGAGTTCTAATATATTACCTGTTTTATTCAGGAGTTACAATTATTTCTATGCGATTTAATTTTAAAAAGCTTTTAAATCTAGAATTTCCGGCAGAGCTTGAGCCAATTATTTATAACCAGGTGGAAAAGAATTTATTACGTGCCATTAACGGCCTGGAAATTGTTATTAAGAAAGATATTCGTCCTAAAGCCAATAATAATAAAAAATTACTTTATCAGGAAAAATACATGAGTTTGTATCACTATAAGCCTTTATCTGATAAAACATATGGTACTCCTATTCTGCTAGTGCCTCCTTTAATGACTACTACAGATATTTTTGACCTGGTGCCTGAGCATAGCTTTATTAATACCCTGCTTGAAAATGGATTCAATGTTTACTTGCTTGATTTTGGAACGCCTGATCCTTCTGATTCACATTTGAAGCTTGATGATTATATTTTAAACTTCCTTTATCGTGCAGTACACATGACAAAAAAACATTCTAATTCAAAACAAATCTCACTTCTTGGTTATTGTTTAGGAGGAAGTTTTAGCATTATCTACGGAAGCGTTTCGCTTGATATTAAACATGATATTAAAAATGTAATTAATATTGCAGGTCCGATAAATTTAAAACCCCTTCCTTTTTATAAATATATTTTCAAGCCATTTAAAAAAGATTGGTTTGCATTGGCAGATAAAAATGGATGCATTCCCAAAGAACTGCTAACTTTGATTTTTCAACTTTCAGATCCTGTAGGAACTCTTAAGCGTCCGTTTTATATTATTAACAAAGCATGGGACAGGGATTTTCTCGTTAAATATCAAGCATTAAGAAATTTTTTTAAAGGCTTTCAAAATTTACCTGCAGCTACATTTAAACAATGTTTTGAAATTATCTCCTCAAATGAACTTGTTTCAGGAAGTATGAAACTTCTGGATCAAAAAGTAAAGCTTTCAAATTTTGAAGCAAGTCTTCTTGTAATTGCAGGATCAAAGGATACTTTCATTCCTGCTGATTCAGTAAGAGAAGTACAGAAACATATTTCATCAAAAGATTTTCAATACTCGGAATTTCCATATGGTCATATATCTATTATGGGCAGCGAAAAAGCTAAGAAAACTGTCTGGAAGACATGTGTTGATTGGTTAAAAGAACGAAGCGGAGAATCCATACGTAGAGACGTTACCATAACGTCTCTACAACAATGACATAATCTAATCATTCGTATAAAATAAAATCATGCCAAGATCATTCCACTTAAAAGTTATCACACCAAATGCAATTGTTCTTGATGAAGATGTAGAGCAAATTATTGCTAGATCTACTGATGGTGAAATAGGAATTCTTCCGGATCATATTCCATTAATTACTCCTTTGACTAATGCCCCTTTTCAGTACTGGTCCAGTGGCGAAAGAAAAGTAGCAGCAGTTCTTGGTGGAATGATGGAAGTCTCAAAAGATGGCGTAACCATTATTTCTGATCATGCTGCACTTGCTGAAGATATAGACACAGTAATAGCTGAAAAAGAAAAAGAAATTGCAGAAGCAAAACTTTCACAGAGAAAAGATAAAGTAGACGTACAGCAGGCAGAGCTGGAGTTAACCAGACTGCTTGTAATGCTTGAAGCGGTAGAGATGGCTAAGAGGTTAAAAAATACTAGGATGGGATAATCCCCAAAACAACCAATTTTCTCTCTACATCATTTACCTCTTTTTCAAAGATTGTTAAGGGCAAGGTTACCTTGCCCTTACATGTTTTCCGAATAATCTTTTTTGCATTTGAAATCTCTTCATCGATATCTTTTGCCTTATAAGCCAGAAGATATGCCCCTTTCTTTAAAAGAGGCAGCGAATATTTAATAAGAACATCTAACTTATCTATAGCACGTGCGGTAACGAGATCGTATTGTTGGGGTATGCCATGGCATGCCCTTACATTTTCTACACGATCGTTGATCACGGTTATTCTTTTTTCAAACCCCAATTCCTTTACAAGAAGATTTAAAAAATTTGCTTTTTTTGTCGTGGATTCACATAATGTAAATTTCCATTCTGGTTTCATAATGGCAAGAGGAATACCAGGGAATCCACCACCAGAACCGATATCCAAAATTGTTGGGGCGTTGTCATTGCGAGGAACGTTAGTGACGAAGCAATCCCGATCAAACTCGCGTGAAATAGACCGGGATTGCTTCGGGCTTTTAGCCCTCGCAATGACTTCGTCAATTTCCGGTAGGAATAAAATTGAATCTAAAAAATGTTTTTCAAGTATGCTGTCATATCCTTTTCGGGAAATTAAATTAATCTTTTCATTCCATTCTAATAATGTTTTGTAATATTGTTTAAATAAAGAAAGTTGCTCATCATTAATTTCAATCATGTAACCTTCGGTTACATTTTTAAAATCTTCAAAATTTTTTAATGAAAAATTGTTCATTTACCTATGAAATATACGTATAGAAGTAATACTTTACCTTATTCACAAATATTTTCCCATGTTCTAATATGTTTTCAGATGTTTTACCATGAATTTGAATGGGATGATGGAAATGAACCTAAAGTTAGCATAAGAGCTAGCTTGGAAGAGGTTGAGTCTGCATTTTATGATCGAAAAAAGAAAACTTTAAGAACTTATTTTAATAGATATGAAATGTATGCTAGGACTGGTAGTGGTCGTTATTTGTTTGTCGTTTACCAACGTAAAGCCGGAGGTATAATAAGAGTAATAAGTGTAAGAAATATGACCAGGAATAATAAAAGATATTATAGAAGAAAATGAAAAAAAGAAAAAAAATGATAACTATTAAATCTTTAGATGAAATCCCAAGAAGATTTAAATCAGAAGATGCAGAGCGGAAATTTTGGGAAACACATGACCTGAGCTTAAAACTATGCGAAAAGCTTTATGATCCTGTTGTAGACAGAGAAGAAAAAAGACTCATGAAGCATCTAAAAATGACAGATAGAAGAAGATAACTTCTACATGACCCAAGAAAATATCACATCAGTCTTAGTAGAAAAAAGGACATTTAGTCCATCTGAAGATTTTGTAAGTCAAGCGAATCTAAATAAAAAAGAATACGAAAGATTAAAATCAAAGGCAGAAACTGATTTTGAGGGTTTTTGGTCAGAACTTGCAGAAAAAAACATTCATTGGTTTAAAAAATGGGATAAAGTCTACCAGTGGAATGAACCTTTTAGTAAATGGTTTACCCATGGCAAAACTAACGTTTCTTATAACTGCCTGGACAGGCATCTTAAGGAAAGAGCTAATAAAACTGCACTTATATGGATAGGTGAAAATGGTGATAAAAGAAAAATTACATATGGTGAGTTACATAGAGAAGTTTGTAAGTTTAGTAATGTACTTTTGAGCCTGGGTGTTAAAGAATCTGATCGAATTGTAATTTATATGCCTTTAATTCCTGAGGCAGTAGTTTCAATGCTGGCATGTACAAGAATTGGAGCAGTTCATAGTGTGGTATTTGGCGGCTTCAGTAAAGAAGCAATCCTAAGCAGAATTAATGATGCAAAAGCAAAGATAGTAATTACATCTGATGGCGGCTATCGCAGGGGAGAAATTGTTCCTTTGAAAAATAATGTAGATGAAGCGCTAAAAAAATGCAATTCTGTTGAGAAAGTAATAGTGGTTCAAAGAACAAAAAATAAAATTGAAATGAAAGATCGTAGAGACCTTTGGTATCATGAGTTGCTTTCTTCTTCATCTGAGAAAAATGATGCAGAAAAACTTGATTCAGAGCATCCTCTCTTTATCCTTTATACATCAGGTACCACCGGTAAACCAAAAGGGATTCTTCATACCACAGCTGGTTATATTCTCTGGGCTACATTGACTACTAAATGGGTTTTTGATATTAAAGACAGTGATGTTTACTGGTGTACGGCAGATATTGGATGGATTACAGGACATACTTATGTGGTGTACGGACCTTTAAGCTGCGGAGCTACGGTTCTTTTATATGAAGGTGCGCCAAATTATCCTGACTGGGGAATATTCTGGAAAATCATAGATGAAAATAAAGTAAATATTTTTTACACTGCACCGACAGCTATCCGTGCATTTATGAAAGCCGGGGACGAGTGGATAAAAAAATACAAACTTACTAGTCTCAGGCTTCTTGGAACAGTAGGTGAACCTATAAATCCAAAAGCATGGCTCTGGTATCATTCAAATATTGGAAAAGAAAAGTGTCCTATAGTTGATACCTGGTGGCAGACTGAAACTGGAGGAATTTTAATCTCACCTCTTCCGGGGATTACAGCTATAAAAGCTGGCTCAGCAACTTTTCCTCTGCCTGGAATTTTTGCAGAAGTGGTGGATGAAAAAGGAAATAAAACTAAGCCTGAAGAGGATGGTTTTTTAGTTATAAAAAAACCATGGCCATCTATGATTAGAACTATTTATGGTGATGATGTGAGGTATAAAGAAACCTACTGGTCAAGATTTAAGAACGAACCGGCGATGGGGCGAGCCGGCGAACCGGCGAAGAGAGAAGCAGTGTATTTTACCGGTGATGGTGCACGAGTTGATAAGGATAATTATTTCTGGCTGCTTGGAAGAGTAGATGATGTTTTAAAAGTTTCAGGACATCTTTTAAGTACTATGGAAGTTGAATCGTGTCTTGTAAATTACCCTCTTGTTGCTGAAGCAGCAGTGGTCGGATATCCGCATGAAATAAAAGGCAATGCGATTTGTGCCTTTGTTGTGTTGAAAAATGATGTCACTGCGAGGAGTGATAGCGACGAAGCAGCCCCGAGCGGGATTGTTGAGGATCTTAAAAACTACGTAGCCAAAGCTATTGGTCCGATAGCTAAGCCTGATCAGATACGATTTACTGAAACTCTTCCGAAAACCAGATCAGGAAAAATTATGAGAAGACTCTTGCGTGATATAGCAAGTGGAAAAACTACCTCTGGAGATACTACGACACTTGAAGATGCAAGTGTTTTAGAGAAGCTGAGAACAAATGAATAATATTACTAAATTAACTTCTAACTTTCAGCGGCTTGTTTAACTCTAATCCATCGCGCTAATTCAAATTTTTCTCTTTGAATTACCTTTGCTAATTCACTTGTAAATAGTTCAAGGTTAATTTTTCCTCTGGATGATTCTAATAATAAATTCAATACCGTGAAACACTTTGTATAAGCTCTTATGTATAAGTCATATTCAGGAATAGGTGTGATTTCAGCAACAGTTCTAAAAGCAATTCTATGTTCGTAATTTATGATAATCTTCGCCAACTCAAGAGCTAGAGTGGCACAAGCTTCAGGAATACTTCTTAGATTACTCCTGTCAAGCACTATAATAAATGTAGATTTACCAGGGTCATTGTCAAATGCACATAAGCTCATACTAGATAACTTTGGAGTATCAGGATCATTGATACGAGTTACTCCAGGTGAGTCTTGCCTGAGATTCATTAATTCTTCAAAAGTTTTTCTTACATCATCAGTTACATATATTGAAAAACTATTTTTTGGATTTTGTACAAGAGGGACTAATTCCTGAAGGAAACTGACAACTGCAGTTAATGAAGCATTAAATGTTCTTTTTTCTCCAGTGCTTGTTTCACAGAAAAAAGATACTTCAGGAGCAAATGGTATAGGTTTATTAGGCCTATTGCTAGAACTTGAAGCTCCACCTAAAGGATCCTGAGGACTATAAAATATTCTTTCTATTTGCATAGTGGTTTTATTTTACAGCTTAGTTTTGTAATTTCAATAAATATTAGAAAATTCTAATCTTGTAATATGAGTCACTTTTTTCTCAAACAAACAATTCTATCTATCTGTAAACTTTTTTAGAGTTTTGTCATATGTAATTAAGCTAGCTTTTAACTTTCTTGACAGATATAAATATTCTGCATCATAGTAGCTTAGTTTAGATTCTAGTGCCAGCGATAAAACTTCTACTTTTTCAGTGTCCAATGGGATAATATTTATTGTTTTTTCTTTAATCATTTTTGTAAGTGTTATAAAAGCTCTGGTACATTCACTTTCCGTTAGTAAGTTTCTTCTGCAATACTTGGTTAAGACATTTGCAAATTCCAATAATATTATTGCTGGTGAATACAAATCAAATTCTTTATTAATTGCTTTTTCTAAAAGCTTAGTTATAACATCTGAGTCTTTTTCGGGTATAAACCACTTCACTATTATATTGCAGTCAATCACGTATATTGGTTTTATATTTTCTTCCAATCAGCTTATTCCTCATCTCTCATTTGTCTAATTAACTTCACAGAGTCAGGGAATCTACGACCTTTAAGTTTGTTTCTAATTTTAAGAACTTCACTTAAAATATCCACACCATTGTTTTTTTCTTTTATTTCTTTTTCCTGAAGGACATCATTAAGAATGTAAACCACCTCATTATTAATGGACCTTTTACTTTTATTGGCCATTTTTCTAATTTTTTTATATGTCTTATCCGGTAAGTTTCTTATGTTTATGTTTGCCATCTTTGTTCTCCTAAGCACGCTACCATAATGGTAGCATTTTGGTATCATTATACCACCAGAAGTTAAGAAAGCTTAAACTTGCTTATTCCTTCCTCAAACAAACTATTCTGTCGATTTGTAGTCCCTGATTGGTATTTAAGAAGGATGAGTTATAGCGTTTAGTCGGAGGGATATCATCGTTAATAATTAAATCAATTTCGAAACCTGTCTTTTGAGCTTCTTTTACTATTACATTGCTTGTCCTTATTATTACTTTTTCTTCGCCAGATCTTTTATTTACATCACCTACTATTACAAATGCTCTTTTTCCGGGCTTTAAAACTCTGTAAGCTTCTTTTAAAAACTCATACATTGCCAGTGAATATTTTTCATAGCTGGCTGTTTGTGTGGTTTGTTTTCTTACATCTTTAAAATCAAATCCTAAAAGCCATTCACGAAGCCAGTTATCCCATGCATAGCTTTGAGCTGTGAAATATGGCGGAGAAGTAACTATTAAATCAAACTTTTCTTCCCAGCTTTTTGGAAGCTCCTGTGCTTTTCCTAAATATGCTTTTCCGGATATTCGTGCAATTCCTGCGCTTTGCAGATAAAAAGATCTTTCAATCATGCACTGAATTACATTTCTCTCTGGTTTTTTTAGATTATGTTTTTTTGCATAATTCTTTGTATAGTTAGGTGCCATTGAAAATGAATGTGAGCATGGCAGACTCAGGCTGTAACTGGATGAGCCATGAAGAATACCGGTAATTATTCCAAGCCAGTACTGTGCAAGCTGTTCTGTCTTTGTTTTTGCATAATGAAAAATATTTCCACTTATATAATTTATTTTTGTTTCAAATCCAAGATCATCCAGGAGTCTTTCTTTTATTACTAAAATCTGTGCCAGAGTTTTTATTGAAAAAAATACTTTTACATCAGGATGTACATCTTTTATATTTGTTCTGGATATATCAAACCTGATTGATTTTAAATATTCAATAGCTTCTTCATGTTTTATGGTGTGAACTTTTGCTCCGGTTAACACATATGCTTCAGGTGTTATATCTACCCCAAACCCTACTCGATCTAAAAGACATGCTTGGTATGGTGCTGTACCTTTGCCTGAATATGGATCTAAAACTAAATCACCTACTTTTGAAAAATTATTTATGAAATAATCAGCTAATGCCGGAGGAAATGAGCCAGAGCGGGAGGCCATAGTATGCATTGGATGTCCCCAGGAACGTGCCAATGTCCTATCTTTGGCTGGATTTTTACGCCATGTATCACTTAGCAAATAACTGCTTGTATATAAGAATTCATTTTCTTCAAATTCTTCAGCTTTAATATCAGCTTTATTAACTATTTTTAATAAATCATCTTTAAGCAAAGAAATAGGTATCCTTTGCTCATGTATTTTGGGTTTGAGCATGTATTTTATTTATTTTTTATTTTGCTGTTAGATTTTTTTATAAGACGAGATCTGATTTCTACTTTTGTTCATGTCGCAAATTAGAACTCTTAGTTCCTAGTAAATTTAATTGCTGTGTAGATTATCAAAAACAATTTGAGATAATAAATAAAAATTATTTTTTTATTTTTGATAATACATTTGTTCCAAGAGTGTTCCGTACTAAAAAGAAATTTCAATAAAACATAAGAATTATTTATTAATACAATCCTTGAAACTTTACATATTTGCTGAGTTCTTTCCTCTCCCTTGCCAAATATATACATAAAGAAATTTTTGATTTACGCTTGATTTTTCTTAATCTTTAATACAATTATCTTGTACTTTAAAGAATTTCTTGAAGGGATGTTTTAAATAAAAAATGTTTTTTTCAGATCAGGAAAACTCAGCAAGCAGAAATTTTATAGTCACGGCAGTTTTTTGGTTAGTTATAGGAATGACACTGGGACTAACTGGTGCAATTGAGTTTACTGCACCGGATATAAGCAGTGGAATTCCGCAGTTAACTTTTTCCAGGATTAGGCCAGCACACGTTAACACCGTGGCATTTGGTTGGCTTTCAATGGCAAATATCGGAATAGTTCTTTATATTATTCCTACACTTACAAAAACAAAATTATTCAGTGAAAAAATTGCAAATCTGGTTTGTCTTGTCTGGAATATTGCAATTTTTGCAGGTGCACTTTGCTTGGTAAATGGATATTCTGAAGGAAGAGAATATGCTGAGTATCCAGTTCCTATTGATGTACTTGTTTTAATTGGACTTCTTTCTCTGTCATTTGTTCTTTATATGACCGTTCTTAAAAGAACCGTTAAAAAACTGTATGTAAGTTTATGGTATATGCTTGGTGCTTTTTTCTGGATGCCGCTTGTGTATTTTATAGGAAACAGAACTTTTGTCAGACTGGATGGATTAAATGACGGGATTGTAAACTGGTTTTATGGACATAATATTTTAGGTATGTGGTTTACCACGCTTGGTGTAGGAATTGCCTATTACATGATTCCAAAATTAACAGGCAGACCAATATGGAGTCACAGCCTTTCAATGCTTGGTTTCTGGACCATTGCATTTTTCTATGCTCCTACCGGAACGCACCATATTTTACAGTCACCTGTTCCTGAATGGCTTAAGGCATTGGCAGTAGTATTTAGTATTGCCCTTGTTATTCCTGTTATTACCGTTCTTACAAATTTCTTTATGACAATGAAAGGAAACTGGTGGCAGCTTGCAAATAATCTTCCGCTTCGTTTTGTGCTGACTGGTGCATTCTTTTATTTCATTACATGTATCCAAGGGCCTTTTCAAGCGACCAGATCTATTAACTGGTACCTCCACTTTACACAGTGGGTTGTAGGACATGCTCACGTAGCACTTCTGGGTACATTTACATTTTTTGATTTCGGAGCAATTTATTATATACTTCCGAGAGTTTGCGGCAAACAGATCTACAGTGTAAGTTTGGCAAGAATGCATTACTGGTTTACGCTAATTGGATTTATTATTTTCTTTTTATCTATGACTATTGGCGGACTTGTTCAATCAGCAGGCTGGCATGCAGGAATTCCTGTTAATCAATGGGGAATTGAAATGGTTCCTTACTGGATATTACGAGCAATTGGTGGAGCGCTTATGTGGTTTGGAAATATTTTATTTTTGCTAAATGTTATTCAAACTGTACGTGGAGTAAAACCGCTTGATGCTCCTGATGTAGAGCCAGCAATGGTACCGCCGCAAAAAGTATAAGTGAAAGGACAAAGTAAAAGAATAAAAAATGAGCAATAAAAATTATCTACTTCCTGCAATTGTTGTTTTACTTTCATTTGGAATGATTATATTTTCCACAGTACTTTTGCCTAATATGATTTTTAGGCCTATTCCTTCTGAATTTGCAGTTAAATATACTCCAAAAGAAGCAAAGGGAAGAAAAATTTATTTAAGAGAAGGCTGTGTTTATTGTCATAGTCAGTTTGCAAGACCTCAGGACAGAGATTTTGGTCCTTTGCCGAAAGCTGGTGATTATGTCTATGAAACGCCGAATCTTCTTGGAACTATAAGAACAGGTCCTGATCTTGGTAATGAAGGTGGAAAACATCCTGATGCCTGGCATAAAGCTCACTTTATAAATCCCAGGACTACCAGTCCAGGTTCTGTAATGCCTCCATTTAGTTATGTAAAGGATGACGAAATGGAAGCCCTTATTGCATACGTTCAATCACTCGGTAAAAAGAGACTGGTTAAGTATGAAAGAATTTATCATCCGGATGAACTTGTAAAAGTACTTGAAAAAAGAAAAGTTGATGTAAATAGTTCAGCAGCAGCAAATGCAGGTCGTGGACTTTACCAGCAAAACTGTGCTACCTGCCATGGAACTCATGGGCTTGGGAACGGACCAAATGCAATAGCCCTTGCTAAAAAACCTGCGAACTTCTCAAGGGTATTTTATAAGGATTATGATGATATTACATGGTTCTGGAGAATTACTGAAGGTGTCCCAGGCACCAGAATGCCTCAATGGGGGAAATTACTTACTGAGGAACAAAGATGGTATCTTGTAGCGTTCTTAAAAACATTGCCAAGAGAAAACGAAGTTTATCCTAAAGAATATGAAAGCCTTGACCCTGAAAAATGGGTTGAACAAAATAAAATCTCTGCGGCAGAATTAAATTCTCAAAAACCAGCAATGATTATAGAGACTAAAGGTGCACCCCCACCTGTTGCAGGAGGAGGACACTAGCGAACGAATCGGCAGAGAAAAAAAATATGAAAGTAACAGCGCAAGAAATAATTCATGATTTAATAACCAGACCTGGTCTTGGAATGTTTGCCTGGGCTTGTTTTGTGTT
>MFRM01000026.1:52966-66909 GCA_001784555.1 Candidatus Melainabacteria bacterium RIFCSPHIGHO2_02_FULL_34_12 | reverse complement strand
AGTAAGTTTGATATGCTGGATGATAATTATAAAAAGAAGGACGTAAATAACCATGGCTGAAGAAAAACGTGAATATGAACCTCTCTGTCACTTACCTGAGGTAACTAAACCTGATGAATATAGAATGGGTGAACATAAACCTCCCATGTTTCTTGTAGTACTTTTTTTTCTGGTTTTTGTATGGGCGTTAATTTCATGGGTTCCGTTTTTTGGATATTGAGTAGGGGCAGATCTGTGTGTCTGCCCAAATTGAGGTAATAAAGAAGAGAATGAAATACAAAGTACAAGCCGCAGGAATAATGAGAACAATAACATTAGTGTTAAGTATTTCCTTGGTTGGTTTATTAATTTCTGCATGCCAGTCATCGGTTCAGCTAAAAAATATTAATTTACCTTCTGAAAAGAAGCCTTTAATTAGTAAAAAAGCTACTGAAGAAGATTTTGATTATCCTACAAAAGATCCTTCAGTAGAAGAAGGAAAAACTATATTCACTCAGAACTGTTCCAGCTGTCATGGTTTTGGAGCTGAAGCCGGTAAGCATAACTTCACACTTAAATATGTAAACAGTGTTACCCCATCTCATTTATTTAAAGCTATTACGAGTAATCCAAAACACCCGTCCTTTAAAGATAAACTTACCAGAATGGAGAGATGGGATGCAGTAATGTACCTGAGATTTGCACTTTTTGGTTTACCAAAAGATGTTGAGGATATAAAAATAAAATTTGGAAGTAACTGTGCTGTATGTCATGGTACTCGTGGATTTGCAGATGGACCTATACATTATTACTTAAATCCGCCACCTGCAAACTTTAACCAATTTGACAGACTATATGAAAAAACTGATGAAAAACTTTTTGAAGAAATATCAGACGGTATAGCATGGACAGCAATGCCACCATGGGCAGGAAGAGTCGATAAGGACAAACATTTTGAGTTTGATGAAAAGTTCAGATGGGAACTTGTAAAGTTTGTAAGACAGTTTGGTTATTCAACTGAAATAGATCTTTTAAGAAAAGAAGAACTTTTTAAATCAAAAAATGTAAAATGACATTTTATAATTGTTAATGGAGAAAAAATGAACATAGAAACTACAAGACGGAATTTATTAAAAGGGATGCTGGCAGTACCTGTGCTTGGCACAATGCTTGCAGTTCTATCTCCTTTTATGAGGTTTCTCAAACCTACAATTAAGCCCCTTAATTACATGCAGGGACCAGATTTGCCAAAATCATTAAAACCTGTAACTTTTGATCTTTCATTATTCCCGAATGCATTTGATGTACAATCATTTAATTTTACTCAGATAAATAAAGAATACACTGCTCTTGGGACTCAGATTAGAGATATACCAGGATATGCAGTAAAGCTACCAAGTGGTGATTTTGCAGTTTACAGTAGAATCTGTCCTCACCTTGGATGTGTTTTTAATTTTGTTCTAAATCCTGAGGATGTTGCAAAAGGGTATAACTTCAAACCTGACGGACCTGTTTTTGCATGTCCATGTCATTTAAGTGTTTTTGATATTCAGCAGGAAGGAAAAGTTGTTTCTGGTCCTGCACCAAGACCGCCTAGAAAGTTTGTTTATAAGGTAGAAAATAATCAGTTAGTCATATCTGATCTTGAATCTGGAGGAGTTGCATAAAACTGTAGGGGAATGATTGCAAATATAAAAGAGAATGGAATAAAAATATTTCAAACATCCAAAAAATGGGTGGAAGATCACATTAACGGAATTGATATTTTTGATGAGCATTATATTGATAAAGCTAAAACAAATCCTTGGTATACGCTTGGATCCCTAGTCTGGTTATTTTGGATGATAACCATTGTTTCAGGCTGCCTCCTCATGGCAATTTATCTTCCATCTATCAGTGAGGCATATGATTCAATTGTAAAAATACAATTTGAAATTCCTTTTGGTGCAATTACCCGTGGAGTTCATAAGTATGCTGCTGACGCAGTAATTATAGCTGCAACGATCAGGTTATATAGAATGTTTATTGCATGTGACTACAAACCAAACAGAGAGTTTAACATTGCAATTGCGCTTATTACCTTACTTTTTGGAATGTATTCAGGACTAACCGGCTATCTTTTAATTTGGAATCAAAGAGCTTTCTGGGCAACTAAAGTTTTTGCAACTTTTCCTACCTATGTGGAGCAGTTTTATATTTTAGGTCCGACACATGTTGGTATTAATACCTCGCAAATACTTCTTGGCGGCAGTTCCATCGGTCAGGCAACCATGACCAGGTTTTACTCATTTCATATTGCATTTACCTTACTTGCATTAATAGCCCATGAACTTTATATTTACAAAACCGGACATAAGAGACTGAATATTTCATGGAAGATGGCATCTATTCCAATCGCAATGGTATTTATTACTGCAATTATTCTTCCTGCACAAATTGGTCACAGAGCAGATCCGAATGTTACTCCTCTGCCGATTTTATCTGACTGGTATTTTCTGGCACTTTATCAATTTTTAAAATATATGGAACCTGTCTGGGCAACTGCTCTTACAGTACTTATTCCTCTTACTGTAATTGTTCTTCCGTTTCTTGATTTAGGTCCTGAAAAAAGACTTTCAAAAAGACCTGTATTTTTAATGGTTGTAATTATGGGCTTTTTAGAATTTTTAATCTTTTCATTTTTAATTATTTTCAACATTGCAAATATTCATAGAGATCCTCCAATCTGGAGAATGGGAACATGGTTATTAATTGCTATTGGTGTAATATGGCAGTATATAGTTCATAAGATTGACAGGCCAGAGAAATTATCAGTTGCAATTGGTGATTTTATTGCTTATGTAGTTTGTCCATTGTTTGTTTTGTACTGGGTTTTCCCTACACTTTTAAATGGCTGGATTACTCTTAAACAACAAATAGTAGGTGTGGGTATTTGTATGGTTCCAGCAGTAATAGGATATACATGGCACTTCCTGATAAGAAAAAAACTAAAAATCGAGGAAGAGAAAGCAGCTGCATGAAAAATATTAAATTTGAAAGAATCTTTATATTTTTAATATCAGTGATTGCACTGTCAAAATTCTTTGAAGCAGGCAGACTTATCTCTTCTGAAATGAGTTTTATAAATTTAGGTATATCTGTAATTGCATTGCTTATATTTGTTTTTACCCTTTCAGTAATGGGTTATTGGGTTTATGAAGAAGAAAAACAAAAAAATAATCTTAAAATAAAGTTTAGCTTATATGAATGGATGTATGAAAAACGAAACGGCGAAATAGCAAATAAGCAATGGGGCGAAGAAAAATGAAACCAATAATTCAAATGATTTTTGGATTTTCTACACTGATTATTACTCTTGTGTTTTTATTTTTAATGGCTACATCAGAGCTTAATAATCAGGATCTTACTTTTGCTGCTTATTTTGGATTTTTTGCTACTCTGTCAGCAATTCTATTTTTTGTTCTTACAAGGAATGATGATAATGAAGAAACTAACCCAGGAAAGGAGAAGCCACAAAGGTAATCATGTATAAAAAAATCCTGGACAAATTACAAGTACTGACCATTAGTTTTGAAAAATGGCTAAATAAAGTTTTCAGCCAGCAATATAACCCTTTTTATTATCACGGCGCAGTCCCAAATCTATTTATGTGGACTCTTTTTATAACGGGTCTTTTATTGTTTGCATATTTTCAACCCACACTTGACAGTGCATATATTTCAGTTAATTACATTTCAAATAAAATTCCTTTTGGAAGTGTAGTACGTGGAATGCATAGATATTCAGCAGATGCAATGATGATTGCAGTTCTTATTCATGCCATAAGAGTTTATTTTACTGACAGATACAGAAAATACAGATGGATTGCATGGTATTCAGGTGTTGCACTTATTCTTTGCATGCTTGTTATAGGAATAACCGGCTATGTACTTGTATGGGATGAACGCTCATACATGATAGTTCTTATGATGACGGATGCACTCAAACAAATTCCTGTTATTGGTTTTCCTCTTGCAGAATTATTTGTAAACGGAAAAGTAATTACTCACTACACCATGGCAATGTCATTTTTCCTGCATGTGGGCATTTCATTTTTTTTGTTCTATCTTCTCTGGCTCCATTATTTAAGAATCTCAAGACCAGTCACTGATGTACCTTTAGGGCTTGGGCTTTTACTTACAGCTACTATAGTTATTCCTTCAGCATTAATTCCTGTAGTCAGTGGAAAGCCAGCTGTACTTACACAAACACCACAGGAATTTCCTCTTGACTGGTTTTATCTCTGGATTTTTCCGTTATTTTCGGGTATGCCAGCTTTAATAGTGTGGACAGCTTTATTTATTGGTGTTGCAGTGTTGCTTGCAGTTCCATATTTAATTACGGATGAGCCAAAATCTCCTGCAATAGTTTCACTGAGTAATTGTGTAGGGTGTACTCTTTGTGCAAAAGATTGCCCCTATGAAGCTATTTACATGGTTCCCAGAACTGACCATCCAAAGTTTAAACAGCTTGCCATAGTTATAGATTCACGCTGTGCAGAATGTGGTCTATGTGTCGGAGCATGTGCATTTAAAGCAATTGATTTACCTCAGGAACATTCAAAAGAAATTATTGCAAAGATTGGAGATGTGTTGAAAGAACCTGCGGGGGTAGGAACATAATGAAAAGCGGAGTGAATAACTAATGGCAAAAAAGAAAAAGATACTCGGCATAATCTGTGAACGCAGTGTGGATTTAAAAAAACACATTCAAAATAACAAGCTTAAAGAAAAAGAAAATGTTGCTGTTGTAGAAATGATTTGTTCTGGTATGATTCAGCCAATAATGATTGAAGAAGCATTTAAATCTGGTGCTGAAGGCGTATTTGTAATGGGCTGCCAGATTGGTGATTGTCATTTTAGAGAAGGAAATAAATGGTGTCAGGATAGGCTTCTTGGACTTCGCCCGCCAAATATAAAAAAGACAATTGATAAAAATAAAATAAGAGGATTCTGGCTGGCAAAATGTGATTATAAGAAGTTTATGGAGAAGGTAAATAAATTTGAACATGATTTAAATAATTTACCAGTTTCAGAAACAACAAAACCAGCAGAGGCAAAGGTATAACATATGGCAAATATCAAAGATGCAAAAATATGGCTTAATTTGCCAAATGTTTCTCAGATAAAAATATTTTTTAGCTATACATTGTTCTTTTTGCACTTTTTTGTCTGGCTGTTGTTAATTGCTTGCTTTGGTATCGTCGCTGAATTTTAGTTTTTATCTATTTAAATACTCTAGTAATGCCGCCTACAAGTCTAATATGAGGTGCCCTTTGTCTTCCGTTTAGGTCATGAATTGTAGGAAGTCCTGCCGATACATACCCTATCCATTTTTTATCGTAGCTGACTCTTACTCCCGGTGATAAATATATGATTGTGCCACCATGATTTTCATCTATAAATCCATGAAATGTTTTTGGTTTTTGAGACCACATTCCGTTTGCTTCAAGAATCAGGTCAAGTGAGACCTTATCTTTTGAGTGGGTATTTTTTGAATTCCCATTTAAATTATAAATCCAGTTATTGTTTGGACGGTAAGAAATTGAAAAATTATAGTATGCACTATCTCCTAGGTTAGAGCCTTGGCTTCCATTTGTAGCAAACTTATAAAGGCTATTTGTATCGAGCGAGAAGTGACTAAGTTTTTTACTTAAGGCAAGTCCTATCAAAGGATTCCATGAACCAGAACCAGGTTGCTCATCTGCTTCAAATATTTCTCCATCTCTTCCTTTTGTCCTTTTGACTCCTGATGGAATTTTTAAGCCTGTAAGCAAGGCAGCATGAAGATTGTATTTTTTATTTTTTAAAAACCTATATTGGCTGAATAATGTAATATCACCAATCCCGATTGCATTTCCTCTTTTTCCTACTTTGGCGTCGTGGACATCTCTTATACCAAATCTAAAAATATAAGGCAGCCTTAAGCCTACTGTTAAATTATCAGTTAATCCGTATCCTGCACTGAGACTTGGAATAAAGAGGTTTGAAGTATCATGAACATGCTCACCTCTTCTGTCCAATTCCATTAATTTTTGGTCTGAGAAAGTATTAAAGTTTGTGTAATCTGTGAGCAGATTTATATACTTTAAATTTCTTGGAAGTGTATAAGCTGGAACAGTAATAATAGGACCAGCAACTCCAACGCCAGTCAGTCCTTCCCCACCATGATGTGCATAACAGGCGCCATTAAATAAGAATGATAGAAATATTGGAAATATAAATCGAATTTTTATTAATTTCATCAAAATCCTATTGTAATGGATTGTTGATAATATATTCACGTATGACATTTAATTCTTTTTCATTGCGAGTAACGCAAATTTTGATTAAATATCCGAACCTAAATCTACAAATGTTTTTGAAACACCTTTATATGAATCTACACAGTCGGTAAATTCATTAGGCGAAAGTAGAGGCGAGGTTACCTCGCCTCTACTAGATTCGTTTCTTGCTGGTGTTTCAAATATTTGTTCATTTCCATTTTCATCTGTTGCTGTCCAGATAGTTTTTTCTCTGTATGCTCTGGCTTTTAAAGAACCTTCTTTTCCTACTATTTCGAAAGGAAGTCTTATTTCAATTGCCTGCTGTGGGCAGATTTTAATACATGCTGTACAATCCCAACAGTCTGCATTGCAGCATATTTGTGCTTTTCCGTTCGACTGCATAAAAATCAGATCTCCCGGACATGCCATATTACAAGGTGTTTCAGACTGAGGGTAACCGCAACCGTCGCATAAGTTTTGATCAATATTTATTCCCATATGTTGTATATGTCATTGCGAGGAACGTCAGTGACGAAGCAATCTCGATCGGGATTGCTTCGCTTCGCTCGCAATGACATTAAAAACCTCATCTTATTGCTCCTAATTTCTTATCCAGCGGTTTATATTCTCTTTCAATTATTTTTATTTCATTTTTATTTTGATCATACACTGAATTAACAAACTTTAACCAGTTTTTATCATCTCTATCTGGATAGTCGGCTCTGGTTTGATAAACAGGCCATCTCGTTTCTTTTCTGTATAAAAGATGTTCTACCAGAACCCTTGCTACATCAAGCCTGTCAATTACTTCATGACACTTCATTAATTCATGTAGAGACGGGGTCACCCCGTCTCTACATGCGTATAAATTGTTTGCTTCTTCTTTTAATTGTTTTAGGTGTTTTCTTGCTCTAAGTAATTTCTCTTCATTTAAAATATATCCACTTGAAATGCCACCAGCATAGTCGTCCATAATTTTTTGCATTCGTAATTCCAATTCATCAGGTTGTAGAGACGCGGTCACCGCGTCTCTACGTAAATGACGAAATACTCTGTTTATTTCATCTTTAATGTCTTTTTCAAAAACCTTTGGTTCAGAAATACTTTTTAATTTTGATACTATATCTCTGGCGGCTATCATGCCTTCTACTCCTGCCCCGGACAAATATTTTTTTGGAGCTCCTCCTGCTACATCTCCTGCAGCATAAAGATTTTCAATGTTTGACATGCGGTTTATATTTATCCAGTATCCTGCCTGAGCATGACCGCCTACGATATACGGCTCTGTTCCAACTATTTCCGGTGGATCTATATCTGGACTAGTCCCTCTGGCTGCCCAGTATAAAGTAAGTCCTGGTGTCATGTGTAAGTAATATGCTTTTAGTCTTTCTGCTTGTTCTTTATTTAAGTGAGTGGTGTCGAGATAACAGGGACCTCTTCCTTCTATATTTTCCTGAATGGTTGCCCACAGTCTCATTGGAGTAGGCATGGATCTTCCACCAAGTTTTTTATATCTTTCTTCCAAATATCTTTCTCCTGTTGCATTGACTTGTTGTGCTTTTACTCCCTGAGCCACTGCACCTGTGGGTGCCATGAGATCTTTTATTCTCATGCTTACATAGCGCATTTCAAATGTAGTCATTTCAGCACCTGCACGAATGCCTATGGCATAACCAGTGCCTGTATTAAACGGAGAGTACCAGGTTTTATGTCTGGCTTCACCTTCATTGTTTGGTTTATATATTCCGCTTGCTCCGCCAGTTGCTACAAGTACTGCTTTTGCTTCGACTACATAAAACTTTCCATCCCTTACTCCAAATCCAAATGCACCAGAGACTTTATTTTGATTTATGATTAAGTTTGTAACTACTACACGGTTTAAAATTCTTGCCTTAGTAGCTTTAGTAGCCTGAGAAATTATTGGCTTAATTCTTTCACCCTGTACGATAATAGAACCTCGACCTCTTACAAATCTTTCTCCATGTTCATCTTTAGGTATTGGAAGTCCCCATTCTTCGAGTAGATCGACTACATGATTAACTTCTTTTCCAATGGTATAAACCAGGTCTTCTCTTATAAGACCTACAGAATCATTTTTTACATACTCTACAAAACTTTCAGGTGTCTGACCTGGAGTGATATATGCGTTTATTGCATTTACACCAGCAGCTAGACATCCACTTCTGTCTATATGTGCTTTTTCAAGGATTAAAACATCAATATTTGGGTTTAATCTCTTTGCTTCATAAGCTGCAAAACATCCGGCAGCACCAGCTCCAATAATTAAAAAATCTGTTTTTAGCCTTTCAATTTTAATATTGTCAATAAGTGAAGACATCGTTATGGTTATTGATTTGTGACTTTTAAAGAGAAAAATAAATTATTCTTTTTTAAAGAACCTATTGATAAGTATACCCATTGGTGATGTGTAAACTTTAATGGTCTGAAGCATTAAAAAATTCTTAAATTCTATTATCTTGAAGTTAATAATTACCTTAAATTTGGAATGAAGAACATATATCAAATGTCTGATAACACAAAGATAATTATAATGTTTTAGGGTAATAACAATGGATTTGAATAAATTAACTTTAAATTCACAGCAGGCACTTGCAGCATGCCGCTCATTGCTTGAAAAATATGAACATTCTGCTATAGAACCCGAACATATTTTAATTTCTTTAATAGAACAGACAAGCGGACTTGTGCCGCAGTTATTAGATGAGCTGGGTGTTAGTAAAAGAAGAGTTCTTGAGAAAGTCCATGAATATTTAGCTAAACAGCCAAAAGGCAGAGCTTCAGCTTCAGGTGGAGACCAGCTTTATTTAAGCTCTAAGGCAAATACATTGCTTGAAAAAGCATTTGATGAAGCAAAAAATATGAAAGATGATTATGTAAGCGTAGAACATATTTTACTTTCTTTATGTGATCCTAATTTAAAATCTGAAGCTCAGAAGATTCTTAAAGATGAAGGAATTACCAGAGAACAAATACTAAAAGTACTAAGCAGAGTAAGAGGAAACCAAAGAATTACAAGCCCTACTCCTGAAGCTACATATGATGCTCTGGGAAAATATGGAAGAGATCTTACAGATATTGCTAAGAAAGGAAAGCTTGATCCTGTAATCGGTCGAGATGAAGAAATAAGGAGAGTAATTCAGGTTTTATCCCGAAGAACCAAAAATAATCCTGTGTTAATAGGTGAACCAGGTGTCGGAAAAACTGCCATTGTGGAAGGACTTGCTCAGAGAATAGTAAGAGGTGATATGCCTGAAGGGCTTAAGAATAAAAAAGTTATTGCACTAGATATGGGAGCATTAATAGCTGGTGCAAAGTTCAGAGGAGAATTTGAAGAAAGACTTAAGGCAGTTTTAAAAGAAGTTCAGTCACATGAAGGTGAGATAATTTTATTTATAGATGAGTTACATACTGTAGTAGGTGCAGGCACTACAGGTGAAGGAGCAATGGATGCAGGAAATCTTTTAAAACCAGCTCTTGCACGTGGTGAGTTACATTGTATAGGAGCGACTACCCTGGATGAGTACAGAAAACACATAGAAAAGGATGCTGCACTTGAG
Source organism: Candidatus Melainabacteria bacterium RIFCSPHIGHO2_02_FULL_34_12 (assembly GCA_001784555.1). Taxonomy (GTDB): domain Bacteria; phylum Cyanobacteriota; class Vampirovibrionia; order 2-02-FULL-35-15; family 2-02-FULL-35-15; genus 2-02-FULL-34-12. The sequence goes on along the minus strand of MFRM01000026.1, from coordinate 57,048 downwards.
AGAAGATTTCAGACTGTGCTTGTAGATGAGCCTACAGTAGAAGAAACCATTTCCATTTTACGAGGTTTACGTGAAAAATATGAAATCCATCATGGAGTAAGAATAAAAGATGCAGCTCTGGTAAGTGCCGCAGTATTAAGTCACCGGTATATTTCAGATCGTTTTCTTCCTGATAAAGCAATAGATCTTGTAGATGAAGCAGCTGCAAAGCTTAGAATAGAAATAGATTCAATGCCGGTTGAGCTGGATGAACTTGAAAGAAGAAAGATTCAGCTTAGCATTGAAAGAGAGGCTCTGAAAAAAGAAACAGATCAGGCATCACGTGACAGGCTTAACAAATTAGAGAAAGAATTAACTGAACTACAGTCTCAGTCTGATGTTTTAAAAACCAAATGGCAGAAAGAAAAAAGCAGCATATCTGTAATCAGACAAATTAAACAACAAATTGAAGATACAAAAATAAAAATAGATCAGGCTGAAAGAGAAACTGATTTACAAAGAGCAGCAGAATTAAAATACGGTAAATTAAACGAACTTGAAAAACAATTAAAACAAGCATCTGGGCATGAAGGGACCGATAAAAACGGCAGGCTTTTAAAAGAAGAAATAGATGAAGATGATATTGCTGAGGTGGTTTCCAAGTGGACTCATGTTCCTATAAGCAAGTTGCTTGAAAGTGAAAAACAAAAATTAATAAAACTTGAAGATGAAGTTCATAAAAGAGTTATAGGACAGGATGAAGCAGTAAAAGCAGTATGTAATGCTATCAGAAGATCCAGAGCTGGTTTAAGTGATCCTAATAAACCCCTTGGTTCTTTTATTTTTTTAGGACCAACAGGTGTAGGAAAAACAGAGCTGGCAAAATCACTTGCTTATGTTTTATTTGATAATGAACAAAACATGATAAGAATTGATATGAGTGAATATCAGGAAAAACATACTGTTAGCAGACTTATTGGGGCACCGCCAGGATATATTGGCTATGAAGAAGGTGGTCAACTTACAGAACAGGTAAGAAGAAAACCTTATTCAGTGGTTTTATTTGATGAAATAGAAAAAGCACATGCTGATGTTTTTAATGTTTTGCTTCAGGTGCTGGAAGACGGAAGATTAACTAATTCGCAAGGAAGAACAGTTGATTTTAAAAACACCATAGTTATTATGACTAGTAACATTGGCAGCCAGGTTATATTAGAACATCAGCTAAAACTCAGTATGAGTGGTAGTAGCTCAGAATCTGCCCACGAAAGCATAAAAGACAAAGCATTCGAACTTTTAAAAGAAAATTTCAGACCAGAATTCTTAAATCGAGTAGATGAAATAATTGTATTTAGTCCATTAAGAACAGATGAACTTAAAAAAATCGTTGATATCCAGCTTGAACATGTAAAACAAAGACTGGAAGATAAAAAAATTAAACTGCAGTTAACTGATGATGCTAAAGATTATCTGGCTAGGATTGGCTATGATCCAAAGTTCGGTGCAAGGCCGTTAAAAAGATTAATTCAAAAAGATCTTGAAAATGAGTTGGCAAAGGAATTATTACAGGGCAATTTTCTTGAAGGTGATACGATAAAAGCTGACTATGACGGGGATAAAATGGTTTTTTCAAAGGTTGTGGAAAAAGTAAAGGCTTAATTTTCTTAACCGAATCAAATTTTCAAAATTCATTTGTCTATATGATACTTTTGGTTACATTCAATGCGACAATGTAACCATGGGTTACATAAAACAGCTATCAGATAATTTAATTAAACAAATTGCAGCAGGTGAAGTAATTGAAAGACCTGCATCTGTAGTAAAAGAGCTGGTAGAAAATTCTATTGATGCAGGCGCTACAAAAATCGAAATTGAAATAGAGCGCTCAGGCAGATATATAAAAGTTTCAGATAACGGTATGGGAATTGATCCTGATGATATTAATCTCCTTTTTGCAAGGCATGCTACAAGTAAAATTAAAAGATTTGAAGATTTATGGAATATTAACAGCCTGGGATTTAGGGGCGAGGCTCTTGCTTCCATAAGTGCTGTAAGTAAGATTAAATGTAAATCAAAACATATTAATCAGGAATATGGTTTTGAAATTACTTACGAGGATACAAAATTAACTAAAAAAACTTCTTCAGTATCTATTGGTACAGTATTTGAAGTAAATGATCTTTTCTATAATCTACCTGCCAGGCAAAAATTCTTAAAATCAGAATCCACTGAATCTGGTCATATTTTAGATATTATTTTGTCAGAGGCTATTTCACGCCCAAAGATTGCTTTTAAACTACAAAATAATAAAAATATTCAGTTACAAACCACAGGCTCAGGTAATTTAAAAGAAGTTATTGCTGAAGTTTTAGGTAATGATTTAAGAGATAAATTAATCTCAGTTTCTGCAAAAAATGATTTTTTAACTCTGGAAGGCTTTATTAGTGCACTTGAGATTTATAGATCTGATCGAAAATCAAACTTGATTTTTATTAATGGTCGTCCAGTAAAATGTCCGATAATTTTAAAAGCTATAAATTCAGCTTTTGAAGGACTCTTGCCTGCTAGTAAATATCCTGTTGTAGTTTTAAATTTAAAGTTTCAGTCTAAATTTGTAGATGTAAATGTTCATCCTGCTAAAAAAGAAGTCAGATATACTCACCCAAATGATGTTTACAGTTTAATTTTAAAATCTATTCAGGAAAGTGTTTCAAACCACTATAAAGAGATTTATAAAGAAAAATCTGATTATAATCTTGAAAAACTTGAAAAGCTAGTTCAAAGCCCAAAAACATCTTCTAATGTTAATCCAGGTATAAGTCAGGCTGCATTTGATTTTTATAACCCTGTTTCTACGAGTGATTCGCAGGAAGTTATAATTCATAAAGATCAAAAAACAAAACTAGTAGAATCTATTGCATTTTCTGTAAATAATTTAAAATGTAAGTTAATTTATTCGGATATTCCTATTGCAAACATGACAAAAATTGGAAATAAAACAATATTTGAAGTAGGTTCTTTATTTGATGATAATTTGCAGGTAGTATTTAGCGGTGAAATAATCGGGAACGAAGATTTTCAAAGAGACTTTTTTAATTCAATTTCTGATTTGGCAAGAAACATTTATGATTCTTATGTGTCATCAATGCCTTTAATTCAAAACAAAATAATTACAAATACAAACATTGAAGATGAAAATTGTATTGCCAACCCCAGTAATTTAAAAAGAAAGAAACTGCCAAAACAATTACTTTATGAGGTTTGGGAAAGAGATAACTGGACATGTGTTTATTGTGGTAAGCAACTTCTGGATCCACTGTCTGTAAAAACAGCGATTCAATTTGCGAGCAGTGCTTTTACTAAATACATAAATGAAGAAGGAAAAGAAGTTACAAATCATCTTCTTCAGGAGCATTCTGCATCTTATGATCATTATTTGCCGGTAAGTAAACTTCCTCAGTTTAATTTTGAATCTGAAAATCTTTTTGCTTGTTGCTTTGGGTGCAACAGGAAAAAACTAAACTCTATGGAATTAAATACCTGGTTACCTGAAAGAAGAAATAACTGGAATAAACCACTTGAAATAGCAGGACTTTCATTCTCTTCCCCCTTAAAATTTGAACAATTAATTAATTTAAAACAATAAATCAACATTAAATTTATTTAATAAATTGTAGGGTTGGAAATTTAATCAATTCATGACCTGAAACAGGATAATAATCATGCAAACAGTCTTTCTAGGGGATTTTATATATGTATGATTCCAATAAATTAAGTACAGAACATTTAAAAATAGTTACCAAAGGCCAGAACAATAAAGAAAAATCTCCCAGCTCTTCTAATCTGCTGAATAAGTTGACAATTGAAAATCTAACCAAACAATTAAACGGTCTTTTTAATAAACTTGGGGAAATAAGAGACCAAATCCAGGAAGTAAAACCACAGACAGATACACAAACTGATAATGCTGACTTATCATCTGGCGCAAAAAAAATGCTGGATGATTACAATGCGTTTAAGATGCTAAGTAAATTTACAGAAATGATGGGAAATTTTAATACTTATAACAGGCTAAAAGAATCTGAAAATAAATTAGTAGAATC
>MFRM01000026.1:0-52921 GCA_001784555.1 Candidatus Melainabacteria bacterium RIFCSPHIGHO2_02_FULL_34_12 | reverse complement strand
TGAAAGAAGCTGGCGGAAAAATATTGGAAAAGAGCAATACCCAGGTTAGCCAATTTGCCGGTGAATCAAACACTAATGGTATTTCAAAAGAGCTTGGTATAAATGGAAATTGTGCAGTGTGTGCACTGGTTTCAGGTGCACGATCTCTAGGTGCAATGAAAGGCGATGAATCTACTGCCCAGGATGACATTTCACATGTTCGTGAACTAATGAAACCAGGCTCAAATCATTTCCAAGGCACTAAACCTGCCGATATTATAAGAGGTGCTAAAAAACTTGGTCTTAATGCAAATATGTATAAGGGAAATGCTGATGATCTTATAAAGGAATTGGATAAAGGTAATGTACCGATTGCATCAGTAAATGCAAAAGAATATGGTGTCTTTAAAAAGAAAAAAGAAAAAGTCGGGCATGGTGTTGCAGTGACAGATTATGATCCAAAAACCAACTCATTTACTGTCAATGATTCACTTCTAGATAAACCTATAACAGTGACAAAAGAAAATATGAACAGAGCCATGAGTTCTTCACATTTTAAAAACTCTATTATTTCTCTCTCAAAAGGAGATAAGAATTCTATAGTTAAAAATGAAAAAGGAAATCCTGAAACAGAAGAATCTGTGAAAAAATCACATGGTTTTTCTAAGCCATCTAATGATAGTTCATCTGTCTCGGATTCTAGAAGTAAGGCTCCTGATAAGAATTATAATAATGCTCCAATTGATTTAGGGACTAAAGAAGGTCCTTCATTAATGCCTACGTATGATCCAAAGAGAGCATTCCCAAGAATGCTTGAAACTAGCAGTGCTTCAGCAGTAAACAAAAGCAAAGATCCGACCATGATTTTAAAAAATGGAGCAAGATTTTCAGAAGAAAATGATTTAAATCATGTTTCACAATATAAAAACAGTGCAAATCCTAATGCGGAAAGTCCAAATAATGCAAATTCTGTACCTGCTTCTTTGGTTACAGCCTCAAGAAATTTAGGCAGGATGGATAATTCAAAAGGCAGTAGTACTGCAAATTCTCAGATTAAGTCAGCCAGAGGATTAATGAACCCGGGTTCAAATGATTATGCAGGGAATCATCCCAGACACATCATGAACGGTGCTAAAAAGATGGGATTGTATACAATGCCTACTAAAGGTAATTCTAAAAACATGATTAATCTCATTAAAGAAAGAATGCAACATGGTGATCAAATTATGGCCTTTGTCAATTCAAATGCTTATTCTGAAGGTGCTTCTGATAATGCACATTCAGTTGTAGTTAAAGATTTCGTAACAAAATCTAAACAATATGATCCTTTAGCAAAAAATGAAGAAAATCTTGATGCAGGCACGCCAAAAGAATATGCAGTTCTTCATGATCCTAGATTTGAAAAACCAATAGAAGTGCCTGTTGAAAAATTCCAGGAAGCCATGGATACAGTACCGATAAACGGATTTAGAAACTCATTTATAAGACTTAATAAAGATCCACTTAAGTTAAATGGACCGTTAATTGTAGTTGGTGACACTATAGTTCGTGATACTAATGGAGTGATTTCTCCTTCGCTTCAGAAAGAACTTGGTTTAAAACGTCCTAAGTAAAACTTAGATTAATAATCTGTAAAAGACTTTGAGAGCTTACCCCATAGTTTTAAACACTTCTTAAAGTGTATTTGTTTAACTTAAGCCTGATTGGAAGACAATCATGTCAAACTCTTACGTCAATCCGAACAAAAACACAAACAACGCTTCCGGCCGTTCTTCTGCCAGTCAGAATACGCCGCCGCCTGTTAACGTAAAAAAACTACAGAATGAACTGACAAATCTATATGAATTACTTTCAGATATTAGAAGCACTGATTCAAACAGCAGCAGCAGTTCAAGCAAATCTTCAAATTACAGTTCAACTAAAGTTTCCAGGGAATCAAATTATTTAAGCAGAATTTATGAAATTCAAGGGGAATTAGAAAGAGCAACAAAAAGCAGCTCTAATAATAACAGTGGTGAATTAAGCGGTGCTAATAGTTCATTTGGTGATTTTTTTAATGCTGCTGAAAATGGCTTTAAATCATTTTTTGATAATGTAAGTAATGGCTTCAGTTCACTTACTGAAGGAATAGGAAACGGTTTAAAATCACTTGGCGAGGCTGCTGGTAAGGCTGTTAACTGGTTTGTCAGCCAAGTTCCTGGCTTTTCTAATATGAATGAAGATGGTGGTTTTAATAACAGTAACTGTGGTTTTGCATGCCTTGAAATGATTTACAGAAAAAATGGTAAAGATGGAAATGCTATGAGTGCAGATAGTGATATTGAGCAGATTAGAGCAGATGCAGGAATAACAGATGAAAATGAAGGCGCTCTTCCTGAAGATTTAGCAAGAGCAGCAAGAAAGAGAGGACTTGATGCACAGTCAATGAATGGCAACTTGGACGATGCAATAAACCAGTTAAATGGCGGTAAAGATGTAATTTTGGCAGTTGACCCAGCTAAATATAAACCTGGTTATCAAAACGGTGGTCATGCAGTAGTACTTGAATCTGTTGATCTAGAATCTGGAACAGCAGTAATATTAGATCCCGCTGAGCAAGGACCCATAACAGTAAGCCTTTCTGACCTAAATGCTGCAATGGCTTCTGCAGGAAACAGGATGGTATCAATATCCAATCCCAAAAATAGTTACAATTCTCAAGCTGCATAAGACGGCTGATCTATGTGATTAAATCACAAATTAAACGAAATTAATAATAAACACTATAAATTTTTTACTAATTCTTAATCGATTAAATGCTTAATATCCATGTTCAGATATACAGTCTTATGCAAATCAAGTTTTTAATTTGAGGACTCTAATGTTTATTTACTCTATAATTCCTATTCATCTTTTAACTGACTCTGACAGAATTGCTATAAATTCAGCTAATAGTGTTGATGTTGCAGAACACAGAGTAATGGAATTAGAAGCATTGTATTCAGCATTAATTGTCAGGCAGTATTTAGGAAAAGAAATCCCGCAAGTAAGTAATACTTTTTATGAAGGAGTAAAACTAGAACTTGATAAAGCCAGGGCAAGTGAACTTGCATTAAGAGCTTCTTCAGGTGAAGTTGCTGATAATGATTCTGTAGCCAGATTAAATGAAGTTCTAAGAATTAAGCAAATGACTGAGCAAAGAATTGCAGATCTTCAGGCACTGCAAAATTATTTACTGGGTAATGGACCAGCACCGACGTATGTCATTTCAGGCGTGGACAATTTAAACCTTGATTCAGTTACTAAAGAATTAGCAATGGCTTTAAAATATAAAGAAGAATTAACAGCTTCAGAACAATTCTGGCACCAAATAGCTACAATTCAATTACAAACATTGCAGGACGAACAGGCTGATGAATCTGAAGATGGAACTGATAATCAAGTACAAATACAAGAAGACCCAAATTATAATCCTGGAGGATTAAGTCCTGAGGAGCTTTCACAAATCGCAGCATCAAAAATAAGAATTTCTGAGCTAAGATCTCTACTCAGTATTATTATGCCTTCAAAAACTATGGATGAATTAGTTTCTATGGAAGAAGCTCTTCAAAGAGAACTTTCAAATGAAAGTTACAAAGCACAAGGGCAATATAAAAATCAATCCGAATCTTCTAGTAACTCTTCCATAGGCAAAATACCTGGTATTCAGGCAAACATTAAGTTTGTTGTTGCTCAGATAAATACTTTGAAAATACTGAATGGTATTCAAACTGGACTCATGAGTGATCTTTCTGAGGTAATTTATGTAGGACAGTCTTATGTTTAACACTACTTCAATAATTGCTGGTGATTCGGATCTTGTTAAAAAAATACAAGAGAATGTTCCTGATAGCATTAAGAAAAAAATTGATGATATAGAAACTAATTATCCTGATGACATACTGAAAGCTCATATTGAAGTTGAAAATACTCATGGTAGAAGGCATGGTGACCTGAATAATGACGGAAAAATTGATAAGGAAGATTTAGAAATTTTAAAAGACTATTTAGACGGAAATAAAAAACTGAGTGAAGAAGAAAAAGAATATTATGATGTAAATGAGGATGGGGTAGTGGATGAAAAAGATTATCAGGTTCTTTTTTCTTTTATTAACAGACATGAAATTGAAGACAGAGTTCGAGAATTAGATGCTCTTTATTTATCACTAATTGGGAATGAGAATTCAGGAAGTGTAGTTCTTGGAGTAGATAATTCAAACATTGAAACTGTTAAAGCTGAACTAGACTCAGCAAAAGCAATGCTGGCTATTGTAAACGGGATGATTTAATTTTTAACTGAAACTTTTTTATCCAGACACGAAATTCCTGGCAAAGTTTTTCCTTCAATAAACTCTATAGAAGCGCCGCCGCCAGTACTTACATGTGTAAAAGATTCAAATGGTATTTTCAGTTCTTCTATTGCAGATACTGAATCTCCTCCACCGACTACTGTAATTGATTTGTTTTTTGTGGCTTGAACCAATGCTTCAGCAATTGCTTTTGTACCTGGCATGAATTGACTGTCTTCAAACATTCCCATGGGTCCGTTCCAGAAAATAGTTTTAGACTGGCTTATAAGTTTAGTAAATGTTTCAACTGATTTTGGTCCTATATCAAGCCCTGTAAATCCCTTGGGGATTTTATTAATAGGATATATATGCAGTTCTTTGTTTGCTTTTTTGCTTTCTAAATCTTCTTTCTTAGCACATACCATGTCTTCAGGCAGAATTAGTGCTACAGCATGTTCTTCTTTTAAATCATCTAGCTCTTTTATAAGAGAAATAAATTTTTCTTCATAAAGTGATTCGCCTATTTCTCCTCCTTTAGCTTTTATAAATGTAAATGCCATTGCCCCGCCAATTAAAATAGTGTCAACCTTTGGGATTAATTGTTTTAGGACTTCGATTTTAGATGATATCTTACTTCCACCAAGCACAGTGGTGAAAGGTCTTACTGGACTGGTAAGTATTTTATTTAATGTATCTACTTCTTTTTGCAGAAGCAAACCACTAAGACAAGGGCTTAAATAAGCACTTACGCCAGCAGTACTGGCATGGGCACGATGACTGGTACCGAACGCATCATTTATATAAATTTTAAAAGGCTTTGCAAGATTTCTGGCGAAATCAGGATCATTCTTTTCTTCTTCTTTGTAAAACCTTATATTTTCAAGAAGACAGACATCCTGTGGTTTTAGTTTTTCAATAGCATTGTGAACTTCTGGTCCTATAGAATCATTTAATTTAATTACATTTTTACTCAGCAGCTCTGATAGTCTTTTTGCTACAGGATCCATCTTTAAATCAGAGTCAAAACCTTTTGGTCTGCCTAAATGTGAAACCAGAATAACAATTGCATTTGCTTCAATTAGATATTTAATCGTAGGTAATGATGCTTTAATCCGCAGATCATTCGTAATTATTATTTGATTGTCTTTTTTCTCAAGGGGGACATTAAAATCAACCCTAACCAATACTTTTTTATTTTCAAATTCTTTTTTTGAAATATCTTTTATAGTTAACTGATCCATAGTTTTATTTTACTAAATTAATCTTAAAATTAAATCATTTAATTTTTTATTTGCCTTATTTACATTATGAAGGACTTCTTTATGTGATGGTTTGTGTTTTTTGCTCCAGGAATTACTGATTACTGAAATAGCTGCATAATCCATCCCTAAACTCTTTGCACAAATTATTTCAGGAATGGTTGACATTCCGACAGCATCAGCTTTAAGTAATTGTAATAACTTAATTTCAGAATAAGTTTCATATGAGGGACCTAAAACACCGGCATAAGTACCTTTTTTAATACGTAACTTAGAAGTTAAATTAGTTTTTATTTTTGCTGGTGGCAAGGTAATTCCGCTTAAAATTCCCCTTTCAGTCGATTGCATTAAATCAATATATGAATCAATAAGCATTAAATCTCCTGTTTTAAATTTTTTGCTTATTCCTCCTGCAGCATTTGTAATTATTATTTTTTTAACTCCAATTTCATTAGCAAGTTTTATATTTGCACTTACATCTGTAATATCAAGCCCCTGATATAAATGTTTTCTGCCTGAAAAAACAAGTACATTTTTATTTTTAACTTTAAAGAGCTTTAGTAAGCCCTCATGACCCTTTATAGCGTATCGGCGAACCGGCGAACCGCCGGTACGATTTTTGCTATGTAAGAATGGAAGGTTATTATACTTTATTGAAAATAATAATTTACAGTTTTCAAATAACTTAATCCCGGATCCGGTTATAATGGCAATTTGAGGAATTACATTGAACTTTTTTAAGAGATATTGCCGGGTTTTTTTTAAGAGCAAAGTATTCATTCTGCTTACTTTCTTCCTGTTACTTTTCAATTTTACTTTATTAAGAGCTTTTGCTGCTGAAAAGATTGGAGTTTTATACAGTTATCAAAATGTGGATTCATATGAAAAAAATGATATTGTTGGATTTTCTGAGGCATGGAAGTCTTTTGTGGAGACTTTTGAAGAAGCATATCTTGACTATCAGTTTTTATGTAACATCTCAACAGATACCAGAGTTTCAGATCTTAGCGTTAATGTGATTTTCTTTCCTCTGGCACTGGATATCAGCCCCGAAGAAGAAAAATTACTAACTGATTTTGTTAGCTCAGGCGGGAAATTAATTATTTCTTCAGGGGTTGGACCTCTTTCAGACCGTTTAAAATATTTCTTATCTCAGAATGGAATTATTGCTAGTGAAAATATTGTTGCACAATTAAACCTGAACATTAAGCATAAAGTAAACAACATTATTTTTGAGCTTCCGGTAGGAAACTTTTATTCCAGATTTGATTTGACTGTTCCTTTTGGGAAGGTTGTAGCAAGATGGAAAGAAAGTAATGAAATTGCAATTGGAGGTAGTGAAAATGTTTTGTTTTTTGGGTACAGTTGGGGGCAGGACATTGATAAAGTAAGAGATATAGAAACGTTACTAAAAACCCTGGATTTTTATTGGAATGATATTTCATTCAGGCTTGCAAAAGTAATTAAAAAAGATGAATATAAAAAAACTTTAAAAGAAATAAACTCATTAAAGCAAGAAGCTCTTTCAGTTATAAAGGTTACAGATCAGCTGGATTTTCCTGTAGCAAAATCCCAGCTAAAAAAACACTTTGATAATGGAGTGCATTATTTAAGTGAATTCAATTCAAATTATTTATTTGGAAATTATAAAATTGCAAGACAAAGTGCAAATCAGGCAAAAAGTGAGTTTGCAATTGCTTATTCGGTCGGCATGCCGGCAAGAAAAATTGAAATTCGTGCGATATGGCTGGATCGTGGAACCATAGTAAGTCTAAAAACACCAATTGAACTTAGGAACTACATAAAAAAACTTGCAAGAGCCGGATTCAATATTATTTTTTTTGAAACAATAAATGCAGGATATCCTATTTACCCCTCCATGCTTTTGCTGCAAAATCCTCTTATAAGAGGATGGGATCCTTTAAAAGTTGCCATTGAAGAAGCTCACTTAAATGGAATTGAACTGCATGCATGGGTATGGACTTTTGCTGTTGGAAATTCCCGTCACAATCTTCTTATAAATCAGCCAGTAGGTTATCCTGGTCCCATTATTTCCGGAAAAGGAAGAGCGTGGGCTCTGGCATTGCAGGATGGGAAATTAAGAATTGATGTACAGCCTGAAACCTGGGTAAGTCCTGCAAACAAAAAAGCATGTATGTTTTTAAGAAAATTATTTGCTGAGATAGTAAAAAATTATGATGTAGACGGCTTTCAGTTTGATTATATTCGATTTCCTTTCCAGAAAAATGACTCTCAGGCAGGTTTTGATTTTGTAACGCGAATGGCATTTAAGGAAGAAACCGGAATGTTTCCTGCTATAGAGGGACAAATAAACAGAATCTGGAAAGAATGGAAAATAAAACTTGTAAATGATTTTGTGCGTGACACCAGTAAGTATTTAAAAGAAATCAAGCCAGATTTAAAAATCTCAGGAGCTGTTTTTGCAATCGATCGTTCGCTCAGGTTACAGATTATTCAGCAGGATTGGGAGACCTGGCTTTTAAACAGGTGGGTAGATGTAGTTTATCCGTTTTATTATTCATTTACAGACAAGGAAGTCAGAACTAAGCTTTTACGCACCAGGCAGATGTTAAATGATCAGGCAATAATTATTCCTGGCTTTAATATTCGTGTTTTAAGTGTAGGTGAACTTGCAGGGCGAATTACTACTGCCAGAAACTCAGGTGTTTTAGGTGTAGCTTTATTTGCTTCTGAGCATCTTGATACCATGAAAGAAGAGTTCCTTAGGCAAGGGCCTTTTAGAGAAAAAACAATAAACATTCCTTATCAAAGACCGCTTTTTTCCTGTCAGAAGCTTATGGAGGAATTTGCAGAAGTAATAGAAAAACTTACAGTAACTAAAAAGTTTTCAGTTCTTGCTGACAGCCAGACTCAAAAAGATGTTTACCTATTGACGCAGGATTTAAAAAATGATTTTAGAAACTTTACACCGGATAAAATAAATGAAATTGAGAAAAAACTTATACAACTTCAACTTAAAGTCAAAGACTGGCTGAGTCTTGAAAAATATCTGGACAGAGAACAGAGAGTTATGTATATAAACACCTATCTGGATCAAATAAGAATATTATTAAATTACATGCAAGGAAAAGAAATATACATGAGTACAGAAAATTAAGTTTTAAATTTTGTCCATCTGTACCTTTTTAAATTTACTTTATTTTGCTTATCAAATATTATTCCTTCTTTTTCAAGAATTGTTTTTTGTAGTCCCAGTGGAATATTCATGAGCCGATCTGTACTTATGCTGCCTTTTGAATTAATTACACGCTGCCAGGGTATAGAACTGTCGATACGGCGATGGGGAGGTGGGGCGAACCGGCGATTTTTCTCCCGGTTATTCTTTCGCCGTTTCGCCGGCTCGCCGATACGTCCTTTCGCTATCCTGTTAAGTGCCCATCCGACCACTCGTGGATTTAAATCCAGCATTTGTCCAATCTGACCATAGGTAGCAACTTTACCTTTTGGTATTTTTTTTACAAGCTTGTAGATTTTTTCATAGGTTTTCATAGTAAAATTATTCTAAATCAATGATAACAACAAATCAACAAATAAATACTATCTTGGAAAGTGATACAAAAACACTTAAGGCAAGACTTCTGGGCATTCTTGCAAAACAAAGTTATATCGAAGGAAAAATAATTTTAGCAAGTGGTAAAGAAAGCAATTATTATATTGATGGAAAGCTGACCTCTTTAGATGCAGAGGGCGGGACACTGGTTTCAGTTTTATTTTTAAGAATGTTAAATGAAAACATTAATGCAGTTGGCGGTATTGCAGTAGGAGCATGTCCACTCGCAAGTGGTGTCTCGCAAATTAGTTTTTTGCTTGGAAAAAAGATCGATGCATTTTATGTACGTAAAGAACCCAAAAAACACGGTACAAGTAAATGGATTGAGGGTCCAGTAAAAAAAGGATTGAATGTTGCAATACTTGAAGATGTCGTTACTACTGGTGGTTCATCATTAAAGGCAATTGAAAGAGTAGTTGAGTTTGGTTGTAATGTTAAACAGGTTTTAGCTATAGTTGATAGAAATGAAGGTGGAAGAGAAGCTTTTCAAAAAACAGGAATTAAATATGATTATCTCTTTGATATAAAGGATGTAATGGAAAGATCGAAAAAATAATGTCTCAAACCCAGACCACTATTTCAGTAATTTTAAAAGACGGTACAAAAAAAGAAATACCGACTGGAAGCACTGGGCTTGATCTGGCTAAGTCTATAAGTAATAGTCTTGCTAAAAAAAGTGTTGGTTTGTCTGTTAATGGAGAATTACAGGATTTAGTCACAGTCTTAAAAGATGGAGACAGAGTTGAAATAATTACGCAGGATGATGAGAGAAGCTATGAATTCTTAAGACACAGTAGTGCACATGTTTTAGCTGCTGCAGTACAAAATCTCTTTAAATCAGCAAAAATCGCAAACGGTCCAGCCATTGAAGATGGATTTTATTATGATTTTGAAATCCGGGATCATCAGCTAACTCCTGAAGATTTATTAAAAATTGAAAAAGAAATGCAGAGAATTGTAGATGAAGAGCAAAAATTTCTACAGGTAAAAGTTGAAAATCCAGATAAACAAATTGAAGAGTTTAAAAAAATAGGAGAAAAGTTCAAGGCTGAAAATTTAAATGAACATAAAGATCATAATCCCACCCTTTATTTATTACAGAAGGATGGAAAAACTACCTGGAATGATTTTTGCAAAGGTCCTCACATCACCACTTCAAAACAAATTAAAGCCTTTAAACTTCTTTCAATTTCAGGTGCTTACTGGCATGGGGATGAAACGAGAGAAAAGCTTCAGAGAATCTATGGAACTTCATGGTGGAGTAAAGAAGATTTAGATGCATATATAAATAGACTTGAAGAAGCAGAAAAAAGAGATCATAGAAAACTAGGACGCCAGTTAGATCTCTTTAGTATTCAGGACGAAACTGGTCCTGGGCTTATTCTATGGCATCCAAAGCTTGCATTTGTAAGAACACAGATTGAAAATTTCTGGAGGGAACTTCACTCAAAAAACGGATATGAACTTGTTTATACTCCGCACATTGCACGAAATGAGCTTTGGAATATTTCAGGGCATAATGAGTTTTACAAAGAAAACATGTTTTACATGAATATTGATGACCAAGAATATGTTTTAAAGCCTATGAATTGTCCTTTTCACGTAAAGATTTTTGACAGTACCAGACACAGCTACAGAGACCTTCCTATAAGGCTTGCAGAACTTGGCACAGTTTATAGATATGAAAGATCAGGTGTAATGCACGGACTTGCCCGAGTCAGAGGATTTACGCAGGATGATGCGCATATTTTTTGTAGAAAAGATCAGTTTGTAGATGAAATAAAAGGAGTAATCAAATTAGTAGATGAGATTTACAGTAAGTTTGGACTTGAGTATAGTGCAGAGCTTTCTACAAAACCAAAGGATGCTATTGGCTCAAATGAAAATTGGGAGTTTGCAGAAGCTGGTCTTATGGAAGCACTGAAAGGATATGGACTTAATTATCAGCTGAATCCAGGTGATGGAGCATTTTACGGACCTAAAATTGATTTTAAATTAAAAGATGCAATTGGAAGAGTCTGGCAGGGCGCAACTATTCAGCTTGATTTTAATTTGCCTCAAAGATTTGATATTAAATACACGGATAAAGATGGCTCTCAGCAGCAACCAGTAATGGTTCACAGAGCAATTTTTGGAAGCCTTGAAAGAATTGCAGCAGTTTTAATAGAACACTTTGCAGGGGCGTTTCCGCTCTGGCTTTCTCATAAACAGGTCATTGTTTTACCTATAACTGACAGGCATCTTGATTATGCAAATAAAATTGCAACAGCTTTAAAAGAAAAAAACGTAAGAATAGAAATTGATACACGCGCTGAATCAGTAAATTCAAAAATACGAGATGCCGAGCTTGAAAAGATTCCTTATATGATAATTATTGGCGATAACGAAGCCAGAGAAAACAATATTTCTGTCCGTGCGAGAAAAAAGGGAGATCTTGGTAAATTTAATCTAGAAGATTTTATTGTAAAAATTGAAAAAGAAATAAGTGAAAAATCTATTTAATAGTTGTATCTAAATTCAATAATATGAAACTACAAATAATAGTCCTAAAATCCTATAATCTTCTAAAATAATGGGAATTTAGATGAATTCAATAAAGATTAAATAAACAATTTATAAATAAAATTGCAAATTCGGAGATTATAGGATAAAAGTTTCAAAGTATGTCTTTCTTATATAAAAATAATACTGATAGATTCATATTTATATTTTTGTACTTACTTATTCTTTGTACTTATGGGTTTTTAAATTATTTACCATCAGTACTTGCTGAAGTTTCTGAAGAATCCAAAATCGAAAAGCATGACAGATTACCTTTAAGAGGAGAGATTTGGTATGGAAATGCTTCATGGTACGGTAATAAATTTCACGGTAGAAGAACCTCTAATGGAGAAAAATTTAATAAGAATAAACTTACAGCAGCTCACCCTTATCTTCCTTTTAATACAAAAGTCTTAGTAACTAATTTAAAAAATAATAAATCAGTGGTTGTTCGGATAAATGATCGCGGTCCATTTATTAAAAACAGAATCCTTGATCTTTCTGAAAAAGCTGCTGAGAAAATTGATGCAAAAAAACATGGAACAGCTTATATTAAGCTTCAGGTACTTACCCCAATAACCCAGGATGAAACAGAGACCTAGTACATTGTCAACAAAGTTTCCATGCCTTGCGCCATTCACTGCGGGTCCTGCCGCCTGCAGGTTCCCCTCCATCCTGCGGTGCAGTAGCTCCTCGGATGGACACCTCCCTTCCGGCGTCACCCCCAGTGAATGGGACACTTAATTATTTAGTTGACGGTGTACTAGCCTTTGACTTCAGATAAAATCCTGATTTTTTTCTTATTTTACATTCATAACCTAAATTAAGATAAAAGCTTACTCTGTATTTGGGCTTCATTATGAAGTATTCCAGTAAATAAAATTTAACAATCATTTAAGAAAAATTCCTTTGCAATTTAACTTTTCAACGTTATAGTTAGATATGAATACCTGACCAAACAAGATTTATACTTACTCCCATTTAAGCTGAATAAGCACATTAAAAATAAATATAGGGCAGAAAAAAAGTATTAGGTTAGGCCGCTCCAACATTTTCTAAATTTATTTGAACATTTTTTGAAAATGTTTAGTCGGTTAAAGACCAGTTAATTTTTTCTATTAATAATTTTTTTACTAAGGGGTAAAAAGTCAATAAAGAGGTGCATATGGCAGATATTGCAGAAGGTTCAATAGCTAACATACTAGTAGAAGCAGAATTGCCTGAAGCAGAACAGCTTCAGCAGATTGAAAGTGAATTCAGTGATGTTCTTCTTGGAGATGATCGTGAAGACTCTGGGGATTCGGAAGCTGATTTATTTGATCCAAAATTTGAACTTGGAACTGATGATTCGATCAGATTATACTTACGTGAAATAGGAAGAATCCCGCTTCTGCGTGCAGAAGAAGAAATTGATCTTGCACGAAGAATTGCAAATGGCGGATATGACGGAATTGTTGCAAAAAGACAACTTGTTCAAGCAAATCTGAGATTAGTTGTCTCCATTGCAAAGAAATATTTAAACAGAGGACTTCCGTTTCTTGATTTAATTCAGGAAGGAAATCTCGGGTTAATCCGTGCCGCAGAAAAATTTGATCCGGAACGTGGATATAAGTTCTCTACTTATGCCACCTGGTGGATCAGACAAGGGATTACCAGAGCTCTTGCTGATAAATCCAGAACTATAAGAGTTCCTGTGCACATGGTTGAAACCATAAATAAGTTCAAAAAAATTACCAGGGAGTTATCTCAGGGCTTAAACCGCAGACCGACTGAACATGAGCTGGCTGCAGCCATGGATGTTTCAGTTCAAAAGATTAAAGAAATTGTAGCTGCAAACAGGACTCCAGTTTCGTTAGAAACGCCTC
This sequence comes from Candidatus Melainabacteria bacterium RIFCSPHIGHO2_02_FULL_34_12, assembly GCA_001784555.1. Classification (GTDB taxonomy): domain Bacteria; phylum Cyanobacteriota; class Vampirovibrionia; order 2-02-FULL-35-15; family 2-02-FULL-35-15; genus 2-02-FULL-34-12. The sequence goes on along the minus strand of MFRM01000026.1, from coordinate 39,378 downwards.
TTGGTAAGGAAGAAGACAGCAGATTAGGGGATTTTATTGCAGATGCTGAATCAGCTCAGCCTGACAGTTCAGCTACTGATGAATTGTTAAGGTCTGACATTGAGCAGGTTTTAAACTCTCTTTTGCCCAGAGAAAGAGAAGTTGTAAGGCTTCGCTATGGGCTGGATGATGGCCGTGAAAGAACCCTTGAAGAAGTTGGGCAGCTTTTTGGCATAACCAGAGAGCGTGTCAGGCAGATAGAATTTAAGGCTATGAGGAAACTCAGACAGCCTGACAGATGTACTAAGCTTGAAGGTTACTTAACACATTAAGTAAAAAATTTGTGTGATCTATGTAAAAAGGCAGCTTCAGCTGCCTTTTTTTCTTTTGTAACAGAAAGTTAATTCCAAAGGATATTTTATTATCTTAACAATGTCTTTAACATAATATAGTTTCATTATTATTTATAGGGGGGCAAATCAATGAACTATTCAGTTAAAAGATTGGTTGATGATTTTGTAAAAAAGATAGGGGATGACGATTTAAGGATGCTTCAAAATGTACCATCTGATGTAGCTTTCAATTACATTTATTTTCTATACAACAGATTTTATGAAGCTTACCCAACAGGTGAAGTATACGGAATACTGGCTGATATTTTTGTGACGAAAAAAGCAGCCTAGTGTATATATAATTTTTTTGCTGTTATCAAATATAAATTAATTCTATATTTTTACCATTTTTAATTTGTAAGAGTTAACATAATTCACTAATATGGTGGCATTGAGAGATGAAAATCAAACAGTTCAGGGAAGAGCTTTAATCGGTGGCAAAAAACTTGCGAGAAAAACTTATGGATTTGATGAAATATCTCTTGTGCCTGGAAAAATTACTTTAGATCTTGAGCTTTGCGACACCAGTTTTATTTTAGGAAAACACAAATTTGAATTTCCAATAATTGCATCTGCAATGGACAGTGTGGTTAGTCCTGAGTCTGCAGCAGAAATAGCCAGACTTGGCGGGCTTGCAGTTTTAAATCTTCAGGGTATCTATACCAGATATGAAAATTACAAAGAAATACTAAAGAAAATCTCAGATGCAGATAATGATAGTTTTGTGCCTTTAATGCAAGAACTTTATAAAGAATCAGTAAAAGATGAATTAATTAAAAAAAGAATTAAAGAAATTAAAAATACTGATGGAATTTGTGCAGTTTCTTCTACGCCAAATGTTGCAAATATTTATGGTCCACTTGCCCAGTCTAGTGGTGCAGATATTTTTGTAGTTCAAAGCACGGTTGTGTCGATTGAACATAGGTCTACAGATCCACAAGCCACTTTTAGCTTAAAAGATTTTATACAAAAAATGTCTATCCCGGTAATTGTTGGTAATTGTGTGACTTATGATGTAGCACTAGAACATATGAAATCTGGTGCCAGTGCAGTACTTGTAGGAATTGGTCCAGGAGCTGCCTGTACCAGTCGTGGAGTTTTAGGAATCGGAGTACCAATGGCTACATCTATCGCTGACTGTGCAGCAGCACGGGATGATTATTTTAATAAAACAGGAAGATATGTTCATATAATCGGCGATGGTGGAATGGGTACAGGTGGAGATGTTTGTAAAGCCATAGCATGTGGAGCAGATGCAGTAATGATAGGCTTGCCATTTGCAAAAGCAAAAGAAGCCCCAGGAAACGGATTTCATTGGGGAATGGCAACACCAAGTCCAGTTCTTCCTAGAGGGACCAGAATTAAAGTAGGATCAATTGGTACATTAAAAGAAATATTACTTGGACCAGCCAGACTTGATGATGGTACACAGAATTTTGTCGGAGCACTTAAAACATCTATGTCAACTCTTGGTGCACAAAACATAAAAGAAATGCAGCAAGTAGAAGTAGTTCTGGCACCGTCAATTCTCTCTGAAGGAAAAACTTTTCAAAAAGCCCAAAAATTAGGGATGGGGAAGTAAGATTTAATTTTTATAAAAACCAAAAAAGTCTTTTAATGTTATTTTCTTTTTACCAGTTGAAAATTCAATGTACCCAAACTTTAAATAAAATATTCTCAATAGAACTAAAAAAGGAATAAAAACCATGGACATAAACGCTACGATTTTTAATTCTGTCATTAATTTTCTCTCTCTAGTACCTCTAATCCTTTTACAATTAGAATTATACCAAAACAGCTAAGACATATTGAAGCAATAATATGGATCATAAATGCCAGATTTAAATCAGTTAAGCTTAAATCTTTTATATCAATAAATACTTTGCCTAAAGGTACAAAGAATGAAAACCCTGCTATTTGAAATAATTGCACTCGATATTTGTCGTATTCATTAATCATCGCTAATAATTTACTATGTATAAGTAATAAAAACAATCAGGTAAAGTATTAGATCTGAATGTAACCTAAAGTATCAAAGCTATTTATTAAAAACCTGGGCAGTATAGGATTTGAACCTATGACCCCCTCGGTGTAAACGAGGTGCGCTACCGCTGCGCTAACTGCCCGTGAAACGTTTTTATTATAACTTAAAGGTGTAATTGCGAGCCGAACCGCCACGCTTCGCTCGCGGTAAACTCCGTGAGGCGTGGCAATCCCAAGCGATTTACGCAAGTTAGTCCGGGATTGCTTCGTCGTCACTATGTTCCTCCTCGCAATGACATGACAATTTCATGTCATTTTAATTTCTGTATTTTCTTATCAGAGAAAAATAATAGATCTTCTAGTTTTTGCGTGGACCAGTCACTATATCTGAAAGTACTTAAATTAAACTGCTTAGGATTTTCTAGCCTTATGAAATATTGTGAAATCGGATTTTTTTGGACCTGTGAATATAATCTTTCTCTGTCCCATCTCATATTTTCTGATCGTTCTATTGAACCTATGGCATGACCGGTTTCATCCAGAATAAAATCACCTTCGATTTTTGCCACTATTGAGTTATCAAAGTTTCTTACTATTTCATCTGTCTCAGGATTTATCCAGCCAATTAAATTTCCTCCATAATATTCATAAAGCTTTAAACCGTCATCAATAAACGCTATTTTCTTTCCCTCCTTGCTAAATAAAAATGCATCTTTATATTTTGTAGATTGATTTGATGGCATAGGCAGAGATGAAAATCCTTGGATTATCTTCGTAGCTTGTTCAAATTGTATGATTAGCTGATTTTGATTTTTAATTACATCTTCAAGTCTTTGCAGAAGATTTGAAGATAGTGTCTTTTGTTCAGAAAGATCTTCTTGTAATTTTGAAATTTGTTCTTTTAAAAGCAGTGTTTCTTTTGTCGCCTGAGCTAAAGCACAATTTGAATTTAAACAAATAAAAAAAAGAAGTAAAATCGTTTTATGCAAACATTTCACTGACGGAATCATCCAGATGTATTCGTTTAATTGCTTCAGCTAGTATTCCTGCAACGCTTAACACTTTTAATTTATTTGGTTTACGTTCAGGTGGTACTGGAATGGAATTTGTAACTATTAAAGTGGTAATAGGTGATTTATCAATTCTTTCTTTTGCCGGACCTGAAAGAACTGCATGTGTAGAACATGCCAGGACTTCTTTAGCCCCTTCTTTAGCTAGAAGAGCTGCTCCCTGAGTAATGGTTCCTGCAGTATCAATCATGTCATCTACCATAATGCAGGTTTTTCCTTTAATTTGACCGATGATATTTATGACCTCTACGGTATTGTGTTTATCCACAGGTCTTCTTTTATCCAGGATGGCAATGGGTGCATCGTTTAATTTTTTAGCAAATGCACGTGCCCTGGTAACACCACCGACATCAGGACTTACCACTACAATATCTTTTAGATTTAAGGATTTTATATGCTCTACCAGAACTGGTGTAGCAAATAAATGATCTACCAGTACATCAAAGAAACCCATTATCTGTGTGGCATGGAGATCAAGGGCTAATATTCTGTTTGTACCTGCTCTGCTGAGTAAGTCAGCAACCAGCTTTGCAGTGATGGGTTCACGTCCTGCAGCTTTTCTGTCCTGTCTGCCATAGCCGTAGTAAGGCATAACTACTGTAATTTTTTCTGCACTGGCTCTTTTTAATGCATCCAGCACTATTAAAAGTTCCATTATATTTTCATTTACCGGGGTGCAAGTAGGCTGAATTAAAAACACATCACAACCGCGGACACTTTCTTCAACTTGAACATAAAGTTCACCGTCAGCAAATGGTGAAATATTTATTTTCCCCAGCGATAAATTTAAGTAATCACAAATTTCTTTTGCCAGGGGAATATTTGCCCGGCCTGAAAATATTTTTACTGGTCTTTTTCCGTTCACTGGATTTGCTAAGGGATTTTCTTTTGTTTCTTTCTTTATTAATGTCTCTATCATTTTATGACCTTTCTTAAATAAAAAAGTTTAGGGATAACATTATTTTCCTTGATTTAATATAAAAGTACAAGTAAACATAAAAACAACTTTTGTTTGGTGTAAATTTTTAACACGGTGGATTTAAATTAAGGGATATTAATTTTTGGAACATAGTAAGCAATTTCTTTTGCTAAGTTCGTTTACTTTCCTGTAAGCATTAGGGTTTTAATTACGTAACACTTACTTTATTGCGCCCGAGCGAAAGACTCGGGAGCTTGCTCCCGGAGATGTGAGCGAGTAGCAACAAAACGCCTCCTTACTAACGCCTCCCGATGCCCATGGCTCAAATCGGCGAAAAACTCTGTGAGCTTGCTCCAGAGATAGTCGATTTGAAGGGAGGCGTTTTATTAAACATCCAATATCGCTAAACCAGCATGTTCTTCTATAAACTCACGTCTGGGTCCTACTGCATCACCCATTAAAATGTCAAAAATTCTATCTGCTTCTGCTGCATCCTGGAAGCTGACTCGTTTTAATGTTCTTTTTTCAGGATTCATAGTAGTTTCCCAGAGTTGTACTGGCATCATTTCACCCAGTCCTTTAAATCTCTGTACATTTGTTTTTTCACCTAATTCAGCTTTTGCAAGTTCTAACTGGTGTTCGTTATAACAATAAATGACTTTTTTATTTTTTTCTACTTTATAAAGAGGTGGTTGTGCAATATACATATAACCGTTTTCAATTACAGGTCTTGCATATCTAAAGAAAAATGTAAGTAAAAGTGTTCTAATGTGAGCACCGTCAACATCAGCATCAGTCATTATTATAATTTTGTGATATCTGATTTTATCCAGATCCAGCTCGTCTATATTTGGTCTTAAAACATCATCACCAATTGTGGATAAACCAATTGCCTGAATTAGTGCCTGGATTTCAGTATTGTCATAGATCTTTCCGATCCTTGCACGTTCAACATTTAATATTTTTCCACGCAGAGGCAGAATTGCCTGGAACATTCTCTCTCTGCCTTGTTTAGCTGAACCGCCTGCAGAATCTCCTTCGACTATAAATAACTCACACATTTCAGCATCTCTACTGGTACAGTCTGCAAGTTTTCCTGGTAAGCCGCCAGCTGACTCTAGAACTGACTGTCTTCGTATAAGATTCTTTGCTTTTCTTGCAGCTTCACGGGCATCACGGGCTTGTATACCTTTTTGAACAATGATTTTAGCTTCTTTTGGATTTCTGTCTAACCAGTCTTTTAAACTTTCGCCAAGTACTGCCATAACTGCAGTCTGAACCTCATTATTTAAAAGTTTTACTTTTGTCTGGCTTTCAAATTGTGGATCTCTGACTTTTACTGAAACTATTGCTGTTAAACCTTCCCTTACATCTTCACCTTGTAAATTTTCCTCATTTTCTTTAAAGACTCCTTTTTTTCCATAGTCATTAATTACACGAGTAAGAGAATTTCTGAAACCTGTAAGATGTGTACCGCCGTCAGGGTTGTTTATATTATTGGCAAAAACAAAAATAGAATCACTGTATGTATCAGTGTACTGCATCGCTATTTCAACTATTACATCTTCTTTCGTATTTTCAAAATAAATTACTTCTTTATGGAGGCAGGTTTTTGTAGAGTTTAAAAACTCAACATAACTTTTTATTCCACCCTCATAGAAATACATCTCCTCGTAATGTGGCTCAGCTTTTTGTAATCTTTCATCAGTAAAAACAATTTTTAAACCTTTATTTAAAAATGCCATTTCTCTTAATCTAATGGCAATTACTTCTCTGTTACATACAGGCATTTTACCTGTTTCCTGATCTTTGAAAATTTTCGGATCAGGCCAAAATGTAACCTTAGTGCCTGTTTTATCAGACTTTCCAATGACTTTTAGTGGTTCATTGTTTTGTCCAATTTTTCCACTTGTATTGTCTCCTAAAAACTGAACAAAATAAGTTTTTCCGTCTCTGTAAACTTCTACATCCATTTTGCTTGATACAGCATTTACACATGATGCACCAACTCCATGCAACCCACCAGAAACTTTATAGCTTAAGCTTGTACCGAACTTACCACCGGAATGAAGTTTCGTAAAAACAGTTTCAACACCAGAGAGACCCGTTTTTGAGACTTTGTCGACAGGAATTCCACGACCATCATCTAAAACTGTAATTGAACCATCAACATTAATAGTGGCTCTTATTTCATTACAGTAGCCAGCAAGTGCTTCATCAATGGAATTATCTACAATTTCATAAACGCAGTGATGGAGAGCTTTTTGATCAACTCCTCCTATATACATTCCAGGGCGTCTTCTTACTGCATCTAAACCCTCAAGTACTTCAATATCACTGGCAGAATAAGAGCTATTTGCCTGAGTTGATTTTTCTTTTGTGGTATCAGCTTTTGTCATTTATTTTAAGTAAAAAATACTATAATATTTTACCATTATATTTGAACTAAAACCACCGTTAAAACTCAATATATATGATGTATTTAGAATCTTAGCGTAAACCGTATATCCTTAAAAGTTATATCAGTATTTTTAGTAGCTTCTTTTAATTTAGCCAGTATACGTGTTTTTTGCATGGATAATTCAGTAGCTAATGTTGAATTCTTTACTGCAATAACCAGGTTATTATCTCTGTCGAAATAAGCTGGCTGACTGGATTTTCCAATTGCAAAGCTGGTTACAAGCGGCCAAATTTCACAGAGTGCAGTAATTTTTAGACTATTTCCCAGTCCAAGACTTTCTTTTACTTTAGGAATTAATTCTCCAAGTTTAGTCAGATTGCTTTTAGTACGTAAGGTTCTGCGTTTGTTCATGATTAGATTATTATAAAATAGCCAGGACGGGTATAATATTAACTAAGAAAAGAGGTATTTATAATGAGTCCAACAGTAGGAGTTTTTATTGTTATAGCATTTATGCTTGCAAATCTTTCAATTGGGTTAACAGTCTTATATAAAACCATTAAAGGGAAAGAGTAACTGGACTTACGCAAAGTTCACTGGGTATGGTACCCATTCGCTCCTTTCCCGCCCTAAAGGGCACACGTCGCTCAGGGTACCATACCACAGTTCATTTTTGCGTAAGTCCAGAGTAATATACTTTTAAGTCTTACATTCAACGTTTTCTAATATTAGTCCATTTTTAACTTTTAGGATTTGTGCTCCTTCCAGGAATTCTTTTTGTATATCACTTATATGTGTGGTAGTTAAAAAAGTCTGTATGTTTTCAGGCAGATGGTGCAGTAGAAAATTCTGCCTGCTTTCATCCAGCTCAGCAAAAACATCGTCCAGAAGTAAAACAGGAATTTCCCCTTTTCTTTTTTCTATTACTTTTAATTCTGCCAGCTTTAGTGCCAGTACTGCTGAACGTTGTTGTCCCTGGCTGGCAAATGATTTTGCTTCCTTATCATTAATTAAAAATTTTAAATCGTCCCTGTGAGGACCCAGTGTAGCCTGCCCTCTTGAAAGTTCTTCGGCAAATGAGCTTTCAAGCATGCTACGAAAAGTTTCTTTTATATATGATAAATCAGCTTTTAATTCATTTTTATCTTTAAATATGGTACTTTCATAAATCAGATTTAATTCTTCCGTCTCTTTAGACAATTCGAAGAGAAAATCCCGGGCAAATGGTTGAATCTCTTTAAAAAACACTAGTCTATCCAGTAAAATCTGACTGCCTGAATTTATGATCTGCTCGTTCCATATTTCAAGCTCTTGTTTTAAATTTTTAGGTGACATTGAGATTTCCTGTGCTTTTTTAAGCAGTGCATTTTTCTGTGTAACTGCTTTTTGATAATTTTGAAGTGTTTTGTGATATTTCATATCAAGCTGAAACAGCACATAATCAAGCCATTTTCTTCGGACGGACGGAGTGCCTTTAATTAAAAATAAATCATCACATGAAAACATTACTGCAAAAAAATTACCCAAAAGATCTGCTTGTGGGGCTCTTTTTGGTACGCCGTTAATTTTTAATTTTCTTCTACCTGTGTTGTTAATCTGAAGTGCTATATCAATCTCGGAATCTTTGGTTTCTATATTTGCAAAAATTAAAGCATATTCCCCATTCCAGTTAACTATGTCACTGTCTCTTTCTGCTCTGTCTGACTGGCTTGTGGCAAGGATATTTATGGCTTCCAGGATATTACTTTTTCCCTGTGCATTTTGGCCAATAATTATAGTTTTCAGGTGATTGAAGTTTTGTTCAAAATCTATATAATTTCTGAAACCAGCCAATTTTAATTTCTTTAAAAACACAAGAGTATATTAGCGTATAGCGGATAGCATAGAGCGTATAGAAATTTATAGAGTATTTCAATGTAAATGGCTTTAATCAAGGTAAAAAATTGTACCTATAGCTCTTGAGATATATAATAAATCTCAGATAATTTATGAAAAAGACATATTTAGTATTTTTAACTTCAGTACTTCTATTTGCTTTATTTTTTAATGCCAAAGCTGATGCAGGAATGCTTAAAAATCCTTTTCACAAACAAGTTAAAAAATCAGCAGAAAATAAAAATCAAGCTGGAAGTTCTATCCCTGATCCTACTTTAAAAGCAAAAGCTGTTTACCTTGAATTAGAAGGTGACAGTGTTGAATATGATCAAGAAAGCAATATCTATGTAACTTCAGGAATGTCAGTTGCTCATATTGTGGATCAGGATGCAAAACTTGAAGCTGACAAAATTATTTATTATGGCGGGGATCAAAACATTGAAGCAATTGGAAATATAAAAATTACCAGACAAGGAGTGATTACAATAGGTAATTCATTTAAGTTCGATGTAACATCGGACAAATATCTTTTAACAAAACCCTATACAAAACTACAAGGGGCAGAAATTAAAGCAAGAAATCTAACCAGCTTATCTAAAAATGAACTGGAATATGAACACGGAAGATTAAAGTTAGATGAACCTCTTCGCATTGCTCAGGGTTTTGGTGCCAGACGGCATCCTCGTACTTTTTATAGTTTTAAAGCATCAAGAGCAGCAAAAGCAAAACCTAGCTGGGACGATGTTCCACAAAATCCACGTTACAGAGTAACAGCTGAAAAAATTATTTATGACAGTACCAAGACATTGAAAAATTTAACTGTTTATGGTGCACGGGTCCATTTTAGAAATTTCTCAATTCCTGCAATTCCTAAATATACGACTACAGTGAGCTCTGATCCTGATGTACGATCGCTACCACTTCTTGCTCCTACATTTGGTACTCAGGGTGCTTTGGGAGGATTTGCTGTTGGACCGTTATTTAATTTTAATCTTACTGACTATCACATTCTTTCTTTATCTCCTTTTGGACAAATTGGTTCAGAAGGAGCTTTTGGTGTGGGTGGAATGGTTGGGTTTTACGGACCTGCTACTAAAGCAGAGATTGCATACGGGTCTCTAAAAGATCGTTTTGTTGGGCAGTTCAGACAAAAATTCGGGAGACATCTTGAGTTTAGAACTGCTTATAATCAATATTTAGAAAATGGTTTTTTAGGAAGTACTCTTGCGCAGATAAATGTAGAGCTTGTAGACAGGAGAAAATTAAAACTTCCGTTTACTGAAACAGGAATAAGTTTTAGAACATCGTCAAATTGGGCTCAAAGTAATCCCGGAATTTTACCTTCCCGATATAAAGGGTTTCTTGAAGATGCAGGGAATAAAAAAGATCTTAGAAACAGTGCATTTAAGCTTGAAGAACAAGTATCTTTAGTAAGTAAACCCTTGTTTAAAGTCGGAAATGAAAATTTAAATACTGCATTAAGAGTACGAACTAGAAATGCTCTTAGAGGATATTCTACTGGTGATTTTCAGGGGATTTTTACTGCTGGTCCGCTTCTTGACAATAAAATTGGACCTCTTACATTTGGATTAGGATATGACCAAGGCTATGTAAAAGGGGATTCACCTCTTTTTTATGATCAATTTATTCAGGGTATGCAGAGTGTATCTCTGGATGGTGATTTAAAACTTCATGAGTGGATTACGCTTGGCGGATACGGTACTTATAACGTTAAAGCTGCTGAAGTAATTGAAAGGCAGATAAGAGCAAAGGTCGGACCTAAAGATTTTAAAATGTTGGTTAACTGGGATGCACTCAGACAACAAACCCAATTTGGCTTGAATTTTTTATTTGGACAGCCTGTTGATTTTGAAAGATTTGTAATAATTAATTCACAGACAAAAACCGGCGGGATTTAGATATTAGATTCTTGCTGTTAGTAATGTGTCTTGGGATGTGCTGCCGATAGACGGTTTATACTTTTCATACCAGAGCTGAAATACCAGAAGATTCCATAAAAGTTTTTTATTATCCCATTTTTCATCCAGGTGATTCTGAACAATTTTTTCTACAAAGCTATATTCAAACAATCCCTGATTTTCAATATAGGTTTTGCTGGTGTAATTTAAGAGAATATCTTTAAGATCGTTTTTAAGCCATTTAGTAACAGGAATAGCAAAACCTTGTTTTTTTCTGTTTATTATGTAGCCGGGAATATGTTTTTTTGCCATTTTCTTTAAAATGTATTTGGATGTTAATCTGTTTAGCTTATAGTCATATGGTAATTTAGCAGCAAATTCCTGGATTTCATAATCCAGGAAAGGAGCTCTTACTTCAAGGCTGGTAGCCATGCTGGCACGATCCACCTTTACCAGAATATCGTCAGTCAAGTAAATTTTAGAAATCAAATAAAGCATGCGATCAGAATCTGTTGAAATAAATTTATTACTTAAATAGTTAGTTATATTTTCAAATGTGTTGGCGGTGATTTTTCTTTTAATGTCAGGCTTAAGTAGTTGTTGTTTTTCACTGTCCAGATAAGCCCCCATCCAGACAAACATTCTAATCTCGTTTGATAAGCCAATACCTCTTAAAAACTGTTTTAATATAAATGGAAAACTTAGATATGATTCCCTTGGCGGAATTTTATTTGCTGAATAAAGAATTAAATTTTTCAGTTCACGTGGAAGAAGATTATAAAGCCCGATTAATTTATGAACAGGAAATATCTGATACCCTGCAAATAACTCATCCCCACCGTCACCACCGAGGCAAACCTTTAGCTGCTTAGAAGCAAAATTAGACAAAAAATAAGTAGGCAGTATAGAAGCGTCTGAGATTGGTTCGTCCACAAGGTTTGCAATATTTGGGATAAGGTTCAGGCATTCCTTGCTGTCAAATAAAAACTGATTATGCTCGCTTCTTAGCTCTTTTGAAAATCTCATTGCAATTTTTGATTCATCAAAGGATTTTTCATGAAATCCTATTGAAAATGTTTTTATTTTTTCAGGCGAAATATCCGCCATAAATTTTGCCACGAGGCTTGAATCTATTCCTCCGCTTAAAAATACACCTACAGGGACATCACTTAAAAGTCTTCTTTTTACTGAGAGGGCAAAAAGCCTTTCCAGCTCTTCTGCTGCTTCATCTTCTGAAATATCCAGCTTAGGTGAATCAAGCGGTATGTCCCAGTATTGCTTGATTTTTACTTCTTTGTTTTGAAGGATTAAAATTTTACCGGCTTCCAGCTTGAAAATATTTTTTATTATTGAGCTGGGAGACGGTATGTTCTCAAAAGAAAGATATTTATTTAGTGCATCAAAATTTAAATCTCTTTTTATAAAAGGAAGAGCAAGCAGTCCTTTTAATTCAGATGAAAAATAAATAGAATTGTTTTGAAGAGCATAATATAAAGGCTTAACGCCCATTCTGTCTCTGGCAAGCATAAGTAATTTTTTATTTTTATCCCACAATGCAAAAGCAAACATGCCATTTAAATGTTCGACACATTTAGTTCCGTACATTTCATAGAGATGAATAATGGCTTCATTGTCTGATCTGGTTTTAAATTTATGTCCACTAGCTATTAGCCTGTCATAAAGCTCAGGGAAGTTGTATATTTCACCATTGCAGACTAGAATAATTGAATTGTCTTCATTATAAAGAGGTTGTTTTCCTGTGCTTAAGTCAATAATGCTTAGTCTTCTGTGTCCAAAACCAACTCCATTTGCATCATCGTAAAAATATCCGTTTTCATCCGGTCCTCTGTGATATAAAACTGAAGTAGCTTCTTCCAAAGCCTTTTTATTAGCTCCTTGCTGGCTAGTGTAGTTATAGATGCCTATTATTCCGCACATGGTTGTTGATTATATCTTATAAAACCTTTTCTTATTCTGAAGCTAATTTAGGCTCTTTCCTAAATACAGATTTTAAAAGATTAAGTATAATTCCAATTCCCTCTTCAAAAAGCACATTAAAATCATAAGGAGTTGAAATCTCAGAAATCCTGCTGAGGATATATCCTGGCCTTAAATAAAACTTTTTAATAGCCTTATTTCTTATTTTTTCTAATTCATTCTGTGGCAGAAAATGTACTTTTTCTGCATTATGACTCCACTCAGTGCCTGGCCTGATGCCAGCTACATTAAATGATGCAAATGTACAGTCAATTTCTACGGCAAAATCCACTGTTCTCATTATGTCTTCTTCAGTTTCGCCCGGCAGACCGATTATAAAAGTAGCAGCACGTCTTATTTTTTTCTTTTTACAGAGAGTAAAAGTATTTTTTATTGTTTCAGCATTTATTCTTTTCTGCACGTCCTTTAAAGTCTTCTCATTAACACTTTCCACACCAAAAATTACGGTGTGACAACCTGCGGCTTTCATTGCATCCAGAAGTTCTTCATTCATTACATCTACCCTTGAAAAACAATGCCAGCTAAAATTAAATCCTTCTTTAACCATTCTTTGGCAAAGTTCTATTGCACGTTTTTTATTTGCTCCAAAAGTTTGATCTCTAAAATAAAGTTCTTTTATTCCAAGAGACTTTAAATATTTCATTTCTTCAATAATTTCTTCTACTGGTCTGACTTTAAATCCCAGGTTATCTATCCTGATTGGGCAAAATGAGCAGTTAAATGCACAGCCAAAATCAGTTAGCAGGTGTGCAGTAGGGAAATTTCTTGAAAAAGCGTACTTGTAATCTTTCAGAGGGAAGAATTCATGACGTGGCATTGAAATTGAGAATTCGCCTTTAATTCTTTTAATCTGGCCTGCTTGAATGCCGCTTCCGTTTCCGTTGTAAATACAGTTGTCTAGAGATATTTTGTCATTTGATTTATTTTCAAGTTTTTCTATTATGTTTAATATTGAATTGTCTGAAAAATCTAATATACAAGCATCAAAAAAAGTATTTTCCTTGATTATTTTTTGGCCATCATCAAGAAATATATCTCCTGTGCCAATAAGTTTGATTTTTGGATTTAAAATCTTTAAATTTTCTAAAAATTTTCTGTCTTCTTCCCATGAAATTGATCCAACCAGACAAACTATATATTCAGGTGCAATTTCAGCTATTTTTTTTAATGTTTCTGCTGGAGTATATTTTTTTATTAATGCGTCAATTACAGTAACTTCGTAATTACTTTGAGTCAGAGTTCCAGTTAATAGCAAAAGGTCAACAGGATAGTGTAAATATCTGCTTTTTGAAATATTATTACAATAATAGTCTCTTAAATAAGGTTTTTCACCCGGAGGGTTAAGAAGCAACACTTTTGCTTTAACTTTCGTCTTTAAGCCTGTTCCCATGGTATAAATCATAACAAAGAGTTCAACAGTTGTTTAGGAAAACCACTATACTATCTTACGACAAACAAGGTAAAATCGTCATATTGTAAGTAGTGTATTGAGCATTTAAACTTAGTAAGATATGTCAAAAGAAATTAAAACATTAGTTTTGCAACCACCAATTTCAGATGAAATTATGTGGGGAAGATTTAAAAAAGGTAGCGGTTATGTTCCGCCGCTTGGCATTATGTACATTGCTAGTTTTATGGAATCAAAAGGTTTTTCTTGTGATGTTGTGGATTGTTTGGTTGAAAAATATAAAATTTCTGATTTAAAAGATTTCTTGTCTAAAAATAAATATGATTTAATTGGCATTACATGCATGACCAATTCAGCTCTTGATGCTTATGCTTCTGCTAAAGTTGCTCGGGAAGCTTGTCCTGATGCTGTAATAGTTCTGGGTGGCGTTCATCCTACTGCGCTTCCTGAACAGACAGTAAAGGAGACACTTGAAAGTGATGCAATTATTATTGTTGGGGAAGGCGAGCAGACTTTTGTAGATATAGCAGAGTGCTTAAAGGATGGAAAAGATTTTCATAGTGTTGACGGACTTGCATACTGGAGTAAGGAAGAAAATAAAGTAAAATATTCTACCCCACGGACACCAATCCCAGACCTTGATGCACTGCCATTACCAGCTTATGATAAGGTTCCGATGGAAAAATATATTCCTCACGTAACACAATACATTGATTTGCCTAATTATCCTATTCTCTTACAAAGAGGTTGCCCTTATCAATGCACTTATTGCGATCATGGAGCGGTTCTAGGAAGAAAAATAAGATCTCTTAGTGTTGAAGGCGCAGTTAAAAATATTAAGCATCTCATTGATAACTATGGTGCAAGAGGAATTTATTTTCTGGACAGTGTTTTTACGGTACGAAGAGATTTTATAATGAAGCTTTTGCCGGAAATAGAAAAGTTCAAAATATCTTTTGCCTGTAATGCCAGAGCTGATCAACTTGATTATGAGCTTTTAATTGCACTGAAAAAAGCAGGTTGCTGGATGATTCAGATTGGTATTGAATCAGGAAATATAAAATCACTTGAGCTTATAAAAAAAGCTTCTTATTCAAGTGCGTTTAAACCAGATCCAAACGATCCAAATGGCAGGCCATATCTTTTAAATAAATATGAACAAGAAATAAGAAATTGCCAGAAAGTTGGAATCCAGGTAATGGCAAGCTATATTTTAGGTTTACCTGGTGAAACAGCTGAAGATGTAGAAACTACAATTAACTTTGCAAAAAAACTTGCTACTGAAACTGCTCTTTTCTTTTTACCGGTTCCATATCCTGGTTCTTATCTATTAACCCAGGCTAAAGAAGATGGTGGACTAAAAGAAAACATGAGCTGGAAAGATTATAGCTGTGTGGATTATTCAAATCCTGTTTATGTAAATCCAAAAATCGGAAAAGAGAAAATGCAGGAGCTCTTAGCTAGAGCTTTTAATGAATATTACAGGCAACCAAAAGTAATTTATAGGAATTTTAAGAAAATCACTCGATTAAAGGACATAACTAAATATGTAAAAGCATTTCGAGCTCTGACAGGGGTATAATTTTCAAGAGTAGTTATGGAAGAAAAAATTTCCCTTGTTATACCTTGTTTTAATGAAAGAAGTGCTATTGAAGAAACAATAGAAGAAATTAATTTTTTGCTAGGTAAGATTTTGCAGGAAATAATAATAGTGGACGATGGTTCTTTTGATGGAACCTATGAAATTTTAAAAAACAGAAAAGATATAAAGCTAGTAAGAAATCCATATAATAAAGGCTATGGATATTCCCTTAAAAAAGGAATCATGGCTGCATCAGGTAACATAATTGCAATTACAGATGCTGACGGTACTTATCCCATAGAAGCTATTCTTCTTATGGTTAAAAAACTTGAAGAAGGATATGACCTTGTAATAGGGAAGAGAGATAATTTAAAATCCTTTGATCCATTTGTTAAAAAGCTTTCCCGTTTCTTTTTTAAAAAGCTGGCTGAATTTGTCTCCGGAGAAAAAATACTGGATGTAAATTCCGGATTAAGAGTATTCAGAAGAGATGTAATCGTGAAATATTTAATAAACACATCTTCCGGATTTTCATTTTCTCTTTCTACTACTTTAATTTTTATTTTGGAGGGACTTTCTGTTTATTATCACCCAATAGAATACAGACCAAGAATTGGAAAATCGAAAATTAGGTATTTAAGAGATATACTGCGATCGGCTCAGATACTGGTTGAAACTATTACACTTTACAATCCTATTAAAATATTCATGATCATATCTGCCTTAATTAGTGCTTTAGGCTTTATTGTTTTATTAATGTCAGTATTTTCTTCTGTTGTAACCAGCTCATTTGGAGTTCTTGGATTTCTGATTTTACAGGGAATTGCCCTATATACCTTTTCATTAGGGCTGATAGCGTTTCTACTTAAGAAAAGGATTTTTAATGATAAGCAAAATAATTGATTTTAATGATAAAGAAAAATGGCTTTATCCTATTCTTCTATTTTTTATCTGGCTTGCAAATTATTTTTTTTATTTAATAATCTGGGAACATAAACTTGGATGGGATGAAATCAGCTACTTGTCAACTGCACGAGGGATAGCAGAAAACTTTGATTTTAGTGGTAGAACGACTTCAATAATGGGACTAATTAAATACCCATTCCCTCAAAATAATCATCATTATCCTGTCTACTCAGCTTATCTTGCTATATTTTTTAAATTTCTTGGAGTATCCCTTAAAACAGCTTATTTGTCTACATGGCTTAGTGCACTTGCCGCAAGCTTTTTTATTTATTTAACTTTGTTGTTGGTAACTGAAAAACAAAGATTTTTTTCTTTTTGTCTTGCTGGTTCATTTTTGTTTTTCCCCAGAATCCCTGATTATTGTGATTCAGCAATGATGGAAATCCCCGGGTGTGCCTTGGTTTCGATTTTAATTTACTTTATTTTTTGTGAAATAAAAAAAGGTAAATTAAATCCAATATTTTTAGGAGCGGCATTTATTTGGCTTTATTTTTTTAAAAGCTTATTTATTGGAATATTGTTTGGTTTTCTGGCGCTAATAATTCTTTTTTATTCTAAAAAATCTTTACTTATAAATATATTTTTATACGTCTTAACGATTGGACTATTGTATTTTATTTTTACAAAGTTCATATTTCTGCCGCTTACACCCATGATGAATTTCCATCCAAGGCTTGAAGGAATAGAAGGTCAGTATGCTGATTTTGCAGGAGGTTTCTTTAGTAATATATGGGGAAATCTTGCTATTAATTTGGATGTTTTTTTTCAAAACGTCATCAGGAGGTATTACCCTCTGAATGCTATGTATTATCCAAATAATGATGCCTTTTATATTTTACTTCCTGCATGGTTTGAATTAGGAGCTTATTTTCTATCTTATTTTTATATAATAGTTTTTTCACTTCTTTTGTGGAATAAACTTTCTTCAGTCCAAAGACTATTTATAATTTTTACCGTCATTTCAATTTTCTTTTTTAATATAATTTTTATCTGTCTTGCCGGGGGAAGTTATGGACTGGTATCCAGATATAATCTTATTTATGTGCCTTTAATTTTAGTATCTTTTGGAATAATTTTATGGGAATGCAGAAATTATTACACTCAGTTTGTGCAGGAGCATAAAAAAGGAAGTGTTTTTATCCTGGTAAGTTTAATCTTACTGGCATATTTCCCGATTTATTATTCAGCAAATCTTATAACTCAATGGGATAAAAATGTTTATCATGATATTGCGCATAAAAATTCCGAAATAGTAAAGCACTTTATTGGAGATTCTGTTCCTATGTTTGTTTACTTTACTACGGGTACTCATACAACATGGGATTCTTACCCGACCAGAATTGTTCAGTTTGAGGCAAGCGCTGCTCAAATCTCAAAAATCAATGCTAAATTACCGCAGCCCATTAAGTTTTTGTTTTTAAATCCAAACAATTATTTATTCAGGGAAAACCAGGATTCTATTATTAATGGAAAACCTATTGTTAACAACACATATTCTTTTTATGGTTTTGATCAGGCAAATAAAATAGTAGTTTACAGGTACAATCCTCAAACTGAACAAAAATCTGATGGCTAAAGCAAATACTCAAAATAAAACAGAATTCAATAAGGATACTTTCTATTTAGGATTAATTTTTCTTTTGTGGCTTATTGCTTATGTGGCATGTCAAATACTTTTTGATCAAAAATTAGGCTGGGATGAAATAAGTTATCTTACAACAGCCAAGGGAATTGCAAGTGATTTTGATTTTAGCAGCAGAACAACAACAACATTAGGATTACTCAAATATAATTTTCCACAACACACTCATCATTATCCTTTATATTCAGCTTATTTAGCTTTGTTCTTTAAATTGTTTGGTACTTCGTTGCAGGTAGCATATTTTTCAACGTGGCTTGCAGCTCTTGTAACCTGCATATTTATTTATCTTCTAATGATTTTACTTACAGATGGAAATAAAATCATATCTTTCTTTTTTTCAGTTCTGTTTTTATTCTTACCAAGTATATTGAGCTACACTGATTCAGCCATGATGGAAATTCCAGGCTGTGCATTGGTTACTATATTTAGCTATTTTATATTTAAAGATATTTCAAAGGGCAAAATTAATCCTGTTTTAATGGGAATTGCAGCTATGTGGCTTTATTTTTTTAAGAGTACATTTATTGGAGTATTGTTTGGTTTTTTTGTTTTAGTTTTAATTGCACATAGATATAACCTGACTGTATTTAAGTTGCCGAATAAAACTTCTCTGAGCGTAAGTTTAATTAGCTATACCAGCACAGTATTATTTTTATATTTTATTTTTAAAAAGATAGTTTTTTTACCATTGGCTCCAATGATGAATTTTCATAGAAGACAAGAAGAACTTGAAATTTATGCAGATTTTGCAGGTGGTTTTTTCCGTGATCCCATAGGCAATATGTTTTTTAACTTAAAAGGTCTTTTTGATAATGTCATCTTGCACTACTTGCCAAGTTTCCTTGTCTTGTTAATTCCAGGTTCAGAAGGCCTTTATACCTCAACACCTACCTGGTGCGAATTCGGTCAATATTTTATTGTATTTTTGTTTGTAATTATATTTGCTTGTTTATCATGGAAAAATCTTTTTCCAAAACAAAAATTATTTATTTTATTTACACTAGTTTCAATTATTATTTTTAATATAGTTTTTAGCTTAATTGCAGATAATGGTGTGGGGGTAAGAAGCAGATATAATCTAATTTACCTTCCATTGCTTCTCATATCCTCAGGAACACTTTTATGGGTTAATAAAAATTATTTAAAACCGTTTATCACTGATCATAAAATTGCAAGCATTTTCATTACAGGTACTTTTATTTTGCTTATTTATATACCCTATTTAGTGTCATCTTTTAAGGTATCTGAATGGAATAAAACTCATTATCATTCAATTGCTCATAATAGTACTCAAATACCAAAAAAAATACTGGGTGAATTAAGACCAGACTTTATATATTTTCATGCAGGTCAGCATACTACATGGGACCTCTACCCTGTAAGAGTAGTGTTAATGGAAGCTTCAAATGAACAACTAAAAAAAATAAATTCCAGGCTTCCACATCCGATTGATTTTTTGTTTTTATATGAATCAAATCAACTGTTTAAAGAAAACCAGGACTTTATATTAAAAGGACAGCCTATAGTGGACAATTGGTATACTTTTTATGGTATTGATCCTGAAGCTAAAATTATAATTTATAAATTAAATCCGGATAAAAATACCTGATATTGATTCATGAATAAAACCTCCACACCTGTAAAATCTGTTGATAAATCAAATTTGATTTATATCAGTCTGATTACTTTAGTTTGGCTAATTACATATTTTATTTGTCAAATAATATTTAATCAAAGACTAGGGTGGGATGAAGTTGCTTATATGTCAGTAGCAAAAGGCATTGTTCAGGATTTTGATTTTAGTGCAAGGGCTTATACAATAATGGGAATCATAAAACACGGCTATCCCACTAACCTTATTAATTTTCCTGTTTTCCCAATATATCTTGCTGTCTTTTTTAAATTATTCGGTATTTCTTTAAATGTAGCTTACTTTTCAAGCTGGATTGCTGCGCTTGGCACATGCATCTTTATTTATTTTATTTTTCTTCTACTATCAGAAAAAAGTCATAAAATGGCTTTTTTTGTTTCTTTATCTTATTTATTCTGCCCGGGAATAATTTTAAACTGTGACTCAGCAATGATGGAACAGGCAGGATGTTTTTTGCTGGCTGGCTCAACTTATTTAATATTGAGAGATTATTCAAAAGGTGTTTTTGGTTTTTTTACAGCTTTAAAATTCTCACTTACGTTATTGATTCTATGGTTATTTAAATCACTTTTTATAGGTTATTTCTTTGGTCTTTTAGTTTTTATCTTGCTTGCTTATAATTCAAAAATTACAGGCATAAAAATTAAAACAAACCTTCCGTTTTATGCTTTTATTCCGCTGGTGTACGGAATATTTGTTGTTCTTTTTTATTTAATTAAAAAGTTTATATTTTATCCTGTAGCGCCTATGATGACTTTTTCCCCGATTCAGGAGTTTACACAGGTCTATGCTGATTTTCTAGGCGGATATTTTAACAATTTCTCTGAAAATCTCATAAGAAATATTCAATATTTCTTTTCAATGATTTTAGCTCCATATTTTATTTATCCTGCTACTTTTATGCCTTATACAGGAGAATTACTAAGTACTACTTCGCACTATGTTTTTCTGGGTGTTTATTTTTTTATTTTACTTGTGGTAGTAGGTTTGTTATTTGCAATCTGGAATAAACTTATGCCTAAGGTTAAAGTTTTTGTTTGTTTTGCAATTACTTCTATTGTTAGTTTTAATTTAATATTTAACTTTCTGCTTATGAGTTATCACAGTAATATCTGGAGATATAATCTATATTATTTTCCGCTTTATATTATTTGTGTTGCAATACTTCTGAAAGAATGCAGTTTATACCTAAAACAATTTGTCTCTGAACACCCTTGTATTAGTAAGTATTTAATAACTTTGATATTTGTGTTTTGTTATTTCCCGATGTTTATAACTATGACGGTGCATTATGTTCATCTTTATGACTGGTATCACAAAACAGCAAAGAAAAATTCAGAACTTGTAAGATTTTTTATAAGAGATTTATCTCCAAAGTTTATATATTTTAATGCAGGAACGCATACTACATTTACGGATTATCCAATAAGACAGGTTTTTAAAGATGCTACAAATGAACAGCTTCTGGAGGTTAATAAAATATTGCCAGAACCCATAGAATATCTCTTTATAAGACCAAGTGACTGGTTATTTAAAAACAATCAGGAGCAAATTTTAAAAGGAGAGCCTATTTTAAACGGATTATACGTTCCACATGGGATAAATCAAGAAGAGCAGGTTATTGTTTACAGATTAAACAAATACGATGAAATTAAATCAAATTAAAAATTTAACAGGCTTATTCTTTATTTTTCTTGGAATATCATTAAATGAATGTATTTTGAGTAATTTCTTTTCTTATTTTGCAGTTGCAAAACTATATAGTAAGTTACCCGTTCCAGCTTTAGAAATATTTTTTATAATTCTTGGAGTATTATTGTTGGTAATAAAAATTGATAAAGATTTTATCCAAAAAGCCAGAAACTTTTATAAGTCATTTGCCTTAGTACTTTTAAATATAATTAGCTTATTTGTTTTTGTATGCATGCTTGTTTCTTTAATATCTTTCTCCAAAGATTTTCTATCCTATAAAGAACAAATATTTAAGCAGAAAAATATTTTACATGAAATTTATCCTGATTTAAATAATTCCCAGATAAAGAAAGTTTTACATGAGACCTGGTCCAGGGGCTTTTCATATGAGCCTTATACGCAGTTTAAAGAAAGCCCTTATAAAGGACAGTTTTTAAATGTAAGTGAGCATGGTTTTAGGCATATAAAAAATCAGGGTCCATGGCCTCCATTAAACAGTAATTTCAATATATTTATTTTTGGAGGCTCTGCTACTTTTAACTATGGACTTCCTGATAACCAGACAATAGCTTCATGTTTGCAGGAACTTCTTAGAAAAAATAAGAATAAAGAAAATATTTGTGTTTATAATTTTGCCAGAGGATTTTATTATTCCACGCAGGAAAGGATACTTTTTCAGAAGTTACTTTCCGAAAACCAGGCTCCTGATCTTGCAGTGTTTATAGATGGTTTTAATGAATTTTATTTTATAAAAGATGAACCTCTTTATACGGAAGAGCTGAAGTATTTTCTTGGAGGTAATCTAGATAAGCTTTTGCAGGGAATCTTTACGACAAATAAAGTTCAGCCAAAATATGATGATCCGGATATTTTAAATCAGATCACTAGCCGATATTTGATAAATAAAAAACTTATAGAAGCTACAGCAGATGCTTTTTCAGTAAAAACTCTTTTTGTATGGCAGCCAGTTCCTACTTATAAATATAATTTGAAGTATTATAAGTTTGCAAATGGAGATTTCGGGAGATTTACGTATTCCAGATATGGCTATGAAGTCATGGATAAAATTAAGAATAAACTAGGTGCTAACTTTTTTTGGCTGGCAGATATTCAGAAAGATATTAATAAACCTGTTTATATAGATGTAGATCATTATTCCAGTGAAATGTCCAGATTAATAGCTAAAAAAATCAATGATTATTTAATCAGTAAAAATTTAGTAAACTAGTTAATGTACTTTTTAGCAGTTATCTAAAAACCCTATAAACCAATGCTTAACATAATTTCCAAGGATTCAAAGATTGTAGACAAGCTGGCAAGTGCCTTAAACGAGTCCACTAAAGATTTACTTACACTTAATACTAAAGCAATAGCATCTGAATTCCTCTCAACCAAAAGAGCTGTAGAGCAAATGGAATTATTTAAGGATATCGTTAATGAATTTGAAAATTATGATTTTAAAAAGAAAAAACTTCTGGAAATAGGAGCGGGAGTTGGAACATTTCTTGTGGTTTCCAGAACAAAATATGCCATAGAAGCATTTGGAGTAGAACCATCCAGTGACGAATTCTCATCTTTTAAAGAAGTATCATCTGCAATACTTGAAGAATATAATTTACCTAAAGATCTTATATTAAATTGTGTAGGAGAAAAGCTTCCTTTTCCTGATGAAAGTTTTGATTTAATTTATTCTACTAATGTTCTGGAACATGTGAAGGAGCCTGAAATTGTCATTTCAGAGTCTATAAGAGTTCTTAGACCAGGAGGATATTTGCAGTTTGTTATTCCAAATTATTTTTCGTTCTGGGAAGGACATTATGGGATTTTTTGGCCTTGTTTAACGAATAAAGTTCTTGCAAAGCTTTATGTAGGGCTGATTTTAAAAAACCCCAGATATGTTGACACTCTTAATCTCATCAGCCCTGGTCTTTTAAAAAAAATATTAGCTAAGCATATGAATAAGATTGAAATAATTGATTGGGGTAAAAACACTTTTAAGAAAAGACTTACTGAAGGAAATTATTCAGACTGGGCATCGCTTCAGAAAATAAGACCCATTGTAGAGCTTATACAAAAACTTAAAATCTCAGAGCTTGTCGCAAATGTTTTAAATACCTTTGAAATGTATACGCCAATAGTTCTGACTCTTAAGAAGAGATAATGAGTAAGCACGTCATTGCGAGGAGCGCAGCGACGTGGCAATCTAATGACGGTTAGTAGATTGCTTTGTCACGTTGTTCCTCGCAATGACGCGGTAAGATTGTCACAGACTTCTCATATAGTTCCAAATATTTTTTTGCAATGGTTTCCCATGAAAATTCTTGTGCTTTTTTAGCACTATTTCTTGCCATTGCTTCCCGCAGTTCCTTTGATTTAAGTAACTTTTCTATTGCATCTGCGAATTCCTGAGGATTATTATACTCAGCACTTAATCCGTTTACGTTATCTTCCAGAACTTCCTGAAAACCTTCAACCTTTGAAGCTATTATAGGCAGTCCGCATGCCATTGCCTGCAGAACAACGCTAGCCATTCCTTCCATAACTGAAGGGAGGATAAAAATATCTGCACTTCTGTAAATATCCGGTAATTCTTCAAGCTTTTTCCAGCCTAAAAAAGTCACCTTATCTTTTATATTAAGTTTGTCTATGAGTAAAAACATTGCATCTTTGAGATGTCCTTCTCCTACAACGGTTAGTTTATAGTTATTAACTCCTTTTGCTTTAAGTATTCCGCAGGCCTTAATTAAAGTTTCAATGCCTTTTTGAAAGGTAAGTCTGCTGATATAAAGAAGATGTACATCTTTACTGTCAGAGCTGAATTTCTTATTTGCAGGATAAAAAACATCAGTATCTACGCCATTTGTAATTACTTTTATTTCATGTTTATTTGAAAACTTTTCACAGAGTTCTTTTAGCGACAGACTATTAGCAACTATAGAAGATGAATTATTCCATACTGATTTTGTTATAGGTTTCATAAGTGAATGATAAATATTTAGCCTCCAGTCACCTATATCAAATCCCGGAACATCAGCACCCAGTGCTGATGTTATATATGGAATGTCAAATCTTTTTTTTGCATAAAGCCCGAAACACCCTGAAGGTATGGCAAAAAAACAATGTATTAAATCAGGTTTTATAGTTTTTATAATATTATTGCTGTAATAAATAGCAGTAAAAATAAATCTTGCGAGTTCAGGTATGTGAGTTGTAGTTAATTTCTTTTTCAGTGGACCTACATAATATAATTTAAAGCTATCCGGATGATCGAAAGAATCCTCGTCAACAGGTTTAGAAGTTAATACCGATACATCAACTCCCAGCTTTACAAGGTGTTTTGCAAGGAATCTGGTAGTAGTCCCGCCTCCGCCTCCTATAGGAGGGAATTCGTAATTTACCATCAAAACACTTAATTTTTTGTCTTTGTGTAGCATTAAGTAATAAATTATACCTTACCCTATATAGAGCAATACAAAAACCTTAAATATTGTTGTTAAAATTGATCTTTTAAATAAATTAGAAACCAAGAAACAAAATTATGGCAATAGATATATTTAAGCTGATAAGAACAAAACCTGTTTCTGATTTGAATGATCCAGAAACAGCCAACTTGCATAGAGAAATTATTAATAAGAACACTTTTTTAAAAAAGGTGTATCTGGATTTTTATAAAGAATTTTATGATGCTTCTTTAAACCTGCCTAAAGGTCAATTGGTTGAAATAGGGAGTGGAGCAGGCTTTTTGAAAGAAATTATGCCTAACGTTATAACCAGTGATGTTTTTCATTCGAAAGGCATAGATATGGTTTTTTCCGCGACAGATCTTCCTTTTGATTCAAACTCAGTAAGTGCTTTCTTTTTGAATAATGTTTTGCATCATATTAATGCTCCACGTACGTTTTTTAGTGAAGTGAGAAGATGTCTTGTTCCTGGTGGGAAAATTATTATGATTGAACCTTATAGTTCCTTAATGGGAAGATTCTTGTATAAAAATTTTCATCATGAACCATTTGATATGAAAGCTGACTGGGAAATAAAAGATAGTGGTCGCCTGACAGCAGCGAATTTGGCGCTAGCATGGATTATCTTTTTTCGTGACAGAGAAAAATTTGAAAAAGAATTCCCAAATTTAAGAATTAAAAGACTTATTCCTCACACGCCGTTTCGTTACCAGGTTAGTGGTGGATTAAGTGTGAAACAATTGTTACCAGCTTTTATGCATGACATTGTAAAGGGCTTTGAGGCTGTTCTTTTACCTTTGAACAAGTATATAGGTATGTTTATTACGATTGAGCTAGAAAAGAATAATCAATGAAATCTTATATAAAATCCTGCTTGTGAATATCAGTAATATGCAATTTAAAGATAAAAAATTAAATAAATCTGAAAGAATAGGCCAATTAATTTTTATAGAATCTTTAGTCTTTTATTTTCTAATAAAGCTGCCTTTCAACTTATCTGTATTGTGCAGTGATACGAATGAAGGGTTTTATTTTATCTTTGGACAGCATTTTTTAAATGGAACTCATTTTGATGTTAGCGAAATGATTTATACTAATCTTTTTGTTTTAATTTATGCTTTGATTATAAAATTATTTGGATTTGGTACATGGTCTATTATTGCTGTTCATATTACTCAAACTGTTATTGTCCTTTTAATTGCAGCTCTGATTTTTTCTATAACTTGTAAACTGTTTGAAAATACTTTTTATGCATCTTTAAGTGTATTGTTCTGGATATTAATGCAGGTAACTCCCATTGGGCAATGGGGAAATAAGATGGAGCTTGAGTCTGCATTTGCATTGAATCCTGAATATTTTATAGTTTTATTTTCTCTTTGCTCAGTATTTTGCTTGTTGGGTTCACTGTATGGAAAAAAATCATTACTCATGGCATTTTCAGCTGGTTTTATTGGAGCATCTTCAGTAATGCTTAAAGCAAGTGGTGCAGTTATGCCACTTGCCATTATTTGCTGGATTGTTTATTTGGGACTATTTAACAGAAAACTTTTTATTACCTATAAAAATACTTTTTTGATTTTACTCATTGGTCTGATTTTTAGTTTTGCTGTATTTAATTTTTGGATATTTTTGCAAAACAATAATTTGATGGCTTTTTGGAAATATTATTTTGAGGTTGGAGCTTATTCGGATGATTATGCTAAATCTTACAGTTCATTTTTCCTAAGTATTTGTAATTTTATGACACGCTATACAACTTCAATGAATAATTTTATTTTATTCTTTTTTGCTTTTTTTTCTTTAGGCTGGGGATTAGTAAGAAATATATTTATTAAGTCTTCAAGTGATTTATTTAAACTGGCTTGTCCTTTGCTTGCTATTTGGGGTTGGGGTAATATTTGCTCAGTAATTGCTGTAGGTGGTTATGGTTCTTATTACTATATTTTAGTTTGGCCTTCAGTTGCAATATTTTTTATGATTGGACTTAGAGATATTTATAATTATGGAACTTTTATCAATCGTAATTTTTTAGTAGTGGGGACTTTAATATTAATTGCATCCTTGTTTATCTGTAGAATACTTGTAATATTTCCTGCTTATATTCAAATAGCTAAAAGTAATTTTTATTTAAATAGTATTTTTCAGCCTCAATCATTTCAAGATCCGGTTATTGTGTCTGGCAAAGTCAATTATAGGAGGCCAGATATTTTAAAACTAGCTGATTTAATTAATAGTTTTTTGCCTGATAAAAATGACACCATTTATATTTTAAGTTTTAAAAATAAAACACAGTATTTGCCTCTAACAATGTATGTTTATATAAAACGGTTTCCTCCAACTACATCTATTTCAGAATATTTTGGATATAAGAAATTATTAAAAATAAAATTAAAAGCTTTAACCAGAGATTTAGTTAAAACTCCCCCTAAAATATTAATTGTGCCTCGTATATTTTATTTGGAACCCTGGCAGACTGAGGATTTAACGCTGTTTCTAAATTGGCTTAATTTATTTGTTGATAAAAATTATCATGCAAAGATTGATATAAAGTATAAGGAACCAGGGATTGATAGAGTTGAGATTTATGATGTTTATGAGAGAAATTAAGGAGGTTTGCTAAGTAAAGAGTAGTATAATAACTACCAAATTAGTTGATTTAAGAAAAATAAAAAAGTGAAACAACAGAATAATAAAACAAAATTAATCCATATTGTGGGTGGTGGTTTTAACCAGCTCCCGTTAGTTCAAAAGGCAAAGCAAATGGATTATAAAGTCTTGGTCACCGACATGAATGTTAACCCGCCTTGTAAGCAGTATTCTGATTATTATGAGCAAATTAATACCACTAATAAACAAGCAACACTTTCTTGTGCTGAAAAATATAAGATAGATTACATTACAACAGATCAAACAGATGTTGCTGTTCCTACAGTTGCATTTATAGCTGAGAAACTTGGATTGCGAGGAATTGGTTATAGTACAGCCTTGAAGTTCACTAATAAGTACGTCATGCGCAGAGCATTGAAAGGTTTATTGGATGAGCATATACCAGAATGTTATTACTTTGATAACGAGTTAGAAGCAGAAAAGTTTTGTAATGAGTTACCTAAACTCTCAGAGTACGTTGTAAAGCCTGTCAATTCACAGGGGAGTAAAGGGGTTACTATTCTAGATCACAAATACAAGCAAATGTTAGCAACTGCATTCAGAGAGAGCATAGACCGTGGAATTATTATTGAAAGATATATTTCCGGATTTGAATTTTCTGTCGAATCGTTTGTAAAAGACGAAAAAGTTTATAATCTTACACTTACTAAAAAATACCACTACAATACCAATCCTTGTCTTGACGAGAGGAATACTTTTCTGGGAGATATTGATCCATTACTAGAAAAAAGAATTTTTGATGTTAACGCAAAGATGATTAAAGCTTTAGGGTTACCTTTTGGTAACACACATGCTGAATACAAAGTAGAAGATGGAAATGTTTATCTGATAGAAATTGCAGCAAGGGGTGCAGGAGGAAGCATAAACAGTAGTATTATTCCATTTCTTACAGGGTTTGATCCATTGGAAGCACTTCTAAAAACATTAACTGGAGTTTCTTTTGAAATCAAAATTGACGATTATAAGAAAAAATATGCAGTGCTAAAGTTTTTTAATTTTGCACCTGGAAAGGTGAAGAAAATATATATAGATAAGAATCTTATTAATAATGTACTTGTCTTTAATTTTAATCTTAAAGAAGGTGACACTATTAATCTAGTAAAAGACAGCCGTGACAGACCAGGATACTTTATTGTGTCTGGTAACGATCGAGATAATGTGTTGAAAAAAGAGAAAATGGTAGAATCTTTTGTTCAGGTAGAATATTTCGAAAGGAGCTTGGCTATTAACTGACATCACACATGAAACTTACCTATTTGCATAAAGAAATACCAGAATTGTCAGGGGACTTCCTCGAAGAAGAAACTGTAAAGGTTGCACCAGGAGGAGAGTACAGTAACTCCTCCAGTATGCGAATTTGTCTTTCTACTGTACGGTTGGCTATGCAGTTAGGCATTATGCTTCCAAGTCAGGCTAAGGACGATGGATTACCCTACAGTTCTGATAGCGATTCACTGGTATTTAAAGCTCCACTTACCTCTGCATTGGTTAATAAAAAGATTGTCTATCTGCGAGGCTGGAAACATTTTGAAGGTTGTGTGAAAGGTTTCAATGCTTTAGGTTTAATGGCAGAGCAAATTTTGCTTGAGGTAGAGCGAATGAAAAAGCTCAGGGCTAATGACCTTAATAATTTAAAGCTTGAGTTCCTTAAATCAAGGGAATCTAATGATGGCAAGAAGATATTTACTCTACTAGAATTAAACAACATTGATGCATCTGAACTGTTTCAAATAAATGATGAAGCCGTTGCCATTTGGTCATGTTTTGCTAATAGAACTATCTATTGTTCTACTTCTTCCAATATGGGAATCTCTTGTCATCAGGTTCTCAGGCTTATGCAGGACAAGAAATTAGAGTTTAAGGGTAAGGAATTTACCTTGATGAATCAAAATGAGGGCAGTCTTGTTATCTGGTGTCCAGATGAGCGAGCTGATTTTATGAATAAGGAGAAAACTTTCTTTTTGCGAGAACTGGAAAAAGAAGAGCCTCAAATTACCAAACTACGCACATACATTAACCGGCAAGAGCGAGATCCAGGAGCATTGTCTGATGCTCTGCTTACTGGAGGTTATTTCTTTCCAACAAATCCACAGTCCAAAGATGAAATGCAGAATCTCACTTTTGTTGCTTTAAAACAGATTGAAAAAGAGAAGAAAATATCTTTGCAAGAGATTCTGACAGATGAAAATATAAAGTGTACTTTTGAGAGTCTTGGTGTCTACATCAAAGACGGTAAAGTTATTGTCAAACATGGAGTGGAAAGCGGAATTTATGGTCTTATGGTACCTTACCTTATTCTACTGGAAGAATTTCTTAAAAATAATATGGGGAAAACTCTTTCTACCTGGAATCAAGCATCAATCGGTGCAGCTCTTGCAGCTGTTGCTTTGGCAGATCGTATTTTACGAGACCCAATTGAGTTAGAGGATAGTGTGAGAAGTGAATTAAACAGTTTGTTCCCAGAAATTAGCAAATTCCTAGATTCTAATAAATTAGGACGTGACCTGAAAACACGTATTCATGGAGTATTTGATCTTTCTAATTTGCAATCTCTAGCTCAGTTGCTTGGAGTGGTAGTAGAAAATCATTCTTCTGGCAGGGGAACAGCATATGTGGGGTTGGGATCCAGCTCTTATGGCAATGGAAACCGTTGTTTTGAGATATTAAAAGAAAGCATGACAAGCGGTGGAGCTTTTGTAGGTAAAGAAGCATTTCATGTTTCTACTCATTCTGTAAATCCATTTGCCCAAGCATTAATTTTTGGTGAAGATCTGTTCCGTTATCTAAGCCAATTTGACAAAACAAAAAATTTAGATAAAAGTGTAATTAAAGAATTAATGCACCATGCACGGAAGCCAGAACCAGCTGGTGCAACTGCAATGGCTGGATACCTGCTATCTAGACTGGATGTAGGAACACTTTCAATGGTTGAAATTGCTTATGTACTAAAGCTGCTAGGTTTCAACAAGGATATTTTCCTTGAATTTGCAGGCTATAGTACTAAAACTCAAGCTATGAGAAGCTTTTTACAGGAAGCTTATGAAGAAGGTCCTAATATGTACAATTTTGCTAAAAACATGCTCTTACTTCTTGATTGGACAGATAGTGACTTGCTAGACAAAATGAAAACTGAAAAAGAAGAGAGTATTGTTAAATATATTTCTGCACCACTTGATGCTATTCAGTTTGAACAATTGGATGGACCAACTGCAATTTACTTAACCGGTGATAACTGTTACCAACCATCATTTGAACTTGTTGAAAAGCTTACACATGCTTGCTGGGGAAACTATGAACAAATAGAAGAATTTCTTAATACTTACTCAAAATTACCAAGCAAGCAAGAGAAGAAATCCCCGACCAATTTCAACAAAGCAGATGTTCTTGTACTAAAATAATCTGTTTAAAGAAACAATGAAAAACGTTATTGAAGAGAGAAAAATATGTAAAATCTGTGATCAGAAATTAATTTTTTTTGGACCTAAAGATAATTATTGCTATTTCATCTGCAAGGATTGTTTATCAATTCAACTAAATCCGATGCCTCTTGCTGACGAATTAGAAAAGCTTTATAAAGAGTCTTATATGAAAGAAAATGCAAGAGAAGTTATAACTAGTACTGAAGACTGGTATAAAGAATCTTACACATACAATATTGCAATATTAAATTCTATTAAACAATTTACAAGTTTAAACACAAATGATCTTATTTTAGATTTTGGTGCCGGCTATGGTTATTTAGCAGATTTGTTAAACAAAAATGGTTTTAATTGTATAGGGCTTGAATTAAGTAAGGAAAGACTTCAATATTGTGCAATGAATAATAAAACAAATATTGAAAAGGGTGGAATTAAAGATTTAACAAGATACAAAAATAAAATATCCGTAATTGTTATGTGTGCTGTATTCGAACATTTATCCAACCAGGAAGAATTTATGGAAATTGTAGTCTCAACTTTAAAGCAAAACGGATATTTTATTACACTTCACCCAACATCAAAAATATATGAGCTCATTTCTAAGGTAATTAGATTTGGTAACACAAAGAAGGAGTTGCCCTATCTTCAAGGAGCCTTTGCCCCACCTTGGCATGTTGCTTTTATTTCAATTAAAGGAATGAAAATCCTTGCAAAAAAAACTGATTTTGAAATTGTAAAAATTCTACCTGCCCCACAAGGTAGAATGAAGGGTCTAACAGGTTTAATACAAATTATTCTGGAAACTACAAATAAAATAGGTTGGTTTTTCTTCAAGGAAAAATGGCCGCTTGTCACATCTCATATTTTTGTCATGAAAAAAATAAATTGATCCATTATGCTTGGTAATATAAAAGTTTTGTTTTTAACAGGTGCTCCAAAATCTAAATTACTTGATACTTATTTGGAACCAAAGAGGTATCAAAGGAAATCTTTAGATAGTTCTAAGAGTGAATCTGATAGTTGTCTTGTCCCACAATAACTTAGGTTTAAAGCTTTAATTGTGCTAATCCTAGTCCTTCTTTTCCATACTCATTCCCGCAATATAGCATGTATAATGAGTTCTCATATTTAAATATGTAAGGGTAAGAAATAGCTTTTGAATCCCATCCGGATTCAGAAACTCCTATTTTGACTAACTCATCTGCTCTTTCCCAGTTAATACCATCGTTTGAGTGAGCATAACCAATTCGATATTGTTCACCTCTGTAGGTATACCACATATGATATTTATCTAATTTGATAACTGAAGGCTTGCAGATTGCATACTCATTATCATTTTTGTAATCAATGCAATTGTGAGTACTTCTTTGCCAATTAATACCATCATTACTTTCAGCATATCGAATAATGTAGTAATGTTTAAATTCACCAAGCTGTTCTCCCCAGCGTTTCCAGACTGTATACCACATTCTCCATAGGTTATCTTCTTTGATGATGCAAGCAGAACCTGTTCCATAGGGCTCTTCATTAGTTCTGGGAAGAATTGGTGCTTTTGAAACCCTTTTGAACTCATCAGTTGTAATTAAAGAACGTGCTAAGCCAAGATGATTTTGAAATCCAGTGAGAACAGTGGGCATCCAGCCTACATAATACATGCATAAATATTCATTATGCTGAACTATATATGGATATGAAACCCCATTCTCGTCAAAGGTACCAAGTTCTCCTGGGGAAAATATGGGTTCAGGTGAAATCTTGAGAACATTCCTTGGATTTTTAATATCAATTTGAATCTTTCCAATATGAGATCGATTTTTTGAATCTCTACCCGTAACATATATGTTGAAAATTGAGCTTTCATTAATAGGGATTGCAAAAGAGGCGCCAGTATGTGTTACCATCCATTTTATAGCAGGATCAGGTACTATAATCCGTCCTAGTTTTTCCCATACATTTGAGTTACCAAGCATACTTAAATTATATTCCCTTTTTAACAGTGTTATCACTTGGCTTTTGGATGTACCAACAAGGCATGTCATTTGTTCTTAGAGCATTTTCAGCTTCTTCAAATGCTATTTTAAGCATATTGTGAATATAATAAGAATAAAAGAAATTCCCTTCAACGGTTTTAAAATTAATTTGACTCATTAAATCTTCTCTTTTTTCAAAAAGAATTGATGAATTAACAACTTTTAGTATAGTTTCTGGAATAATTAAAAAAGGTACATTCTTTAGAAGATGGTCTTTTAAATTAAGAGTAGAAACTATAACCTCTTCACCAATTTTAAAATTGGTCAAATGGCGTAACTTCCAGTCAGCCATATGAATGAAGGTGGAGAGTCCAACGCTTACGCCTAGTCCTAATTGTTTAGCTTTAAGCTTAAGAAGCTGTCCAAAAACAGATTCATTACCAAATAAATCCTTTACATTCTCCTGCCCAGAAACTAACTCATAAGCTCTACTTCCATATGCAGCTACTGGTAGGAATGGGTTTGCACTCCGATAAACATCTGGACAGCGTCTAAAAATTTCTGTCAGAAAACCTACGGCAGAGGGTGTAGTGCTAGGACAAAATATCTTTTGTGGGTCAAATAAACTCATCGGATAAAGCCATGGATAAGTAGGCATGCAAAGTAACCCTCTTTCTCCTACTCTCTTCTTTAGTCTGTCAATGATTTCAAGTGGACTTAAATCTAAGAACCTGAGTCTATCCCAAGAGCTATGAACAAAAAGTACATCACCGGGGAAAATATTTAGCCGATCCATTATTTCTTCGAATTGTTTTGCTAACATTTATACTCTCAAATAAAAATTAAGTCTTACCAAGATCTTTCGAATTTTCAATTTGTTCATTTTCAGAAAGTTTATTAATAGCAAATAAAAGCATCCAACGACCTTTGAATGACATCCAATCACAAGGATCTTTAGGGTCAATTGGTGAAACTCCGTGTGGCATCTGAGCATTCATGTATACTACATCACCTATATCGCAAAAATCATCAATTAAAATTTTTTCCGCATCTTGAGGTTCTATAAATAATCCGCCTTCTTGAAAATCTTTTCCTTTCGTGGACATAACCATAAGAGGAACTGTTAGCTGATGGTAATCTACCGGATCTGAATGTTTATTCATAAAACCTTCTCCGGATGGGTAAAACTGGAATGCAAGTCTAGCTGTACACTTGTTTTCTGGGCTTATACCTAGAAAGCTTTTTTCAGGTAAGCCGCTCAGCAAATTCTTTATGCGGTAAACAGGCTCAAATAGTTTAAAGAAGTTAAACATATCCTGATTCCATGGAAAGAAAACAAATTGATGAAAACAAGCTTTTACATAAGAACGGCTATCATCTTGATTAATACGGTGGAAGTTGTGACAACCCTCATGAATTGGGTAATAGTTAGGCAGCGAATTTTTACCAATTCGAGTTAAATAATCACGAATTTCATATATAAGATCTTTAGGATAAATATTTTTTGCAATATAAACATGTCCTTTGCGAATATTTTCTATAATCTCAGCTATTCTTTTGGGATCGTCGAATAAGAGATTATGATTTTCTATAAAATAAACTTTTTCTGAAACCTTCATCTTAAAGCACCTTCCTTATGTTTTGAAGAATGAATTGTTTCTAGATTAAAAATTTTTGCTAGGTTTTTATAGGCAATATTCTCGGCTTTTTCTTTTGAAATGTTCTGTGAAAAATAACTAAACCTTTTTCTTAGGTCAGATCCACTAAACTCTGGAGAATCAGAACCTATACAAATTCGTTGATCAAACGTTTTGAATAAAAATTGTAAATCGAGATCTAAAGAACTACCCTCATACTTACAAAGAGTCATAGAAAGATCGACAAGTACGTTTGGAAAAGGTT
Source organism: Candidatus Melainabacteria bacterium RIFCSPHIGHO2_02_FULL_34_12 (assembly GCA_001784555.1). GTDB lineage: Bacteria > Cyanobacteriota > Vampirovibrionia > 2-02-FULL-35-15 > 2-02-FULL-35-15 > 2-02-FULL-34-12. Next base: position 4,482 of record MFRM01000026.1, on the reverse strand, counting down.
TTACAGCCTCTGACAATCTTAAAAGCTCTACTGTGCCACCATGTACAAGAATAATCTTTTTGTCAGGGATTTTGGATAAGAGATTAGCCAGGCTATTTAAATCACAGAAAGTATTATCAGCCAAAGCCCAGTGAAAATATGTACAGAGTAGAGTTATTAATTCCATTTCATTGGCAATATTGATAGCATCTATTAATAGGTGGTGATTATAGCTGATTTTGCTTAATCGCGGATGAATCTTAATTCCCGTGTAGTTAAGTTTTTTTAAATATTTAAGATGGTTCTCTAATTCTTTAACTGATTCAAAGTCTTGTAGGTTTAGAAATGCAATAGGGAATAAAATCTCAGAGTGTTCGTGAATAAATTTAGAATAGGTTTCATCAGAATAATCACCTACTTCTTTCCCAAGTCCAACTGCAAGAGCCCATTTGACTTCATTTTGTTTCATGTCAGATAACAAATTTTGTATTGTATTTTGATCCCTATATCTCAAATGTAACCATTTACCATTGATTGTTGGATGGGTTAAGCTATCAAATATTGGAATTGTTTCCATAATAGTTTTATAATATCAGATAGAAATTGGATTTAAAGAGTGATTTTTATGCAACTAAGTGTAATTAGCCCTGTTTATCAAGCAGAAGATATAGTTGATGAGCTTGTAATCAGGATCAGTAAAGCAGTTTCACAGATTACTGAGGATTATGAGATTATATTGGTTGATGATTGTAGTACCGATAATTCTTGGATTAAGATTAAAGAAAATTGTGATAAAGATAAAAGAGTCAAAGGGGTTAAATTAAGCAATAATTTTGGACAACAATATTCAATGACTGCTGGTTTAGAGATTTCAAAAGGTGACTATGTTGTTGTAATTGATTGTGATCTTCAGGATGAGCCAAGCTATATACCAATGCTGTATGAGAAAACTAAAGAAGGTTTTGATATTGTTTATACTAGAGCTAAAACTAGGACACATTCTTTCTTGAGAAATTTATACTCATCTTTGTTTAAGATTGTTCTGAATTGGTTTAGTGATTGTAATTATATAGGTCAAAATGTAACTTGCTTTTCAGTTTTATCAAGAAAAGTTGTTAATGCTTTTTGTAGAATCAAAGATTCGCAACGTCACTATCTTTTACTTTTGAGATGGCTTGGATTTAAATATTGTTATGTAGATGTAATTCAAAACCCTCGCTTTAGTGGAAGCAGTTCTTACTCATTCTTAAAATTATGGGAACATGCTATTGATGGTATTGTTTCTCAATCTGACAAGTTATTGCGTTTATCTATTTCACTAGGACTAAGCCTTTCATTTCTATCAATGTTTTTTTCAGTACTCTTGGTTGTTATGTATTTTATAAAAGGCTTTAAAGAAGGGTGGACTTCTCTTATGGTTTTAATTCTTTTTACAACTGGGGCTATATTAATTTCAATTGGTATACTTGGTATTTATCTTGGAAAAGCCCTTGAACAAGCAAAAGGCAGACCTTTATATATAATAGATGAAAAAGTAAATATATAAATATGTCACAAGTGAATATAGGAGTATTTCTCTGCTCTTTCTGTAAAGAGTTTAGGAGTAGTATATAATCAAATTATTATTAACTTGATTAAAAAAACTAGAAATGAAATCGAAAGCATAGCTAAAAGCTACATTACAAAGCACTTTTTGTTTAAATTTGATGATGAAAATATAACTTTTAGAACTGATCTTTTTCAGTCTGGCTTAATTGATTCCTTTGGATTAGTAGAACTTATAATATTTATTGAATCAACATTTCAAATTAGTATTTCAAATGAAGAGTTAGTATCAAGTTCAATGAGTTCTCTCCATGAAATAGTGACAATGATTGAAGAAAAGCTTAAAAATGCCTGTAAATAATATAAACAGATGTGTTAACTGTATATTGCCGGAAACCTTTCCAGGAATTACTTTTGATGGCAAAAATATGTGTAATTATTGCAATGATTCTTTAAGTACTAAATCAATGCTTGAAAAAGAAACAGTAAAAAAGCAAATGGAAGAGGAGATTGAAAGAAATAGAGGTAAAGGTGATTATGACTGTATCGTTGCTTATAGTGGGGGCAAAGATTCTACTTTTACTCTTATGCATTTAGTTAGAAACTATAAATTAAATTGTTTAGCAGTTACTATAGATAATGACTTTATGTCAGATAGAGCAAGAGAAAATTGTTATGAGGCTACTAAATCGCTAGGTGTAGATTTTATTTTATTTAAACCTGCTCCTAATTTTATGATGTCGATGTATAAAACAGCTGTTTTAACGGGAGGAGTCCAATCAAATTCAGCCATTAAGAGAGCAAGTTCAATTTGCAATTCATGTATTGGAATAGTTAACAACTATGTTCTAAAAGTTGCATTGATGCATAATACAGGGCTGATTGCAGGTGGTTATATCGGGGGGCAAGTACCTAATGATGCTTCTACCATTAAAATAAATATGGTTCAAAGAGAAAGAATCAAAAGAAGTGTTCAAGATAAGTACGATAATTTGTATGGCAGGGAGGCAAGAAAACATTTTTTTGTAAATGAAGCTTTGATAGAAAATTTAACGAGAAACACAAATATAACTATAATTAACCCCATGTTAGCAATGTCCATCGGTGAAAATGAAATAATTGCAACAATTCAGGAATTAGGCTGGAAAAGAGCTACTGATACAGGAATGAATTCAAGTAATTGTCGCTTAAATGATCTCGGAATAGCAATTCATTATAAAAAACATGGATTTCATCCATATGAATTTGAAATAGCTGATCAGGTAAGAAATGGGTTAATGAATAGAGATAAAGCATTAGAAAAGGTCGTCATACCCGATTTGGTTAATCTTAATGAGCAAATAAAAAAAATTGGATTTAAGGCAAATGAATTATGAAAATATTGCTTGTATTTTTCCAGGGCAAGTAATCATTAAAGAAGATTTTTTTGAGGAAATATCTAAAGCTAAAATATTTACTGAAATGTATGAATTACTTTGTCACAAATTGAATATTGATTTGTTTCAATTGGTGAAAAATAAGGAATTTGAAATTTTAAATAAGAATGAGATAAGTTCTTTACTAAGTGTTTTAGCGGGTTGTGTTGAATATGATGATTTTTGTAAAAACGTGAAAAATCCAAATTACTTTGCAGGGTATAGTGTTGGGCAATGGACTGCTTTATATGCTGCTGGTTATTTAAACTTTGAAAGACTGATTAATATAGTAAAAATTAGAGCTGAAATAATGAATAAGTTTATTGCTTTAAATCCAAGTAGTATGATTTCTGTAATTGGTGTTTCAGAAAAGCTTATTAAGCAGTCAGTAGAAAAGTTGCAGTTGCAAAATCATTTTGTTGAAATTAGTAATTATAATTGTTTTGGACAATATACTTTATCGGTCAAAAAAGCTTCTATTGAAGTTGTTATGAATGAATTTAAAGGACATGCTCCTAGAAAATTACTTTTGTTGCCTATGTCAGGAGGTTGGCATAGTTCTTTATTGAATGAAGCAGCGTTTGAATTCTTAGAGTTTTTAAATACTTTAGAATTATTACCTCTTAAAACTCCTGTTATTGATAATGTGACAGGGATTTTCCTTCCGTCAGATGGTAAAGAGTTGAAATCACAGTTGGCAAAACATATTTGTAGTCCAGTTCTTTGGGAAGAAGGAATTAATACCTTAATAAAATCTGGTTGTAAAAATTGTTTTGAAGTTGGGTATGGAAACACACTTACAAAGTTTGGTTTTTTTATTAATAGGTCTATTAAACATGTAAGTTATATGATTAAATAGGGTTTATAGGTGATTGAAAATGTGTGGAATTGTTGGTTTTTATAACTCATCTCGAGACCCTAATACTTTTCCGGAAACAATAATTAATATGTTGTCAATGATAAGTTACCGAGGTCCTGACCAGGCTGGGTATTTTTTTGATAATAATATTGGAATTGGGACAGTTCGTCTTAAAGTAATTGATATTCAGCATGGGATGCAACCGATGTCTGATGAAAGTAGTCGATTTTGGATAAGTTATAACGGTGAAGTATATAATTACATAGAGTTAAGGGATGAGCTCAAGAAATCTGGAATTAAATTTAAGACAAGTTCTGATACTGAGGTAGTTGTCAATGCTTATAAAGTGTGGGGTAAGGAAGCTTTTAAAAAACTAAATGGAGGTTTTGCTTTTGTAATATATGACAGAGTTGACAAGAAAATAATCCTTGTTAGAGATCGTTTTGGGGAAAGACCTTTATTTTATATGTGTCATGGAAATGAATGGATATTTGGATCAGAAATTAAATCATTTCTTGCGCATGGAGAAGTAAATATAAAGTTTGATCCTTATAAATTACAATCCTTATATGCAATTTGGACACCCTTACCTGATGACAGCGTTTATGAAGGCATATTTCAGGTTCCCTCTGGAGGGTACATTGAAGTAGATAGTAATGGAAACTTGAAAGCTAACCATTATTA
>MFRM01000025.1:9224-44345 GCA_001784555.1 Candidatus Melainabacteria bacterium RIFCSPHIGHO2_02_FULL_34_12 | reverse complement strand
GAACTTCACAAAGATTGCCATCTTCCATATAAACCATAAAATGATGTCTAGTTGTTCCTGACCTTTTTATAAAACTTCTACTACCTGGGGACATTGCACCTGTATCCCTTGTAATGTGTAACAGGACTTTGACAATTTAGAGGGTGAAAGGTGTATAAAGCCTGGATTTTAAAGAGGTTGGGGCCTACATCAAGTCAATACCAGGAATCTGTAATTGCACTGCTCTAAATGCGAAATCTCCTTTCCCAATAAAATCAGTTCTCTTTATAAAAAGTTTATCTGTAAAGTTCATTATCCTAGTTCTAACACTTATGACTACGATGTTGCCCATCTATATTCATTAGCATTTCCGCTTAAAACAACAAAACAAGAAAATACCCATCAAGGGATTTGAACTAAGCATTGAAATTCCTTTATTTTTAATTGTAAAATGATAAAATCTAATTTGATGCCAGTAATAAGCAGATTTTTGGGAATAATAATATTGATGTATTGGCGTGATCATGATCCACCACATTTTCATGCAAAGTACGGAGAACACGAAGTCATGGTATCTATAGATGGTAAAGTTGAGGGCACATTTCCAAAGAGAGCTTTAAAGCTGGTTTTAGAATGGATGGAACTACATAAAGAAGAATTAATTGAAGACTGGGAATTATCCTCTAAAGGAGAATCATTAAAACCAATTGCACCGCTAGAGTAAGGAGTAACTTAAAATGCTTCATGTAAATAAAGCAAAATATATATCTAACTATCAAATATGGTTGTCATTTGATGATGGTAGTAAAGGACAAGTTGACTTAGAAAAATATCTAACTGGATCCATGTTTGAACCACTAAAGAAAATATCACTTTTTTCTCAAGTAAGATTTGATGAAGAGTTAGGTACTATAACATGGCCTAATGGTGCAGATTTAGCACCTGAGTTTTTAAAAGATGTCATGGTTCCAAGTCCTATGCCACTTCTCTATAATCCGGAATAAACAAATGCCCCTTATGGTTAAGGATTCTGGTTCTAACATCCTCTACGACGCTGCCCCAGTTTAAAGAATTAAACTTCACTAATTACATCGAAACCTTTAAAGCTACCTACGATTGCTAGCCCAATAATCTTTCCTTTGCAGATTTTTCTAGCTCTTATTTTTTTTGCTATTTCATTTAGTGTTGCACCAGAACCAACTGCATCATCTACTAATAATATATTTTTAAATGTTCCATTTTCATTGACAACGAAAGTATTTTTAGCATTTTCTATACGATCGTTTAGTTTACTTAATGTTTTTTGAGGGACAGTAATAGTAGTTTTGATTTTTGTTATAGAAATCAGTCTGTGATTTGGCTTTATAGCTTTTTCAAGCTCTTTCATAATTTGAATTTCTCTTTTTACTGTTGGTGGAACAAATCCTATGCCGTCTATTTTAAATTTTTTAATAGCATGTTCTATTTGTGGTTTTATATAAGTTATTAGGTTTTTTATGTAAGCCTTATTCTGACTTTGTTTTGCATACAGCAAAAATTGTCCGAGTTTTGTTTTCCCAAATCTCTCAATGCTATAAAAGTCTATGTAATAAACTTGATCTAAATACACTTGCTCAAAGGTACTTTTAAATTTAGCTAATCCATCTATTAATCTGTCTTTCTTGTACAAATCATACTTTTTAAGTGTTTGAATATATTCTTTTGCCGTTTTTTCAACAGGCAGATTAAATTTTTTACACCAATATTTAAAACCTTCTATTCCTTCTTTCTCCTCACCGCTAGGAGTAATAATTAAGAACTTTTCATTGATAATCTCTTCATTACCTTTTTCTATTATTGCTTTGCTTTCTTCTTCTTTATTGCTCTCTTTTATTGAGTAAAAAACTTTTGGTGGCCTGCCGACTTTATATATCAGCTCTTTCTCAAACAGTTTTTTTAACTGCTTTCTTATGGCCCTGTCAGAAATCTCAAAATGGTCAAAAAGTTCTTTACCGCTTACCTGACCTTTAGCCCTTAAGTATTTGATTATTTTTTCTTCTGTTTTTTCAGGCATTTTAAGTAATTATACCCAAGAATACATAGTTCCTAGTTCATAGTGAACTAGGAACTTATAGAAATTACTTAAAATTATGCCCCGGGTTGTAGTCCCGGTATTTGCGAATTTGACTCCCGTCAGCTGCCCCAGGTTTTTGACTCCAAATTATTAATAAATTATAAACTTCTAAAAACATCTCTACTTATTTATGAGAGAATTTAATTCCTGATTTAAAAATATTATAAAAATCAATAACATATTTTTTCTCTTCTAGCATTTGAGTAGTAGTGAATGCTTTACGCTTTTAAGTTTTTGAAGAAAAACTACATGTACATATTCAAAATTAGGCTTATTAATACTTATCTTGCAGTATCTGATTTAAAGGGTATAATTAAAGCAACAGAAGTTATTTTAATTCTGTTAATAACTATCTATCTATGATAAATAACGAAACTAACATCAAATTAAATCTTGATTTAAATAAAGAACTAAAACTCATCTCTAAGAATGAGTATCGTTCTATATTAAGAAAGTATATGTCTGTTAAAGATTTTTCTCCTGATACAAAAGAGTTCTTGCGTTACTTTATATTCATGTCTATATATCTATTTGGGATTTACAGCTTAGTAAATCTTCCGATTTTTTTACCAATGAAAATATTGGTATCAATTTTTATGGGCATATCACTTGCCTCATTAACATTCTTTATGCATGATCTGATGCATGGAGCAATTACAAAATCAAAAAAAATTACTTATTTTACTGGATTATCAATAGGGTTGTTAAACTTTTTTGCACCACTTTTATGGCAAAGAATACATAACTTCCACCATGCAAGAGCTGGGAATGTAGATGATCCTGATCGCATATACATATGGAATGAAAAACCTAAAAATATATTTGAGAGGTTTGTATACAAAACAAGAATTTCCAGGGATTCATATAATACTTTTTTAAGTTTTATTGGCATGTCTCTAGGATTCTTTTGGTACTTCTCTACAATGCTTTATGCTTTATTGCAAAGAAAAACAAGTTTCCAAAAAACCAGTCAATATCAAAGCATAAATAAACTTTTTAAAGCTAAAGAGGTGCTTATTGTTTTTGGAGAATTGCTCTTAATCTTTTCATTCCAGGGATTTTTGTTTGCTGTTGTTGCAAAATACAATCTTTTAAATTATTTTCTGATTTCACTCTTGCCAGTACTAATAACACATTTTACAACAATGTTATATATTCACACTAATCACTTTCTTTCACCGCTTACAAGAGAAGTAGATGATCCTTTAATTAATTCACTTTCATTAAAAAACAGCTGGCTTGTAGATAAAGTATTTTCAAACTTTTCTCACCATGTAGAACATCATCTATTTCCTGCAATGAGTTCAGCACACTATCCAAAAGTTAGAAAATTACTTTTAGATTTGTACCCAAACCGCTTTCAGTTAATTCCAATGATTGATGCCATAAAGCTCCTTTGTACAACACCAAGAATATATGGCGATAACACTCATCTGATTACTTGTGATAACAATAAACAATTTAATTGTTTACTACCAAAGGAATAAGTAGTGAACTAAATTCAGCATTCTAATATTGCTGAAGTAAATATTTATAAAGAGATAAACAGCTATTTATTGGTTTCATATGATTTCAGTCTGTATCATTACCAAAGCAAAGGAGAGTTTTCTATGAAAACCAAGATTATAGTTTTATTTATTGTTCTGGCGTTATTTTTATCTAATAAAGCCCTTGCACAAAATATTGAGTTAGATACTGCTCAGGACATTTACTGTTAATCTTGAAGTGCAGCCTTTTGCAGGTCGACCTTGCCCAAATCCTGTAAATTGTCAGGATGATATTGCGGTGGAAATCTAAGCAAATGTTGTGAAAAAGATGCCAGTGGCAATCAAAAGAAAATATGTGTCCAGGTAGGTACCAGCAGTTGCGGATGTGCTAATAGATAGGTTATGCCATCTTGTATTAAGTAATTAACTCTATAGAAATACAGTTGTTAAAATAAAATTTCTTTAATCTTATGACTCTGAGATCATAAATGGTTTAGAATTACTTTCAGTTTTAAATTGTTTAGGAACTAAAAAAAATAAATGGCTTTACCTGTAACAGGATCAACAACAAAATCAGGACCATACTTAGGTAAAGGTAGATTAGTCATTGCAGCGGAAGATAGAGATCAAGGCTGGAACCTAGATTCTGCAAGCAGGCTTTCTGATTTAAAAGATACTCAATTTTCGTTTAGCTATCAAAGTGGTAAAGGATTAAACCATGACTCATTGCAACAAATTTTTACACCACCTGAATTAGCAGAGTTATTAAATTCTTATAATAGTGGAAGATTTAAAAAAAGAGAAAGAACCTTAAGAGAAGGAGTTATAGGAGATGATGATCTTTCGGCATTCAGTATTAATCAGGCATTCTATGGAGGCAGGGCTTATATAACAGTTTCGCTAGAAGACGAAGATACACGTCGTTATAGATATATGCCCATTGGATTTAGCACTCCATCCGGTACTTTTTGGGGTAGTTTTTGGGTAACTAATTCTTTACTGCTTGAACAACAAGCTGAAGTTGAGTTAAGTAATCAAAGTTTTTTAGTTGGAAATGAATTAGTTGCTGAACTTCCTAAGAAATTAACAAAAGAGCAAAGGGTAGGCAATGGATTTATGGGATTTACTGATCATGGTAATTTAAAAACTACTGGTACAAACGCTAGGTGGGATATAGGTGATTCTGAGATATTGGCACGATCTTTAAAGCCAATTCATATAAGTTGCAGTAAACCAGAATTAAATCCTTTATTTGATCTTAAAAACATCAGTATTTCCCAAAAAGGTCAAATTGACTTAGGAACAATAAAAATAGGTTCTGAAGAGTTGGTTTTAAAGCTTAATTTATTAGAATTTGAGCGAGACTATGGTGATGAATTAAAAGTTTATTTATCTGTTGAAACAATAAATGGAGCAAAAATAAATACAGATCTTACTGGAATACCTGTAGGAATTAAAGATCCTCGTAATGAGTTCATTACTTGGGCAACCTTAAAGCCTTCGTCAGATGTTGGTAATAAATATTTTGCATTTTTAGATGTACCACGTGCTGGTTCAGCGTGTAAAAAACAAATATTAATTGGAGATTTAGTTTTTAATGAGTTAAATGAAAATTTCTTTATAAATGGTCTTGATGCAAGTCATTCATGTCATTAAATTGCTTTTATTTATGAACACCCTTTACCGCAGCAATCGCCTTTATAACCACAGCCATTTTTCCTGCATTCTCTCATAATGGCTTTAAATTTTTCGTTTTGCTCTGGTGTAAGTATGGCAAGAAGCTCAGCATGAGAATTAACTGCTGATTTTATAAGCTGTTTTTTAAGTTCAATTTTCTTATCAATCAAACTGTTTATTGCATCTTTGTCAAAGTCTTCTTGCAGCTTTGTTCTTAAATCAACTTCTACTTTTTTTACTTCTGCTTTAAGATCAATGGCACCTTTTTTTGATTTATTGCATAGCTCTTTTATTTTGTTTTCTTGTTCGCTGGTTAAAGAAAGTTTTTCTTTGTTCTTTAATGCACAAAAAGATGCTTTCATAAAACACCCTGCAAACGGGCATTCTGAACCTTTAAAATGTCTCTGATTAAATGATGATTTATCACCACAGCTAAAACAAGGTGGTTTTCCTAAACAACAACATCCACTTACAAATAAACAAATAATAAAAAGAACACTAAATAATTTTATATTTTTCATATTTCCCCTCACTTACCTATATATATTGTAGATGAATATTTAAAAAGATGCTTAATCTTCCCTTTCCTAAGCTTTTTTTGTTTTCTTTGGAGGCCAAGAAAAAGAACCTGGTTTTGAGACTAGTTTTAAGGGTGTATTTGGACAATTATTCTCTAATATTTCAGCTAGTTCTTTGTCCAGGAATAAACTGTCAAGAACTTCAAAATTTAATTTTTCCGGTCTTTGTACAGTTACTGATACAGGCTCTATTTCTGTAGTAGCAGTTTCTTCTTTTTCCCAAATCAAAAGTGCTTTTTTCATTAATTTTTCTGCTTCATTTGGTTTGTTTGCTGAATTGTAAAAAAGTGCTTTATTAATCATTTCACGTGTTTCTTTTGACGGATATCCGTTACTGATTAATTTATTTGCAGATAAATCACCGAAAATATTTTTGTTTTTTAATTCATCTTCTATTTGCTTGTTTATTATTTCCTTGATTTCTCTTGAAACCAATTCATTTGTTTCATCTGATAAATCTGCTGATTGTTCTTTTATGAAATCTTCAAGAGGGAATTTATTTAAGCATTCATTTATATAGTTTTTTGTAATGTTGTTCGTCTTTGAGGAAATTAACTCAAAATATTTCGATTCAATATCATTCACAGACAAATTTTCTGTAAATTCTTTTACTTGGCTGTTTAGATACTCTCTTGTTTTTAAGTTAGCCTTATCTCTTACAGATTCTGAGAATCCGGTTAATTCAATATTAATTGAATCATCAAAACCTTCGCTTAAAATAAGCTCTTTAATTTCCTGATTTATCAGGTCTTTTGCTTTTGTTTTAATTAGCTCTTTTGCATTTTCTTTTATGCTTTCTAGATTGTTTAAAATCAGTTCTTCGAGTCCTTGCTTAGCAATAATTTCCGAAATCATGCTTTTGGTTTTGTTCGTTATAAGTTCTTTTACAAGGTTATTTTTTGTTAATACTTCTTCTCCTATGTTTTTCTCTAATGTCTGACTTGCAAAGTAATCTTCTGTTGAACTTTCTATGGTTTTATTAATTTGAGAAGTTAATATTTCGCTTGTTTTTTGTTTTAATTCTTCCTGGAATTCATTTGCATAGGTTTTAGAAAGATTATTAAGATGATTTTCCTTCAGTTCATTATAGTTTTTAGTGTTAAGCACAAATGAAATATCATTATTGATTGACGGCAGAAAAGCATCTGTCTCTATATAGTTTTTTGGTTCATCAGTGCTTTTAAATGCTAATAAACACCAGCTAAAAATATCTACGAAAAATAAAATGCTTGTTGCAGAATTAATAAGTACCCAGCTTTCAGGAGGGAGGGCTACTGGATGAATTGAATTATAAATAAATGAGGTAAAAATATAGGCAGTTGAAAAAACATATCTCTTATTTAAGAGTGCTTCCAGTGAAAAATAAACTACTGCCGGGAATAAAAACCATAATATAATTTCATGTTTAACTATTGGACTGTAAACTTCAAAAAGAAGTAATATTGCAAGGACACTTTTAATACTTTTTATAATCATAATTATGTTCTCCGATATTTGCTCTAGGTCAACTTACCCGGATATTTCCTTAATTTATCGCATATGTAATGAATGTGAAATTAATCTAAGATTGGCGTAAATCCTTGGTTCTTCTAGTGTAAAGAATGGTAAATTGACTGTAATTTAACCGTTAGATTTTAAAAAATAGTGGGCACAGACTTAGGTTTTATTTTTAATCCAAAGATCAGCTACTTTTAAATCCTCTTTATCATCTTTATTTCCAATTTTTAAATCATTTAGGTTTTCTTTAATCCGTTTTTTTGTAATTGAAATAAATCTTTTAAGCGCAGAACTTTCTGCTAGCTCTAAATCACCGGAATTACTTTTTAATTTAATTTGAACTGCAGAAAGTGAATATAAATCCATTGCAATGTCTGACATTCTTATAAGTTCAAGTTGTTGCACTACCATATTATTTCCGTATTTAAGTCCCAGTTGTGCTGTTTTTAATGAAAGTATTTTAGTGTGCCATTGTAACCAAAATGCATCGCTAAAATTTAAACTTCCTTTTTCAAATCTAAGCATTCCGGCTATCAGTCTTAGTTTAGCTGGAATTAATGAGCCAAAAAGATCAAATGTGAATTTCTTTTTCTTTTTTTGATCCTCGTCTTTTTTAGGTTTTCCGAAAGATATAAAAGGTTTAATCAGTGAAAATAAATGTCTTCCAATTGTATCAGCGTCATCTTTTACTCCCTGAACGCCTACTCCTGTTACAAGCTGTTTCATTGCTTCATTTACACCCTCAACTATAATTCCTATCCATGCGTCCCGAAACGCAAGCTCCATACCGCCTGTATGACCTCTCATTGTTCCGGTTCCGCCCCAGAGTCTCATAGCATGTGTTGCAACATCCCAGCTTCCTTCAGTAGCAAGGATTTTTATGGCTGCACATTCTGCAATTATATTAATTTTGTCTCCGTGCTCTTGAATGAGGGCAGTGGTCATGTCTGAGATTGACCTGAGTGCACAGGCATTCACTGCCATCCTGGAAATATATTTTTTTACCTGGGGCAGATCAGACTGTTTTCCACCAAATGCTTTAAACATTTCTCGATTAACAGCATGATGCAGAGCACCTTCAAAAATATATCTTGCAGCTTCTGCGGAGGATGCACCAAAACCAGCTCTTCCTTTATTTAAGCCGTTAAAAATTACTTTTGACCCGCCTTCTACTCCTCCAAGTACATCATTTACTGGTATCTGAAAGTTTTCAAAGGTAATGTGAGATTGGTTACTGCCGCGAATCATCATGAGATCAAGAGGAGCAGACATTCTCATACCTTTTTGTTCCAACTCTTTTCTCTTTTTGTTTATGTCATCTATGCTGTCAGTGATTCTAAAAGGAAGCTCTACTATAAAAACCGTAGGTTTCATTCTTTCTACAGAAAGTCCTTTCTCCAGATCAGTTTTTGCCATCATGTACATAAGACCAGACCTGTGAATATTTGTGATGTAAATTTTTTCACCGTTAACTATCCAGTTCTTTCCGTCAGGTGAAAGTTTTGCAATGCATTGCATCTTTCCTACAGCATCAGTGCCTGAAGCTGGTTCAGTAAGACCAAATGCTACGAGAAAATTTCCTTCTGATACCAGCTTTAAATATCTTTCTTTTTGTTCTTCTGAACCATACATTAATAGTGGTGCTGAACCAATGGTGCTGTGTGCGCTTACAACTGCAAGAAGTGTGCCTGATATATGAGCCAGAGTTCTTAAAACCATGTCATATTCTTTTTGTGAAAAACCTAGACCGCCATATTTTTTCGGGACTTTAAGACTAAATAATCCTATCTTACTCATCCGATCTAAAACTTCAGGTGGAATATATGCATCCTGATCAATTTGAAATGGATTTACAACAGCAGATTTTAATAAATCAGGATTAATCTTTAATTCACTAAACCATTCTTTAAGAGAATTATCGGGATTTCCAAGGGCTTTTATTACTTCTTTTTCGTAATCGTCTAGTTTTGATTTTTCAGTTTCATATTCATCCAGCGCAGTTTTTTTATAGTTAACATCCTGAATATTTGTACCGTAACCTTTGAGGAGATAATTAAGGATGGACGTATTTTTTCTTAAAGCTATATTGATTAAATTACAATAAGCATCTATTTTTTCTTTTTGTGGTCCTTCCAGATCCAGTTTTAATCCTGAAAGTAGATTTAAGGGAATATACCCTCTGAAAATTTTATGAAAAACTCCTTCGGATACGTCTTTTTCACCTACCATATCCTTACTTTCACTCAGGATATTTTTTATCTCATCTTTTTTATTAACGGTATTTTGTTCCATTACTGTTTTCATTTTTTATATGCCTTTTATATGGGTATTGTACCCTTTTCAAATATAATTTCTTCATCATAAGGACTGATTATCTGAATGAAGTTTACTTATATATATTTTAGACAGCTGAAAAGCTAGTAACTTGGCTCGAATTATTAGCTGGTTCTGTAATAGATGAATGATGAATTGTTGGATTAGTAATTAGTCTCAAATTATCAGCTAGTTCTTTGGCAGATGAAAAACGATCTTGTGGATTTTTTGCTAGGCATTGCATTACTATAGTACCTAATAGTTTAGGAATTGCAGAATTTCTTACTGATGGAGAAGATGGGGTGTAATTTAGATGCTTACCAATTATTTCTACTGGTTTTGATCCCTCAAATGGTCTTATCCCAGTCAACATTTCATAAAGCATTACTCCTACTGAATAAATGTCTGATCGTAAATCTCCAGATGATCCATTACATCTTTCTGGTGCAGTATATGGAAGAGTACCGGTAATGACGCCCTGATCAGTTATGGTGGTTGCATTTAAATGTTTTGCTAGTCCAAAATCAGCAAGTTTTGGGATGCCAAATTTGTCTATAAAAATATTTTCAGGTTTAATATCTCTGTGAACTACTCCGTTTTGATGTGCTACTTGAAGCCCTTCTAAAACACTTATGATAATGCCAAGCATTAGTTGAAGTTGAAGTGGGAGATTGCCTCTCTCGCCCTCAGAATGAATCTCTCTAAGTACACTTTTTAAAGTAGCACCTTCAACATATTCCATTACTATAAAAGGTCTGCCATTGTCTTCTCCAAAATCTAATACGCTTACAACATTTGGATGTGTTATTCTTCTTTGAGCTTCAGCCTCTCTTAAAAGTCTTTTCACATCTATTGTTTTATGTTTGCCAGGATGTAATGTTTTTACAGCCACAACTCTTTTGACTTCTCCTGCTTTTTCGCCTAATTCATCAGCCAGAAAAACCTGTCCCATTCCTCCCTCACCAAGTTCTCTTTTAATAAGATATTTTGAACTTGCTTCTCCATCAGTTCCAAGAGCCTCTAAAGTGTCCCCAACATTTACAGATTTTATTTCTATGGTTTCACTACCATTTTTTAAACCAGCACTTTCAGTTGTTTGAGTAAGTCTTTCTTTTGCTGCTTGAACTCTTGAAGCAACATTGTTTGGAAGTGCTGTACCTGAAGAGGATCCGTTACCATTAGCTTTGTGACTAGTACCAGCTTTTAACACAACTGGTGTTAAACCAGTTCTTTGTTCTCGTGGGATTAAGCTATTTTCAACGCTTGTTGTACTCATATTTAAATAACCATATTAGTCCTGACAATGTGCAATTATAATCTGTTTTTATAGATAGTGCCTCAGTTTAATAATGTAATCAGAAAGATGGATTAATGCTTCAATATGTTCTAGTTTTGTAAGATTATTAACTATTTCTTCTTAACAAATTTAATTAAGACCCAGATTAATTTTTTTTAATCTCGTCTTATCTTCAATATAATGGTGCATTTTGCTAATCTGTAATTATGTTTTAGCGGTGGTATTTAACTTTTTAAGAGGATCTTATGCCTTCAGTTAGAGAAGTAATTGCTTTTTTTGTCCCTTCTTATTTCACAAGAGGCAGGGGAGATATTGTCGATGTCGATGTCCATAAAGGTACTGCAGAAGTTTCTTGTGCACCAAATCAAAGCACTGCGCTTCATAAGCTCATAGCAAACCTTACAACAATTCATACTACCTTAGCTTCTGGAGTAACAGCACAAGTTGGAATAGAGCCAGGAGCTAATGATATACAGCCAGGCACTGATGGAGTGCAGACAGAAGTAGATGCTCAGGATCCAAATGAAACTTTAAATAAACTGCTTGGTAATCTTACATGCAATTTAGCTTTAGATTTAGATATAGCTCAACCAAATGGAGATATTCATCCTGGAGATGCTGAAACTCCATTTTTAAGATATGTGCTTTCTCAGATTGGTTATCTGGATGGGGTAGATTTTTGTGAAGGAAATAATGTTAGCTTTGATTATAAATATCTTATAGCAAATAGTCCTCAAGAAATAAGAAAAGCTCTTATAAATGAAATTTTCAAAGGTGATCTTGATAAGTATTGGGATGCATTTGTTCAAAAGGTAACACAGTCATCACGAATATTTTATAGGCAGCTTATAGAAGTCCATAGAAAACATGCTACTCACATTGATACGAGTGAATTAATTTCATATCTTACAGAACCTAAGGGTGAATACACCGAAGATAATTCATCTAGTGCAAGAGAAATTCTTTCTCGTGAAAAAAGTAAAATTACACTTCTTAGAAACGGTCAGAGACTTTTTTGTGAAACCTTGAAGGCCTTAAATGAAAGACAAGCAGGAGAAGTACATCCTGCAGATCAGGCATTAAGAGACATTTTAAATGAGTTAAGAATAAATCCTACCCAAAGCAATCAAATGATTCAGGCATTGTTTAAACTTCATGAAGCAGATGAAATTAATGCTCTTGAAAAACCAAATAAACTAATGCTGGATCTTAGAGAAATTGAAAGTGCTGTAGGAGAAATTGCTGGGCAAGTTTCTGTTATGGCTGCTACTGATTTGCCGGAAATCAATGACTGTTCTGGCTCTACAGAGTCTGAGATTGGTGAAACTCAAACTTGTATCGCTGAAGGTAGTGTTGAACTTAGTACTACTGCTGAGTATGCTCCTACTCTTCCTACTGCTGAGTATGCTCCTACTCTTCCTACTGCTGAGTATGTCCCTACTCTTCCTGTGACAGGTGAGCTGGAAGTGGAAACAGTTCTTTTTGATGTTGAGCCTAATTTACAGCCAACACTTGATTACAAAATAACCCCTGAAGTAATTTGTTCTCAGGCAAGAGAAAATACTATTTCAACTGTAAAGCTGATTTTAGAAAAAGAAAAAAAGAGGATAGATCTTATTAGACAGGAACGTGAAGCAGAGATAAAAAGAATTCGTGATCTGGCAATTAGAAAAAGAAGAAGATTTATTAAAATAGGTTCAGCAATTTCTGCAGCTGTATTAATCGCTGGGGGGGTTGTTACTGGTGTTTTGTTAAATAAACAAGGAGAGCTGGATGAACTAAAATTAAAAGATGATGTAAGGGCAAATATAACCAGGAGAATTGATGAAGAGATATCTAATCTTCCAAAAATTAATCCTAGTGATTTAAGAACACAAGCACTTGAAAATGCAAGATCTGAGCTGGAAATGAATCCTGAAGCTGATTACGGGAGAGTGTTAGAGCTTTATCTTGAGCAGGAGCCGGATGAGAAAATAGCAGATAATGAAATTAAATATTTTAGGGCTAATTTATTAGCAACAAGAAATTTAAGTTCGGAAGTAAAACAATATATAGAAGAATATATTATAGATGCAGAAAATAATGTAAAAGGACGATGCAGAAAACTTGGTGACAAATTAAGAAACCTGCCTGCAGAGCAAAAATTTCGTTTATCCCATATTTTTCGAGGGCTGGAAACTACAAGTAAAATTAAACAAAGAGAAATTATAGATGATGTAGCTGAATATATAAGAGCTGATGAGATTCCTGATGACTTTCGAGACTCTAGTTTCCTTGGTAACGATAGATATTACAATCTTGAGCATATTACTGGTCCTGCTAGACAAGCTAATAAGAATCAGTATTTTCCTCCTACATTTGGGCAAATAATTGGAACAGGTACAGTACTTGATGGAAAAATTACCAGCTTGGTTTTTAAGATATTAAATACTTCGAAGGATCTTAAGCTTAAATATCCAAATCATTCATTTCTTGGTGCAACTTTCCAAATGGATATTTCTAACAGTTTAATTGCAGCTAGAGATAAAGTTAAAGATAGGTTTGAATCAGATATTAGGGCTTATAAAGAAGTAAGGGAAGACCTAATTAACAAAATAAATAAACTAAAAGATGAATTAAAAGAGACAAAGGATCCTTCTGCTTATTCAGCTAAAGTAACTGAATTAGTAAATGAACTTGAATCTGAAACTAAAAAATACAATGCTAAGTTTAGAATGTCATCCAGGATTCTGGTTAGATTACATAACTGGATAGGTAATGAAGATAAGCCTGGTGGTGTTTTATCTGAGAAGTTTAAAGAGTTACTAGAGGATAATTAAAATTCTTAAGCGCAAGTAAACAGTATTACACCTGGTTCTCTTATGCCTAGTTCTTTACTGATAACCCTTACTGTTTCGTTAGGGTTGAAGAGTTCTGGATTGTCAAGTTTAAATTTCTTTGCCATTAAAGTTCTTCTTCTTGAAAAATAATACAAAACTCCTTTTTCTGCCAATTCATCATAAATATTCAATCCTGTTTTTAAATATTTATTTTCTGTGTTTAATGATCTTAAAAATACTGAGAAGATATTTAATGTACATTCTGCTAACCCTGTGTAAAACAATTTATCTCTTTCTGGTTGAAGTTTCTGTAGCTCAGGATTTAATTTACTATAATCAATTATTTGATTTTCAAATTGTTCAGGAATAATAAACTTAAATAAATAAAGTAATTGTTGTGATGCAATCCCTGATTGGGTTAGCGAGTTTAAAAATTTACTTTCAATATTTAACCACTTGAGTATTGATCTAATGGGTGTTCCTAGTGTTAGTGCAACTAATCCATAAAAACCAAATATTGGTCCTATGAATCTGCTTAGCTTTAATGAACTATCTCGGGCTTCTAGTTTGTCTTTCCCAAATATATTTGTTATTTGTTTACTAAGCTCTGGGTATATATCTGAAAATCTGTTTGTATCAGGGTCTAAGCCTATTAACTCTATTAATCTGGTTTTTATGTAATCAGGGGTTAAGTTTCCTCTGTCTTTTAATTCTTTTATCTTTTTTATGCTTTCTTCTACCTGTAATAAGGCAAGTGGTTTATGTTTTAGATAGTCAAATAAATCAGTAGAAAACTCATGGTTTATTTCAGATAATGGTCTTATCCTCCACCACTCTTGTATAGGAAGTAACATTAACGGAGATAGGATTTCTTTTAATTTTTCATCATTAATTAGTCCTAATACTACATCTGATAGTGGGAATAATGTAGTTCCAAAGGTACCAGCCAGATCTGCAAATATCCCATTTAATTTATCTCCATATTCATTAGCTTCATGTTTATTTTTAGCTTTATCATCGTCTTCTCTTCCACAGTACATTTGATATTGCTCGTAGTATCTAACAGCTCTGGATATTCCTGAAAGTGTAGAAACTACTCTTCTGACATTTGGAGATAGTAATTCATGATTCTGGAGAATGTCGCTAGCTATAGATAAAACCCCGGATGCAATAGATGCACCAGCTGCAATATTTCCTCTTTTTTCAACATCAATTGCCCAATCTGCTACTCGTTCTGATTGTAAAATTGCTCCGTCTATTATTTCTTTAGCTTCATCATAGGTATAATCAAGATTTTGCATTCTAGTAATATATTTGCCATAAAGAGCTTTTTCATTAAAGAGTCTATTTATCCATTTTTCATTGTCATCATATTTACCCTTTAATGATGTTGCCTCATAAGTTTTTCCTTGTCTTTGGAAACTTAATTTTAAGATTTCATTTTCTGTAACTCTATTTGTTCCATGCCTGAACTCAGGTGGATTTGGATTTTCTAATTCTTTTCTTGTGGGTTTTCCATTTCTTCTTGTTCCAGGAAGATAAAAAACTGGTGAATGAGCTCTTGCAGTAACAGGCATTATATTTTTTACCCCGAAGTCTCAAATATGGCTAGCTATGAGGGATTTACCCAGATTAAGGCAGCTGTTATCTGTATTTCTATTTTTCTGAAGATAAAAAAAATTAAATCTGCGTGAAGGCATGTAACGATCCCAGGTAATTACTGTATTGCAATTAAGATCTCTTAATAGAATCTTCTTAACGAAGGTGGAAATGTTATGGCAGTAAATAAAGTAGGCACAGTTAATTCAGGTGGAAATAATTCTGAAAATATTTTTGATTGGATAAGAAGACTTGAAGATGAGCGTGCAGCTAGAGAGCCTGAATATGCTGCACAACTTGCAGAAGAAAGAAGACAAGCCCAACTTGGGATACGTTCTGTAAGTCAAATTTTGTCAGATGATTTTGGGAATGGCGCTCCCATTTCAGCAAAAGATCCTAGAAGAGTTCGCAATGGAAAAATTGTGGAGGAGTAAATCTTTTACTCCGAAACTAAATTTCTGATTTTTTGAAGATAAAAAAAATTAAATCTGCGTGAAGGTATGTAACGATCCCAGACATTTACTGTATAGCAATTAAGAGTCTTTAATAGAATTTTTTTAAACGAGGTTAAAAAATTATGGGATTAGCTAGAACACATTCAGTTGGCGCAAATAAAACCAAGTAAGTAAGGCAAGTACAGATTTAATTTATCTTATGCTCTGTTTGCTCAAGTTTTTCTATATTTGAAATCCCTTTAAAAATTAAGGAGTTGCTGTTGCCGAAGGCATTTCTTCCATTTCACAAGTACAGGAACAGCCATCACCATCTTCAGTATTTCCATCGTCACATTGTTCCCCTGTTTCAAGCACGTTATTGCCACAAGATTCTGTAGGAGTAGGTGAAGGCATCCCTTCTGTTTGACATTCGTCTGAACAGCCGTCACCTGAATCACAATTATTGTCATCGCACTGTTCTCCCGGAAAATCAAGTATTCCATTACCACAGTCATTAAATAATGAAAATGGGGTAGGAGATGGAGAAGCAGTCGGTGGTGTTGGAGATGGAGAAGCAGATGGTGTTGGTGATGGCATGGTCTGTGCATAACCTGGATTTATAGAAGTTATGAATATAATGGCTAAGATTGAAAGAAAGATTCTATATGAAGACATTGATGTATACTCCTTTTTAAATTAATTGGTAACTATTTCCCGGGACATATGTCCCATAACCTAAAGAGTTTTTCGGAAAGAAAAAATTTTAAAATATAGAAATAGCACTAGCAAATTAGGGGATGAACCTGATAGATTTTTTTTAAATTGATTTTATTGCTCCCGAGCGAAAAACTCTGGAGCTTGCTCCAGAGTTAGTTGATTTGAAGGGAGGCGTTTTATAATTTTTTCTAGGGGAAATACTAAACAGCTAAAAAATCAAGGAGTAGGTAAAGGCATTTCTTCCATTTGACAAGTGCAGGAGCAGCCATCATAATCATCAGTGTTTCCATCGTCACATTGTTCACCTGTCTCAATAAAGCTATTACCACAAACATTTGTTGGTGTCGGTAAAGAAGTAAGCATTTCTACCTGACATTCATCCGAACAGCCGTCACCGCAAGTAAAATTACTGTCATCGCATTGTTCCAGGGATTCCACTATTCCATTTCCACAAACTGCAGCAAGAGGTGGTGGTGCAGTAACTGTAGTCTGACATGTACACGTTGTACTGCAAGTTGATGTGCTTAAACAAGTTGCAAGTGTGCTGTTAAAATCACATTCTTCAGTACCACTTACTATTCCATCGCCACAAACCGGAGCTGGGGTTAGAAATGGTGTTGCTGAAGGTGGACTAACTGATGCAGAAGCTGGTATTGGTGTAGGGATATTTTGACAGGTACATGATACTGAACAAACTTCACTTGAAGAACAGGAAGAAGTAGTACTGTTAAAATCACATTGCTCAACACCGTTTTTAACTCCGTTACCGCAAAATGGAGCTGGTGTTGGCCAGGCTTGGCAGGTACATGATACTGTACAGGTTTCACCAGCTGAACAATCATTTGAAAAATTATTATAATCACATTGTTCGCTATTATTTTTAATTCCATCACCACAATATGGACTTGGTGCAGCAGGAGCTGCTGCATATACTACTACTGGAGAAGGTGAAGGACTTGGTGTAGGAGAAGCTAAAAAAGCATCACCAGGTCTTCCATCTTCGGGTGGAGTTGGTGTGGGCGTTGAGTCAGTATTAGATACATAGCCATAAAGAATAGTAGTAGTATCTTGAGCAAAGGTTTTATGTTCAGAAAAAGTTCCTATCAGTAAAATTACAGTTATTATTATAATTATTTTTGATAGCAACATACTGCAACTCCTAATATGGGAAAAATTTCCAGGTACAAAAGTACTAAAAAGTTATCTAATGGTTAATATCGGAAGCAAGAAAAGTACCAGTAGAAAAATCAGTTCTTTGCATTAGAAGTTTTTCATTTTATTGCTTAAATAAATCAATCAAAGGAGGAGATAGCGCTGAAAATCAAGAAATAATTTTAATTAAATCCTGATGATGAGCTGCTGGAAGATGAAGAGCTTGAAGATGAGCTGCTCGAAGAAGAAGAAGATGATGAACTGGATGATAAATTTCCAGAACTACTGCTTGAGGAAGATGAACCTTTTAATAAGTCAGATCCTTCCTGTGGTGCTGATACAAATGTAGATCCGTCAATCCTGGTCCCGGGAGAGAATTTGCTTAGTGATTTTATGAACTTATCATGAGGTGAAAGTATATTAAAGCTTAAATCTCCTGTTCTGTTTAAAGAGACACCTTGAAGATTTGAATTATCAAAAGATATCTGATCAATAATTAATCCTTCGCTTGTAGAAATTGAAATTTGTTCAGCTCCTGTATTATTTATTCCAATGCTTCCTGTACTGGCTGGTTGTGATTTAATTATGGGGGAAAAATTATTCAGGGTCCCGCCACCAAAAATTACAATGGGATCAAAATCATTAAGTAGGGTATCTGGCGGAAATGTATGCCTTATTTTTGTATTGTCAGAAAGTAACAACCCGCTTAAATCAAGAGTTTGTCCCGATACATTTACTATTTCAACGAATTCATCCTCATCACTTTTAAATATTCCGTCTTTGTTTGTATCTATAGTCGGAGCAGCAAGGATTTCGTTAATTATTAATTGTTTAGATTTTACATTACTTACTAATTTTACAGTTGCAGTAATTTCAATACTTTTATCACCATAAGTAATTTCTATAGTTGAAATTCCATTTATTAAAGGTGTAACAATGCCTGGTTGGTCTATTTTAATAACTGGATTTTGCCCGGTAATTGTATATTTTGCTTCGCTTGTAATATCTTTTTGTTCTCCGTTTGGAAACACTGCAATTACCTGTAAATGTTGAGGTGTTCTATCTGTGAAATTTAATATGTTCGGAATTACGCTGATTTCTTTTATGACTGCGCCTGAATTATTGTTTTCTGTTTCATTTGAAGAAGAAGGTATGGATGATTGAACATTCGGGAGTTCGGTATTTATATTGTCAGTTTGAATATTGGTCTCTTCAGGTGGAGGTCCTCCTGGAGAAAATAAATTAACAGGATGTTTTATAAAATTATTTAAGAAGTCACTTTCTCTTTGCCAGGACGGATCGCCGTTTTTACCAGAAGGATAATAAATATAATCAATAGTTTCTCCGCTGCAATTAATTTCTACCGAAGATCCGCTGTTTGAGAGATTTAATTTTCCTTCTTTTGAATAGTTGCCGAATAATGCCAGATAAGCGTTAGGTTCAAGAAAAATATTCATTAGTGACTCTATCTCTGGCTTAATATTTTCATTTATAAATAATGAACATTCTGAAAGATCGAGTTTTTTATCGGTGAGATTTTTAATCTCAACAAATTCGTCGTTTAATTTTGCAAAGCCGTCCATATTTGCATCTGTTTCAGTAATTAAGCCTGAAGCAAAAGGAAATACTTCATCAATGATTATTTCCATAAATTCAGGTTTTCTTGGAATATTCGAATGAATATAAATACTTCTTGTAAAGGTTGTATTAGTTGGTTGCCAGAATAATGAAGCTTTAATTTTAGTGCCTCCAGAAGCTTTAAATTTGAACGTGTCATTTTTTATTTCTACTATGTTTTTGTCCTCGGCTTCCAGTTCGCAGAGATTAGTTACATCAATAATATTTTTATTATTAAAAGTTAAGCTGACATTGAATTTATATTCTTTGTTTAATTCTTCATATAAATTTTGCTCCAGATTGATCTTAAGATACAGTGGCTGTCCGTGCTGGACATTAAATAAAATCAAATCTTCTGAAGGTGCAGAATCAAAATATTTTGTTTTAGTTCTGTCATAAATTCTATAAAAACCATTTATTTTAAAAATACCTTCAGGAAGTTTATCTGGCAGGAGAAAAATCGCAGAATTTTTAGATAATTCTTTTGCTTTTAAAAAGACTCCATTTATGTTTAAAAACAAATCTTTATCTTTAGAAAAATTACCAGAAAGTTGTAATTCTGTTCCTGGGCTTACAGCATTAGTATTAATTCCACTCAGGATAGGTCCATTAAATGTTGTTTTGCAGGAATTAGTAACAGATTTACTCTCATAACCAAGATATTTTGTATAAAATCTAATATTTGCATTACCAAGCTTTATCTTTGGGACTATGAATTCTATCGTGTCGTTTGTGGATTTTAAAATCTTAACTCTTTTATTGTTAATAAAAAGTTTATTTGCATTTTGTGGAAACTCAAAGAAATTATTACCTTTGATTTTTCCAATATTACCCGGGATTAAATATTTTGGTTCTATGCCTGTAATTTCAGGATCTTTTCCTAAAATTTTAACATCAGGCACAATAAATGCATAACATTGAATAAAAACCAGACTTAAAATAACAGGAATTAAAAAGTAAATAAATCTTTTCATGGTTATTATTGTTTTGATAATAATCCTTCTTTTCTTTTTTCAATTTCTCTTGAAAACCATCCTCCAGTTCGGGAGTCCAGCTGTCCGGTTAATTCAGATATTTCAAGCTCTTTAATTAATTTTTCTGAAGGGTTTTTGTTTTCAGGCTTGTAAGCTAAATTTTCAAGCTGTAATTTCTTTCTCTGGAAATATATTCTGGTTACGTCATCCAGTAAATTTTCTCGGATATTTGCAGTAAGTCTTGCCTGGTTCAGGATTTCCTTAATCTCATCGTCATAAATAAATTCATTTGTATTCCACAAAACAGAGAGCTGTTTAAATGATCTACCATCAAACTGATATCTGTTTGTTTTTCCTGCATTAAAATCGTTATTTAAAGATGTATCGGAAGTTATGCCTTTATCAAATTGATAATAATCAGAGCTGGTGCCGGTAGAATTCAAATCAAACCCTATCATTGGAACTATATTTCTTAGCCTTGCCTGTAGTCTGTATCTTTTATAATCACCCGATGTAGGCAGAGATGCAAATTCTAGTGCTTTTTTTTGAACTTCAATAACTGTTGGTTCTAGCTCTTTAAGATTTGCAAAGTCAGTTTCTATCTTTCCTTTTAAAATTATTTTTTCATTAGAAATCGTAGAGTTATTATTGTAAAGTACAAATAAACCCTCATCTGTTGCTGCATAAAGATTATCTTTAAATGAATGCAACCAGTATATGTTCTTTGAACTATTTGTTGTTCTTATTCCATCTGAAATATTTTCCCACAATTTCTTATCTCTGTTAAAGAGATAAACTCCGCTGGCACAGGCTGTGTATAAATTGTTTTGATGTTTGTAGAGGTAATAACATTGTTTATATCCTTCTTCATTTTTTCCTATTCCTTTAGATAAGTCTTCCCAGCTTTGACCTAAATTAGAGCTTAAATATATTCCAGTGCCGGAGGCAGCCCATAAAGCATTATCATTTTCAATTAAAAGATGTTTAGCGTTTATTCTTCCATCAGGAAGTTTTTTAATTCCAGAAGAAATATTTTCCCATGTCAGCTTATTCTGATTAAAGTAATAAATACCGTTTGTCGTAGCAAGATATAAATCATTATTATATTTAAGTGAATAATTGACTAAAATATTTCCACTTATACTATCTGGTTCCAAGCCTTCATTTAATCTCTTACATGTATTAGTCTCTTTGCAAAACCACAAACCATCATTAGTACAGAAGTAGCTATTTTCACCATGAATTAGGAATGCATTTACATCTTTAGTCCCTGTTTTTATATCATCAAAAATTAATTTCCAGCTAGGTTCATTAATTTTTGATTCATATGCTCCATAGCTTGTAGCAATGTATATTTTTTCACCCTCTTCATCTATAGATATCCAGTTAATAACTGAATTACCGCCTTCATCTTTTAAGAGCTTTTCAGATCCAAAATCTTCCCAGGTTTTACCGTCATCTTTACTTACAAAAACACCATTTCCAGTGCCAATAAACATCTTTTCTTTAAATGTTCCTATGGTTCTTACTGTTCTTTGTCTTGGCTGGAATAAAAGTTTCCAGGTCTCTTCTGAGGAATAAACAGCAGGGAATTGAAAAAGTAAGGCAGAAATGAAAATGAAAATTAATGTTTTTTTATTCATTGTTATATCTTTTTAAGAATCTGCCCTTAGATATGCAAGTAGAATTTACAGAGTAAGATAGTCAGATAATAAGATAGTAAGAACTGTTTATGCAATTTGTAATATGAAACTTTTGGTTACATCTGTTACTTTTCTGTAACCCTAGGTATCTTCAAAAGATAAAAAAAATTTAATGTAGGGAGTTAAGGAATGGTTAACAAATCCCCAGGCTATCAAAAATTTAATCTAGCTTTCTTTATATTGTCAGGAAGAGCAATTGTTAACAAAAGGAAGTAATAAATGATAGAACTCACAAGAAATACAGGAAGCTTAAGTGGACTGACTAAAATTTCAGATAAAGTCATTCAATTAAGCCACTTAAAGGGCGAATCTGTTTTTATGACAGATCCTGAAGGAAACAGAATTGAGATGAAAGTTACTGAAGATGGAACAAAAGTTGTTTTTACTAGAGATGAAGAAGGCAGAAGTATAGCAATAGAAGAAAGAGAAAATGGCACAAAACTTTATCACATATCCAGCGATAGTACAGGACTTCCAAGCAGCCATGAAATAAGACCGGATAAAACAGAAGTAGTTTATTTTTATGGACTGGAAGGAAACCTCCAACATTTTGTTGAAATCAGACCAAACGGAGACAGAGTCAGTACATTGTTTGGAGATAACGGATCAATATTTTCAATTGAACAAAAACAAATCGGCGGAATCGTTTTTTCAGCATGGTTAAACAAAAATAATGAAACTAAAGAAGGCATGATTTGGCTTCATCCAGATGGTGAAATCAGCAAGCATGGCGATGAGTCTGTGATTGCAGAATTATTTACAAGATATCCAAAGTTTTTTGACGGCGTGTGTTCATAGCACTGTAGAGGCTTATTGTAATAAGCCTCTACAGTCTCTTACCTCCTTGCAGAAAGCCCCTCAGAGATGAGGGGCTTTTTGTTGGAGCCTATAAATGCGTACAGAGGTAATACTTTACCTGATACAAAAAAGATTTAAAGTTAGGTAGTATGCTTTTATGTACTATTTTGAATTTGAATGGGATGAAGGAAATGAATTTAAGATTAGACAAAGAGTTTACCAGAGAAAGGTTGGCAGTATAATAAGAGTAATTAGTGTTAGAGATATGATTAGAGGCGAAAAGTGATTCTATAATAAAAAATGAAAAAGAAAAAACAAATTAAAATTATTAAGTCTTTGGAACAGATACCAAAAAAATTTAAGTCAGAAGATGCTGAGCGTAGATTTTGGGAAACACATGGTTTAAGCTATGCTTTATGTAATAAACTCTATGACCCTAAGGTAGAAGCAGAAGTAAATAAAATGGTTAAACGATTAAAGATGACGGATAGAAGAAAATAATTAAAATTTCTTTGGGGCATCTTTACTATACAAGTTACCGGCATGTCTCTACAGGCATATTTTGCTATCATATTACAGGTTTTTGGAGGTAAAAATAAATGAGAATTGCAATTTTAACTGGCGGCGGTGACTGTCCAGGACTTAATAACGTTATTAGAGCAGTGGTTTTTCAGGCAATAAAAAAATACGGTGATGAAGTATTTGGGTTTTTATACGGCTGGAAAGGACCCATAAATAATTTAATTAAGCCACTAACCTTAAATGATGTAGAAGGACTATTTAATCAGGGTGGAACCATTATAAAAAGCTCAAGAACCAATCCATATAAGGTAGAAAATGGTCCGCAAAAAGTAATAGACACTCTTAAAGCAAATAAAATTGATGCACTTATTGCTGTTGGCGGTGAAGATACATGTGGTGTTGCTAATAAACTGTGTAGTGATTTTAAAGCTCCTATTATTTGTGTTCCAAAAACTATTGATAATGATTTAAATGCTACGGATCAAACTTTTGGTTTTGATACTTCCATATCCATAGTTTGTGATGCACTGGATAGGCTTCATACTACTGCTAAATCTCATGACAGAGTTTTAGTACTCGAAGTAATGGGACGTCATGCAGGCTGGATAGCTACTATGGGTGGGATTGCTGGAGCAGCTGATTACATTCTTATTCCTGAAGAAGATTTTGATATTGATAAAGTAGCTGAGGCAATTAAAGCAAGAAAAAAAGAAGCAGGTTATGCAATTTTAGTAGTAGCTGAAGGTGCAAAATTTGCAAAAGAAGAAATACTGAAAGATCAAGAAAAAGATGCTTTTGGTCACGTTAAGTTAGGCGGTATTGGCGAACGTTTGGCAAAAGCCATTGAAGTAAAAACAGGTTTTGAAACCAGATCCACTAATCTTGGACATATTCAACGAGGCGGTTCCCCGACAGCTTATGATCGTGTGTTGGGTACCAGATATGGACTGACTGCAGTGGATTTAGTTCACGAGAAAAAATTCGGAAGAATGGTTTCTCTTCAAGGGACAAAAATTACTGATGTGGATATAAAAGATGCAGTTGGTACATTAAGGACCATAGATAAAGAACTATATGAACAAACAAGAGTATTTTTTGGCAATGAGATTAATAAGATCAAGCCAAAAATAAAAGCTTAAATGGATCTTGTAGAAACATTACACAGCAAGCTTTTATTTGCACCGATAAAAGGAAATCATTTGTCTCCGAAAGATGAAGGTATACAGTTCGAAGAAATATTCATTAAAACATCTGACGGCGAAAATCTGCATTCTTATTTTTTCCCTGCAAGTGAAAAAACAGATAAGATATTGATCTATTTTCATGGTAATGCACAAAACCTCAGTGCTTGGTATCCTGCCGCAGTTAGGATCCAGAAGCACATTTCTATAAATGCTCTTATTTTTGATTATCGTGGCTATGGAAAAAGTTCAGGTATTCCAAGCAGAGAAGGTGTAATTGTCGATGCAGTTTCAGTATATGAATATTTGCTAGAAAGAGGTTTTAAACCTGAAAATATTTCTTTGTACGGAAGATCGCTTGGGGGAGCTGTTGCAATTGAGCTTGCAAGCATAAAAAAAATAAAGTCTTTATCGGTAATTTCTACATTTACATCATTAAGGGACATGGGGAAATGTCATTATCCGATGTTACCTCTTGGATTGATAAAAAATAATTTATTTAATTCAATTGAAAAAATTAAAAACATTAGTGTGCCTATATTAATTAGTCATGGTTCAAATGATGAAGTAGTGCCGCTAAATCAAGCCTATGAGCTTTTTGCTGCAGCAAATGAATCTAAAAAACTAATAATACTAAAAGGTGCCGGGCATAATGATGTGTCTGAGTATTTTAATGATGAGTATTTTAAATTTTTAAAAGATATATTTGCTTAAGTTATGTTTTTGTTTATACAAACTTCTGGTCTTTCAAATTCAGCTTTGTAATAATATCCAATTCCTACATCGCTGAATTGTATTTTTCCGCTACCTTTTTTTGATGAAAGAACAAAAGGTTTATTTATAGGATATTGGTTTGGCAGATTAAATGAAAATACAGGAGTATGTCCCACTATTTGATAAACATTATCCGGGATTTCAACATCTAATTCTGCCGGATACATAGTTAACCTTGGAAGTGCAGTCCTTCGCCAGATAAATGAAGTATGAATGTCATTTTTATTTTTGTAGATATTAAATAATGGATCATCGTTAAAAGATTTCATAATTTGTTTCCAGTCATATTTATTCTTATTTTTACATTCCAGAAATCTGCTGTATGCAAGTCCTCCATGTTGTTTTAATCTTTTATTTAATTCAATTGCAAAATTTATAATATCTGAATTAGGTTCTAATCCAAGTTCAATATAATCGTCGTTTATTACGTAAGAATGAACATATAACGTTGCAGGGGCGTTGCGTGCAACACTATTACAATCAACGTATGCTGCCAATATTTTTCCTTCGGCAATATTTTTTAACAAATCTTCTGTTATCTGAAAATTATTTTCTATGTCTTTAATGGAATCTTGTGATGGAAAAATTATAGGGTATCCATTTTGCTCTCTTTCAAAAAATGCCATTTCGTGATTACCTAGTAATCTATAGATTACTAAATTATTTTTTATCTGAAGATTGAGCCAATAATCTATAACATCTGCATCAGGAGCTCTGTCATAAAAATCACCCAGGAAAACATATCTAAGATCGTTTCTTAAGTGAAAGCGAGGTTTGCTAACCTCGCCTTCGAGCAGTCCATGCCGGTATAAAGTGATTATCAAATGTACAAAATCACCGTGAATATCAGGTATATAAACAGTTTCACCCGTATTAAATAAAAGAGAATTATCTTTTTTTATGTCAGTTAGATAATTTTGTAAGCTCTCAAATAAATCTTGTGCTTTTTTTTCTGTACGAGAAGAATTTGCATAAGGCATTTCTCCTGTAGTTTGGAAATCCATTTTGGTTTATAAATCGCCGATTCACCGTTACGCCGGCTCGCCGATACGTTCTCCTATCTCTTTAATTATATTCTCTGCTATAACCAGTCTTTGTATTTCAGATGTGCCTTCATAAATCTCAGTAATTTTTGCGTCCCGGTAATATCTCTCTGCATCATATTCTGTGGTATATCCATATCCTCCAAGAATCTGAATGGCTATATTTCCTGCTTTTGTCGCTAATTCACTGCAAAATAATTTTGCTTCTGCTGCTTGACGAGTATATTTTAATCCTTGATCTTTCATATGTGCAGCCTGATATATGAGTAATCTGCCTGCTTCAACTTCACATGCTAAGTCTACCAGCATGAATTGAATTGCCTGAAAGTTTATGATTTTTTGACCGAAGGCTTCTCTGGTTTTTGCATATGAGCTGGCAAGATCATAGCTGGCTTGTGCAATTCCAAGTGCCTGTGCTGCAATTCCTATTCTCCCTGTATCTAAAGTAGAAAGAGCAATCTTGAATCCTTCACCTTCAGTACCGAGCAAATTTTCTTTAGGTACTTTTACATCATCAAGTCTTACCTGACAGGTTGCACTGGCACGAATGCCAAGCTTATCTTCAAGTTTTCCAAATGAAACACCAAGCATATTTTTTTCTACAATAAAAGCTGAAACACCTTTATGTTTTGGCAGAGACGTTGCGTGCAAAGTCTCTGCCGGAGTGGATTGTGCAAGAATTATATAAACATTTGCTTCAGAGCCGTTGGTAACCCATGCTTTAGTGCCATTTAGTAAATAATAATCTCCTTTATTTTCTGCTTTTGTAAGCATTGCAGCTGCATCAGATCCATTCCCTGGCTCAGATAAACAAAAAGCTCCTAAATATTCTCCGAGGGCAAGTTTTTTTAAATACTTTTCTTTAAGCTCAGTTGAACCGTATTTTTCAATCGGAGCTGCACATAATGAAAGCTGTACAGAAAGTATTACTGCAGTAGTAGCACAGGCTTTTGCGATTTCTTCAATAACAATTGCATAAGAAACATAGTCCATGCTACCTCCGCCATATTCTTCAGAAATAGTCAGTCCAGTCATTCCAAGTTTTGCAAGAAGCTCAAAGTTCTCCCGTGGAAATCTATGTGATTTATCTATTTCCCTGGCTTTTTCCTTAAAGTTTTCAAGAGCTACTTCTCGAATGGTTTTTTGTAATAATGCCTGATCATTATTTAACTTGAAGCTTAAAGATTCTTTTTCAACTTCAACAGTTTTTTGCATTTTTTAATTTAATTACTTCTGTTGCAGCTTCTGCAATTTTTTCTTTTGTAAGCCCGTAATGAATTAAAAGCTCATCTGCTTTTCCGCTTTGCCCGAATTGATCCATAACGCCTATTTTTTTCATTGGTACAGGGTTATGTTCTACCAGTACTCCTGCAATGGC
This sequence comes from Candidatus Melainabacteria bacterium RIFCSPHIGHO2_02_FULL_34_12, assembly GCA_001784555.1. Classification (GTDB taxonomy): domain Bacteria; phylum Cyanobacteriota; class Vampirovibrionia; order 2-02-FULL-35-15; family 2-02-FULL-35-15; genus 2-02-FULL-34-12. Next base: position 16,693 of record MFRM01000025.1, on the reverse strand, counting down.
ATCTCCTAAGCCGCCATGAATATTATGTTCTTCGCATGTAACTGCACAGCCTGTTTTTCTAACACTCATTAAAATAGTTTCTTTATCCAGAGGCTTGATGGTTGAAATATTAATTACCTCTGCACTTATGCCTTCATTTTGGAGAATTTCCTGTGCCCATAAAGCTCTGCTTAACATTACACCGCATGCAAAAATTGAAACATCAATTCCTGCTTTTACAATAGGTGCCCTTCCAATTTTAAATTCATATTTATTTTCATCAAAAATTACAGGAACATTTGATCTGCCCAGTCTCATATAAACAGGACCAAAAAATTCTGATATATTGCGTGTAGCAAGTTTTGCTTCTGTAGCATCTGCTGGAACTATTACTGTCATGTGAGGTATTACCCTCATAATTGCAATATCTTCAATAATCTGATGTGAGCCTCCATCTTCACCTACAGTAAGTCCTGCATGAGTTGCACAGATTTTGACATTAAACTGATTATGGCAGACAGCATTTCGTACAATTTCCCATGCTCTGCCGCAGGCAAACATTGCAAAGCTGCTGGCAAAGGGAATTTTTCCTGTGCTGGCAAGTCCTGCTGCTACACCAATCATATTTTGTTCTGCTACTCCCATATTAAAAAATCTGTCGGGAAACTCTTTTGCAAAAAACTTTGTCTGAGTGGAACCGCTAAGATCTGCATCTAGAACTACAATATTAGGATTTTCTTTTCCAAGCTCAGCAAGTGTTTTCCCGTAGGCTACTCGGGTTGCAATTTGTTCTTTTTTTTCTGTCATTGTTCCCATTCTTTTATATAGGTTCAGACAAGCTGAACCTTCTCGTGATCGATCCTTTTTGTCTGATCGGATTCACTGAATAAATCAGATGAATCCTTTACTTGCAAGTTTGTAATTATCTCTCCTTCCTTGTAAGGGCTTGCCATGGCAAGCCCTTACTCCTCTTAGCTATTCTCTATCTCTTTTAAAGCTATTTCTAGTTCGTGATCATTAGGTGCTACACCGTGCCATTTCACCTGATTTTCCATGAAGGAAATTCCTTTTCCTTTTATGGTGTGCGAAATAATTACACATGGTTTGTGTTCTTTGGGTCCTATTTCCTGAGTTAGAAGTATTGCATCATAAATTTGATTTAAATCATGACCATCTATTTCCTGAACATGCCAACCAAATGCTTCATAGCGTTTATGAATGGGTTCAAGTGACATGGTTTCTTCAGTCCAGCCGTCAAGCTGAATTCTGTTTCTGTCAAGAATACAAGTTAAATTTCCAAGATGATAATGACTGGCAGACATGATGGCTTCCCATGTGGATCCTTCCTGAAGCTCTCCGTCACTTTGAAGTAAATAAATTCTATTATTAAATTTATCCAATCGGCATCCTAGTGCTGCACCAACAGCAAATGATGTACCCTGACCGAGTGACCCTGTGGAAGTTTCTATTCCTGGAGCTCTCAGTCTGTCTGTGTGTCCCTGATATGGTGAACCTAGTTGCCTGAAAGTATGTAAGTCATCTCCTTTGTAATATCCGGCTTTTGCAAGTATGGAATAAACAAGAGGTGTTGCATGTCCTTTGCTTATAACTACTCTGTCGCGATCCGGCATATTTGGATTATATGGATCGTATTTCATTACTGCAAAATATAAAACTGCCAGAATTTCTGTGGCTGATAGAGAGCCTCCAGGGTGGCCTGAAGCTGCAGCATGAGTCATTTTTATTATGCTTTTTCTTAAATCTTTGCAGATTTCTTTAAGCTCTCTAAGTTTTTCATCTGATAAAGGCATGGAGATATTTTAGCAGTTCAAGACTGGTGTGTTAAAAACTTGAGGATGTTTTACGGCGCGGGTCCTGTCGCCTTCAGGTACCCTTCAGAGCTTCGTCACAGAGTTCCTCGCTCTGAACCCTTCCCTTCTGGCGCCACCCGCTTGTATCCTCGAAAAATTAACAGACCCGTTCAAGACCACGTTTTAAGTTTCATGGCATCTCTAACTTTTTCAAGAGTATGTTTTGCAACTTGTCTTGCTTTTTTATTTCCAATGTCCAAAATTTCAAGAATTTCTTTATCAGTATTTAAAGATTCTCTTTTTTTTCTGACTTCTGAAAGTGAAGCATTTATAATTCCGGCTAATCTGGTTTTACAGTCCACGCATCCGATTTTAGTTCCCCTGCATTCATCCTGGACTATCTCAAGAGTTTTTTTATCGGCAAATATTTCATAGTGTTTGTAAACTACCTGACAGTCGTTTGGTTCTCCTTTGTCAGTCTTTTTTATTTTTTTTGGATCAGTAATCATTTGTTTTACTTTTTTTAGTGTTTCAGCTTCACTATCGATAATCTTAATATCATTATTCAGTGATTTGCTCATTTTTCTTCCATCTATTCCAGGCACTGATGGAGTTTCAGTAAGTAATGCTTTTGGTTCAGGGAATAAATCTGTTTTATAAATATGATTAAATCTTCTGGCAATATCTCTGCTCAGTTCAAGATGTGCAACCTGATCTTTTCCTACAGGCACAAACTCTCCAAGCACTGACAAAATATCTGATGTCATAAGAACTGGATAACCAAGTAACCCATAGGTAACTTCACCTTTGGCTTTTTCTTCATCTTCTGCCAGTAATCTAACCATGTCTTTTAATGTAGGATCTCTTTCTACCCAGTTTTGATAAGTCACCATGCTGAGTAATAGATGTAATTCAGCTACTTCAGGAATAGCTGACTGTACATAAAGTGTAGCTTTATTTGGATTTATACCGCTGGCAATAATATCTTTAGCTACTTCTAGAATATCTTTTTGCAGTTCAGATGTGTCTTTGTATTTTGTAGTAAGCGAATGCCAGTCAGCTATAAAATAAAAACACTCATGTTCATTCTGGAGCTTTGCCCAGTTACGAAGAACGCCTAAATAATGTCCAATGTGAAGTGAACCAGTAGGTCTAATTCCGGATAGTAATCTTTTTTTATTAGCCACAGGGTTATTATATTACAGTTTTCTATGTTCAAGAGCCGGTAGGTTTTTTCTTATATACTTCAGGTATTCTAAATCAATTTCAGCATAAATCACTTCTTCTTTATTTGCTGATCCTTCAGCTAAAATCTTTCCCCATGGATCTACTATGAGACTATGTCCATATGTTTTAATTCCACCGGAACCGGTGCCTGCTTGATTTGGAGCTATAACATATGAAAGATTTTCTATGGCTCGTGCTCTTATTAATGTATGCCAATGAGCTTCACCTGTGGGTTTTGTAAATGAAGATGGAATGCAAATTATTTCAGCTCCTGCACTAGAATATTTTCTGTAAAGTTCAGGAAATCTTAAATCATAACAAATACTAAGTCCCATTTTTATGGATTCTACATTTACCAGGCTGGGTTTATTGCCTGCCTGATTTCTTTTTGACTCTAATATTTCTTTCCCCTTTAACTTAATGTCAAACAAATGCATCTTTCTGTACTTGGCAATTATTTTGCCAAGCGGATTTATTAAAACCGATGTGTTATATGGTTTCGAAGGTCGGGTCCCGGGACCCGACCTTCGGTAATGTTCCATTAAACTTCCAATCAATATCCAGACTTTATATTTTTTTGCCAGTCTTGAAATAAAATTTGTTGAATAACCAGGTATAAATTCTGCTTGTGCAGCAGCTTCTTTTAAATTCCCTCGATAGTTAAATACTTCTGGTAATGCAATAAAATCAGTACTTTGTTTTACAGCTTTTTCAATTAAGTATTTTGCTTGCTTTAAATTTTCTTCTTTATCACGGCTACTTTTCATTTGAACGGCAGCAACCTTTAATTTAGTCATGTTTATATTTTACGTTAGAAGGGCAGGATAAATCCTGCCCCTACATTTAATTTACGATTGTCTCTTGTTTATCGGATGTGAATAACGTCGTCACGTTTTTGTTTTGAATAACTGCCATCATTAACAAATGGTTTCCTGGGTAGCCATAGTAGCCGTCAATTAAAAAACCATTATCGTGAATTTGGTCCTGAAGTACCTTAGGCTTTATTTTTTTTATATCCCCTTCCTTTATATATGGCTTCTTAAATAAGCCAAGTATTTTTCTAAATAATCCATCTTCACAATTAGCTGAGATTATTATCATCCCGGTAGGTAAAAGAAGACGGCGTAATTCTTTGTAAATCGTAGAGACGTTGCGCGCAACGTCTCTATCGTAATCAACAACAATTCTTGTAAATGAATTATCGGTTATGTTTTTTGTATTGGGTTCAATTGTAATTGAATTTTGATTATTTCCAATTCCTTTTATTAGTGTCTCATCCCAGTCTCCAATCACAAAAACAGGTTGTCTCTCTCCAACAGCTTTTATGATTCTTTTTATAATTTTTTCTGGTTTTGTAATCATGATTTTAAATTTGTAGGGGATGGTTTTAAACCATCCCCTACGGAAGTCCCTCATAAGCCGGGTTCTGTTTTTGCAGTTATCTATCTGGGAGCATTGTCACCAATACCCTCTAGCGATGTCGGCAGTTCTGGATAGCGGGCAGCTATTTCCCAAACCTATACCTTAATCTTGCACCTTCAGCGGGGTTTACCTAGTATTGAAGTCACCTTCAATACTGGTGAGCTCTTACCTCACCGTTGCACCCTTACCATTTCTGGCGGTCTACTTTTCTGTGGCACTTTCCTCACACTCACATGCACTTCGCATTACGAAGCAACCAGCCCTTTGGTGCCCGGACTTTCCTCATCTTATATTTTCACCAGTAAACTGGCACATCAAATATAAAACGCAACTACTTGAAGAACTTCATTCATAATTATAACAATGTCTTGACTATCTTTCATCTACTAAGCAAATAAAAACATACAAAATTTGTATGCAGAAAATCATAAATAATCAATAGGGATAACCTTTAATTTATTTAGAGGTATCTATTGTTAGAAAATGCAATATTGAGAAATAAGGGTTTAATTTAAGTCTGAGCCATATTAAGGAATTTTATAGGGATACCCACTGTGATATTTGTCTCACTGTGTGGAAAACATTGTTAGTACTTTTTAATAGTTAAGGTACTTATTTTTAACAGGGAGGTCTGTTGTGAAAAGAATATTTTCAATATTTACAATTTTTGTTTTTACATTTGTTTGTAGTACTTTCTTCATAAGTAATGAAGCGTATGCAGGCAAAAAGAAGAAAAAAGGTAACTCGGCCAATTTAGTAATAAAGGCCCGTGATGGCAGTGGTACAGTTTACGGTAGTGTTTTAAACTCAAAACAAAATGAGGTTAAAATCAAACTGCCTGCAAGCTTACTTAGTGCCATAAGAAAAGAAGGACTGGAAAATATATCAGTCAATATTACTAAAGTAACTAGTAAGGCTGGTGAAGCAAGTAATATTTATAGTTTAAGCACTGAGGATAGCTTAGATTTATTCGGGAAAATTCTTGTAATTAATTTATTGTCTTCACTTACTGACGTTGCTGGATCTACTTATACAGCAGGTGCACTTCCTGAAGGTAAATATGAGCTAACTGTTACTGCTGGTGAAGCAACTGTAACAGGTAATTTTGAATATAAACCTCCTGTTGTAGTAGTAGGAAATGTTACAGGGAATGATGGTACCTGCAGTGGCGGAACTCAACAGGTAAATGCTATCTCAGGAGATCCATTAAGTAGAGTTGTAGCACTTTCAGATTGTTCATATTTTAATGAAGTTCCTGCAAGCAGAGTTACAGATACAGGAAAAACAAGAACTATTAGACATCAAGAACTTTCAGGTGGATCAGATACACCTGATAATGATGCAGGTGAATCAGAACCTCCTCAGATTGGTATTTCTATAGCAAATACTGCAGATGGCGATGTATTAAAAGCAGCAATTCCTTTAAATTCTGATGATAACGGTCAAGTTCAGTATGACATAGATCCAAGTACTACTGAAGCAGTAGATTTAGTGTTAAATTTTGCTGGAGATGATGGAGACTTATCTGCTGAAGAATTACAAGCAGTAGAAGAAGCACTTCAATCCAGCGTAAATGCTACTGATATCAGTGATGCAGAGGATGAAATTGAAAATGCTGGAAATGAAATTGACGATGAAGGATTTAATCCTGATCCAACTTGTCCTCAAAAATTAACAGAGGCAATTGGAGGAGTAACTGAAGATGCAAGCAATGATGAGTTACTAGCATTAGGAAATAAACTCATTGATGCATTAACTACCGGAGATTTAGGTAGTTGTGTTCCAAAAGGTGTAGATAAAATTGTTGCACTCTCAAAAGCTAAAGGCAATGCAGGAATTATTGCTTTTGCTAAAAAGTTTATCTTCCATATAACTGAAGACCTTAATGGTGAACATGGAATTGATCCAGTTAGACTTTGCAATGATCTTGGTGCCAAACTAAGAGACATGAAAAAAGATTGTAAAGAATGCCCAGTACCATGCTTACCTGATGAACTTAAACAAGCTCTTTCTGAAGGTGGATGTGGTGATGTAGTTGCATTCCTTGGTAAATGCCAAGACGGACCTAGAGCATGTGGTCTTATGGGACCACCACCAGGCGGCGGATTTGGACCTGGCGGCCCACAAGGCGGCGGCGGATTTGGACCAGGTGGACCACAAGGTGGATTTGGACCTGGCGGCCCACAAGGCGGCGGCGGATTTGGCGGACCTGGCGGCCCACAAGGCGGCGGCGGATTTGGCGGACCTGGCGGCCCACAAGGCGGCGGCGGATTTGGACCACCACCAGGCGGTGGCTTTGGTGGACCTGGAGAATTTTCTGGTGGACCTAGTGCATTTGCTGGTGGAGGTGGATTTGGACCACCACCTGGCGGTGGCTTTGGTGGACCCGGAGAATTTTCTGCCGGATTTTTAGTAAATCATCATGCACAAGTATCAGGACCTTCTGATGGTGACGATCTATGTGTAGAATTTAAACCACCTGAAGCACCAAACTTCTGTGCACCATGTACTTCAGATGCAGATTGTCATGGACCAAAAGATCAAGATCCAAATGCAAAATGTCAATTACCGACAGTTGCATGTGTCATGATCACTAATTTTGATGGCAATGAACAAAGCGTATGTCATTTAAATGGAAAACCAAAAGATCCATTTACATGTAGAGAATTCCCTGGACCAGATCCTTCAGTTCAATGTTTAGGACCAGCACCACCACCTGAATGTCATATTAATTCAGATGGAACCATAGCAGGTCGTTTTGACAAACGTTGTTGTGGATTTGGCGGCGGCGGCGGACAACAAGGCGGTGGATTTGGACCTAGATTTCAAATATCAAATGATTTTGGATTTGGACCACCTCCTAGTGATGACTTTGGATTCGGAGCACCACCTAGCGGACAAGCAGGTGGATTTGGCGAACCACCGACTGGCGGCGACTTTGGTGGACCATCGACATCGACTAGTAGCGACTTTGGCGGACCACCGACTGATGGCGGCTTTGGCGGACCACCGACTGATGGCGGCTTTGGT
>MFRM01000025.1:8950-9187 GCA_001784555.1 Candidatus Melainabacteria bacterium RIFCSPHIGHO2_02_FULL_34_12 | reverse complement strand
GCGGCGACTTTGGCGGACAACAAGGCGGTGGCTTTGGTGGACAACAAGGTGGCGGCTTTGGTGGACCTCATCAATCACTTGATCAATGTATTAGAAATCAAGTCTGCTCAGATGTTGAAACTAATTTTGAATCAGGACAATTTGGTAAATTAAAATCAGATGTGCTGACTTCAATTACTAATACATGTCAGGAACAACAAAATAGTCAACCAAAACCTGGCCAACAAGGCGGATCAC
>MFRM01000025.1:154-8938 GCA_001784555.1 Candidatus Melainabacteria bacterium RIFCSPHIGHO2_02_FULL_34_12 | reverse complement strand
TCCAACAAGGCGGACAGCAACAGCAAGGTGGATTCCAACAAGGCGGAGCACAACAAGGTGGATTCGGATGTGATCCAACAGATCCAAATTGTAAACCTGGTGGACCAGAGCAAGGCGGACCACAACAATTTGGCCCGCAAGGCAGACCACAACAATTCGGACAACAAGGTGGACCACAGCAATTTGGGCAACAAGGTGGACCACAACAAGGTGGACCACAACAAGGTGGATTCCAACAAGGTGGATTCCAACAAGGCGGACCACAACAAGGTGGATTCCAACAAGGCGGACCACAACAAGGTGGATTCGGATGTGATCCAGCAGATCCAAATTGTAAACCTGGTGGACCAGAGCAAGGTGGATTCCAACAAGGCGGACAACCTCCTCCAGGCGGATTCCAACAAGGCGGACAACCTCCTCCAGGCGGATTTCAACCTCCTCCAGGCGGATTTCAACCTCCTCCAGGCGGATTTCAACCTCCTCCAGACGGCGGCGGACAACCTCCACCACCACCTCCAGACGGTGGACAACCTCCTCCACCTCCTCCTCAATAATAAGTTGAGATGGAAATATACAGTGATTAAAAATTAAAGAGAGAATGGAAAAATCTGTTCTCTCTTTTTATTTGCTAATGACTTAAACGATTTTACTTAACTGGTTGCAATTCAAAATACTTTTCTTTTATCCATGTGGGTTTAACAAAAAACTTTTCATGCATCTCGGGATTCCAGTATTTCATTTTTCCATTTGGAATATTTTTAATTTTTTTATTTATAGGTTTATTTGAAGCAATAAGATATGACCATAAACATCCAGGATAAGTTGGCGCTATGGAAATTAATGCATCTACATGCTTAAAGGCTGTACGGATGTTCTCAAGAGCTGTTTTAAATTCTTTTTCCTGAATAATTGGTGAGCCGCTTTGTGAAATGTAAATCCCGTCTTCTTTTAAAGCTTTACTCACATTTTTATAGTAATCTTTACTGATTAATCCTAATGCAAAGCCTTGTGGGTCAGTGGAATCACAGAGAATTAAGTCATAAGAACTTTCTTTAGCGTTCTTCATATATTCAATAGCATCATTTACTTTTATCTTAACTTTTGGATTATCCAGATCGCAGGCTATTTCAGGAAAATATTTTTTTGATACACTAATAACTTCTTCATCTATTTCTATAAGCTCAATTTCTTCAACAGATTTATATTTTAAAACTTCTCTTACTGTTCCGCCGTCTCCGCCTCCTACTACCATAATTTTTTTTGGGTTTGGATGTATTGATAAGGAAGTATGTGCAATTCCTTCATGATAATAGAATTCATCTTTATCAGTAATCATTAATTTATTATCAAGTAGCATTACTTTTCCCATAGCTGCAGAATCCAGGACCTCGATTTGTTGATATTTGCTTTTAGATAAATATAGAGATTTGTTTATTTTTAAAGCTACTGCAAAAGGCATATCATCTTCATAAAACCAACCATCTTTTAACATAATTATAAATTCTCCATTATAAGCTCTTTTTCCAATGCAATTTTGTGTTTTGTTTTTTCTATAACATTATTCATCCATGTTTGTGTGGCATTTTTTTGCCCCTGATAATGACCTTTGTGTTTGTACGATTTAAAAACAGGTAAATTCCTCTGGAATATCATTTGTGCAATGGGTTGGCCAACTTTTAAAATTAGTGGAGCTTTGCCCTGATTTGTAAGTTCTACAACAGCTACACCTTCAAACCCCGAATCAAATAAACCTGCAGACTCAACATAAAGCCCTACCCTAGCCCAGCTGGACTTACCCTGGAGCATTCCATGCAATGTAGGACCGAAATGAAAATATTCATGAGTTGTAGCTAAAACAAAATCACCTGGTTTCAACACAAAATTATCAGTGATTATTTCTTCAAAAGATCCATCATTCATTTGAATAGCATAATGATTTCCAAGATGCACATCGAGGCTGTTAGGCTGTATTGCTTCGTCTCTATAGTTTTCAATTTTTAGAAGTCCAAGTTTCAGATACAATTTCATCTGCCAGTCTACAAGGTTTCCACTTGAGAAAAATAAAAAGTAAATCCCAAAAACTAAAAGCATGAATAATATAAATAAAATCATATTTAAATATTATATAACGCAATGATGTGAATCCATAAGAACTTTTTTAATAGCCTCGATAAGTAACTTATGTTCTTCGCTTAAGATACGTTTTGAAAGTGAATCTACAGTATCATTTTCAAGAACTGCGACTGTTTTTTGTAATATTATTGGACCGGCATCTACCTCAGGAATCACATAATGAACAGTACAGCCGCTTTCTTTTACTTTACTTTTTAAAACAGCTTTATGAACTTTATGTCCGTACATTCCTTTTCCGCCAAAATCAGGTAATAAAGCAGGGTGTATATTAATTATTTTATTTGGAAAAGAATTTATAAATTCATTTGTCAGAATTCTCATGTAGCCAGCAAGAACTATAAGATCCACACTGTAATTACTAATTATTTCAATGAGTTTTTTATCAAATTCATTATTGTCAGAAAAGTCAGCAGGGGTTAAAAAAATATTTTCAATTTCTGCCATCTCAGCTCTTTTTAATGCAAATGCATCTTTTTTGCTTGAGATTACAATTGAAATTTCAGTATTGGCTAGAATACCGCTTTTTACAGCATCAATAATAGCCTGTAAATTTGTGCCTGAACCTGAAACCAGCACTGCAATTTTTTTCTTTTTAGATGGCATTATATTTTATTTATAATAGTCTGTAATATTATGCTCTTTACTTTCAGGGCAAGCTTTTTACTGATAAATAGTTTTTTAGTTTTTGAAGTTATTGAATCGGATTTTTTTTGTTTTATTTTTTTCATATTTATTTTATGCTCCTTTAAATTATTCCTGCTCTTAAAAGATCTTTTAAATCTACAATTCCAATAAGTTTATTCATTTTATCAGTTACTATTAAATCAGATATTCTGAAATCTTCCATAATTTTCAATGCACTGACTGCTAAGTCATCCTTATCAATTGTTCTGGGATTTAGGCTCATAATTTCTTTTGCAAGTTTTTTATCAATATCGTTTTGATATTTAAGAAAAGCTCGACGAATATCCCCGTCTGTTATGACTCCCAGAAGCTTACTGTCATTACTTTGAACAATTGTAAATCCAAGTTTTTTTGTATTTATTTCGTTAAGAATGTTTTTAAAGTTCTCTTCATCCTTAACTAGGGGGATTTCTTTTTCTTGTCTCATAATATCTTTAACTTTTATAAGTTTTTTGCCTAGAGATCCTCCAGGATGTGATTTTGCAAAATCTTCTCTTGTGAAATTTTTTGCCTGCATTAAAGTAATGGCAATTGCATCACCCAGGGCAAGCGTAGCAGTGGTACTGGCTGTAGGAGCTAGGTTTAAGGGACAAGCCTCTTTCTCTACTCTTACAAAAAGCACCACATCACTGTTTTGGGCAATTGTAGAACTTTCATTTCCTGTTATTGAAATAAGTTTTATTCCAAGCCTTTTAATCTGAATAAGTAGTTTTTTTAATTCTTCAGTTTCACCTGAAAATGATAAGGCTAGCATTACATCATCTGAGGTAAGCATTCCAAAGTCACCATGACTAAGCTCTGCTGGATGAACAAAAAAAGCAGGTGAACCAGTGCTGGCAAGGGTGGCAGCAATTTTATTTGCAATGTGACCGGATTTTCCCATTCCGGTTACTACTATTCTTCCTTTACAGGAAATAAGTGATTCAATAGTTTGTTCAAAATTTTCAATTTGATTTTTTTCAAGATCTAAAATAAGATTTTTAATTGCCTCTTGCTCTATATCAAGCACAGCAAGTGCATTCTGAATGTGTTTTGATACGGTTAAATTTGCTAACATGTTAATATGATACACCATGGTAATACGTTCAAAGCAAAAATTAAATATTTCTGAATCTTTTAATGTAGTGCTTGTAAACCCGGAGATTCCGCCAAATACAGGGAATATTGCACGGCTTTGTGCAGCTACAAATACAAAATTACATCTTGTACATCCGCTTGGTTTTGATATTACTGATAAACATTTAAAAAGAGCAGGCTTAGATTATTGGTCATTGCTTGATATTAAGGAATATGAGAATTGGAATAAATTTTATGAAGCGAATCGCCCAATCGCCCAATCGCCGGCTCGCCCGTTCGATTCTTTTTGGTACATCTCCACCCGTGGAGAAAAAAATATTTGGAAAGTGAATTTTAATCCCGGAGATTTTTTTATTTTTGGAAGTGAAACCAAAGGATTAAGTGAAGAAATATTAAATAAAAATCCAGAACATGTAATTTCAATTCCTATGAATGGTTTGACCAGGAGTATAAATTTATCCACAGCTGTTGGAATTGCTTTGTATGAAGGGTTAAGACAAAGTGTTGAAAAAAATATCTTTGATATTGTTCCTGTATAATTAAACCAACCAAAAATTGCTAATGCTTGATAATGACACACCAATTTACAATACCTTAAAAGAATACCTTTCTAAATCTCCTCTTCGAATGCATGTGCCATTTCATAATGGTTTTTTGATTTCAAACAATAAAATAATTTCCAATGAAATTTGTAATCTGGACATTTCAGAAGTTAGCGGTTATGACATTGAGGGAAAAGATAATCCAATTTTTCAGTCTGAAAAAATTACTGCAGATTATTTTGGTGTTTCTCATTCCTTTTATCTGACTGGTGGAGCTAGTATTGGTTTAATTGCTAGTTTAATTGCTTTAAATAAATACGGCAAAAAGGTTATTCTGGCAAGAAATGTGCATAAATCAGTTATTAACGGTGTGATTTTGGCAGGTCTTACACCTATCTGGCTGGATGTAAATTTTTTACAGGAATGGGGAATATTTGGTTCTGTCAATTCAGAAACCATAAAAAAACTTATTTCCGAGAACAAGGACATCTGTGGGTGTGTAATTGTATCACCGACATATGAAGGAATGATTTCAGACATTAAATCCATTTCTGAGATTTGTCATAAAAACGAAATCCCTCTTATTGTGGATGAAGCCCACGGAGGGCATTTATTTTTTTTAAATAAACAGGGCTTTAAATCAAGCATTCAGCTTGGTACTGATCTTGTAATTCAGTCCTGGCATAAGTCCCTTGGGAGTTTAACTCAAAGCGGTGTTTTGCATCTGGTTAACAAAGATTTTTTTGACTATCAAGATCTAAAAAGATCATTAGATCTTGTAAGCTCAACAAGTCCTTCTTTTTTGCTTCTTTTATCGCTTGAACAAACCAGGAAATATCTGTCTGATACAAAAGGGTATATATTTAACTCTTTGTTAAACAAAATTAAGTCTCTGTGCTTAATAATTAACCAGATGAAAAATTTCAAACTTTTAGAAAGCAATGATCCTTTTAAAATTTATTTTAAACATAAAAATATCTCAGGCATAGATCTTGCATATGATTTATATAAGAAATATTCAATAGAAATTGAAAGTGCAAATGAAAAAGGTCTTTTGATGTTGATTGGCAATGCTTTTAATGATGACGGTGTAAATAAAATTAAAAATGCCTTGCAAAATCTTGAGATTGAATACGCAAGTAGAGGCATGCCGCGGCATGCCTCTACGATGAAAAATTCATTAACACCACAAATCCCGGAGTTTAAAACAACACCACGTGAAGCGTTTTTAAAGGGATTTAGAAAGAATGATATTGAATATGAGAAAGAAGTTTATGCTCCATGTCCTCCAGGATATGCATTAAAAATACCGGGAAGTAAAACATGAAATTAAAACAAACTAAAGAAAATGCAATTTCTGCCCTGGGGAAAAAACAATTTTTTAAACTGGTTTGTGGAGCAAGTTTAACAGATGTTTCCATGGTTGAAAATCTATCTTTTGTTTATTCTCTGGCAGGGGTACATGTAATAGATCTGGCTCCATCTGCAGATGTTATTTTTGCAGCAGAACGTGGAATCGAGAGAGCGTTGAAATATTCATCAGTACACCAGTACATCAGCACATCAGCACATCCATTAATAATGGCGAGCTTGCAGTTAGATAAGGACCCTCATTTTAGAAAAGCAAAAGTAAATTATGATGTTTGTGATTTATGTAATGCATGTGTGAAAATTTGTCCAACTGAAGCATTTGCAATAGAACGAACCGGCGAGACGGCGATGGGGCGAATCGGCGAAGAAAGAGCAGGCGGACTTATATATAAGATTGAGCGTTGTTTTGGCTGTGGGATTTGTCCTGAATATTGTCATGTGGATGCAATCTCAATGGTTGATACTAAACCTACCCCAAAAGAGACATTGGGTGAAATGATTTCACTGGGTGTTAAATCGGTTGAATTTCATTTCGGGAAAAATTTTTATGTTATTGAAGAAATGTGGAATGAGATTAAAAATTTGGTAAACAGATTTGAGCTTATTTCTTTTAGTATTGGCAGCAAACTTTTAAATGATGACGAGATAAAAAAAGCTGCAAATTTATGCTATAAACTAGCCGGAAAAGATATTATCTTGCAGTGCGACGGAAGCCCTATGAGCGGCGCTATAGATAAATTGTTAAGAAATGGGAATAATGGGGATAACCTTAGCTTTCATGTTGCAGAGATTATTGAGAGAGAAAAATTGCCTGTTTATTTACAAATTTCTGGCGGGACAAATCAAAACTCATATATGAAAGCAATTGATTCCGGAATAAAAATAAACGGAATAGCAGTGGGCTCATATGCCAGAAAATTGTTAATGCCTTACTTAAATAATTTAGAAGATGAAGAAGTTTTAAATGAAGCTATTCAAAAAGCTAAGTCATTGGTTGATTCAGTAAAAAAAACTATAGAAATGATAAAATAGAAAGAGAAAATGAAAGAAGAAAAAGATAAACCGGATATAAAGGCTAATTTTAATAATGAAGACTTTGTGCCTGCCCAGGATTTACCTTTACTATTAAATATGTTGCCTGAGAAAATCAGGACATCCCTAGAAAAAAACGACTTAAGTTCATTAATTGAAATTGTAATGGACTATGGCAGGCTTCCTGAAGCCAGATTCTTTGACGGGAAAAGAATTGATTTAGAACATGAGCCTATAACTCTGGGGGACATTAACTATGCTGTTAATAGAGTAGGAGATTTTACCTCAGATAACAGAGCTGGAATTGAAAGAACGCTTCATAGGATAAGTTGTGTACGAAACAGAAGAGGAGAAATAGTAGGGCTTACATGCAGGGTTGGAAGAACTGTTACTGGGACCATTGATCTTATTCGTGATTTAATAGAATCAAAAAAATCAATTTTACTTTTAGGACCACCTGGAGTTGGAAAAACCACAAAACTTCGTGAGATGGCTAGGGTACTTGCTGATGATTTAAATAAAAGAGTAATTGTCATAGATACTTCAAATGAAATTGCAGGTGATGGAGATATTCCTCATGCAGGCATAGGAAGATCTCGCAGGATGCAGGTAGCAAAACCTGAATTTCAGCATGCAGTAATGATTGAAGCAGTAGAAAATCATACTCCGGAAGTAATTATTATTGATGAAATTGGGACAGAGCTTGAAGCAGCTGCAGCCAGGACCATTGCAGAACGTGGTGTACAGCTTATAGGCACAGCTCATGGCAATGCCCTTGAAAATCTTTTAAAAAATCCTACTCTTTCAGATCTGGTAGGTGGAATTCAGACTGTTACTCTGGGTGATGAAGAAGCAAAAAGACGTGGAACACAGAAAACTATTCTTGAACGTGCTGCTAAACCTACATTTGATATTGCTGTAGAAATTGTAGATCATCAGAGACTGGCAATTCATAAAGATGTTGCAATGGCTGTAGATACTCTTTTACGAGGCAGAGCTTTATACCCTGAAGTCAGAAAACTTGATCGGGCTACAGGAAAGATAGAAATTGTAAGCGGAAAAGAAACAACCTCTTCTCATGGCATATCATTTTCAACTTCAACTTCGGATATTCCGGAGGCTGACATAGATGTTGTAAGCATTTATCCTTATGCAGTTAGCAGAGGTCAGCTTGAAAGAGTAATCAGAACTTTAGAGCTGCCGGCAAAAGTCTCACGTACTATAGATGAAGCAGGGGTTATTTTTGCACTTAAAAATTATGCTAAGCAAGGAGCTAAAATAATTGAACTTTCTAAGAAACATAAAAAACCGCTGTATGTAGTTAAGAACAATACCATTGAAGGAATTCAAAAAGCACTGAAAGATCTTTTTCCTGAACTTGTAAGTGATTTTATTATTGAAGAAATAGAAAGAAAAAATGGAGATGATAAGGGAACTGCTCTTGAAGAAGCAAAAGCAGCTATAAATGTAGTCATGGATACAGATAAAGCAGTTGATTTATCCCCTCAAAATCCACAGATTAGAAAACTTCAGCATGAACTTATTGAAGAGTATAAGCTGGACAGCTTAAGTATTGGACAGGAACCGACTAGAAGAGTAAGAATATTTCCTCCGCCAAAACCAGGCGATCAATAAATAATTTAATTAATTTCTAAAATCCTAAACAAAAAAACATGTAGGGGTTTGCCATGGCAAACCCCTACATCGATTTAATTTATCCATTCCACTTAGCCTGGAGGAGGAGGTGGTGGTGGAGGAGGAGCATCTGGAGGAGGAGGAGGAGGAGCATCTGGAGGAGGAGGAGGTGGTGGTGGTGGAGCATCTGGAGGAGGAGGAGGAGGTACAAATCCGCCGCCATCTGGAGGAGGAGTAAATCCGCCCGGAGGTGGAGTTTGTCCGTCTGGAGGAGGAGTAAATCCGCCCGGAGGTGGTATTATTCCGCCTG
>MFRM01000025.1:0-147 GCA_001784555.1 Candidatus Melainabacteria bacterium RIFCSPHIGHO2_02_FULL_34_12 | reverse complement strand
TACTCCGCCTGGTGGTATTATTCCGCCTGGAGGTATTACTTCGCCTGGTGGTATTATTCCGCCTGGAGGTATTACTCCGCCTGGAGGTATTACTCCGCCTGGAGGTATTACTCCGCCTGGAGGTATTACTCCGCCTGGAGGTATTAC
>MFRM01000024.1 GCA_001784555.1 Candidatus Melainabacteria bacterium RIFCSPHIGHO2_02_FULL_34_12 | reverse complement strand
TCACCTAAGATGTGAACATAGTCATCTACTTTCTTTGGATGAACTCTTACATCTTCAAGTTGTGCAGTAATTGTTTGTTCCATTACATCTATTATATTCCCTAAATAAAAGTGGAAAACTCAGTAAGTCATGCAGCAGGAGCCAGGTCAGGTATGTCAATATGACCTTTATGCTCCATTAATTTAGTAGGGGGCGGTCGCGACCGCCCCCTACTTTTGTACCTGAGTCCCGAGTTTTACTTACCAATATCAACACCTATTAAACATCTTAGCTATTTTAAAAAACTAATCACTAAAGAGATACCAGTCACTAGCAATATAAATAAAGTTAAAAGCATTCCTATTTGTCTTGCTTTATAGTTTTTCTTATTTTTTACTTCTGCAATTGTAAAACTGTATGCATGAAACATTCTTCCAATAAAAAAAGCAACAGCAATAGAATGACTGAAAGATGATGACCAGTGATTCAATTCTGTCAAAAAAAGTAAAATTAAAAATAACGGTGTATATTCTATGAAATTTCCTTGTGCTCTGATAGCAAGGCTTAATTCATAGTCATTATTATCAAGCAATAAAACTTTTTTCTTAATTCTTAAACGAATTACATTTATACTTAAAAAAACAAGAAAGATTCCAAATATTCCTGCATATAAAGAAGTGATAGGCATAAGTTGATTCTACATCAAGATAACCATGTTATGAATTTATTCTAAATAACCACATCTCGAACACCTTTTTACTACTATAATAAAAGTAAATGGAACCCAAAATTACACAAAAAATGCCGTACGTAAAACCTGAAGAACCAGGTGATAAATGGTGGTGTGCTTGTGGCCATTCATTAAATCAACCTTATTGTGACGGATCTCATTCAAGATTAAACACAGGAATTTTGCCTGTAAAAGTAACTATTACTGAAAAGAAAAATATAGCGTGGTGCGGATGTAAGCACACTTCAAATAAGCCATATTGCGATGGAAGTCATTCAAAGTTAAATTAAAACATTACTCAGCTTCACAAATATCCGGAATTTCATTTAGATCAACATCAGTATTAAATATTTTATCTGCGTCTTCGTAAATTGGAAAGACCTCGCTAAAAGGACCACCTATCTGATCTGTAGTAATTTCATCTTCTTCCGGAGGTAAAGCACAGTCAGGTGAAATAGGCTCTTCTACTAAATCAAAGAAAATAGGAATGATACTGGGTCCGCAACTTATTCCTATGTTTAAGTCATTAACCAGACTATAAAAATCATCTGCTGCTTTTTTAATTAAATTAAAACATTTATCAGATGTATCAGCTCTTAATCCTCTTAAAATTTGTCTGTATATTAATCTTAATTTTCTTCCTGCATTTCTGTCTTCTTTGTTTCTTGACTTAGTTAATTTTCTATAGACAGCAGTAAAGTCTTTTAAAAGATTAGATAAACTGTTTTCATCTTCTTCAATAGCGGTACTTTGATTATTGAAAGAAGAATCATGATGAGCAAAAGATTCTAACCCTGTAAAATTGATTAAGAAAGATAAGACTAACACTAAAATTATTTTATTTTTTATCATTGAAAAGATTTCCTAGGGAAGAATTATATCATTAAGCGATATAATTAATTTTAAATGTCATTAATACCACTAACCATAGGTTCTTTTATTCCTCCGCCTCAAAGTACGGTCCAAATAAATGATGATGGAAGAAATGAAAGTGAGTCAGGGAAATCCAGTCTGAAATTATGAATGAGAATCAATTTTTTCCGTGAGTTCACCTACTAATTCACTGATTGAATCATAATTAAATTGCTGGAGTAATCTTCTTAAGTTTCTTCTGTCACAATGAACTGCTTCAGCTATTTTAGTTTCAGTTAAACCTTTATTTTCAATTATTGCTTTTGCTACACGGCATTTTGCAAATAAAAATCTTAATCTATCGCTATGTATTTTCCTATCCTCGTTTGCATAGTCAATCAGTTCTTTAAGAGGATGCAAATAATCAGAAGGTAAATCTATAGATGTATTAGTCTCTGAGTCAGACATTGACATTGCAATGGCTTCCTGTCTCAGTGAGTTAATAAATTTTTTAGTGGTGGTCTGACTGAATTCAGTTACCCAACGAGATAGAGTTGTACTACTTACCCCATAAGCTTTTACTACTTGCCCTTCCTGTAAATTTTTAGATTCACTAACCCACCTTGCCATACGATATTTAAAGAATAAAAAATCCAATTTTAAATTTGATTTTAAATTTCCCATTTCTTCATCAGATAAAACATATTGAATCAGCTCATTTAGATGTTTTAAGAGAAATGGACTTGATGGCAGATTAATTTCAGGTTTAGTTTTTGAATTTGCTGTCTCATCAAGAATAATATCTTTTGGTTCTATGAGACTGTTTTCATCTGCTAATATTACTGCTCTTTCTATTGCTGATCTCAATTCTCGTATATTACCCGGCCACGAATATTTTTCTAATCTTGCAAGTGCATCATCAGATATACCTGGAATAATTTTTCCACCTCTTAATTCATTAAGAAACATATTTGCAAGATTCGATATCTCACTGACTCTTTCTCTAAGAGGTGGAATTGTCATTGGAATTACGCTTAAGCGGTGCAGAAAATCTTCTCTGAATCTTCTATTTGCGACATCTTGCTCCAAGTCGTGATTTGTTGTGGCAATTATTCTTACGTTTACTTTTATGGGTGCAGAGGTTCCCATTACAGTTATTTCTCCTTCCTGAATAGCACGAAGGAGTTTAGCCTGAACATTAAGAGGAAGCGCACCGATTTCATCCAGAAATAAAGTGCCGCCATTTGCGACTTCAAAAAATCCTTTGTGATCTTTAGTAGCGCCGGTGAATGCATGTTTTTTATGCCCAAATAATTCAGACTCAGCCAGTTCCCCATGTAAATTAGCACAATTTATAATAACTAATGGTCTTGTTGCCCTGCTGCTTTTTCCATACAGCTGCCTTGCAATATGTTCTTTTCCAACCCCTGATTCACCTGTAATTAGGACAGGTGCATTACTGAATGCAACATCATCAAAATGTTCAAAAGCTTTTATAACTGCATCATTATTTGTAAGTGCAATATCTCCTTTATTTATTACTCCTCCTTTTGAAAGTACAAAAGCTCTTTTAAGCACATTTTCCAGCTGCCTCACATTACCAGGCCATTCATATTCTGCTAAGTTATCCAATGCTTCAGGTGTTATTTCCCGCACGACTTTATCCGGAAGAAATCCTTTATTTCTTTCCAAAAGAAAAATTGTAATAGGCAATATATCTTCAGGATGTTCTCTTAATGGAGGTACATGGATTGGAAAAGCATTTAGTCTGTCAAAAAGTCCTCTTTCAAATTTTCCTTTAGCTAAGGCTTCACGTAAATTACGGTTTGTTGCAGCAATTACTCTGACATCTACTTTAATTTCATCAGTTCCTCCTACCCGCTGGAAGGTACCGTAATCAAGAACTCTTGCCAGCTTTGACTGAAGATGCGGATTAAGTTCTCCTACCTCATCCAGAAAAATTGTGCCTCCATTAGCAGCTTCAAATAATCCAATTCCGCCATCTGCATCTGTAAATGCACCGCATTCATGCCCAAATAAAACTGACTCTATAAGGCTTTCTGGGATTGCAGCACAATTTACTGTAATTAATGGTTTATCTCTTCTTGTACTGTTTAGGCAGATGTCATTTGCAACCAGTTCTTTTCCAACACCGGTTTCACCTGTTATTAAAACTTTGGCATTTGTTGGGGCTACTTTTGAAATTAACCTTCTTATATTTCTTAATGCAGAACTTGTGCCAGTAAGATTTGAAATAAAATTTTCCGGTAAAATTAAACCATCGCTATTTAATGCATGAAAAGTTGCTGTATAACTTACTCTGCTATTTATAGGACCACAAGTAGGAACTGCAACTGTTTTTGGAGTAGCAGCTGAAGCATTTGCTCTGGCATCTGCATGTTCCAAAACTGTACCCCACTGATGAGATATACGATTAGTATGAATGCTAACTCTTCCAGCTTTCATTAATGACCTGCTTGGCTTGTATATGGGTTTAGTTGTTTACAGATTGAGAGTATTATAACAGCTCAGTAGTGTGTTTTTAATGATATAAGA
Source organism: Candidatus Melainabacteria bacterium RIFCSPHIGHO2_02_FULL_34_12 (assembly GCA_001784555.1). Lineage (GTDB taxonomy): Bacteria > Cyanobacteriota > Vampirovibrionia > 2-02-FULL-35-15 > 2-02-FULL-35-15 > 2-02-FULL-34-12. The sequence goes on along the minus strand of MFRM01000024.1, from coordinate 41,198 downwards.
GCTAGATCTATTATGTAAACGTAGAATTTCCTAGTAGAATCCTTAAAACTTTCATGATTGTTTAATTGTAAGAGAAAAATAACATTTCTTCATTTATAATATTCCCTAATTATCATAACTGACTGCTAAAAAGTATTTTTTTACTTTGTATAGTTAGACTAATTAAAAAAAATGAGAATACATTGTTCTGGAAAAGTATTACCGGTATATATTAACTTAGTGCTTAATCCTGAGCTTACTTTTTGCTTTAAGCGGACATGTCTTATTGCTGATGAAAGAGATGAAAAAATCGGAGCTGAAAGAACTATTGCAACTCGTTTAAATATGAGAGGTGTTTATGATGTATTGTTTTCTCGCTTTAAGAAATTATCACTTGATACATCACCTAATAAACCTGAAAAAATTCATACTGATGTAACTTTTGATGAAGACAGCAATCCGGATTCAATTTCAATTAGATGTTCTTTTTTTGAAGATGATGCCTATGATTCGGAATTAACTGAATATAAAATTAATGCTGACATTGAATATGTAAATGGTGAAATTGCTTTAAAGAATATAGATTTTTCTGAGCATGATCCTTTAATTGATCAATTCCATTCGTTTTGTCATGCAGATTCTTTTATGCTTAAAATAACAAATGCAGCACACCAGACTGAATCTGCTCAAATATCTGAGCCGTCCCATGATTCTATGAGTCCAACGGTTGAAAAGCTCACTCAATTACTTGGTTCCCATACATATTTAACAATTGCTACATTGAATGATACTTGTCTGAGACTGCAGGAAAAAATTGCAGAATCTATTTCAAACCGAAATTAATTTTCAACTATTGCAAAGGAGTATCTGACGGGATTGCTGTAAATTGCCAGCTGTAGGTTTGTATCCCTGTCTCTGCATTATCATTTGCAATGGTGGAGCAAGTACCTTTTATTACAGAAGTATTGTCTATTGCTCCAGTGCAGTTATAGGAATATAAATAATCATCATATTCAATAGGTAAATTGAAATTAACTATATCGTATAAAAGATAGCCGAAGTTATTTTGAGTAATGGTTCTGAAATTTCTGTATCTAACGTCATATAAAAATAAATTTTTGTTATTATCATTTTTTACAATGTTTAACTTAAACAAAAAGTTTAAGTTTTGATCATTTGATGTGATAGTATAACTTGATTTTAAAAATGGCTGAAAGCTATCTAGTTTTATGCATGCAAGAGATGGTGAAGGACAGTTTATTTCAGGACATACTGGACATGTTGAGTCAGTAGTTAGCTTACTTTCAGCTCTTTCAGCACAGATATTACATACATTTTTTAAAGCTTCTATTGAACATCTGGCATTAACACTAAGTGGAAATACTAAAGATATAAAAATAGAAATATAAAAGCAAAATAATTTTTTCATGCAGCCTCTAAAATAATTAATAGGATTCTATCTCTTTCAAGAGGTTACTTTTAAATCATTAATAATTTCTTTGAAATTTAAACGAAAGACTATTTACCCAATTATGGTTTTTTGATAAATTGATAGAATTAATTCCGTAGTACGAAAATAAAAATGTTAAGAAGCAGATTAAATATGCATGGAGCAAACCTCTTTGAAAGAAGAAGAGCTTTATTGCGAGTAAGAATGATTCTTGCAGCAAATGAAAAACTTGATCAAGAGAAAAAATCGAAAGACACTCCTCCTTATGAAGTTATTGCAGATGCAGATGGAAACCCCACAATAATAAAAGTACAATTTTAAATCATGTTTTAATTGAAGCTAAATATATGAAAATCTCATTTAATAAGATATTTTTATTTGTTTTTCTTATTATTCTTTGTATTTTTTTAGTAACCATAGGTAAACAAAAAGAGAATCTCCCTGACTTTTGCCAGGGAGATAAAAGATTTGGAGAATTCCCTGGAAACGGAAAAGCTTTTTGCGGACCTACTTCAGTTTCAAACATTTTAATTTATTTAAACAGACATGGTTTTCCTAAACTATTTCCTGCTGATGATAAGACTCAAGCTTCTCAATTTAAATTAATAAAACTGCTTAGCTCAGAAGACTATATGGATACAAAATTTAATAAAGGAACTGAGCCTTTTGAACTAATAAAAGGACTTGAGAAATATGTAATTGAGCATGGCTACAAAATATCCATAAAATGGAATGGCTGGCATGATGGTGGTAATTATTCTTCAGGAGAAATACCTACAGTGCAATGGATGAAAGATCAAATAAAATCAAATCACAATATTATTTTTCATCTTGGCTGGTATAAATATGACCCTTTGAAAAACGTTTATAAAAGAACAGGCGGACATTATGTAACTGTTGTTGCTGTGAAAGATGACTTAATAGTAATTCATGATCCTGCTATAAGAAGTGGAGTTAATCCAAAAGATGAAAATTGCAGATTAGTGCTTTTAAAATCAGGTGCTATCTCTGAATGGAAAAATTATTCTGAACGTTCAGCCAAAGGATATTTAAAGTTAGATGGCATAAAGCTCAGGGAAGGATCTGGCTGTGCAATTGTTGACGGAGTAATTGCATTTAAGATCTATAAATAACTACCGGTTATAATAGAACTGCATTATGGGCCTTTAGCTCAATTGGATAGAGCGCCTGGCTTCGAACCAGTAGGTTACGGGTTCAAATCCTGTAAGGCCCGAGTTTCAAAATCAAAGCTTGTAACTAGCATCAATTCTAGAAATTAGAGTTCTAACTAAGTTAAGGTCGTTTAATTAAAAATCGATTTTTATAAATAATTAATTTTTAGATTAGAGAAAATTAATGTATTCTTTTTTTTGTATTTGCTAAGCTTGATAAAATATTTTATGGCAAGTGAAATTCAATCAACTGGTCCAAGATTACAACTCTCAAGGATAGGGTTTTTGCCAGAACATTTCCAGTTATTAGAATCTCCTAAATTCAGATTCCAGCCTCCTGCACAAATAGCCCAAGAGTTCATAAGGCTTAGAGAATTTTACGCAGGTAATCTTGTAGCATTGAGGCACCTTGATGTTTATGATCCAGATTCACAATACCAAGCAAAAATAACAGAACTAGTTCGTGCACTACAATTAGGAGATGACGATAAAAAAACTCAACTCCAACAGTGGTTTGCTGAAAATTATCCAAATATGGACTATGCAGATGTTATACCATAGAGGATAGGTCAATTTAAGCAGCCACCTTCAATTCAGGAATATACAAATATCCCTTATGCTCTATAATTTTAGTTCTAACGTTTATGGCAGATTAAAACAATATTAACCTTGATTGGGTAGAATATAATAAATAGGATGAGTCCGACAGTATTGAGGTACAAAAAATATCGTTTTTTCTTTTTTTCAAGAGAGGAACGCCGGATTCATATTCATGTTACAAGTCCAGACGGAGAGGCAAAATTTTGGATTGAACCTATAGTATCTTTAGATTGCTATTATGGACTTTCAAAAAAGCAATTAAAAGAATTACAGAAAGTTGTAGAGGAGAATAAGAATGAAATCAAAAAAGAATGGAAAAAACACTTTAAAAGTTGAAGTACAAAATATTTCAAGACATGGCTTTTGGCTTTTTGTTAAAGATAAAGAATACTTTTTAACTTTTAAACAGTTTCCTTGGTTTAAAGAAGCAAAAGTTTCTGAAATTCAAAATGTGCAACTAAATCATGAACACCACATAAACTGGCCATCTTTAGATATAGACTTAGAGTTAGAGGCTCTTGAGAAACCAGAAAAATACCCCATGTTTTATAAGTAGACTATGAAGCAGTAGCCAACTCCGGTATATGCAAATACCCCTTATGTTCTATAATTTTAGTTCTAACGTTTTTCATGATGTCGCCACTCGGAATCAAGTTTTTCTGGATCTGCACCAAAGATGGGAGGATCTACATCTGTCCCTTTTATACTTATTTAGCACCAAACGATTTGGTTGGAACTTCAAGTTTCCTATCTTCATATTTAACATCTATTAACACTCCATTTTGGAAAATAAGAATTGTATCTTGGATAACTCTGTTACTAGCAAATGATTGAAGTCCAGATTCACTAGATAATACTTCTGCTAATGGAGGTTTTCCTCCAACTTGCTTTCCTACTGCACAGGAATTAAATACTACCTTTCCATCTATTGCCATTAGAAGCCCTATGTTTTGCATTATATCGGTGTCATTTCTATCAAGACTTGCTTCATCAAATGTAACCTCACCATTTCCAACACTTTGTGCTTTCCATAGAGGAAGTGGCTTTCTTTTGTCTAATCTTCCTGCTAAATCTGGATTCCTGCTTTTAATTTCATCTATAATTGCAGGATTTATCCCTTGAAAAGAGTTCTGTCTCCTGGTTTTACCTAATACAGTAGCCATAGCATCTTCACTTTTACTTGAATTAACAGAACCATGACCACTGACAATTAGAAGATTAGGCTTTTGATTTGTAGCAGATTGGGCTCGAATTAAAGAGTCTATTATTTGACTATCCTTGTCAATCTCAAATGGTAATATTTTATATCCTTCATCATAAAGCTTTTTAAAAATTATTCCAGCTCTAACTGCAAATATATCAAACTTGTATTTATCAGCTGTATCATCAATTACAGCAGGCAAAATTACCACGGCTACTTTATTCCTTTGTCCGACATTCGAATCTTCAAAAGAACTCAGAATACGATCTAATACCTTATTAAAAGTTTCTTGTTTATTTTCTTCCTCTGTGTGAACAAGTCTAAATGGTTTTGAAAAACCACTATAAAAATGTAACCTAAGCAATTTATCCACATTTTCATCTGTTAACTTTATGTCACCACTATGACTTGCCAAATTAAATAAAACATCTTCAATATCTGTTTCACCTTGAATTACAAGCCCATCTATATATCTGTTTATAGTCTTTAGATAATCTGTAATTGAATAAAATGAATCCTCATTTGACAAAAAATTTGTAACAATCTTTCCTAAATCTCTACTAGAGCCAGGCTTGATTCTCTCTAGATGAATAATCTCTGGTGCAATTTTTGTTTGTAGATAATTAACTAAAGTAACAATGCTTTTTTGAAGCATTTCTGGATTGTCTTCACTCAAATTTGGATTATTATTCAGGATCATTTTTTTAATCGGACCAACAATATTAAATAAAACATCAAAATGTTCATCTTGAATATCAATATTTGCACCCTTTAAATCTCTAAACATATTTATAGTGACATTTAACCCCTTGTCTGTTTGGACAAGTTCACTACTCCCAGAAAAAGAAAACAAGATCCCCTCATTTTTTTGTAAGTTTAAGAACTTAAGAAAATTATTTAGTTTTTCATCAGTATTACCTTTAGAGTAAAAGCCATCTTCTCTATACAACTCAACAGTTAAGCCATATAAAATATCATCACTTAGCATGGACTGATCAATAAAATAAAATGAATGTCCTTTAAATTCATTCATTGTTCTTTTAATAAATGCTATGTACTTGCTGTATTTTTCTTTAGGAGTTTTTTCTTTTAATTTAATAAGGAGCTCATATGCTTTAGAAGAGTTCTCTTTAATAAAGTTTTCTATATCAATTGTAGAAGTTTTCTCTGTGTATGGGAATGAAACCTTTTGTTTTCTTTGAACTGTGTTTGGTTTAAGAACCTCGTTAGAGTAATTTTCATAATACTTTATTTCAGGGGATGAGAATTCGTCACTATTTTGCCCAGCAGTAGCTAGTAAATTACGTTCACCAGTAGCTCCAATTATATCCAGATTGCTGAAGCTTAAAGGCAAACGATTGTGACCAATATTTGGTATTCCGTCACTCATATTTAATCAAATTACTTTAGAGTAGTTAAGGCTTTTTAAAGTTTAAAGTTAAGATTATAGGGGTATTCCTTGAAAACGTTAATAGGCGTTAAAATTATTCATTGTAAAACTTAATTCCTTATAAGCAGTCTATGCAACAAGAGCCAGCTCAGGTATGTGCAAATGCCCCTTATACTCTATAATTTTAGTTCTAATTGTTAAAGATTAATTTAGGATTCCTAAAAAAATCTTCAATGTTTATATTACTTACTGGCTCAGACTTTTGTGTCTTTGAGTTTGAGATTGTAATCAAACTAGCAGTCCCATATCTTTTTTTAAAAATACTAAGTGCTGCAGGAAGCTTTTTAGAAATACCTGATTTTACTTCTATGGCATATATTTTGTTACCCAGCTTGAGAATATAATCAACTTCATAGTCTCTTTCTTTCCAGTAAAAGAGTTCGCCGCCTGAATTCATAGCTAAAGAATATAATTTTGATCCGACTGCGTTCTCAAGAAATCTTCCCCATGTGGTCTTGTCTTTAATAGTAGATTTAAAATCACTTCCAGACATGCTAGATATAATTCCATTATCAAGGACTATTATTTTTGGGGTTGAACCTTTTTGTTTAATTTTAGTACCGCTCCATCTCTCAAGTAAAGCTAAAAGAAATGCCTTAGATAGTAACTGTAAGTAAGAAGCAATAGTTGTAGTATTTCCAGCATCTTGTAATGTGCCAAGCATTTTTTGATAGCTAAGTATTTGAGCAGGGTAACTTGTAGCAAGTGAAAAAGCTTGTCTAAGTAAAACTGGTTTTGTAATAGGAGAAAGGAGTAAAAGATCCTTTGATAGAACAGTTTCAATCAGTGAGTCACGAATGTAACGAGCCCATCTTTCTTCGTTTTTTCTCATTAATAAGGCTCCTGGATATCCGCCAAAGTATAAGTATTCTTCTAGAGAAATCTTAAAACATTCATTACATTCTTTAAAACTCCAGTGATTATGCCTATGAAGCTCAAACCTCCCACTTAAACTTTCTGTTAAACCTCTTTGCATAAGCAAAGCAGCTGAACCAAGAAGAATCACGCGGATATTAAAATTTGTTCTGTGGTCTTCATCAAAAAGTTTTTTAACTGCTTCACTCCAGCGAGGTATTTTATGTATTTCATCTAATATAATAAGAGACTTAGATTTTTTATTTGCAGACTTATCTCTAATTTTGTTCCACTGTGTACTTATCCATTCCGTGTTTGGTGTACTCAGCTCATCAGCAGATTCGTATAATCTCGGTCCTTTCCATCTTCTGAATAATTGAAGGACAAGAGTAGTTTTTCCAACTTGCCTAGGACCTACAATTGCTTGGATAAGATTTTGCTTAGTGTTTATAGATTGCAGTAATTCATTAAATAAAGATTGCCTTATATATTTTTTCATGTTGCTTTTATAATATCAAGAAATCATCATTTCTACAATTTGCTCAGTCTATTGAGCAAATTGTAACTTTACTTTAATGTTATAATAAGTCGTACTGCTTGGGCTAGCTCAGGAATATACAAGTACCTCTTATGTTCTCTCATAGAACCTAATCCCTTTGAAATCCCTTAGATTTTTTATTTCCTCATCAGCTACATAAAATCCAACTTTTCTTTTTGGTTTTATCTCTGGCTCAATCAATCTTTTTATAGCTTCAAACACGATCTGAAATTGCTCATCGTATTTTTTCTCCATTTCTTCAATTTTTCCTTTTAAATCTTTATGACTTTCAATCATTTCCCTTAGTTTAGTGAAGGTGCGCATGATCTGGATGTTTACATTGATTGCTCTTTCACTGTTTAGTACACTTGAAAGCATTGCTACTCCTAGTTCAGTAAAAACATATGGCAAATACCCTCCTAGACTTTGTTTTGAAGGTATCACATTTTGTGATACCATACTTTCCACTTCCTCTTTCGTTAGCTGAAACATAAAATCTTCTGGGAATCTGTCTTTGTTACGTTTTCTGGATTTCTCATTGATAAAATTGTTGCTATGGAAAATTATCTTATTAAAGATACTCAGCTTTTATTAGTCAATTACAAAAAAGATTTTCAAGAAGATTTAATAGACTTAATCCGAACCATTTATAAAGAATATAATCAAATATTAGAACTAGAAACTCTTGACAATGATTTGCTAAATATTAAAAGTGAATATGGAGCCCCGTCTACCTTTCAGGTTTTATTGGATAAAGAAAAAAACAATAAACTTATTGGCTCAGTAGCAGTAAGAATTAAAAATAGTGGCGCGGAGTTAAAAAGAGTTTTTCTAAATGAAGTTTACAGAGGAAAAGGAATTGGAAAAGAGCTTTCTACATGGGCTTTTAACTATGCTAAGAATAAAGGATTTAAACATATCGATATCTGGTCTGATGTAACATTTATTACGGCTCATAAATTGTATAAAAAGCTGGGTGCAGAGGATACCCGTAAAACAAGATATCTTGGCGGTGTAAATAAAGTTAGTGAATACTATTTTAAAAAGAAATTGTAGTAGCATGCTAAACTCATAATCAATGCGAACCAGCAAAAAAATAATCACTGTCAATGTAGAAAATATATCTGCCTATTGTTCAATAGGTATCCATGATGAAGAGAAAAAAATGGGACAAGAGCTGTTGATAGACGCGTCTTTTGAAGCTGATTTGTCACGTGCCGTGGAGTCAGATAATGTAAAAGATACTTTAAACTATGTAGATGTATATAAAGGCATACAAAAAATAGCAAAATCAAAATCATATTCTTTAATTGAAACATTGGCAGATGAAATAGTCGAGACTTTTTTAAAACATCCTCAAATACTTAAAGCTAAAATTAAAATAAAGAAACCACATGTTCCATTTCCGGATTTTCATGGAGATGTTTCAGTTGAAATTGAAAGATAAATTCTTTTTAATCTTTCTCTCAAAAAAGTAAAAAATTGCCTTAATTCAATAAAAATACCAAAAGGAAAGCTTTTAATGCTTAATTTTTAAAGTTATTAAAATCATAATCAATAACAAAAACTTAACTAGGTATTATATAATCTTTCAAGTATCCAGGACTAAACTTAAGTTACTAGTATAAGGGTATAGTAGATTCAGGGTTTTTTACGAAAGAGGTATTAAAAATGAAAAGTGTTAACAGAATTATATTGTCGATTGCAGTTTTTTCAGTTTTATCTTTGTCCTTCCTAAACATAGGGCCAGCACTAGGAGGATGTGCAAATGATTCGCAATGTTTAACTGGTCAAAAATGTTGCGCAGGAAATTGTAAGCCTTCAGGGTATGAAGCATGTGATAGTTCAGATGATCCAGCTGCTGCAACACGATGTTGTCTAAGTGGTAAGTGCTGTGGTACTGGTTCTTGTTGCTTATCAACACAAAGATGTTGTGCTGCCGGTGGAACATCTACATGTGTCAGTGCAAATAAAGAGGATTGTACTAATAATGCTGGGGACATCATTTCGTGTTGCCTACTTGGAAAATGTAACACAGATAATGGCTCATGCTGTTCTAGTACAGAAAGATACTGTGGAGCTAGTAAAACATGTGTTAGTCAAGTTTTAACAAAGGAATGTCCTAATAAATGTTGTTCTGAAAATGTAGAGTGTAATGATGATAATGGAGAATGCTGTTCCGGTGGTGCTCCGCATTACTGTAGTGCTAGTAAAACGTGTGTTAATAGTAACTGGACAGTAGAATGTCCTGACCAGGGAAAATGTATCCCAATGGATAAAATATGTTGCAATAATACTGCTGGTTCTTGTAACGCAGGTCAAGAATGCTGTTCTAATGGCGATTGTAGGAATCCGGGTAAGTGTCTTAATGCTGCTCCTTCGCCAACGCCAATGCCCCTGCCTGAGGACACTACATCGGGAGCTACACCGGGAGGAACTGCTGTACCGGGAACTACACCAGGAGGAACTACTGTACCGGGAACTACCCTACCTTCTTATTAAAAATAAGACCACACTAAAAAAGCTCAGTACTTAAAAAATACTGAGTTTTTTCTTTGTAAACATCCCACTATAAGCTAAGCAAAAATTATCTGTTCTGGAAGAGAGTTTTTCTTTGGAAAAAGCTGAGAGGTTTTTATTCCTCCTTTAGGAGAGGTCCTCCAGACCTCTGGATCAGATGGAACCAATTTTTTAGATGCTTCATCAGCCAAAATATGTGCTTCACCATAGCTTTTACCAGAGAGTAAGTGATTTATAAAAAAGACATTGTAATACGTAGAATGTGGTTTTGGTATGTCACTAGTTGCGCTTTTTTCACTTAATCTGCCTTCCTGTGTTCTGCCAAATATCTTTGACTGTAAAAACACAGTTCCCCTGTTCTCTATACCACTAGATTCTTTAAATGAGCTTATTTCATCTGATACTCCTCCGCCACCACAGGCAATAGATTTCATTGTAACTGTACAGTCAGGAAATTTTTCAAAGATCTCTGTTAGATCACGTGGAAATAAATTATTACATGGACAATTAGTCACATTATCATAAAAAAGTGTAGCTGCTTCATCACCATGAGAAGCTATATCAATAAAAAAATCTCTTATTCCTTCTTCTTTTAATTTTTCAATTTCCCTGATTAATATTCTTTTTGGAGTATCTGGCCTGGTAACAACTATAGGTTCTCCATTATTAGCTACAACCATTTGATAACCCAGATGGCTCATAACCTCAGGAAAATACTTAACATCATCATAATTAGCTCTTATAATAGGATCTTTTTGCCACCTATAGTCTGTCAGTCCAATATAGCCAATTTTTCTATCTTTAGATAAATTAAAGCTCTTAATACCTGCTTCATCTTTTTTCTCGGATTCTCTATTTGCAGTTGCTCCCTCAAGCCTTTCAAGTAATAATTCTGTATTTAACTTTCCATTCTTAAATAACTCGCGATATAAGATGAAGGTTTGTGTCTGCTTATCTACTCCTCCATCTTCTCTTCCTTTCCAAAATGCAAGATTCGTATTCCCAAGCAAAACATCCTTAGGAAACTGGTCTTTGTAATAAGGTTCCTGACTTACATACCATCTTTCTGACCTTCCATTTACTTTCACATCAAATGCAATGTGGTAACCATTTTCAGCCGGGTTTAATCTAAGAATTTTAAGTTGATCTTGTTTTTTATTTCTTTTATGTTCAGCTGCAAATTGAAATAGTCTGGTCTTTAATTGAGGAGTAATAAATGTTGATTCATCAATCAACCCTCCGTCTTCACTTTTTAAAGTCTTTTTATAAATATCTCTCATTCGTTGAATATATTTTTCACCTTCGGGAGTAAGCACAACTTTTCTTGGTTCATTACTAACTGGTGACTCATTTATTACTACTGTATCGGTACTAGCTGCAACAGCTTTTGTACCATTTACTTTTTTTTCTTCAGTTCTTGCTTGCTGAGCAAAAAGAGCTGCTCCTAATGCTGTTAATCCAATTAATCTAAAACTTGTTCTCATTACCATTATTTTAATCCATTTAATACTTTCTATCTAGACAAAGGAATTAGGGGTTAAAAGTTTAGATTAAATATATTTAATGTAATCCAGCAAATGTATGTTCTTGAAAAGCAGTTTTTAGATTAACCGATATTTAAGAACAAATGATATAGATAATTATGTAGTTAAGCATCTTAAAGAATTTGGAATGCTTAGACATTAATGATAAACTTTGAAAAATGAATCTTAAAACACATGAAATTGAAAGACAAAAATAAACTCTTAGAGACAAGTCTTCCACTTGACCAGCTATCTAATAGTCCAGTTTCTTTCTGGATTGACAGCTCGGGTGGACCCAAAGAACTTTGTAATCAATCTTTTTATGGAGTTAATCCTAAATACTATTTGTACGGTTCTTTAAATGAGGCTTATCTTCAGGATTGTGAAAGTGGAGCAATTACCTTTGATACGGTAAATTGTTTTGATTTTCTGGAAGAAAAAACAAATGAAGAAAAACATAATAAAGATGGAATTTTCGTAGGATATTTTGCTTATGATTTGTCCGATTTTTTCTTTGCTTATTTTGAACAAACGCAAAGCGTCATTGCGAGCCCCATTAGGGGCGAAGCAATCCCGAGCGAATTTGCGCAAAACAGATCGGGATTGCTTCGTCAGCCCTTCGGGCTTCCTCGCAATGACATACTGTGTTCAAACATGACCGATACTGAATACCTGGAGAAGGTTCGTGAGATAAAAGAAGAAATAAAAGCCGGCAATGTTTATCAGGCTAATTTAACACGTGAGTATTTTTTAGAAGACTTAGGATTAAGGGTTAAGGATTTAGATTTGTATCTGAGGTTACGGGAAGCATCACCAAATCCTTATGGATGTTTTTTTAAAACACCATTTGTAAGTATTCTTTCAAGCTCACCTGAAGAATTTCTCTATGTCGAAACGGCGAAACGGCGAAACGGTGAACCGGCGAAGAGAACAATTAGAACTCGTCCTATAAAAGGCACCATGCCAAAAGATATTTTTGAAATTGATCCTAAAAATCAGGCAGAAAACATAATGATAGTTGATCTGGAAAGGAATGATCTTGGAAGAATTTGTGAATATGGTTCTATAAAAGCAGAAAGACTTCTTGAATTAGAATCATATAAACATTTAAATCATGTGGTATCCACAGTGGAAGGAAAATTAAAAAATAATGTTCATTTGAAACAAATATTTGAAGCAACTTTTCCTAGTGGCTCAGTAACCGGTGCTCCTAAAATTGCTGCAATGAAAATCATTGCCAGAGTTGAACCTACAAAACGCGGTGCCTATACAGGAACTTTTGGCTATATAAAAACAGATGGTACCATGGATTTTAATATATTAATCAGGACAATATTCATCACTGAAAATAAAGTTTCATTTAATATTGGTGGTGGTATTGTGGCAGATTCAAATCCAATATCTGAACTTGAAGAAATTAAATTAAAAGCAAAAGGTATAATAAGTGCTTTGGGAATAGAATAATGTTAGTCTTCCTAAACGGACAAATCATAAAAGAAGAAGATGCGAAGATCAGTATAAGTGACCTTTCATATCAGTTTGGATATGGGCTTTTTGAGACTATTAGGTGTGAATCTGGTATTCCGCTTTTTTTTGAAGAACATTATAAAAGACTAAACCACTCTGCAAATGAAATAAAAATGCCATTTCCAGTGGATATGGAAGAGATAAAAGGCTGGATAAAGGATGTAATTTCAGCTAACAAACTTACAAATGCAAGGGTAAAAATTATTATTTCTAAACGTGCTGAAGAAAAATTTAATGTTTTTATTTTAGCTGTACCTCTTGAAAATCTACCATCTTCATACTCACTTATTGCAAAAAAATTAGACAGAGATCCAAAATCAGTTTCGTTCAGAAATAAAACGACTAGTCGTGCAGATAGCTATGTAGCATATACTGAAGCCATTCAAAATGGTTATAATGATGCACTTTATTTAAACTCAAAAAACGAACTGGTTGAATGTACCCGTGCAAATATATTTCTTGTAATGCAGGATAAAATTATTACTCCATTTCTTGAAAGTGGGATTTTATCTGGTGTAACCAGAGCAAAAATTCTCCATATTGCAAAAAAAGAAGGAATACAAATTGAAGAAAAAAATGTTCATAGCCTTTATTTAAACCGGGCTCAAAGTGTATTTATAACCAATGCAATCATAGGTATAATGCCGGTTTCAAGGATTAAGCTTGAAGATAGGGAATGTAATTTTTCTACTGGCGCTGTGATTACAAAACTCAGAAATCTATATGACATTGAAGTTCAGGAATATTTAACCAAAAGTAATAACAAATCTTTTTCTTACAATTAAATCGGTTTAATATTTTAGAAATCATTTATATTTAAAAGACTAAATACAGTTTAAATTCTTTTTAAAAAAAGCTATGATTTTAATAATATTTAAGGAGTTATTTTGTCTATTTCTTTATCACAAATACTTAATGCGCAGATGCTTGCATCTGCTGCTAGTCCTTTATCTGCTCCAAATGCATCTACCTCATTTGAGCAAGTAAAAATAAGAATGGCGCAAGAAGCTGTAATAAGCGGGTCAGATACTATTGAATTAAGACATTTACTTGGTGCATTGATTTGTAATCCAAATGGACGTGTAAAACTTTGTCTTAGCAGTGCAATAAGAATAGCTGAAATCACAGAGCAAAACGTAAGAGATAGGCTTGGACTTGGAGAATATGATTCTAATATTGTTGTAGCAGAAGATATGCAAAGAAGTAACGATGTCAAAGATGTTTATCTTCTTACAATGATGCTCTCAAGACAAGCTCAAAAAGATAGACCTGATACTTCAGATCTTTTGTCTGCTATAGTAGCTCACTTAACAAAAGATCGACAATGGATAAGTAAAAGTATCATGGAACAAGCAAATTTTTTAGTTTCAATGTTAGTTGTTGGAAGAATTAGCTAAACGCCCTTCTTAGCCTCTAGCTCTGACTTTTGTGCAAGAATTTTTGTACCAGTGGTTATTCCATCTATTAATTTATTTAATGCGTTTAAATAAGCTTTTGCACATGCAAGTGTTATGTCTGTATTTGCAGCATGACCATTGAAAACAAGGTGATCTTGCTGAATACGAATGGTAACTTCTCCAAGTGCATCAATGCCTTCAGTTACTGACTGTACTGAAAATTCAATTAATTCATTTGGCACATTAACAATTTTATTTATAGCTTTATAGATGGCATCTACCGGTCCTGTGCCAAGAGCAGAGTCTTTTAAAAATACATTGTCACTTGTTCTGCGTAAACATACTGATGCTGTAGGCAGTCCAGTTCCGCAGGCTATTTGCAGATTTTCCAGTTCATAGTAAGAGGTTATTTCTGCTATCCTTTGTTCGTCCCGGACTATAGACTCAAGATCTTTATCAACAACCTGTTTTTTCTTATCTGCGATTTCTTTAAAGCGTAAAAATGCTTTATCCAGCTGTTCTTCAGAAAGCTGATACCCTAGTTCACTTAGTTTTTCTTTCAGTGCATGTCTTCCTGAGCGTGGACCCAGAGGAAGTTTTGATGTAAGAAGTCCTACATCTTCAGGATTCATAATTTCATAAGTCTTTTTAAACTTTAAAAAGCCGTCCTGATGAATACCTGACTCATGTGCAAATGCATTTGCTCCTACGATGGCTTTATTTGGCTGGACTATCATGTTTGTAAGTGTGCTGACTAGGCGGCTTGTTCTGTATATTTGTTTAGAGTCAATATCTGTATAAAATCCTAAAGTAGGCCTTGTTTTTAAAATCATTACTATTTCTTCAAGCGAACAATTTCCAGCCCGCTCACCAATGCCGTTTATGGTGCATTCTACCTGACGCGCACCGTTTATTACTGCGCTAAGTGAGTTTGCTACTGCAAGACCTAGATCATTATGACAATGTACAGAAATAACAGCCTTATCTATGTTTGGTACATTTTCTTTTATAGCTTTAATAAGTCCGCCGAATTCATTTGGTACTGTATATCCCACTGTATCAGGAATATTTACAGTAGTAGCACCTGCTTCAATAACTGCCTGCAGTATTTCAAATAAAAATTTTGGATCTGATCTTCCTGCGTCTTCCGGTGAAAACTCTACATTATCGGTAAAACTTTTTGCATAGCGTACCATTTCAACTGCTGTTTTTAAAACTTTTTCACGGGTAGATTTTAATTTATGCTCTATGTGAATATCGCTTGTAGCTATGAAAGTATGTATTCTTTTTTTCTTTGCAGGCTCAAGAGCCCCTGCAGCTTTATCTATATCTTCTTTTTTTGCTCTAGCTAATCCACAGATAACAGGTCCCTGAAGTTCTTTTGATATAAGTCTTACGGCTTCAAAATCTCCTGGGCTTGAAAATGGAAATCCGGCTTCAATAATATCCACTCCAAGTTTACTAAGCTGCCTAGCAATTTCAAGCTTTTCCTGAATATTCAATGTAGCACCAGGTGACTGTTCGCCGTCACGAAGCGTGGTGTCAAATATAAATACTTTATCTTTTTTAGATTCCGTGGTCATCTTAATAACATTAATTAGCTTTTCTTTTTTTGACTTTTATTAAGGTCGTAAATCATATATCCGACTGTTACTATTATGCCAGCTAAAAAAATAAAAAGCACCAATTCCCCTGTCCATTGAAATCCCATTATTTTGTCACCTCTAAGTAGGTATAACCACCTGCTAAAAATATTAATCCCAATAAAAATACTAACACAGAATAAGCACAATAACTTAGCATGGTGCTTTTTTGAAAAACAAGCCATTGAAATGATATGGATGCAATTGGTGCCATAAGTCCAAAACCAATATTTCTTAATATTCCAGAAATGTATTTTTGCTTTTCACTTACCACAGGAGAAGTTTACTGAAAGCATTGATTTTATTCAAGATTATTTTTTATGAACTTGATACCGTAGGTTACATGGAAAGATTAATTCTTTTTAATTTATCTCTTGCTTAATCTGCTTTTCAAACATTTCCTGAAGTTCTTTAGCTTTTTTATCGTAAGCATCTTTGTCTTTCCATGTATTTCTTGGCTGTAGGATTTCAGATGGCACATCAGGACATGAAACTGGAATACCTACACCAAAAATCGGATCTTTTCTAGTTTCGATTTTTTTAAGTGTTCCGTTTAATGCGGACTTTACCATGGCACGGGTAAGAGAAAGTTTCATTCTGTTTCCTAGTCCATATGGTCCGCCACTCCAGCCAGTGTTTATAAGCCACACATCGACATTATGCTTTTTGATTTTTTCACCAAGAAGATTTGCATAAGTTTTTACAGGAAGCGGCATAAATGGTGCTCCAAAGCACGGACTGAAAGTAGCTTGGGGTTCTTTTACTCCAGCTTCTGTGCCGGCTACCTTTGCAGTATAACCACAGGTGAAATGATGCATTGCTTGCTCATAAGTAAGCTTAGAAACCGGAGGTAAAACACCAAATGCATCACATGTAAGCATAATTATATTTTTTGGGTGACCGCCTTTTCCTTTTAGAGTCATGTTTGGAATAAAAGAGACGGGATATGAAGCCCTGGTATTTTCAGTAATGCTGTCATCGTCAAAATTTATTTCTCTGGTGTGAGGGTCAATTACTACATTTTCAAGTAATGTTCCAAAACATCTTGTAGTTCCGTAAATTTCAGGTTCGCCTTCAGGTGAAAGCTTAATTACTTTTGCATAGCAGCCGCCTTCAAAATTAAATGTACCGCTGTTGCTCCATCCGTGTTCATCATCGCCAATGAGTGTTCTTTCAGAATCAGCTGACAGAGTAGTTTTTCCGGTACCTGATAGTCCAAAAAATATCGCAGTATCACTTTCATCTTTTCCGTAATTTGCCGAGGCATGCATGGTCATAATTCCTTGCTGAGGCAAAAGATAATTCATAACTGAGAACATGGATTTTTTTATTTCACCTGAGTACGGTGTACCGCCTATAAGAATGGTTTTTTCTTTGAAATTAATAATTACAAATGCTCCGGAATTTGTTCCGTCGGTTTTTGGATCTGCTTTAAATCCTGGAGCATGAATTACATGAAAGTCAGGCTTAAAAGATTTTAGTTTTTCAAGGTCTGTTTCAGGAATAAACATGGTCCCTGCAAACATTGCACCGACTGCACGTTCGGAAACTATACGTACGGAAAGTTGATACTTTTCATCGGCACCTACATAGCAATCTTTTATAAACAAAGCTTTATTTTGCAGATATTCAATAACTTTATTTTTAAGCGGTTCGAATTTTGATTCGTCAAACGGCTGATTAATTTTCCCCCATGCAACTTTTTCAGAACTTTCAGAATCTTTTACTATAAATCTGTCTTTTGGAGATCGTCCTGTATAAGGAACAGTATTTATAACTATTGGTCCATATTTGCTTAGTACACCTTCTTTTCTTTTAACAGCCTCTTCATATAAAGAAGGTGTGGAAAGATTCCAGTAAACTTCCTTTAAATTTTTGAAACCCAGATCTTTTAAACTTTCTTTTGTACTCATTGATAGTGTTTGCATGTGCTCCTCCTTGAACACTTTAACATAATGATTATACACAGAAAAAAACGAAATTACTGTAATATTTTTATATGTTATTTAATACATTGGAATTTGCAGTATTTTTTATTATTGTTTACTCCATATATCTTTTTCTCAGTCATAAACGACAGAACATTTTTTTACTTATAGCAAGTTACTTTTTCTATGGTTCTTGGAATTGGAAATTCTTATTTTTAATGCTTATTAGCACGACCATATGTTACATCTGTAGCATTAAAGTCCATGAACAAACAAATCTAAAACTCAGGAAATTATATTTACTTACAGCTATAACCAGTGACTTATTGATTCTGGGATTTTTTAAATACTACAATTTTTTTGCTGAAAATACCCATAATTTTTTTCTTCTTTTTAATATTAATCCTGAACCTAGACTTCTAAAAGTAATTCTTCCTGTCGGTATTTCCTTTTATACTCTGCAGAGCATTGGCTATGTAATAGATGTATATCGTAAAGAGATAGTACCAGAAAGAAAATTTTTAAATTTTGCTTTATTTATATCTTTTTTCCCTCAGCTTGTTGCAGGTCCCATTGAAAGAGCTAAAAATCTTCTGACTCAGATTGTAAATGAAAGAAAACCAACCTTAAATAATTTTTATGACGGCTCATTTCTGATTTTTTGGGGATTATTTCAGAAAGTATTCATTGCTGATAACTTAGCTAAAATAGTTGATCCGGTTTTTAACACTAATAGTCCTTATGATGGTGTTAGTGTACTTATAGCTTTATATGCATTTGCATTTCAGATACTTTGTGATTTTGAAGGCTACTCAAATATTGCCCGGGGAACAGCTAAGCTCATGGGTTTCAATATTATGATTAACTTTAATCTGCCTTATTTTTCTACTAATCCTAGAGAATTCTGGAGCAGGTGGCACATTAGTTTATCGAGCTGGATTAGAGATTACTTATATATTTCTTTAGGTGGAAACAGAAATGGGAATCTATTAATGTATAGAAATCTTTTAATAGTTATGCTTATTGCAGGCTTATGGCATGGAGCAGCATGGACTTATGTTATCTGGGGTGCATATCATGCCGCGTTATTAATCGGGCATAGATTGTTGACCCCGGTTTTAAATATGATTCAAATTAAAAATATCATTCTTGCAAAGATCTTTTTTATTATCAGAGTTCTTACGTTCTTTCATTTAGTATGCATAGGATGGTTATTTTTCAGAGCTAATTCCTTACATCAGGCATTAAGTATGCTTAAGGCATTATTTTTGAAATTTCATTTTCTGAATCAAATAAATCTCCCAATGACTTATTTAATTCTTGGAATGTTTTTTTTATATGTTCAGATTTTACAATTTATAAAAAAAGATCAGATGGCTGTACTAAAGCTCCCGGCTTTAGTACGAAGTGTGATTTACTTTGTTATTTACTATTCAATAGTTGTTTATGGAGTAACTGGTGGAAAAGAATTTATTTACTTTCAATTTTAAATTAATCCCTAAGGGATTTTTGATATTTCTTGTATTTGTACTTGCTTTTGAAGCTTTTATTTACTTTTTGCCTCCATATCTTGCTTTAAGACCGCCATACGGAAGTGCTTATTTAAAGTTGAAAGAACAAATATTGGATAAAAAAAATGATTTTGACCTTATAATCTTCGGAGATTGTACAAGCTGGACTGGTATTAAGCCGGTCCTTTTGAATAAAGAACTGTCAGTATCTTCATATAATTTTTCAGTAAATGAAGCACATACTTATTTAATGAGTTATTTGTTCTTGAAAAGATATTTAAGTAACTGTACAAAAAAACCAAAGATTGTAATTCTGTCAATTTCACCTAATTCTTTACTGGGAAATCACAAAGTAGATCTTAATCAGTTAAACAAAGAAATCCTTCCTTATTTTGATACCAAATTGGACCTGATGAATGAATTAAATAATAATCTGAAAATTCAGTTAATAAAACACCGGATCCTTACTCTTATCCCTTCTATAAAAAAACAATTTATCTTAAAAGAAAGATTTCAGGATTTATATAAATATTGTTCTAATCCCAATGCTTCTTATTCGTTTATAGAATACTTTAAAAGTGCACGCGGATTTTATGATGAGAATTTAAATCGTCATAAATCAACCATTAAAAAAGCTGCTCATGTGAGGAAGTCGTATAAAAGCTTTACCGTTTCGGAATATAATCTGCTTTATATGGAAAAAATGCTCTCACTTTTAGCCGAGCAGAACATTGAAGTAATCGTGTGTACAAATTCTGTCCGGGCTGATGAAATGAAAATGTGGAATGCTTATGATTTAAAAAATAAGTTATTTGAATTAATAAACTTAAAATTAAAACCACATAAAAATGTAATTGCAATCTTGGATATGTTAGATGCTGCTTCAGATAAGGATAATTTTGCTGATGAAATTCACTTAAACAGTAATGGTGCAACAATATATACAAATGAGCTTGCGTCTAGGTTAAAACCGTTTATTCAATAACTAGTGATATTATTTTACTTATGCCAATACTGATCCAAAAATTTGGTGGGACTTCAGTTCGCGATGCGATTTGTATAAAGCGAGTTGCAAAAATTGCAACCGATGCACAAAAAAATGGCTATCAGGTAGTAGTTGTTGTTTCTGCAATGGGAGATACTACTGATAATTTAATTGACCTAGCCAAAGACATTACATCAAAACCAGATCCACGTGAATACGATCTTTTGCTTTCTACAGGTGAGCAGATAAGTATTCCTCTTGTAGCTATGGCAATTCATGATCTTGGAGCCAAAGCTATTTCACAGACTGGACTACAGGTTGGAATTTTAACTGAAGACACACATGGTAAAGCTAGAATTACTGAAATAAAAACTGAGAAAATAAAAAAATATTTGAACAGTGGAAACATTGTAATAGTTGCAGGCTTTCAGGGAATTAGTTCTACTACTGGCGAAATTACTACACTTGGTCGTGGAGGTTCAGATACCACAGCAGTAGCACTGGCTGTAGCACTTGGTGCTGAGCGTTGTGATATTTATACAGATGTAGATGCTGTTTTTACAACAGATCCAAAAATAGTAAAGGAAGCATCTCGTTTAAATTCAATTTCATATGAAGAGATGCTTGAACTGGCAAGTCTTGGAGCGCAGGTATTGCACCCCAGATCAGTTGAAATTGCAAAGAATTATGACATGCCCATGAGGGTACGTAGTAGCTTTAAACCTCAGGATGAAGGTACACTAGTACAAGGAGTAGGAAAAATGGAGTTAAATAATCCAGTGAGCGGAGTAGCATTAGATGAATCACAGGCAAGATTAGCAATAACAGGTGTTCCCGATAAACCTGGAATTGCAGCAAAAGTTTTTGAATCACTTGCTAAAAAAAATATAAGCGTAGATATGATCGTTCAGTCTACAAGCAAAGATGGAATAAATGAAATTGCATTTACTGTCGATAAAGACACTGCAGGGGATGCTACAAAGGTTACAAAAGAAATCGCAAAAGACATTGGTGCAAAAAATGTGAGTTGTGATGAGAAAATTGTAAAAGTTTCAATAGTCGGTGCAGGCATGATAGGCCGCCCAGGTATTGCAGCTGCCATGTTCAAAGCACTTGCAGATTCTGGAATTAATATTCAAATGATTTCAACTAGCGAAATAAAGGTTAGCTGCGTAATAGATGTAAAAGACGGTGACCGTGCAGTTAAAGCTATTCATAAAGTATTTGAGCTGGATAAAGTAGAAAAAGAGACGCAGAAGGTTTAAATTTATTTTTTATGTCTGTACTGATACGGTGTCTCAGGAATATAATCCTGTTTCTCCCAAACCCCAATCATATTTTTTCTGGCGTAAATCTGAGCATCTTTTAATTTTGAAATGTATTTGATATTTGGAGGGAAGTCATATAAGAGTGCCTGACCGTTTTTTAAGAGCTCTTCGTTTACAAAATTATCCATTATAAAAATATATCCAAGAGTTCTGCCATAAACATCTTTTTCGTCTACATCTGTTTCAATACAAACATTTTTGTTTAAAGCTAACTTTGTCAAGAAATCTTTTGAAGTTTGTCCATATGGTAATTGATCATGTTCAAATGCATCAATTCCGAGCAGTCTGATTTTTTGCTTATTGTCAAGCAAGATCGTGTCACCATCAAAAACAGCTTTTACAAAATATTGTTTGTTATTTTTCAGGCAATCCTTTGTAAATAAAGATGAAGAAAGGGCTTTAGAGTGCACATTTAAAACAAGCAAAAGAAATATTATAAAAAGCGTGCGAAATGTTTTTTTAATTATATTTTCAATTTTTTGCATTTTCTTTTTTGCAAATAGCGCTATTTCACTTATTATTACAGAAAAGGGTAAAGAAGGAATGTCTGGTATCCCAGATAGTAGAGGCTTGCCATGGCAAGCCTCTATGACAATCAATGTTGTTACTGTCGATCCTAAAGCAGAGCTTGGTAAAAAACTTTTCTTTGATCCTATTCTTTCAAAAGACGGCACAGTAAGTTGTGCCAGCTGTCATAAACCTGAACATGGATTTGCAGATGATAAGCCTGTATCAATTGGAATAAAAGGTCAAAAAGGAGAAAGAAATACTCCTACTGCTTTTAACACTGCAAATTTAAAATTTCTTTTCTGGGATGGAAGAGCAAGCAGTCTGGAAGAACAAGTTTTGGGACCGATTGAAAATCCAGTTGAAATGGGAGAGAAAGTCAGCAACGTTCTTGAAAAGTTAAATAAAAACCCAGGCTATGCAAAAGAATTCGCAACAATTTTTAAGAAAACACCTATTTCTACATCACAGTTAGTGCATGCTATAGCAGCCTTTGAAAGAACTTTAATTTCAAAAGACTCTGATTATGATCGTTTTCTTGCCGGTGACAGCATGGCACTTTCAGACAGTGCAAATCACGGGCTTGCACTTTTTAATGGAAAAGCTATGTGCATTGCATGTCATAAGGGACCTGATTTTACAGATGGAGGTTTCCATAATATCGGGCTCCCTATTACAGATGACGTCGGTCGTGCGAAGATTTCTGTAAGTGGAAAAGACACCAGAAAATTTAAAACTCCTACGCTTCGTGAAGTTGCAAACACTGCTCCATATTTTCATAGTGGAGAGTTTGATACTCTTGAAGCAGTAATTGCTTATTACAATGCTGGCGGTGGTGAAGATACCTATAAAGATCCTCTAAAGAAACCATTGAATTTAAATCAACAGGAACAAAAGGATTTAGTAGCGTTTTTAAAATCATTGACTGGAAGACAGCCTAAAATAACACCACCAACGTTATCACATTAGTAAAGACGCCACGGTGGGGCATCTCAACAGGATATAATGTTACCGATATGCCTAGAGAAGATAACTTAGCCATCATAGCCGGAAACGGTGAATTACCAGTCATCCTTGCAAAATCGGCAAGGGAGCAGGGTTTTAACACCTGCGGAGTTGCAATAACAGAAGAAGCAAATCAAAAACTTGATGGACTCTGTAATAAACTTTACAGCTTTTCACCAGGACAACTCTCAAAAATACTGGCTCTTGTTAAATCAGAAATGATTAATAATGTTGTATTTATTGGTAAGGTTCCTAAGCTTGATTTACTCAGAAATATTCACAAGCTTGACTGGACTGCAATAAAACATTTAAGTGCTATGTCAAATTTTAACGATGACACCATTCATCAAGGTATTATTGATCTCCTAAAAAAATATGATGTAAATATCTTGCCGCAAACAATGTTTCTTAAACATTTGTTTCTAGAAAAAGAAGTTTTAAGTAAAAGAAAACCTACACTTGAAGAAAGAGTAGACATTGAATATGGATTTGATGTGGCTAAAAAAGTAGCAGCTTTAGATATTGGACAAACTGTAATTGTAAAAAATAAAATGATTATAGCTATAGAAGCCATTGAAGGTACTGACGAAGCTATTAAAAGAGGATGTCAGCTTGCAAAGTCAGGCGTAGTTGTAGTTAAAGTTGCCAAACCTAATCAGGATGAAAGATTTGATATTCCTACTATAGGAGAAAATACACTTAAAGTTCTTGCTGAAAATGGCGGCGGAGTACTTGCATTTGAAGCAGGAAAAACAATTATTGTAGAAAAAGAAAAACTAGTTGCTGCTGCGGATAGATATAATATTTGTTTATTGGCTGTTTGATGTCATCTTTAAAACTTTCTTTTACACTCTACCTCATCCAGTAAATCAATTATGTTAGTAGTGATGTCTTTGCAGTAAAGTTTCCCTTTGTCACAATAGGCTGTATTGCTGGGATTTACGCATGCTGGCAGTCTTCTTCTTGAGCAATTAAGAATATCTTTATTACTACAGACAGGAAAATGTTTTGTCTTTTTAACATTGAATGGACAAGAACATTTACATGCTAATCGATTAAATCTGCAGAGACTAAACTTTTTGCTTCCTGCAGGGCATTGTTTTGCTTTTTTACATTTATTTTTTTTAGCTGGCAATACTGCGGAACCAGCTTTGCAAAAAACAGTGCCAGGATTAAAAAAACGAGAGCTTTCATTTAAACAACCCGGGCCTCTAAGTTCACCGGTAAAACCTAAGAGTGATCCACATACGGCTTTTTCACCTTCATTTTCATTGCATGAGGGTAATCCTTCATTACAAAGGACATTTCCCATAGAGCAAAAAACTCCGCTGGTTGAAAATGCACCTGAAGAAGTTGTGCAGATATAATTTTCATTGCATACGGTTCCTGCACCTCCATCGTTACAACATAATGCAATCCCAATTCTGCACATAATGTCAAAACCACTATCTCTGCAAACAGGATTACAGTTTTGGGTGCAGATTAAATTTCCAGATATACAGGTACAACTGCCTGAGCTGCTGCTGGATGATGATGTAGTAGTAGAAGCTGCCCCGCAGGTAAAGGAAGTTGAACAATTATTTCCGGCACCGTTTTGATCACAACAAAGCGGCAGATTAAGTCTGCATGCAACTGCAGAACCATTGTCATTGTCCATGCATACAGGGTTACAGTTATTGCAGCTCAGAGTACTTCCCTTGCAGGAACATGGTGATGAAGGTGTAGGAGTTGGAGTAGATGATGTTACGGTATTGCCTGCTCCACAGGTAATAGTACTTGTACAGTTAGTTCCAATACCATTTTCATCGCAGCATAAAGGAATCCCTCCCATGCATGCTGCAGCTTCACCAGCTTTTATACAGGTAGGGTTACAGTTTGTGCAGGATACTTTTCCATCTACACATTTACAGGTAGATGACTGGCCATATAAAGGAATAACTGTATAAGTAAATAAATTGAATATAAAGAATAAAAGAAGAAGACTTTTTAAAAAATAGTATTTTTTCTGAATTTGCACTTTTACATTATAAAGAATTAAGGTTTTCTTAACCAGTATCAATTTTCTTTTTCTTGATTCTTTATATAAGCATGCTTGAAGACACTGAAACAAATTTAGATCAAGAAACAGTTGAAAAGACTCGAATAGAGATAGAATATTATGCTCATCTTCCAAAACATATTAAAGGAAGAGTTGTAGAACTAAAAGATTTGAAACCAAACAATGAAGCTATTAAGCCTGCACATGTAGTAAGCGGAGCTATTACTGTAATTAGTGGGAAACTTAATATGCCAGATTTAAAACATTCCCTTAAGTTTATAAAAAGAACTTCTTTTTAATGTTATCCCTTTCATTTTTTTTGAATTTAACGTTCTCATAAACATGGTCATATATAAATTCCACAACTCTTGGAACGAAGAGCTTTAAATGTAGTATTTCCTGAAAAAGAAAAAGGAAGAAAAATATGACCAACCAACCAAATACATATGGCCCGGCAGTAGCAGGAATGCTTCATAAATTAAAGATGATCCAGGCTATCTCAAATAACATTTCAAATATAAACAGCATAGGATATAAAAGACAAATCCCTGAATCAATAAGTTTTGAGTCTGTCTTAAGTGAAACAGCTTTAAAAGATGATACCTCTGGAGCATTAACGAGAACCGGAAATAAATTTGATCTTGCACTTGAAGGAAATGCATACTTTCTTATAGAGTCAGAAAACGGTCCAGTCCCTACAAAAGATGGCAGATTCAGACTCAATGAAAAAGGGAAATTATGTACTCCTGATGGTAAGGAGTTAGTTGTTGTAGAAAAAACAGATAAACCAATCAGCCTTGCCAGAGAAACAGATATTAATATAAATCAAAAAGGTGAAATATTTATTGGCACTGAAAGATACGGAAGAATTGCAATTAAAGTTATGGATAATAATCCAGTCAGAGTTCATCAATCTTATCTTGAAGGCTCAAACGTAAGTCTTATGAATGAAATGATCTCACTTGCAATGGCATTTCGTTCATTTGAAGCCAGCGAAAAAATGCTTGGTCTTGAGTCCTCTGCAGACAGAGATCTTATTGAGAAATATGGAAGGAATGTATAAAAAGGTAATTAAAGGAGAGAAATAATGTACGGTAAATCAGGATATCAAGTTTTAAGATCTACAGAAAATAATCTTTCTGCGTTAAATAAGATGGTTGAGAATATCTCAAACATTAACTCAGTCGGTTATAAACGTGGCACAACCACATTTGCTGAAGCTTTAAACGGCGAAGCAAATAAATATGAAAGCAAAGATTTCTCTCAAGGACCTTTAAGAAAAACAGGCGATCTTTATGATCTTGCACTTGAAGGAAAAGGTTTTTTTGGAATTGAATTACCAAATGGTCAAAGAGCATATACAAGAGCAGGAAGATTTAAATTAACCGGAGAAGGTGAACTTGTTACTGAAGAAGGTTACCGTGTTCTGGCAGATGTAGAACAAGCAGCAGTACCTGCTGTTTTACCTAGCAGAAACGGCAATGGCGAAATAGATTTAAATATTAAAGTTAAATCATCCAAGCTTATTATTCCGGCAGATCTTACAGCAGAAATTACTGAAGATGGGAGCATAAACGGCATTGATTCAAATACAGGCGAAAAGAAAAAAATCGGAAAAATTAATGTTGTTGTATTTAATAATACTGATGGACTTGAGTCACTTGGCAAAAGCTATTTCGTAGAAACAAATTCATCCGGACCAGCACTTGAAGCAGATGTAGGTCCAGATTCTTCAAGTAGAGTAAAACAAGGTTTTCTTGAATTTGGAAACGTAAGCATTGTAACTGAATTTATGAATATGACTCATATTAAAGATCTTCTGGGAGCACAATTTAAACTGCTTAAAGCCATAGATAAGATGTATGAGAATGTACATTACACCATAGGTAGATCTTCATAATAAAAAACGGAGGAAATATGTTTCAAGGATTATTAAATGCAATATTAGGCAGTGCCACAAGCACTATAAATTCATATCCTACTGGAAACGGTGCAAATTCTCCATCAATACCAATAGGTCAAACTTTTAATAAGTTTTTTAGCATGCTTTCTAACACTACTCCATTTTTTGGTGCATTTTCTGGCGGCGGAGCTGGCGGGCCTGGAGGAATTGTAGGTATAGCAGGACCTGCTGCTGGAATTGGATTTCCAGGAGCTGGTATTGGAATTCCTGGCGGTGGTATCCCAGGTGCAGCAGGTGGTTTTCCGCAGACAACAGGATTTGGCGCTGTCAATGCCTACCAGAATATTCAAGGACAATTCATTCAAGGTTTTCCAGCAGCTACAAAACATAACAAAGCACAGGCACTTGCTCCAGGTTCAGCTATTTTAAGTGCATCCGGAACTCTTGTTCCTCCTCAGCCAGGCGCATTTCAGGGCTTTACAGGACAAAGTGGAATATATCCGCAGCAGTTTAATCCTTTAAATCCATCCGGAGCATATGGACCTAATCCATATGGTAATACTCAGTCAGGTGCATTTTCTAAACTTCAATTTTTACTTGGACCTATAGTGGGTCTTTTCTCAGCACTTAAATCACTCGTTCAATTAAGAGGATTAGGTTCCATGAAACCTCCTACAGTAAACAGAGAAGATCTTAGTTTAGCTGGATATCAAAGATCAGTTGCTGAAATAAAAAGAGCTGAAGGCAGCTTTGATGAATACTATCCTGAAACTGAAGAAATACAAAGTGGAGTTGATTTCGCAAGATTTCAGTCATTCTGAGGTCGGGATTACCCTTAAAATTTTAGAATTCTCTTTTATAAAGGTATAAAAGACAACGAATCCTTAACTAATTTTATCCACAATATCAAATACTTGCCGATATTAATAAATAAAGCAAGAAATAAATAAAGTACGAATAAAGGAAAAAAACATGTTTCAGACAGAAGGATTTAATACATTAAAGGGCCTGACAGATGCAATCATGCAACGTCAGGAAATACTTTCAAACAATCTTACAAACATAGAAACAAAAAACTATGTCAGGCAGGACATAGATTTTAGTAGAGTGTTGAGCGGATTAAAAAACAATTCTGCATTTAATCAGGAAAATGAATCCGTAATTGCTACTGCAAGATACAGAGATCATTCAAACAAAGTGACTCTTGAATCTGAAATGTCCAAACTTTATGATAATCATCTTCGATATATGCTTTTGGTGAAATCTATAGGTCATCATTTTGAGCATATGAAGAAAGCACTTGAAGTAAGAGCAAGCTAAGGAAGCGTATCGGCGTATCGGCGAGCCGGCGAAGGGAAAAAGGAGAAAATAAAAAATGACATTTTTCGACTTACTTAATTCAGCATCAAACGGTCTTGAAGCCCAGAGACAAAGAATGGAAATTATTTCGCAAAATATTGCTAATGCTTCCACTCCAGGCTATAAGAAACAAATACCTATATTTTCTCAAAAGTCTGCTGATCCTTTTTCAATTGTAATGGCAAGACAATTAGGAGTAAAAGAAGGTGATTTACTTAGCTTTCTCTCTGGTAATGAAGTCGGGAGAGGCATTGAAGTAAGTCAGATTGTTACAGACCAGTCTCCTGGAGCAAAAGTTTATATGCCTGGACATACAAAAGCAGATAAAGACGGATATGTGGAAATGTCAAATGTGGATTCTTTAGTTGAAATGGTGGAAATGATGTATGCAGTTAGAAATTACAAAGCAAACCTTTCCATTGTAGAAATGGCTAAGTCAGCTGCAAAAGAAACAATGAATATTGGTAAACCCGGGGGTTAACTCTAGGACGTGAGTAATATAAATAATTTTATCAGTCAGTCAGGTTTTTCATCTGCATTGGCACGGATAGAAGAAATAAATAAACTAGGCGAAAAAGTTTTAAGCTCTGATCTTAAATCAGAAGCAAAAAAAACTTTTTCAACCGTTATGCATAAAGTTTCGGCCGGTGTTATGAAACAAAAATTACAGTCAGTAATTCATGAGGCAGCAAAAGAAAATAATGTAGATCCAAAACTTATAAATGCAGTAATAGAGCAAGAATCCAGGTTCAACCCAACAGCTGTTTCAGAGGCTGGTGCCTTAGGGTTAATGCAACTTATGCCAGGGACAGCCCAGTCAATGGGTGTTAAAGACCCGTTAAATCCTGTGGAAAACATAAGGGCAGGTACTAAATATTTATCTTCTTTACTAAACCGTTACCAAGGTAATGTAATTTTGGCTTTGTCAGCATATAACGCTGGACCAGGAAATGTAGACAAATTTAAAGGAGTTCCACCGTTCAAAGAAACAAAAAAATATGTTGAAGAAGTAATGGGCAGACTCACATAATTTTAAAAGGAGATCAGAAAATGAAAGAAGTACCAATGCAATTTAAAAACATGATTCCAGGAATGCCACAACTTCCTCAGATACCTAATTTACAAGGACACGTAAGCACTGGTGGTGCAACATTTGGAAACGTATTATCTGATATGCTTGGAAAAGTTAACACCATGATGAATAAATCAGAACAATTAACTGAAGCTGCAGTTACTACAGGGAAGGTTAATATCCATGAAGTTATGATTGCAATGGCAGAAGAAGAAATTGCATTAGGTCTAACCACACAAGTTGCAGGAAAGTTTATCAGTACGGTTGAAAAACTCACCCAAATGCAGGTCTAATAAAACGATAAGCAGTAAGCAGTAAGTGGTAAGAAAGAAATAAGGGGTAAATAAAAAAATTAAATGGCAACAGAACAAACACAATTAAGAGCACCAAATGTTCAGGAAGCATTTAATAATCTTGGACAAAACAGAAAAATGGTTATGGTTGGTGCAGGAATTGTAACAATAGTTATTGCTGTCCTCATTGTGGTTTTTGCCTGGTCAAAGGGTACTAGCAAAGGCGGAGAAATAGATTTAGTTAAAAGTATTGATCAGGACAGAGCATTTGAAGTTGTAACTAAATTAAAAGCAAATGAAATTGACGGAAAAATTTCAGACAGCGATCTACCTGGAAAAGTAAATGTCAAAGTTTATCAAAAAGAATTTGACAAAGCAGCAATAACCCTTGCTAGAAGTGATTTACTGCAGGAAGATGGATTCAATTTATTTGATAAAAGTGACTGGGCAGCATCAGATTACGATAAAAGAATTAAAATGATGAGAGCTGTAAATGGTGATTTATCCCGCATTGTCAGCAGAATGACAGGAATTAAATGGTCCACAGTTCGTGTAAGTATTCCTGAGCCTCAGTTATTTAATCAGTTCCAGTCTCCTACTACAGCTACAGTTCAGGTTGAACTTGCTGAGGTTGATTCAAAACTTTCACGAGTACAGGTAAGAAGTGTTATTAATCTTCTTGTAGGCTATGTGCCTAATCTCCAAAAAAACAGTATTTCTATCATTGATACAAACGGAATTACTTATTCAGCAGTTGAAACCGAAGAAATGGCAGCCAGCGAACTTCTTGAAGAATCAGAAAAAGTAAATAAAATTGTTCAAAAAAGAATTGAAGAATACTTAAGCCCATTACTTGGATTAAGCAATTTCATAGTAAGAGTAAGTTCAGACATAAGCAGAAGAAAAATAGAAGAAAATGCAACTACATTTGCAGACGGAGTAGTTGGTCAGGAACAAATTGGGGATGAAAGACTTGGTCAGGATTCAGAAGGAGCTGCTACAGGTCCTGCAATTTCAGGTGGAGATAAAAATTACATAAGAAGCAATAGAATTACTCAGAAATATCCCAGCTTTAAACAAAAATCAATTTCAACACCGCCAGGCAGAATTACAAAAATATCTGTTGCAGTGGCATTAAATAGCGATGTTCTTCCAAGAGTTTCAGTTAAACAATTAAAAGAAGGCATAGCAGCAATTACAAGTCCTACTACATCAGTTGATGATGTGGTTATAAATGTCACTGAGTTTGCATCCAGTAAGACTCGCAAGACAGCAGCAGCAAATGCACCTGTACTTCCTAATTTTGGTGGCTTTATTGAACAAGTAATTTCTTATGTTAAAAACTTACCTCGTTGGGTAACAATTACAGTTGGAATAATTGCATTTCTTATGTTCATAGGATCATTTAGAAGACCAGCAGTACCGCCTCAGACACAAAGCACTATTTCTCAAATTAATCAGGCAATGCAACAAAATCAATTACCAAGACAAGGTGCTCAGACACAGGAACAACTTCTTGAACAACAAAGACAACAACTTACTGCACAACAACCTGATCTTGGCGGAATAATATCAGGACTAAAAGAAGCAGCATCTGAAAAACCAGAATTTCTAGCAAGCAAATTACAAATATGGCTTGAAGAAGGAACAGCAGCCGGTAGGATTTAGAAATTACCAATAGTTAGATTTTTATCCTCTGAATAAATCACTAGATAACAAATTTTTAAATCCTAGTACAATTTATCTAGGGATAACCATTTATAAATATTGGAATTCTTTGCTATGTCCTCTGATCCTCTGATTTTTTAAATCATTTAGCAGGGCATAAGAGATATAACATGCAAATGCCTTGTAGAGACGCAGTTAACTGCGTCTCTACAGCGTGTCTGGAGTATAAAATGCCTGTTCTACCAAAAGATATAAAACTTCTTACATTGTCGCTAATTCTGCGCACAATGCCAAAGCCTCAGCAGAGGCTTTTAATATCTCACTTCAGTCCTGAAGTAGTAAAAAGACTTGCTGAGATTGAAGAGCAGACAGGCAGTGATGTTGAAAAGCTGGACTGGACGCCTTTTTACCAAACATGGCCTGAGCTTCAGAAAATATTAAGTGAATGTAAAAAAGAAGTTGATAACCAAAAGCTGATAAACTTTGCAGATGCACAAAGACCAGCCATAAGAGAATATCTGCTCATAAAATCAGGAAAACAAAAAAAGGGAAAACCAGTAATTTTATCCCAGGAAATTATGAAAATCATAGACAGAACACTGGCTGATCTGGGAAAACAATAAATGCTAATAAAGAAAAGAAAATTATCAACATTACGAACTGTTTCATCAGTTAAAACTGTTCATGCCGGTGAAACTACTAGAGCAATAGAGCTTGAAATTCATAAAGCAAAACAGGAAGCAAATTTTATAAGACAAGAAGCAGAAAAAGTACTTGCAGAATCTCAAAGGAAGTTAAAGGAAGCAGAAGAAAAAGTAAAAGAAATAATCAGAACAACTAACCTTGAAGCAAAAACACTTAAGGAGCAGGTTTATAACGAAACACTTAACGCGGCAACTGTTGAAGCAGAACAAATTAAAAATAAGGCAAAAGAAATTCTAAAAGAGCTTTTTGAAGTAAAAGTAAAAGCATTAAACCAGGCTCATTCTGACATTATTAATATTGCATTGGATCTTGCTAAAAAAATAATAAGATATGAAGCTTCGGTTGATCCAAATGTTCTAAAGGTACAGGTAGTAGAAGCAATTAAAAGAGCTACTCCTGATACAGACAGGGTTCAGGTCTATGTAAATCCTTCTGAATTAGCAAAACTTCAGGAAAGTATTCCAGAACTTGAAAAATTATTCCCTAGGGGAATTAACATAATTCCTCTTGCTAAAGAGTCTGTTGATCCAGGAAGCTGTATCGTGGAAACAAAATCAGGTCAGCTGGATGCCAGCTTTTCTACGCAGCTTGGTGTTCTTACAAATCTTATTGCAAATATTGAAGTAAAGGAACCAGAGATTTATTTTGAAGAAGAAATACCAGTAGATACCGGGCAGTCACAGACTGTTTTATTTGAAGAAAGTGAAACTGCTTTGCCATTAGTTGAAGAAGAAGTTGATTTTACGTTTGAAGAAGCAAAACTAAAGAGTGAACTTTTAAACGATGAACCTTTAATTCAGATGCCAAAACAGGTTGAAACTTTTCCTTTTAGCAAAGAAAATAAGCCTGAAGAAGCTACAGTGTTTGATGCTGTAGATGAAGAAGTCCTTGAAGTCCCTCATGAAATTATTAGTGAAGCAATAGATGTAAAGGCAGAACCCCCTGCCCCAACCAAGAAAAAAATTGATTTAGGCAATACATTTGAAAGGACCAGAGAAGAAGCTGAAGAACTGGACAAAGAATCTGTTATTCCTGAACAAAAAATAGAACCACAGATAGAAGTATCACAGCCACAATTTGAATATGAAGAAGATGATGAATTACCTGAAGAAAAAGAAAAAAAACCTGTAATAAAAAGTATTTTACGACCAAAGAAAAAAGCACCCTCACAACAAATCTCTGAAATAGCCTCTGAAATAGAAAAAAGTCCTGAATGGAAAGATCTGGTTCAGGGTGAGGATGAGGAATAAACGTATCGGCGAGCCGGCGTAACGGCGTAACGGCGAAGAACCAGCGAACTTAATGTGTCATTGCGAGGAGGCCCTGAAAGAGCCGACGCGGCAATCTCATAATGTTTTGGGGATTGCCACGCCTCATTTTATTCGCTCGCAATGACATTAGGAATTAACTTAATAAATCTGGCAATGCTTTTTCCCAAACCATTTTCAATTCTTTAACTTCTGATTTTATATTTAATGACTTAATTTCAACAAACTTTTCCTGAACTTTGCCAAGTATTTGATATGGACAATTTTCTTCTTTTAAAAATTTCTCTGTATCGGCTAAAGATTTTTCACTGGTACTTATTACAATTCTGCTTTGTGTTTCTCCAAACAAAATCGCATCTGTTCGTAGAGACGGGGCAACCCCGTCTCTACAGGATTCCATATTTAACGCAAATCCTAAATTGTTTGGAAATGCGCTCTCACATAGCGTTATTAAAAGTCCTCCGATAGAGCAGTCATTTGCTGATTTAATAAGTCTTCTTTCAATAAGTTCTCTAACTGATAACTGAACTTTTTTCTCAAGATTTATATCCAGCCCAGGTACTTTTCCTTTTATTTCATTTGTTTTGCTGAATAAATATTCCGAGGCACCAATTTCATTTTTATTTTCACCAAGCATTATGATTACATCGCCTGCATTCTTAAATGAACCGTCTATTGCCAGCTCAATATCTTCCAGGTACCCGACCATTCCTATTACCGGTGTAGGCCATATGTCTGTGCCGTTTGATTCATTATAAAGACTAACGTTACCGCCTGTTACTGGAGTATCCAGTTCTATGCATGCTTCTTTTATACCTCTAGTAGATTCTGAAAGCTGCCAGTATATTTCTGGTTTTTCCGGATTTCCAAAATTTAAATTATCAGTTATAGCAATGGGTTTTGCACCTGTGCATGAGACATTTCTGGCTGCTTCACAGACTGCAATTTTTGAGCCTAAGTAAGGATCTAAATAAACATAAGCTGAATTACCGTCACATGCTACAGCTAAACCTTTTTCTTTTGCCGGCTCGCCGGCTCGCCGGTTCGCCGGTTCGTTCTTAATCCTAATTACCCCAGCAGTACTTCCTGGCTTTATCACAGTATTAGTTTGAACCTGATGATCGTATTTTGAGTAAACCCATTTTTTTGAACAAATATTTGGAGAAGAAAGAAGAGTTTTTAAGATTGGAATTACTTCATTTGCTTTTAAATCAGGAATTTTATTTTGATCAAATTTTTTGTTTTCTCTGAAATATTCAGGCTCTTTAGCCTCTCTTTTATAAATAGGAGTGTCACTGACAAGGGCACCAGCTGGCATATTAACCACTGTTTTGCCTTTATATTTAACAACTACATTTTTCCCTTCGGTAATTTCCCCTATACAAACACAATCTAATCCCCATTTACCGAATACTTTTTCTATTTCTTTTTCAAAACCTTTTTTTACTACAAATAACATCCGCTCCTGAGATTCAGAAAGCATATATTCCA
This sequence comes from Candidatus Melainabacteria bacterium RIFCSPHIGHO2_02_FULL_34_12, assembly GCA_001784555.1. Classification (GTDB taxonomy): domain Bacteria; phylum Cyanobacteriota; class Vampirovibrionia; order 2-02-FULL-35-15; family 2-02-FULL-35-15; genus 2-02-FULL-34-12. The sequence continues at coordinate 6,282 of MFRM01000024.1, read as the reverse complement.
CTGGAGTAAGCGTAGTTCGTGTAGGTACTTTATCTAGATCAATTTCTATCCCTACGTTTCCTTTGGCTGCCATTTCAGAGGTAGAACAGGTGAGTCCAGCAGCTCCCATGTCTTGTGCTGCTACCACATAATCAGTTTTAAATGCTTCAAGACATGCTTCAATTAAAATCTTTCCGCAGAATGGATCTCCTACCTGAACTGCAGGTCTGTCTCTATGACTTTCATCGGTTAGTCCTGAGCTGGCAAAACTGGCGCCGCCAAGACCATCACGACCGGTCTTAGAGCCTACATATAAAACTGGATTACCGATACCGCTTGCGCCTGATTTTACGATTTCCTTAGTTTCAATTAAACCTATTGCCATGGCATTTACCAGAGGATTTTCATTATAGGTAGGATAAAAATATGATTCTCCGCCGATATTTGGAACTCCTGTACAATTTCCATAGTGAGATATTCCACTTACTGCACTACTGAATAAATATCGGGATCTTGGGATGTTTAAATCTCCAAATCTAAGACTATCCAGAATTGCTATAGGTCTTGCGCCCATAGTGAAGATATCACGAAGAATTCCACCTACTCCGGTAGTGGCTCCCTGAAAAGGTTCTACAGCAGTAGGTCTGTTATGAGATTCAATTTTAAATGCAATTTTTATTCCATCTCCAAGATCCACCACTCCTGCATTTTCTCCAGGACCAACTACTACGTATTTATTTTTTGTAGGGAATGTTTTTAATAAAGCTTTTGAGTTTTTATAACAGCAGTGTTCCGACCACATTACAGAGAACATATGTAATTCAACTTCATTTGGTTCTCTGTCAATAAGTTCTATTATTTTCAAATACTCATCAGGAGTGAGTTTTAGCTTGTTTAGTAGATCTTTCTTAATACTGTATTTTTTTTCTGTAATTGCAGACATGTATAAATTATAACTTATCATTGCGAGCCGAATGAAGTGAGGCGTGGCAATCTCCAAAACGTTAGGAGATTGCGGAGCCTGTCCCGAGCGGAGCGAGGGATCTCCTCGCAATGACGTGATAAGACATACTTTTATGATTTTAATATCCTCACATAATCTTCAAGACATTCTTTTGATTCAAAATTTCCTTCAGAGTGGTAAATATTAATTAAATTCTGCATTATCCTTGCAAGAATTTGTTTATTTGATGGAGCAGATAAAAATTCATTGTGCCAGGTCATCTTTAATGCTTTTATTCTTTCTTTGCAATCAGCTCTGGTAATAATCTCACCCTGGTTAAAAGGATCAATATAAATCGAGTCTATAGAATCCATGTATTGCACTAAAAAATGTGCAGGCATATTTACTCCCTCAAACGGTAAGCCTAATCTTTTTGAAATAAGCAAATATATTACAGAAAGCAATATAGGATTTCCTTGGCTGGTTTCTAGCACCTTATTAATAAAACTGTTTTCAGGGGAATAATAATTTTCTTTGTTTCCCATTAAACCGATTTCCATAAATAAATAATGATTAATTTCATTTATTATTGAAGTAGGATCGTTTTTTACTTTTATTTTTTTTAAGTTTTTTTCAAGCTTGTCTGCCCATTTATTTAAAATATCTGAATAATGTTCAGTATCCAGCATTGGATCATTAAACGATGCAATGAGAAAAACACCTTCTTCCAGATTTTGTGTAGGTGATGTAGACCAGCTAATAAAATCTTTTTTAATTTTTGTGCTTTTAGTTCTTGAAATAAGCTTTAAAAATTCATTTTTTAACTGAATGTCATCTGAAGGAATCTGGCTGTTGATTTTGTGCAAAAGTTTTGAGTCAAAATTAATAAACTGTTCTTCCAGAAGCTTGTAAGTACTTTCGTCTTGTGTCTTCAGTAGTTTTGTTATTGCTTTTATTTCTGAATGAGGCAGCGTCATAGTAATATTCTAAACAAAAAAAAGAGGTGGTATGCAATTCACCTCTTTTATGCTATAAGAAATATAGTACTTACTTTACGGTTTCTTATTATTCAGCTTCTGGTTGACTATCTTGAGCAGGATTTTGTTCTTGTGCTTTTTTATCGCCACATGGACAACAACCAGCTAAAATCATGACAAGCTGTATGGCTAGTAAACAATTCAAAAGTTTTTTCATATTTATCTCCTTTTTACTAATGATTTTAAACCAATAAAATAAAAAACCAACAGGCTTATAATACCACCCGTTGGTTTTTATAGTTAATGAACTGTTTATTGTGCTGGTTTTTCAGCTTCAGGAGCTGCTGCTGGTTTTTCAACTGCAGGAGCTGCTGCAGGTGTTCCTGCTGGTGCAGTTTCTTCTACAGCTTCTTCGCCTTCATCAGCTTCATCAGTTTCTTCAGCTTCTTCGCCTTCTTCAACTTCTGTTGCTTCTTCTTCTGTATCAGAAGCTTCTTCTGCTTGTGGTTTTGGTGCTGCACATGCAGTCATATAAACCATTAGCATTACTGCATAAAATAACAATGTTAATTTCTTGATCATAATTTTCTCTATCTCCTCTTTCTATTTTCTATATAATTTTTTATCAGCTTCATTAAATCATTGCAAAGCCAAACTTATTTTAACTTAAAGTTTTTTGTTGTAAAATCTGTAATCGTCCTGTATAACAAGATGTGATATTTTGTTGTTTTCTAAGTTAAACACCTGTAAACAGTAGATACATCAAATGCAAAATTAAAAAACCTTATTCTATTGAAGTATTTAACCAATTTAAAGGGTCAACTGTTTTACCAAAAATGTACAGCCCCCAGTGTAAATGAGGACCGCTTGCAATTCCTGAGCTTCCAACCTTACCTATTATCTGTCCTTTTTTAACAAAATCTCCATCTTTTACAAGCAGTTTACTTAAATGCAAATATCCTGTAATTACTCCATGTCCATGATCAAGAAAAACACAGTTTCCATTTACAACAAAGCCTTTTGATTCTTGTCCGGCCAGAATAACTTTGCTATTTTCAGGTGCAATTATATTACTGCCAAGAGGTGCTGCAAAGTCCAATCCTTTATGAAAATAATCAGGATCAAATGTACCGTTAATTTTTCTTTTTACGCCGTAAGGGGTTGATCGTTTATGCGAATTAGGAAGTATAAATTTACCAGTCCATAATTTTTTTTCGCTGGCTATACTTAGAGCTTTATTTACCAGTTCTCGTTCAATTTTACTTGCTCTGAGGCCTGCTACACTTTTAGGCAATGTAAGGGTTTCTACCAGGTATTTAGTATCATTCACAGAGAGTTCAATCTTTCTTATTTTTCCTTTATATAAAATTTCTATTGGATATTTGCCAGGTTTTGAGTTTGCACTTAAAGGGATGAAACTTCTGTACCAATTGGTTGAAAGTTCAAAAACCGGATATTTGGTTTCTTCAAAATAAAGCTTTGGTGTGCTTTTTTCATTTTCATCCTTTGCAATTTTTACCACCACTGTATCCCCGACATGAGGGATTTTAGGGGTTATTATTACTTCAGGAACCTCATTTTCACTACTTACTGCCATGGTTGGAAAGACCCATAAATAAGAGGTAAATAACAAACAAATTAAGATGGTTAAAGAATTAACATTGACAATGCTTAAATTAATTTTTTTTAATGTTGCTCTATATATTTTCTTCATACTCTTCTTTTTACTTTTCCCTCAGTTCTTAATGGTAATATATGTAAGTAAAGTTTGCCAGGACCAAAACAAATGATAGAGCAAGAGAAACTAAGTAGAGAAGAAGTTTTAAAAAAGCTGGATATAAGCGATGATACTCTCTCATTATATGAAAGAGAGCTGGAAATAAATAATGAACCGGCTTCTAGTGGACTTGAAAATTTTACTCCTGAAGATTTAAACACACTTGAAATGCTTCACAAACTTCGTGCGTCGGGGCTTACATATAATGAAATCAGACTTTTGTCTTCGTTTTCAGAACTTGTAAAAAATGTTGACATTGAAGGAAAAGATGAAATAAAAAATCTGCTTTCTCTTTCTCCGGTATACCGCTTAAAACAATCCTTAAATCTTTCAAGACAAGAACTGAACATGCTTAAAGAAAAAGTAAAAGAATTGGAAGAGTCTTTAAAAAAAGAGATGGAATACAGAGCATCTTCTAAAGACCCTAATGGCTCACTGGTTTTACAAAAAGAGCTTGAAATAAAAGAAAAAGCAATTATAAATCTTGACAGGCAATTGTCTGAAACACTGTCAGAGCTGGCACTTTATAAGGAAAATAAAGGTATTCCTGTAAAAGGTAAGAAAACAAAGGAACTTTATAAAAATATTACTGAAAAAGATGAAGAGATTACAAAACTAAAGAAAACAAACCAAGAACTTACAGATGAGTTTGAAAAAACAAAAGAAGAAACTAATGAGCTTACGGAAAGACTTGAGCTTATGGAAGATGAAATCAGCGAAATGGAACAAGAAGTAGAAGAACGTTACCAGGAACAACTTAATGCTCTAAGAGCACAAATTGAAGGCTTAATTGAAAGCAAACAAAAAGAATGGGAATCCTACTATGTTCAGTCAAATGAACAGCACAGAAAAGAACTTTTAACCATGCAGAGAAAACATGAACAAGAAATTTTAAGATTAAAAAGAAAAATAAAAGAACAGTTTGACGAAATTGAAGAAATTAAAACAATTAAAAATCCTTTCCTGGGATTATTAAAGATTGGACAGAGATAAGATTTCGCTTAGGTTATTTATTAAATAATCAGGCTGTAATACCTCAAGCTGTTCTTTAGATCTTATTCCTCTTGTAATTCCGATTATTTTCCCGTATTTTGCAAGTCTTCCAGCGTGAATATCAGTTTCTGAATCTCCAATAATCCACGTATCATTAGCATCTAAACCCAGTTTATTAACTGCATTTACAAGCTCAATGTATTTTTCCTGTATGTCATTTGTTACTCTGTGGTCGTCAGGGAGAGGAAATAAATACTCACTGCTTAAATATTTTTCCAGCTTAAATTGTTTTATTGCATATTGAAGCTGTTTCCTTCTTCGCAAGGTTACTATAAAAAAAGTAATTCCTTCTGACTTTAAAGATTCAAATGTTTTTAAGACATCATCAAACAGTTTATCCAGGGCAAAATATTCATTTTTAAATGACAAATCTTTTCTGTTTTCTGAAGATTCTTTAGCTTGATTTATGGTTAAACCACTTAATAAGCCTATTTCAAGGTCACTAACTCTTCTTTGTTTTAACCCCCAGAAAACCTCTTTGGGTAGAAGATTTGTATCAGAGCCTTTTAAACTTTCAAGATATGCCCGATAATATCTGTCAGTTACATCTATTATGGGACCATCAAAATCAAAACATAAGTTCATATCTTTTTTATTATCTCTTACTTTTGTATTAATTTCTTTTCTTCATTGTTCTGTAGCAACATCCAGTGAACTGGTTACTGCTACTATTAGCCCCCTGATCCCTCAAATAAAACAAAAAATCAGACAATATCCTTCGCTGGTATGTGGAGTATATATTAAACCAAGCTGGACTGAAACCTCAATAAACATAAACGGCGAAGCTCAGTTTCCTGCTGCCAGCCTAATAAAAATTCCTGTTGCAGTTGTATTACTAAGAAATATTGATAAAGGTCTCATAAAGTGGGATACAGTTCTTACTTTAAAACCAAAACATTATGCTCAGGGTGCAGGTTATTTAAGAACAAAAAGAGCTGGAACAAAACTAGAACTCAGGGAAGTTTTTAAACTAATGATTACGATCAGTGACAATACAGCTACAAATATGATTATTGATCTTCTTGGCGGAATAAATAAAGTAAATCAGGAAATCTTAAAACTCGGGTTAAAAAATACCAGGCTTGTAAATTATCTTGGCGACTTTAAAGGTACAAATAAAACCTCGCCCCATGATTTAGCTGAACTTTTTGAAAAATCTCTTGAGGGAGAATTGCTCAGCTCAAACTCAAGAAAAATATTTAAGAATACCCTTCTTAAGGTAAAAAACAAATCACTTATAAAAAAAGGTCTAGGAAAATTTACAAAGTTTGCACATAAAACAGGGACCATAGGGATTTGTGTGGGTGATGCTGGAATAGTTTATTTACCACTTTGGAAAAGAGTTACAATTTCAATAATTGTCAGAAGACCTTTTAACAGCTTGCAAGGGCAGAGAATTATAAGAGAAATTACACAAATTGTCCGGGAATATTTGATCTGATTGTAGGAACGTTGCATGCAAAGGGCGTATCGTGATACGCCCTTACAACTGAAGGACTTACGCAAAGTTCACTGGGTATGGTACCCATTCGCTCCTTTCCCGCCCTAAAGGG
>MFRM01000023.1:16339-39084 GCA_001784555.1 Candidatus Melainabacteria bacterium RIFCSPHIGHO2_02_FULL_34_12 | reverse complement strand
TAATTGATGTTACAGAAGGAAATATTAGTCTTGAACAACTTGAACAGGTAGTAAGGGACGGGCTTGATAAAGGACTTATAAGACCTGTACAGTTCCAAAAAGCACATATGAATACAAAAATTAGAAGTAAAATATCTACAGTGTTTGCAAATCTTAAAAAGAATCCATTTTAATTTATGACAAAAGAGAATAAAGATGAAAAATATAAAAATGCTCATGCTTTCAGGCGTGCTCTTGAAGATAGATTAAACAATATTTCTAAAAAAGAAGGCACTGCACTTGATAGGCTAAGAAGAAAAGTGGCATTTGACAGACTGCTTGCAAGGCTTTTTAAAAACAAACAAAATAAATGGCTACTCAAAGGTGGATATGCTCTTGAACTTTATTTACATGATATTGCAAGAACTACTAAAGATATAGACCTTTCAATCCCAGAAAAGAAGAAAGTAACCAAAGACAAAATAAGGGAAATGCTTCAGGAAGAAGCTGAAAAAGATATAAAAGATTATTTTCAATTTTTAATTGGTGCTTCATATCAAGACCTTCACCAGCCAGTTTATGGCGGCTGGCGATATCCAGTAGAAGCAAAACTTGATAATAGAACATTTACTAAGTTTCATCTTGATATAGGTGTTGGAGATGAAATAATTTCAAAACCAATCTGGCAAAAAGGACATAACCTTTTGAACTTTGCTGGCATATTACCTGCAAGGGTAGCTGTAATTCCAAGAGAACAACAGTTTGCAGAAAAGGTTCATTCTTATACTTTTCCAAAAGATAAAAGAAATAATTCCAGGGTTAAAGATTTGCTCGACCTGGTTTTACTTATACAGCATGGCAAGCTCAGGAAGACGATTTTAAAACAGTCCATAGAAAAAACCTTCCAAAATCGTGGAACACATCATTTGCCAGAGAAATTAGAGCTGCCGCCAACTGAATGGGAAGAAGTTTATGAAAAGCTAGCTGATGAATGTAAGGCTGCAAAAAAGAATACCGATGAGGCTTTTAAATACCTTAATAAGTATTGGGAGAAGATTTATAAATAAGAAGAGGAAGTATTTTTAATAACACTTCCTCCTGTTTTTGTAAACTCCCCCTAGTTAAGGAAGTTCGAACTTCTATTATCGAAGATAAGCCTTATATTTTTAGAAAGGTGGCTTGATATCAAGCAGACTTTTTAATTTTTCTTGTTGGAATAAAGTCTATTACTAAAGCTGCTCCTAGAGCCTTAGCAATTTCTTCAAGTTTTGAAAGAGAATGTCCTTCATAATCAGTACTTTCAATTCTTGCTATTGCAGATTGCGTAGTTTTGACTTTTTTTGCAAGAGATTGTTGTGTCATACCTAGTTTTTCTCTAAGCCTTCTTATTTTTTGAGAAACTGAAAACTTTGCTTCCTCTTCCTTATAAAGCCTCCTAAACTCTGGATCTTTCATGTTTTCTTCTCGCCAAACATCATAATTTGTTTTGATTTTTTTACTCATGTTTTTGTCTCCTTATATAATTCTTCATTCTATTTTCAGCAATTTCAATTTCCTTTCTTGGTGTTTGCTCTGACTTCTTAGTGAAAGCATGCAAAAGAACAAATTTCTTTTCAATATGTGCAAAGTAAAAGATTCTATATATATTTGGTGATGCTTGAATTCTTAATTCCTTTAATTTCCTTCCAGTGAGATGCTTTGTAAAAGGTTCTTTTAGAAGTGGGCCATATTCAGCAAGTATGTCAATAACAAATTGAGCTTTACTTTTATGCTTAATTGGCAGAGAATTCAAGAACTCTGTTACCGGTGTCCTTCCTCCTTCTGTTTGATATATCTCTATATTCCACAACACATTGAGATTATATCATATATGCTATATAGCAATATTGAGATAAGGTCAGATTAAGAAAATAAAAAAGGAAATCCGAACTTGTATTATCGAAGAGAAACCTTATATTTTCAAGAAAGCTGCCTAGGTCACACAGCGTCAGATTTGGTTCATTGGAATAAATAATCTCAAGACAAATATAAAATGCTTGTTTGGCAAAATCTATTATGATCGAATTTAAGTCAAAATGTCATTGGTTAGGACTCGCATTTAATGTGAAATAGTCTAGAATTCGCATGATTAGGCTAAAATTAACTATTTTTAATGTAGGGAAATAGTGTATAAGTTAAAATTAACCTACACTTTTTTAAATATTTATTGAAGGGCTATATGAGTTTAACAATACAACCAGCGGCAAATAAATTTCCACAAAATACAGCTTTTGCTGTTGGTGGAGGGACTGTTTGTTGTTTTGAGGACGAACAAGGAGTTCGCAGACAACCAAAAAATCCAATTCAGATTGTGGATACTTTAAGACAAGGACCCTTTGCATTACATAAGCAACCTACTCATGAACAATGTTGCAAATATGTAGATTTCCTTGAAGCTGCACAGGTCATAAGTGATTTTGAAGCCAATAATCTTAGAGCAGTACTTTCAAATCCCCCTACATACGAGGATATAAAACTACTTCAGAATTTGTTTGAAATTACAAATCAAAGATACTTTTCAAAGCAAGGCTCAATTAATGAGGTGCTTAATGGAGGAAGAGCTGTAATAGTAAACGATACTTTTAGTGAGGATATTACTGATGAAAAGGCAGACAAGATTGTTGCTGACATAGACCAAATATTTAGAAGTGGCTATGAGGGAATTTTATTAACGTTCGGAACAGATGCAGTAGATAGAATGCTAAATAAAAAATTGGAGAAATGGTTCAATGAAAATAGAGAATGGTTATCACAAAGAAAAGATGCAAGTGGTAAACCAATGAGTGCAGTTGTTATAGCTCTTACTGCTGATGACCCATTAGAAGCATTGCATGCAGATGGCTGGTCAAATGTAGGAAGTGGTGTAGATGAATTAGAAAGATTATTAAACTCAGGAGAGCAACATATTGGCTCATTCTTACCGTTTCATGATCGCATAATTAAGGGTGGGAATATAGCTAAAAGTCCACATGTGAATCCATCAAAAATAAAAAGTCATGATTTGCTTACTTCTTATTTAAAACAATTTTGTCCTTATGGTAATACCTTTGACAAGTCTGCTTCTCTGTCTAACATATGGCTAAGAAGTAGAGGTCATATGACTTTTATGAGTAGAGACTCAGATGAATTTAGAATATTACAAGAAGCTCAACAGCATATACAAGAAAATCAAATAGGCAATTTAAGACGCTTGTTTAATGGAAGAGAAAAATATGGTGACGATTCAGTTATTGTTTATCCTGTTAACAAGTTTATGGATAATCATAATGAATTATATAGTCGTATAAAACCAGGAATTACTAAAGCAGTACTCTTTGTTCTAAATCATTCAGGAACTACATATACAAATGAAAACAATCCTGAACTCTGCGTGGCAGCACTTGCTGAACGTTTATATAATGATCATGGCATATTAAATTTTGCTGTAACTGAAAACGCTGAGCCTTTTAGCTTTTATTATCATACTTATCCAGGAGGTTTACTACTTGGCAATCATGTTATTGGTTTACCTGGAATGATTACTGGAGTAGCAGAATATAAGGCACAACTTTTATGTAATAAAGGCTATGATAGCGACTATTTAGCAGCTGCAATGTTATCAAATTATGTAGGTGAAGTAGATAGCACTGCCCTTACTTCATACGAAGAAGGTAATAGGCATTTCTTAGTACAAAAAGTTAAAAAGTTACCTCATAAAAAAGCTTTAGCTACTGAAATTGATACTGGAATTTGGATGAATCCTATTCCAGCAGTAGCACTTGAACGAAGAGCAACCCATGAACAAATGGTTGGATGGTTAGGCAGGGAGCACTTTTTAAATAGCCATCAAGTTGTTTCAGTACCCGCATAATACTGCTTACTATATTTTCGCAACAAAAACCCTCAAAGCTAATTGCCATGAGGGTTTTAATGATACGAACTCCCAGGAGAGGATTCGAACCTCCGACCAATCGGTTACTTTCTGACTTCAATTACTTGAAGAGTCGGACTTTCTCTTCTCCCACGACTTAAACGTTTGGGAGGTAGGTGTAAAGTCTCTGCACTCAGATAAATAATTATTTATCCTAGCTCAGGATTGCCCTCTATATCTCTATAGTTCGGGTTTCCCTGACTTAGCCTACTTATTCACCATAATGTTTCCATTATGGGCTGCTAACTTTGTATGAATTTCTCTATGACAATTAGCACATAACATTGTGCACTTATCTAATTCTTCTTTGACTCTTTTCCAGCTTCGTGAATGACCTCTACTAGAAATACTAAAGTCTTTTTTAGAAGGATCAGTATGATGAAATTCAAGTGCTTCAATACAACGATTATATCCACACAATTTACATTTGCCGCCTTTATATTCTATTGCCATTAGACGAATCTTTTTTCTTCGTTTTCTAACAGCTTCGATTAAGTACAAGCGGCGATCGCTATATTTTCTTGTTTCATTTCTTGCCATATATTTATCATACTATTTACAGCCGATCGCTCTACCACTGAGCTACCTGGGAATAATTTTTCATCAGTATTCAAGTGACAAATTTTCTTTGTCAATCGACCATGATATCGCATTTCAAAATCACTGTCATCTTTTTATTTGAGCGAAGCGTAATACCCCGATGCTTGCATCGGGGATATAAGTGAGCGAAATCAAAGCGCCTCCTTAACTGCACTGACCAGTGCCATAGCCATAAAATTGGCGTAACACTTAGTAGCTTGCTGCCATGATAGCCGATTTTAGGGGAGGCGCTTTATTTCGCTTATGAGCGTATGAACATATGAAAATTCATTTATAATTGACTTATGACAAAAAAAAGAAGAATTAAAGCCCCAATAGTCAAAATTGGCACAGATATTTGCCAGCTAAATCGTGTTAAATCAGTTTATAAAAAATACGGGAAAAGATTTTTAACAAGGATTTTAACTGAAAATGAGATTAAATATATTACATCAAACAAAAAAAATTTAATTAACAGACTTGCTGGACGTTTTGCAGCAAAAGAAGCTACGTCAAAAGTCCTAGGCACAGGACTTAGAGGAGTGTATTTTAAGGAAATTGAGATTTTAAGAGAGCCTAGCGGTGCACCAAAACTTATTCTGCATAAAAGAGCACTGCAAAAAGCAAGGGAAAAGCATCTGGTTGATTTTGAGGTATCAATTTCTCATGAGAAAGACTTTGCAATTGCTATAGTTATTGGAATAGGATACTAAAAGTTTTTTTGCTACTGACTCGCTGGAACAGGGGATTTTTATTTCCTTGTTCTCAGCTTTTTGAATAATTAAAAAGAAAGGTGTATTTTTAGGTTTTATTATATTGTCTTTATTTTGTCTATCATTTAAATCAAGTACAGGCGTGTTATTCATAAATACTTTTCTCTCAAAAGGACATCATCATTGATAGTATAAAGTTATCAATCTGCCTAAAAAAAAACAATTCTTGACAGCAGTGGAACTTTTTGTATTCAAGGAAGCATAAGGACTTTTCCCTGTTACAAAGCGTTTATTTGGCGTTATGCTCAAAAATTCGACAGGTTCTTGACATACCAATGTTATGCAAGGTTACAATTAGGGGGATATTCAAGAGGAAAAAATGATTTTAGAAGAATTTGTAAGTTTCTATCATAAAAATAAAAACAAAAAAAAGCAGGTAAAAGAAATTCTTTTGAACTGGTTGAAACTGGAATTAAAATCTCCTCCGCAGAAAAACTATCAAAAAGTAATTCATAATGAACTCATGATTTCAAATGAAGACAGCATTATCCCAAAAAACAAACAAGGAGAAAACCTTTTAAACTCTTTGATTAGAATGACGAATATTTTAGAAGAAAAAGAATTCGAATCCTGGACAAATAATGTTAAACCCAAGGATTTTTTACATGCCTAAAGCACTGTTAACTGGTTTCGCTGGATTTATCGGAAGTCATCTCACTGAAAAACTCTTAAAGGATGGCTACGAAATAATAGGCATTGATGATTTTAATGATTATTATGATCCAAAAATAAAAGAAAACAATATACGAGCTTTTAAAGAAAATAAAAACTTCACTGCTGTAAAGGGAGATATCAGGGATAAAAATCTTATAAATGAAGTTTTTGAGAAGCATAAACCTGAGATAGTAATTCATCTGGCAGCAAGGGCAGGAGTAAGGCCCTCATTGCTACAACCCATTTTATACGAAGAAGTTAATGTAATCGGAACATTGCATTTGCTTGAAGCTGCAAGAAATAATAATTGTAAAAAGTTTATATTTGGTTCAAGCAGCTCTGTTTACGGTGAATGTAAAAATATTCCTTTTAAAGAAACTGAGCTTGAATTAAAACCAATTTCACCTTACGGTGTAAGTAAGCTCACCGGGGAAAAATACTGCCAGGCATATAACCATCTTTATAAATTACCTTGTGTATGCCTTAGATTTTTTACTGTTTACGGACCCAGACAAAGACCTGATTTAGCTATTCATAAATTTACGAAACTTATTGATCAGGGAAAACATATTCCAGTATTTGGTGACGGACAATATAAACGAGACTTTACTTATATTACTGAAATTATAGATGGTATTGTTTCTTCGATAAACTATAACAAATCTACTTTTGAAATTTTTAATCTGGGAGAGTCGCACACTACTTCAGTGGTTGATCTGGTAAAATTTCTGGAAGATGCCTTGGGTAAAAAGGCAATAATTGACTGGCAACCAGCACAAAAAGGTGATGTTCCTCTGACTTATGCAGATGTAAGCAAGGCTGAAAAATTGCTTGGCTATAAGCCCAGAACCAGACCAGATGAAGGAATTAAAAAGTTTGTAGAGTGGTACAGAAAAGAACTTTTAGCAGTTAGCAATTAGCCATCAATCTTAGAAAAATTTAATCTTCACATGTAACCAAGGGTTACATGATTTTTTACATTCATGAAATATAATCTAATTAAAATTATGATTACCAAAGAAGATGAATATAAGGCTGAAGTATGTAAAATTGGAGGACTTGCTCTTATTGCACCTTTTGGCAAGGAAATGCTTAATGTTCCTTATATAGAACTTTTTAATATACAAAGTAGTCATTTACTGTATATGATTTTTACATTACTATTAGCTTGTATTGGTATAAATATGATCTTTAAAGGAACAGAAATTTTAAGAGAAAAGAGGAATTAAATATGCTGGATATGTCAGATATCGAAACACGAAGAATAATTTATATGCTTGTAGTCTTTGGCTTTGCATATTTATTAATATTTATCTTATACAGAGGCATAACTAAAAAATCGAAATGATTTAATAAAAAGCTTTCAGCAGTTAGCTTTTCTTCGCAATGACATGTAAAATTTGCCGGTTCGCCCCTTCGCCGTCTCGCCGGTTCGTTTCTATTCTTCGCCTTCTTTAAAGTCTTTTTCCCAAGCAGAACTATTTCCGGAATCAATAGCACCTGAATGCTGTGTTCTCATTTCTTGAATTTTTGCTCTGACCTTGGTTTCAATTTCTTTTAGCGCTTTTGGATTTGAGGTAAGAAACTCTACTGCTTTTTCTCTTCCTTGTCCGATTTTTTCAGAGCCGTAGTTAAACCAGGTCCCTGATTTTTGGACTATATCAAAACTGGTAGCTACATCCAGAAGTGCACTTTCAGAACTTATTCCTTTTCCGTAAATAAGATCAAACTCAGCAACCCTGAATGGAGCAGCAACTTTATTTTTAGCTACCTTGACACGGATTCTATTTCCATACTCGACATTATCTTTTTTAAGTGTTTCAATCCTTCTTACATCAAGCCTGACTGAAGCATAGTATTTAAGAGCATTTCCGCCAGTTGTTGTTTCTGTAGGACCATACATAACACCAATTTTCTGTCTCATCTGATTAATGAAGATGATTACACTTTTTGTTTTACTTACAATTCCTGTAAGTTTTCTAAGAGCTTGCGACATTAAACGTGCCTGCAGACCCATATGGGAATCACCCATTTCACCCTCAATTTCTGCTTTTGGAACTAGAGCTGCAACTGAATCTACAACTACTACATCCACTGCACCGGATCTTACTAGCTGTTCTGTAATTTCAAGTGCTTGTTCTCCGGTATCTGGCTGGCTGACTAAAAGATTATCAGTGTCCACACCAAGTGCTTTTGCATATTCTGGATCCAGTGCATGTTCAGCATCAACGATAGCTGCAGTACCGCCCAATTTCTGTGCCTGTGCACAAATGTGCATGGCTACTGTGGTTTTACCGCTTGATTCCGGTCCGTAAATTTCAATCACTCTTCCGCGCGGAACTCCGCCTACGCCCAGTGCTAGATCAAGTGATATGGCACCTGTAGGAATTGCATCGATGATTCCATATCTGGCTTCACCAAGACGCATCACAGATCCCTTTCCAAAATCCTTTTCAATTTTTTCAAGGGTTAAATTTAAAGCTTTTAATCTTTCAAGTTTTTCATCTGGTTTTGATTCAGCCTTTTCTCGTCCTTTTTCTTTTGTTTCGTCTTTTGTTATCGTCTTAGTTGCCATTTTTTCTCTCCTTCATTTTTCTTCATTACTAGTCTACACCTTAAAACTTAAAAATCTAATGGAGTATTCTGTGTTGCAGCCAGCTCAATTTTTAATTGTTCTTCAAGATTATCTACTGCTATAGGTCCTGAAAGCTCAATAAGTGCATTTTTCTGCGATCTAATTTGAGCATCTAGTTTTCGTATTTCTCTTTCAACTGCTCTTCTTTGAATAGATGCAATTACCGTAGCACCTGGTGATGTGGATTCCTGTGCATCCAAGGTATCTTTTTTAGTCTCCTCAAGTTCATTTGTAGCCAGGGCACGCTCTACTAATAATCTTTTAAATGCATGATATCTCTGTCTTAGTCTTTCAGCCACTTCATCTATCATCATAAATAAAATAATGGCTTCTGTCTGTGAAAGCTGAATTTGTGCCTGGTTTTTTTGCATTTTACCTTCCAGTACATTGCCCATTACTCGTCCGCCTACCTGGCTTCCATAATATGCTCCTGCATTGTTTGAAAATGCCTGTAGGGCATAAAAAGGTAAGAATATTGCAGCTCCAATGGTCTTAGAAAGAAGTGAGTTTGCTTCCTGGGGGGAATTTGCAGGGGTAAGTTTTTGGACAATAAACTGAATGGTTTTATTTCTTTCAATAGTAGACTTCCAAAGATTTAAGAGTTGTTCCTGTTCATTTCTGGAAAAGAACTCATCAATTGCTTTTTGTTCTTCTTCAGTAAGTGCAAGTGATGGCTGTATAAAATTTAATCCTTCTTCTTCTGCTTTCTGCAGCTCTTCACGCTTTATCTGAAGATCACTAAGATTTTTATTCTCATTAGTCCCCGGTGCCAGGGTTATAGTTTCAGCTCCGGAAACATCTTTTGGATTTGTAGTTTCAGGCACATAATTAAAAATAGAAACACCGGATTTTAAGGGTTCATTGATAGCACCAAATATTGGAGCATTAGGTTTTGAAATTTCTTTAAGCTCATTTAATTTTGCTTCTTGTTTTTTTGAAAGCTTTGCTTGTGCAGGTAGAAAAAATGGGAAAAATAATTGAGTAGCAATACTGGATATAAAGATTGTTGCAAATATAATTTTTTTTTGTTCTGTCATAAAAAGTCTTCTACTTAATCCTATAATTCTTGCTCTTTACTCCTAAAAAATATAGTATCAGGTTTGAAATAGTACTAACGTAACCCGAGGTTACATTTTCTTTCTCTATTCTTTTATTTTAAAAATATGCTTTAATACTAATAAATAAAGTCGCTTACGGTTAAGACATAGTAAGGGTTAAGAGCACATGATACTAAAAGGAACAAAACTTTTGCTGGTACTACTCCTGGTGGTGACATCACTTATTAACTCTTTTTCTATATTAGCAAATGCAAAAATTAAATTAACAAAAGAAAAAGGAGTTGAAGGTATTTTACCGACTTGTACTACTGTAGGTGAATTAAAGTGTCCTACTGGGTTTAAGCCAAGCTGTCCTGAACAACACAAACCATCCTGTATATTTGCAGGGACTAAACAATTACCGGCATGTCTTGCCGACAGCTCAGACAATACTTTTTTTAGCTATAAGCTGGATAAAATAAGTTGTAAAAAGATTAAATAAGTGAGATATTATTTAATAATTTTAATTCTCTTAGTATTTGTTTTCTGCAAACAGTCAGCTTTAGCTTCTTTAGATGAAACATTGGTTTGTCCTTTATGTTCATTTGAAGGAAATGTACTTTGTCCAGAAGGATTTGAAGCTACTTGCCAGGATGAAAATCCGGATGAGACTGAACCCAAATGTGTGTTTTTTGAAAATAAATATGTTCCCGGATGTTGGAAATTTATTGGGATTAAAAAGATGGATTTTAATTTAGGAGCACTGAATATGCCGCCGTCAGTAATGATAGATATAGTTGGAGGCGGTGAAACTTATACCCTAAATAGGGAAATCATAGGCTGTAAGAAGTTGTAAGCTTAGGTTTTGGCATTGAAGTTTTAGGTTATTATATTATTGTCTAGTTTTTTCTTGATTTTTTTGATTCCTGATTCTCTGATTTTTGCGGGATTAAAAACCCCACCTCCCATGGCGGCTTAGCCAAGCGGTAAGGCCGAGGTCTGCAAAACCTCTATGCGGCGGTTCAAATCCGCCAGCCGCCTCGTTCTTTATTCTTTATCTTTTTCCATTTCAGCAATCTTAGCTTCCAGTGCTGCCAGATCTGTTCTTGCCTGAGTTTCTTCATCTCCTGTTAATTCGTTACGCTTTAATTGTCCTGCAAGCATAGATCTTACAGCAAAAATTCTGCGCCCTCTAGAATCGATTACTGCCTGCACTTGTCTGCTAACTTCTTTTGGAGACAGAATCTTTATTGTATTTCCTTCTCTTCTTATTTTTATATTTCCATTTGGTACTACAGCATCAGGGTGAAATCTTTTATTACTATACTGTTCCACTGAAACTTCTTCACCATCTCTTAGTCCTTTAAAACCATCGTAGTCGTAATAAGCAGTAGTTGACGAGAGATCAATCAAAAAATATCCAATATCAGGTTGAAGCTCCTCAAACATTGGAGGTAAATCATCAAAGCGACAGATCCAGAGACAGTTTCCTATCTGCAGAGGTCCTTCATGTTCATCATAGGTTAAAATATCTCCTGGTTTCAGTTCTGCAGCTACACATCTTTCACTAATTCTAGAAATTAACGTATTTGCTCTTTGTACAAGTGCAGCATCTGTTTCTCTCTTCATATCTTTGTTGCTTTCTATCATTGCAAGAGCAGTATAAGTAAAATGTTGAGCATGATGTAAGGAAGATGGAGAAGCAAAATCGAATGCATTCTCTGCATCATCTAATATCTGAGGAAGCGGCCTGATAAGTTGAGGATTCATACTATCCATGACGTACATCAGGTATTTTCTGACAGAATGAGATAGGGGGTCTATTGTGTTATCACTACTCATAAAAAAACTTACTCCATAATTATGATAAAGCACTAAATTGAGAGTTTGTTATAAATACTAGATTAAATTTCTCTAATAAAATGAGATTTTATACTTCTTTAAGAAGCTTTAGCTGTAACTTGGCTTGAAGTTTCAAGCTGCCGGTGAATTGTTCTAATTGTAGAAGTTAAATCATTTCCATATTCATCCCAGATTTTTAAATCTTTTTCATGTGTGCCAAGAAGATCATGGATTATGTTTATTTGTTCTATTGCGCTTTTAAATGCCCCCTCAATTTCAGATTTTTCTTGCCTAGAAAGATACCTCCTAACCCTGCCTATAATTTCAGCAAGATTTCCTATAAGTAAAACAGGAGTAGCAGAATGAACTTTTGAATCCAGAACTAATTTATTTATCTGAGTCCCATGTCCTCTTGCTGCATAACCAGTGTTTTTTACTTCAATTAAATGAGTAGTTCTGTCCACTTCTGCAACAATATCCACTTCATCAATTCTTCCTTTTCTATCCTGGAGATTATTTGTAGACATTGATCTTATTTTAATTTTTCCATTTGAATTCTGGATAAGGCTGAGTGCAGCAGTAGCTTCATAATAAAGACCATAAAGCTTATCGCAAATCTGATTACCCGATACTTCTTTTGCCATTGCTGCTGCATTATTCATTAATCTTTCAACATTTTGAACCTTATGTTCTTGGTTTAAGACTTTTAAATCACTGAGAAAATCAATGGCTAATACATGGTCATTTATCCTGGCTCTGTTATCAAGAAACTCAACAACTATTCCACGCATTGAAAAATTGTTTATTTTAGGATCTGAAAAATCATCCAGGAAATCATCAGCTACAGTCCTGAATGATTCATGTGTAGCTATTTGATATTTCCTGTATCCTTCATATTCACTTCTAAGAACTCTATCTGTTAAACTCCTGTGCAGTAGTTTTAATTTAGCCAATGACTCAAGAAATAATAACCTGTTATTAAGTTCATCGCCGGATAAAGAGGTAGTTAAATTACCATTTCTGTGAATTTGAAGGAAATGATCCAGCTCACCTATGCCTGTAGATGTTAAACGAGAAAAATTTCCTACGATTTGATCTTGTGTACCATTCACGAAGACGCTTTGTTTAGATTTTCTATGATTTGCTGGTGGTTCAGCTGCTGTATCTTTTTTATAAGACTCACAATCTGTCAAACGCCTTACCAAATCAAGCGCTAAAGTTTGATCTAATCCTAGATTCAAAAGTAATCCTTCAAGTTCACTGCAATGAGTAAATCGTATAATTTCAATTCCAGCATAAAATTGAGTTCTGTCATGTTCACTGCCAGGATTTCCTCGGGCTATTTTAGTAACAGATGTTCCTTCATCAGAACTGGCTAAGTTAAAAAGAAAGTTAGCAGCTCTTATTAACGGTTTAAATCCCGGTTCATCAAGTCTGCAGATCATTATGTCTCCCAGTTTGCTTATTAATAAGCATGTGATTTCATGAGGAGTTGCATTCTGATATTCATCTCTAGTAATTTCAGGAGGTGCTATATATGGTGAAATGTTAGCAGTTGCAGATGAAACAACTGGAGACAGCTGAGGCGGAAGATTAAATCCATAAGTTCTTTGCAAATCTGATTGCACGGGTTCAGCTCCAGTAACATCTCTATTACTGGCAGACTCATCTATAGGTAAAGTTGGTTCTATTCTTGGTGCTGGTTCAGTTTGAGCTGGTCTTCGAACTGATCTTATAAATTGAAAAGTTTTAGGGAACAAACCTACAAAAATTTGAAGTGGTCTAAACGGCATTTACAGATATCCTTAGCTAAAATTACTAATTAAGTAAATTATAAGACAGATTCAAAGGAATTTGCCAGTTATAAGATTTAATTTACTTAATTTAATCCATATCTGAGATTAAAGGGATATAAAACTATGCATGTAGCAATTCTTTTATCCTTCTTGAAAACTCTTCTACATTAAGAGCCGGTCGAGATATAAAATCATCTAGTTTTTTCTGTGTATTGTCTTCAAGTCCGCTTACCAGATTAGATGAAAAACCAACAATTTTAATTTTGTCCTGATATTGCTCTTTAATGCTTCGAATTAAATTATTTAATTCTTTGTTTGTATTTGTTGTATCAATAACCACCAGATCAGTATCCCTAGAATCTATTATTGATGCAAGCTGATTTTGATGTTTAGTTGCTTCTACACTATAACCATTCATCTCAAGTACTAGTGAAAGTGCTTCCAGATTAACCGGGTTTTCTCCATAAAAGATTATTCGTTTTGATTCTTCAGACTTTTTAGCTTCCTCTTCCTGAATAAAATCAACCACATCAGAATATAAAACCCCGGAATGCAGTAAAACAAATGCAGGATAAAGTTCAAGTTCTTCTCTTTGAATCCTGACTTTTAAAAGACCTTTAAACAATAAATATGAATTAACAAAGTCTTCAGCAAATATTTTCAGCCCTTCTCTGTTCACGCAAAATCTTTTAAAAAAATCCAGAGCAATGCATGATAGCCTTTCCATATCGTAGTAATATTTTTTAGCAACACCTGCTGTTTTTTCATTAGTTATTAAAGCTGGATAAAGTTGCTTATCTTCTCTTTCAAGGTGATCAAATAAAAGATCAGTTATTCGATTTAATTTGTCAATGGAATTTTTTAAATTACTGGCCCCACCATCTTGACTGTCAATTTCATAAACAGTTGAAATGATAGATTTATGTTGTGACTTTAAGAGTTTTATGAACTCAATTGGGTCTCTGGTTTCAGTGCTCATATTTAAATATTACTACCGTATATAAAACTGGGATTATTATTAACCCTAAAAATGAGGGATAACGCTTATTTTTAGCAAAGATTTTAAGTATTGTTAACTTTTCTAAAAAGTAATCAAAGTAGTAATCTGGCAATCTTCAGGGAGTTTCTTACGTCCTTCTAAAAACTTAAGCTCAATCATAAATGCAATTCCAACAATTACCCCGCCAATTTTTTTTACAAGTTTTATGGCAGCCTCTGCAGTTCCACCTGTAGCAAGGAGATCATCTACTATCAGAACTCTCTTTCCGGGCTCAACAGCATTTGTGTGAATCTCAAGACTGTCTGTTCCATACTCTAGTTCATAAGAAACTTTTTCAGTTTTTGATGGCAGCTTTCCTGGTTTTCTTATCGGTATAAACCCTTTTCCCATTTTATTTAATTTTAACTTTTATATTTTCTTTATAATCAGATTAATTTTTTCTAATCTTAGGTTTTTGAATAAGTAAAAATGATAAATTAAGACTAGGAATACAGTTATGCAGATACCTACGGCGCTATTTTCTTCCGTTCAGCAGGCTCTTCAAAATGCAGGAGCTAAGAGTATTTCAGCTGACGGTACATTAATAAGTCTTATTGAATCTCTTCCTATACAAATGCCTCAAAGAGGAAGACTAAACACATTACTTCGAGAACTTGCTAAAGGAGAAGTAACATTTCAAAGAGCTCAACAAATTCTTGGACTAAAAAAATATCCTCCAGGAACGGACTGGTATTTTGGAAAAGATGGACTTCTGGCAGTTATTGACACGTGGGCTTCTGTACTTCCTAAACCTGAAGCACCAGCTGGTGAAACATTAGACTTAGGATCTGTGACTACTTTAAGCGATGCCCCTGCATTAAGAACAGCATCTGTGCCGGCACTTTTAGCTGCTACTACTTCTGAAACAGAAAGCATATCTGCAAATTCTGTCGCAGAGGAAGAATTAAAAACTAAAAGACCGAAAAGATCCGCTACAAATCCTGAAAGAAATGTTTCTCATGCAAGAAAATTATTAGTCCATGCAGGAATTCCCACCCCAGAAGTTGACGATGAATGCTGGGACGCCTGGTGCAGTGATAGAGGGAACTGGAGAATAACAGATTATCAACTTCATTCTACAAACCAGCCTGACTTTTTTAACAGCTCTGCTCACGTAAGACACGTGCTTACCGTAAGGAGAGGCACAGACGGTCCAGAAGTTACTATGGGACCAGATGATGCATGGGGACTTTTTCATGACAGGCTGGATGAAATCGATCGTTTAATAACACCGGTAGAAAAGCTTAGAAAAGAAAGACATAGAGAAGCACTAGCTATACTTAGATTAATTAATGTATTTAATGAAGATGAAAGAGATTCAGTCAGGGCAGAGATAGAACCATTCAGAGAAAGAAAAGATATTAAAGGACATGAGGATTTTGAAAGAATTAAAACCTGCTTTAATAGATTAGAAGAACACTGGAGAACAAAATGTTCACATGAATATAAAGCTCTTGATTTTTTAAGAGCGCTAGACAATGTTACTGAAGAAGTTCAAGATTTAAAAAGAAGGCCCTTTGGTTGTGACATGGGAAGATTTCAGGATTCTTTTAATCAAATTGAAAGAAGTAGAATTATCCCTAATTTTTTAGAGCATGGAATACCAAACGGCAAAAAAAATATTGCTCTTTTAGTTAGAACCTATCTTGATTTGCTTCAATACCAAAAAGCAAGAAAAGTAATAGAAGGCTATATTGCAGCTGGACACAGGGTTATAGAAGCAACTGACAGAGTATATGCTACACATCGTGGTCAGGCAGCATTACATGTCTTAAGAACTTTAGAGCAAGGAGATAGTTCAGGATTAAGGATCCTTGATTTTTGTGGGAATGGAGTTCTTTATACTGTGGCAACTCAGCTTAGCATGGGTGATAAAGTAACTGACTTAGAGTTAAATACTGATCAATCGTTATTCACAGCAAATCCAAACCGAAGAAAAATCCTGGTGGATATATCAAACTGTGCTGGTGAAAACGGAAGCTGCAGATTAATTGAGGGGGGAGAAAGTCTTTTTACAGGAAAAGCTGATGTAGTGGTATTAAACTTTGCACTAAACCATTTTGAACCTGGTCAAATAAAAGACATTGTAATTTCACTACAGTCATTATTAAAAACACCTGAAAGTGATCTTCAAAATCTTACTTTGCGACCTGATAATATATCAAGATTTCCACGTGTCATAATCACTCTGCCCAGAGCTTGTTCCCTGGAAAACAGCCCACTAGAAGGAGTTCTAAGAGCTGCAGGTTTTGTACCATATGTAGGTGCTGAAGAAATAAATAGCCTAAAGTCAGGTACCCGACAGAGAATAAGTGAACAGAGAGGTGGAGATACCCTGGGAGGAGTAAATTCAAGAGTAAGAAAACCATTTAGAGTTTATACCTTAGCATATACTTCTCCTCTTAAAGAAGATATTTTAAGGCATATGGATGCTGATTCTTTTAGAATTACAAAAGAAGAAATTGCAAGACCATCTGGTTCAGAAAATGATGAAGATGACGGTAAGTTAAACCCAAGAAGAATTCAAAGAGAACTAGCAACTGCAGCGCTTACTGCTAGTGACTTGACCACAAACCTTACTGGTGTAGTAAATGTATCAGATATAGTAAATCATGCTGATTATCATTCTTTTGAAAGAAAGCTGGCATCATTAATTCACTTTAAAGAATTGTTATCTGAACACGAAAAAGCTGCGCTGGATTTAGTGCTAGATCTTATGGACCATAAGTTCAGTGCCACTATTCCTGAATCTTTAGTCAGATTTGTAATGAGAACACCTGATGAAAAAATGATTGACTATGCAAATGCACCTGACGATTTCAAAAGAATAGTTACAACAGAACAGCCTTACTCTCTCTGGGATATTGCTGTTGTTGTAGAAAGTAATATGGATCAGTCAACAGGAACCCCAAATACACTACTAGAAATGCACAGAGCAAAAGATTTGAGAAGAAAAATCTTTGACGAACTTGACAGAAGATTTAATGCAAATATTTCAAGGTTTACAGTAATAAAACAATTTGATATTTCTCTTTTAGGATTCCCAAAAACCAGGGAACAACTTTTATCTATTTTTAGAGGATTTTGTTTGGGTGGTGAAACTTCCATATTTACCGGTAGAGGTAATGTACCACAATATTTTTTAATACAAAGGGCTGCAACTCTTCGAGGTTCATCGATTACGGGTACTCTAATAATTGCACCAAGCTTTATTGCAAGACCATGTGACATATCTGCTTATATACCAAAAAATACACCTCTAGGAGAAAGAGTAGCCATTCATCAAGCAAATGCAGGACTTACAAATGAAGGATTTGTTCATTTCTTAACTGAACAAGGTATTGATTTTAACAGTGACCTTTTGGCTAATTTAAAAGGAGAGAAAGGTACACCAGTCAAAGTAGAATGGCCAGTTATTAAATTTCCTGGTGGCGCCCCTGTAGGTCTAGCTCTCCATTACATAACCAGAGCTCTTCAAATAAGCCCTGAAGATATTGGGATTCAAGCTCCGGCAGGAAGTTAGTTTAAATATGTTTAATTTGATAAATATTTAAAATTAAAGGGATATGAAACTCTGTAATCGTTTATTCCTAATGGGTTATTTCTTTTTCCATTCAGTGTCCAGAAGTCTGATGCATTTATATCCTGATTTTCTATGATTAATTTTATTGCTTCTAGAATTTCCCTGGCTCTTGAAACAGAAAGTTTACCAGGCTCTTCAACAACCCATATTGGAATATCATTACCTGGTTTATAGTAATTAAGTATATAAATTCCTTGTCCAAAGTAACTTTTGCCAAGCTGTGTATCTTCAGCTAACTCATCACTTGCAGTTAAAAATTGAATACGAGCTCTTCCTTTACTAGTAACTAAATAGCCCTCAGGTTCTTCGCTTGGTTTTTCTAAAGAATTAAGTACAGCATCACTTGGCCTTGTAATAAATGACCTTGATGGAGTTATCTGATTAAATAACAAAAAGGATGTTCTCATAGACTAATAAATTTAACCTATTAATTATGTATCGTTAGTTTATAATTAAGTTTTCTTTAATTTTATCTTCTTCTGCTTAAGCTAACTGATTGATATTCCTTAATTACTTTATCCCATGCATTGTGATCAGTGGCTATATCAAGAAGAACTATCTCACCTGTATTAATATTATATTCACCCCAGATTCTTGAATTAGTTTGACCGTGTATACAGACCAGAGACACCTGATCTCCATTTGGTTTTTTGACCATGGTATCTGGTTCTATAAGCAATGCTTTGGTAGTAATGTTACCCTTATTTCCATAGATTACTAAATTCCCAGCTTCCAACATAGATGCAATTTTATTTAAAAGTGTTTGATGTTTATCAAAATCTTTGGTACTTCTTTCCACCGATAGATTAGATTCTCCAGCTTCATTTGAAATTTTCACTTCTTTTATTTCAGAACGTATTTTTAAAACATGACCTTTTGGGTTAATTGTGCCTGTATCTGAATCTTTAAGTGTTTGAACTATACTATCTGGAGCAGTTATACTATCTGACTTTGAACCATTAACATTATTTAATCTCTGAGGATTTATAATATCAATTATTTCTGGATCTACTTTAGCACTGTGTTTATTTAAAAAATCACTTAAATCTCTTCTTGCTTCAACTATAGGATCAATAGCTCCTTCATGATTACTTTTCCCGAAAGTTTTTCTTGCAGCTACTTCAAAATTATTACAACACAAATTATCCAAAAGTCTGACTACTCGGCCATCTCCGGCACTGCCATTGCTTCTGATTTGATTTAATTCGTCTTCAAGATATAATTTCAATAATTCTGCAACCTCACAAGGTTGATCATAGTCTCCTTGCCTAATACTTCCAAGGGTTAATCTCTCAGTTTCAGCAGTGGTTAAAGGTTTTTGTTCTGCTATATCATTTGCCTGAGGTTTTTCTGCCTTAGCTACTGATTCTTCATGTTTTAATGAAGCAGCTTCACTATCAGGCTTTTTAATTTCTTGAGGTTCCGGCTGTAAGACTTTTGTCTCTGGTTTTGATATTGCAGGTGGCTTTGTTTTAAGCCCTAATTGTTCCATCAATACATCAATCTCTTTATTGGTTCCATATGTATCAATTAATACTTTTGTATTTTCAGTGACTTTTCCATTAGCCTCTATATCTAAACAGATTCTCTGCATAACAGAATTTTTAAATATATCTCCAATTTTTAAAATTGGTGAATTTAAACTGTCTGCATACTGCTGAGCTCTAAAAACAGCTTCAGGAGCAGTGGTTGGGTCAAATGCTATTTCATATAATTTTGACCTTAATACACTACTCATCTCCTTACTGGGAATGCCTCTTGATATTGCTATATCGCAAAGCCTGTATGCATGACCGTTTATTTCTTTAAAAGTCATGCTGGAGTCAACAAGAGCATCTTTAAATCCATTAGCTATTAACTCAATAAATTGTTTATTAGCTTCGGGAGTGTGTGTATTTGGTTGTTTTAAAACTAGCTTTGTTTCTCCTGGCGATTCAGATAAGCTCTTACTATTAGTATGCGGTTCATCAATTCTTTTTTTCGTAGTAACTTTTTCTGCAACAGTTAAAGATCCTGATTGTTCTCTTCCATCCAGCACATTCAGGATTTCATCAGAATATCTCCTGATCCCTGGTCTTGGGTTTCTTAGATCATTTCTAACCTCTTGTTTAAATTCTTCTCTTACAACTCCATCTGCAAGTTCTAAACATTCTCTAAGAGTTGCTACTCTTTGTTCTGGAGATGCATCATCATACAATTCAAAAAGTTCATTTACTTCCTTTCTTTGCTTTATAGTAAGCAGTCTTGGCATTGTTCCTACTGCATTGCTTCTCTGAATTAATTTTTCACGATTAGGATTCACGTTATTCTCATAATCACTTTTATAATTTGCTACATCTGCATCTGACAATCTTGCAAGTCTTATGGCTTCTTCATAATTTCCAGCATCAATATGTTTTTTCATTTCAGCTAAAACATCACCATTCTTTTCACCACCGACCTTGCTACTGGAAGATGATTCTGCTGTTACTTCCTGAAATGCACGTCTAGCTGTATATTCAGCTTCAGACATCGTTTTAGAAGTACCACCAGGATTTTTTATTATTGGATCAATTGTTTTTTGATTAGCATGATCTATTTCTTCATGTAATCTTTGAATTGCTTCAGAATTATTATTTTTAATACCTTCTGCTGTTTCTTTATCTACTTTAATTATTGTTTTTCTACTTCCATCTTTTTCTACAACTACTTCTGCTTGTGCTTTTACTCCTGCCGGTAAAGAATCATCTAATATAACCTCTACTTCTCCTTTTTTAGTAACAGCTTTATAGCTAGGGCTTTCTGAGATTTTTTTAGGTACTTCTACTTTTTGTGATTCAGCTGATTTTACATCTGTAGGTTTCGTTTCAGTAGAGTTAGCTTGAACTTCTCCATCACTTGGTTTTGCATCTGCAGTGTTTACATCTGTTGGTTCTGATGTTGGAGGTGCCTCTCCCTCTCCTTCTGCTTTTTCTGGTTTTGATGCAGGACCTTTAGGTATAACCGGAGGAGGGATTTTTTTCCCTAGTAAACCTAATGTAGGTGCTGTAGTAAATTGTTCTATTAAATGTTGTTTGGCAGCTGCTTTATCACCTTTTGTTACTAGAGTTTGTTTAGTACTTACTCCACCGATATAACTGGATATTCCACTACTTATAGTTTCTTGCATTACACTTTCTACATTTATACTTCCATCTTTATTTAAGAGTTGTCCTTTAAGAGCTGATCCAGTTAATCCAGCTACACTTGATCCTGTAGCTTCTGCTGTAGTAATTAAAATTTTCTTAGCTACTGAACCTGTAGCATCTCTGGCTGCTTGAGCTTTTGCCCCTTGTCCTCCTGATACCATTCCTATACCTATATTTATTGCTGCATCTTTTACTATTTGATCTCCACCTAATCTTCTTTCTCTCATAAACTCTTCATAAAGTTTTTGTTTTTGCTCATCTGGAATATTTTGATCTCCATAAAGTTTTTTAAATTCATTTTGCGCCCTTACATATTGCTCTGTAGTATTTATTGCAGTAGATACACTAGCCCCTGTACCACCTGCTGCTGATCCTGCCACTAGTCTTGTAGTTAAAGAAACTGCTTCTCCACCTGCTTTTCCTATTATTTTTCCTGCTACACCTGCTCCAGTTACTGCACTTGCTGCTGCTATTGCTGAGCTTTTAGCATCAGTTATGGTTTGAGCTACTGCATCTGTAGCAGAATAGTTTTCATCTACTCCTGCCCTTGCAAAATTACTTAATCCACCGACTGTAGTTCCTGCTACAGTACCTACTCCTATCGCTAAAGCTCCACCAGCAACGGTTCCATATCCTGCCATGAGTGCACCTGCAGTACCTCCCGTAGCTACTGTAGCTGCTGCTATAACACAAGTATTTCTAGCTATAACCATTCCTGTTTCTACTTTTCCTAAAAACTTATCTGTATCTTGAAGTTGTTTATTTGTATCCTGCAAACCTTGCATTACTTGTTTTGATGCCTGAGACATCTGCTGTTTATATTCCTGTTCTTTACCTTCCATTACTGCTTTAGCTAAAGCATATTCTCCTTTACTCATTAATTCCTGAACACGTTTTTGTGTCTTTTGTTCTTTTACCAGTTGAGCATCTAATTTTTCTTTATATTTTGTTTCAATCTTAATTTGTTTTTCATGTGCAGCACCTTCTCCGCCCATACCTCTAAAAACATTCCAGCTATTGTTATACTCTCTCTGACTTTCTATTGAAGATTGTAAATTTCTACTAGCACCTCTTTGTCTGTCTTTCAGGTTTTTTGCTCTTTGTTCTAATTCTTTTTTTAATTTTTCAGCTTCTTGTTTTACATTAAGATTATTATCCGAAGGCAACGAGTTACCGGGCCCGGTAACTTGCCTAGGCGTTGCTGGTTGGTTTTGAAGAGGATCTACCATAATATAAAATATCTGAACTATTAGTTCAGCCAAAGCACACTTCTGGTATAAAATACCTATATTTAAATGACGTTAAATATTAATGGTTTTTAAGGTTGAATGAAATTACCCAATAGTAATATCCCTTAAGTTAAATGAATATTAAGAAGAAATGCTCTTGAAAATTAAAAAGCTTATACCACTATATCAAGTATATTTTTAATCTTTAAGACAATTCATCTAAAAACTAATTAATCTGGTGATATTGCAGTCCTCAGGCAGTTTTTCACGTCCTTTTAAAAACTCAAGTTCTATCACAAAAGCTATGCCAATAACTACACCACCAATTTTTTTAACAAGCTTTAAAGCTGCTTCAGCAGTACCACCTGTAGCAAGGAGATCATCTACTATCAGGACTCTCTTTCCGGGCTCAACAGCATCTGTGTGAATCTCAAGACTGTCTGTTCCATACTCTAGTTCATAAGAAACTTTTTCAGTTTTTGA
>MFRM01000023.1:0-16325 GCA_001784555.1 Candidatus Melainabacteria bacterium RIFCSPHIGHO2_02_FULL_34_12 | reverse complement strand
TTCCATACTCTAGTTCATAAGAAACTTTTTCAGTTTTTGATGGCAGCTTTCCTGGTTTTCTTATCGGTATAAACCCTTTTCCCATTTTATAAGCAAGCGCACTTCCGAAAATAAAGCCCCGGGATTCTATACCTGCAACATAATCTATTTTTTGTTTTTCAAAGTGTTTTGCAAGTAAATCAATGCAATGTTTAAATGCTTCTGGATGCTGAAGAACAGTAGTAATATCTTTAAAAACTATTCCTTCACGTGGAAAATCTGGCACATCTCTAATTTTTGATTTAATTAAATCAGTATGTTCTTTCACGATGGTTTATTTATAGCCCTCGACTGTAGATACATGCCGCGGCATGTATCTACCAACAAAAACACCATTCTTCTTTAACATTTCCTCTAAAATCAAGATATCTTCTCTCATTAAAAACCCTCGGAATTTTTGTATTTGTTTTAGTTCAGAAACAAACAAAGTATATTCTATTAGATCTGAGAAATCTTGTCTGTCAGGTGTCATAATTTCAATTGTTAAATCCCCTTCTTTTTTTTCAAGAGCCAGAAATCCTGTATGCTTAAGCAATTCAAGCGCATAAGCAAGTGAATACTTATTTAATCCAATGGCTGATTGAAGTTCTAGTTCATTTACAATACTGCTTCTGTTATTTTTTATAAATTTAAGCATCCCTATTAAACGTTTTAAAATTTCACCTGGCTCTGTGTAAAAAGATTCATTACTAAATGCAAAATAAATTTCCTTTGCATCAGATCTTTTTATTACATCAAATAAAATATATTCGTCAGGCGGACACTCAAGTAAAACAAGTTTCTTACAGTTTTGGATATTTCCACGGGAGTTTGTTTTTAAAGGCAAATGATTTTTTTGTTCTGTCTCGGCGAAATAAAGGACTTGCCCAGATGAAAAAAGATTTATGCAATCCTGTGTTCTGCCCCTATAGTCAAATAATTTAATTTCCTCATTCGCTGATACGTTCTCCTGTCCTCTCGCCGATACGCCGATACGCCGACACGCCGTTACGTTCTCTACGTCCTTAACCTCAAGCTGAATAAAGTTTTCACCATTAAAGAAGTTAATCTTTGGAGTATAAGCGATTTTTATTCTGTCTCCTGATTTAAGTTGAACTTTTTGATTATAATTCCAGATTAGTGCTTCAAATGTTCTATTCGCCGATACGCCGTTACACCGGCTCGCCGTTACGTTCAATTTCAGATGCTGTCCGTTTTTACCGATTTGCCTGATTCCGACTATCTCGACTTCATCACTTGCAAAAATCGGCAGAGGATTTGCAAGTCCATATGGCGATAGCTTATAGATTTTTTCTATTAAACTAAAATCTAAATAAACAAGCGGCAATTCCAGATCAATGTTTAAAATCGGACCCATATCTGAATTAACTAAAAGATCATTTACATAGTTTTTAAAATCAGAAATAAAATAATTTAAATTTTCAGGTTTTATGCTAAGTCCGCAGGCTGCCTTATGACCGCCGAATTTTTCAAGGTGGGTTGAATTTTCTACCAATGCTTCCACGATATTAAGCTTCTCAATACTACGCCCTGAACCACGTGCAATGTTTTGTTCTTTATCTATTGCTATTAATATAGTAGGCAGGCTGAACTTTTCAACCAATCTTGATGCAACAATTCCAATTACTCCGTGATGCCAGTTTTCATTTGCAAGAACAATACATTTATCTTTTTCAAAATCTATTTGTTCAGAAGCAAGAATTACAGCTTCTTTAAGAGTTTCTTCGCATAGAGATTGTCTTTCTCTGTTTTGAGCTTCAAGCTCACATGCTATCTGAACTGCTTCAAGTAAGTTATCAGTGGTTAATAATTTAACTGCAAGTTTTGCATCTGTTAATCTGCCTACAGCATTAATTCTGGGTGCTATTCCAAAACCAATATGTTCAACGTTTGGTGTACTGGCCGTTTTGTTCTTATTAACCACACATGCTTTAAGGAGTTCTTGTAGACCTACTTTCTTTGTAGCCGCAAGTTTTGGAAGACCGATTTGAACCAGATATCTGTTCTCATCTACTAGCGGAGCAAGGTCTGCAATCATTCCTAAAGTAACAAGATCAAGCAGATCTTCTTTAGTAATTCGCCCATTCGCCGGTTCGCCGGTTCGTTCTTCTAATATTGCTTCTGCTAATTTATACGCTACGCCAACGCCGGGTAAAAAATGAAGTTTGTGATTTTCGGGCAAGAGTTTTGGATTTAGAACTGCAACTGCAGGAGGAAGTATTTCAGGCAATGAATGATGATCTGTTACAATTACATCCATTCCAAGTGAATTTGCCAGCTCAATTTCTTTATGATTGGTAATTCCGCAATCACAAGTGATTAGTAGAGACGCGCCGCGGTGCGTCTTTTTATGATCATTAGCAATAGTTTTGACTGCTTCATTGTTTAATCCATATCCTTCAGTTAAACGGCTTGGAATGTAATAATCTATCTCATCTGTAAATTGTCTAAGTGCAATTAAAAGACAGGAAGTAGAAGTAACGCCATCTACGTCATAATCACCATAAATAGTAATCTTTTCTTTGTTTTTTATTGCTTGTATTATCCTGTTCTTAGCTTTTTCCAGATCTGGTATTTCCTCAGGTTTTGATTCTTTATAAAACTCAGGAAATAAATAAGATTTTGCTTTTTCTGAAGAATCTATATTTCTATTTAAAAGTAATTTAGCAACTACTTCAGAACCAAAGGCAATATCAAGAAACTCTTTTGAAATTTCTTTATTTTCTTTTACAACCCATTTATATTTCATTTCTTAGTTAAAAATTAAACTAATCCAAATCATAACACTTGGACAAAAGCATAAAAAAAGGGAATAACCAGCTATGTAACCAATGGTTACAGTAAAGACAGGCACATTTAAAGGTTGCAACATTTTTCATAAAAACACTTCTTTATTACTATATTATGAAGAAGAAATAAAATGGGTAAAATACAAATAGATTTCCTGAAAAACTTATAACTTTATACTTGCAACTTACGATTTAAAAGCCATGCCAACCTTCACATACAAAGCACGCGATAACAGAGGAGAACTTAAAGAATCTTCTATACTTTCTGATACTCCGGAAAATGCAAAAGTTGCTTTAAAGCAACAGGGACTTTGGGTGCTAGATATTAAACAATTAGATGACGCTCCACGGGAAAATCCATTTACAAGTACATCTGCTAAAAAAGAAACATCAGAAGAATTGGAACCAGGCGTAAAATCAGCCTCACCAAAAAAAGACCCATCATCATTTCAGGAATTCCTAGAAAAATATCAACCAATATCCTTAAAAGACATGGTTATATTTACCAGACAGTTTGCTTCAATGGTTGAATCTGGAGTTGCAATGCTTCGGGCATTGAACGTTATGACAGACCAGACTCAAAATCCACGGTTAAAAAAAGCACTAGTGCAGGTTAAATATGACATAGAACAAGGAAGCACATTATCTGATGCACTGGAAAAGCACTCTAAAATTTTTGATCGACTATTTATCTCAATGATAAAAGCAGGTGAAGCCGGCGGTGTATTGGATCAGGTATTAAATCGGCTTGCACTTTTTATGGAAGAGCGAAGCCGTTTAACCCAACAAGTGAGAGCTGCAATGACTTATCCAGTAGTAGTTATGGTAATTGGAGTAGGTGTTTTTTATGCAATGCTTACTCTTGTGCTGCCAACTTTTCAGGGACTGTTTGATTCTCTGGGAAGTGAACTTCCAGCTTATACACAATTTCTCATAGCTATTAGTGTATTTTTAAGATCGTGGTACATACTGCTTATAATTGCTTTAATTATAGGCAGTATCTGGTCAGTAAAAAAATGGTATGAAACTAAAGAAGGTAGATTTGTAATCGACCTTAGCATGCTTAATATTCCGGTCCTTGGTGATATATTTAAAAAAGTTGCAGTAGCAAGATTTACCAGAACCTTTGGAACACTTACGAAAAGCGGTGTTCCAATAGTAACAGCGCTGGAAGTAGTTAAAGAAGCTGCAGGAAATGCTGTGCTTGCCCGGGCAGTAGAGGCTGTTCAGGTAAAAGTTCAGGAAGGCGGAACCATAAATGGTCCAATGAGTGAAAGTAAAATATTTCCACCCATGGTAACTCAGATGGTTGCAATAGGCGAAGAAACAGGGCAGCTTGAAAATATGCTTGAAAAGGTTGCAGACTTTTATGATATAGAGGTAGCTACTGCAGTTGAAGGATTAACTTCTCTTATGGAACCTATTATGATTGTTACACTTGGCGGATTAGTTGGCGCAATTGTAATTGGGATGTATCTACCAATGTTTACTATTATTTCGAAGATTCAATAACGTAGATATGTCCCATTGGGGCATATCTACTATTTCTTTTTTTTCTTAGAATATTTTCTGCTTATCTCATCCAGTATATTTCTAGGATCTGCCATGACAAATGGGTTTGTAAGCATAGTGGGAAGATGTTGTAATTTTTTTAAATCACCTGCAATATCAGAAACTTTTTGAGAGATGGTAGCCATTGCTCCAAATGCTCCAATTTTTGAGGAGTCATTTAGTTCTTTTATTAAACCTTCAAGCTCTTTTGTTAAGTCTTTATATAAACGATCAATTAATTCCTGATCCAATGCTCTTGTGGATTGTTGTGATTCGTTTTTTTGATGTGCTTTCATTCTTAGATATTTCTTAATTTTACCTTAACAAAGTGCTTTGTAAGCAGGTTTGTATATTAGTAATCATAGCTTTTTCAGAAGGAAATTAAAAGATTTAAAAGCTATTCTTAGATAAAAAAAAGTTAATCTTCAGAAAAAAATCCATTAAATCAATGGTTAAAATATAAAAACAGACAGGAGTATTAAATAAAATTCAGGTTCATTCGAATAATAAGTGACATAAGACTTTACGCTTTATCAGTCCTTAAGTATTTTGGATGAAATAATAATTTACAACAATTGTTATTTAAAACACTATAAAGTCCTAATTAGATTAAAATTAAGCAATCTAATGGATGTTAAAAAAGTTAGTTTAGTTATTGTAGGTTTTATCTGGTTTTTAGTTGGAATTGGCTTATCAATTGCAGGTATTATATGGATATTAAAACTTGGCTTTGGGCCTAAGCTTGTAATTTTTACTACTGTTGCAACTTTGATAGGAACTTTAAAAGGAAAATTTGTGCTTTCTAAAGTAGCAAGTAAATATTACAAACGTGCTGATCTTATTGAGTTTAATAAAAACGATATACTTCTTGGCTGGATAAAAGTATTAGGTATAAGAGGTTTTATTCTTATTAGTATTATGATGGGT
The DNA here is from genome assembly GCA_001784555.1 of Candidatus Melainabacteria bacterium RIFCSPHIGHO2_02_FULL_34_12. Classification (GTDB taxonomy): domain Bacteria; phylum Cyanobacteriota; class Vampirovibrionia; order 2-02-FULL-35-15; family 2-02-FULL-35-15; genus 2-02-FULL-34-12. Next base: position 11,019 of record MFRM01000023.1, on the reverse strand, counting down.
TTAGGCTATTATTTGCGTCACTTTAGTAACATCGATAGACCAATTTTAGGAATTATCTACCTAGCAGTTGGTATTGCTTTAGTGTATGCTAGTAAAATATTTTTTGATAACAAAGATTAGTTAACTAGTTTGATTTTAAAAGAGGATTTATAAATGTCAGCAACTACATTTGAAGAATTAAAAATTAAATCCCAGCACAAATTAATTAAAGATTCAGAAGTAACCTGCAAGCTCTTAGCAAAATTAAAAGACGGATACTTAGTTGATATTAATGATGAGTGGGAAGGTACAGTTCCAAATAATCATTTAGGTCAAAATGGAGAAGAAACCCATATAGGTGATTTATTCCAGGCAATGGTTATTTCTGGTCCTGATAAAAGCGATAGATATGTTGTTTCAAATAGAACACTGAAAGAAAAGGCTGTTTGGGAAAAATTAGAAAAATTAAAAGCAGACAGTCATTCATTAAAAGTAACTATAGCTAAGGTTATAAAAGGCGGAGTTGAAATATTTATTGAAGGTGTAAGAGCATTTTTGCCCGGTAGATATATAAGACTTCCTGGAGTTAGTCAGGAGAACTGGGTAAATCAGGAAATTGAAGTGCTTATTGAAGAGCTTGATTATAAAGAAAAGAAAATAATTTTAAACCAAAAAAAAGCACTGGATGTTGAAAAGCAAAAACGTGCAGAAGTAGCTATTCACAGACTAAATGAAGGAGATATTGTAGAAGCACCGGTATTAAGAATTGCTGATTTTGGCATTTTTGTGGATCTTGGTGGTCTGGATGGACTGGTCCCGGCATCAGAGCTTAGCTGGGGAAGGTTTAATCATCCTCGCGATGTTGTAAAAGTCGGGCAGATAATACAGGCAAGAATTTTCAGGATAGAAAAAGAAAATTTAAGAGTGGCACTCAGTGTTAAGCAATTATTAGGTGATCCATGGGAACAAATTGAAAATGAATTTCAAACCGGAACCGAAGTAACAGGAAAAGTAATTAGCTCAGCGTCATTTGGTTTCTTTGTAGAGCTAAAACCCGGAGTGGAAGGGCTATTACATATATCTGAGATTCCAGAAGATAAAGAAAAACCAAAGGTTGGTTCAGTTATAACCACAAAACTTATAAAAATTGATACTGAGCAAAAAAAAATTGGTCTTTCTCTCAGAGGAATTGAGCATAAACAAAAAGAACAAGTTTCAGAAGATAATCAGAATGAAACAGTTCAGGTCGTAGAATCATCAGTTTTAAATGAACAAAACAATTCAGAAAATAATGCTACTGAGCAATCAGCTGAAGCTCAAAGTTAGTAAGGAGAAAAAATTGACTACACAGGAACTTCAATTAATTTCAAAAGACATTCAAAAAACTGTTTTAAAGGCAGTAGCTGAGTACCCGAATCTATCTATTGATGAACTCTCATTAAATTTAAAGAATACTGGCAGTAAAATCACCACCGATGAGGTCTTGCAGGTTATTCAAAGTATCTCGCCGAATAAAAACTGGCATAGAGCTACAGAAGAAGAATTACAAAAAGAGATACTTGATTATTTGTGGACATTAGAATCTCAAATCCTCTTTTTGTTACCTTCAAAACAAAAAGATACAACCACAGCTGAGTTTAATCAGATTAGACTTCAAAACAAACAAGTAAAGGTTCCTAAAGACCTTATTAGACACATTCAAAGCCTTCTTTATGTAGAAAGTAAAAACCTGCCTAAGTTCAGAAAATTTGAAAAAGATCTTACTATACTTAACGATATTGAACCAAATATTCAAGCTGCATGGGCTGTAAGAATAGTTCTGGCTGGTTTAAGCACTGATTCAATTACTTCATATGAAGGTTTTTCTTCCCTTCTTATGAATCAATTTAAAGAAAAGTTTCCTGTTCTTTCTGAAAAAGTAGGCAAAACTCTTCAAAGAATATGTGACAGGTTTGTAGAGAAATATTTTCCAAAAAACAGTCCTAGTACTAAATTAGCAGAACTGATTTTATTAAATCAAACCATTTATCATAACTATAAAAAAGCCTTGGACATTAATTTCAACCAGCAAGTCGATATTCAGGATCAGAATAAACTACTCCAAAACATAGTTGACAAACTTAAAAAAGCTCAGGAGATTGTTGCAGAATCACATGAGGGTGGATTTTTAGGTAAGTTATTTTCAGGAAAAGTTAAAAATAAAGACGGTGTAATAAGCATTATTAATGAAGTTATTGAATCTCTTAATGAAGTAAATGAAACAAATAATAAATCAAACCGAACTGTAAGCGAAAAAGTGCTGCTTATGCAAAAACTCCAATCTGATTATGACAATATCACTTTTGTAAAAAGTCAGCTTGAAAAGGACTTGCATGCTTTAAATGATAAATTAACAATTTCTGAAGATAAAAATTCAAATATAGAAAAAGAATTACAGGATAAAACAGAATCTCTTGAAAAGGCATATGAAAAAATCGCAGTTCTCCAGCAAAAAACTGATTCAATTCCTAATCTCGAATCAAAAGCTAATTTGCTTAGAGAAGAACTTAATACTGCAAAAGATTTGGCACTTAGATTATATTTACGGATAACTAAAATTAAAGCTGATTTACTCAGACAAAATAACGACAAATCAAAAAATCCAAAAAACGGCACCGAACAAAAAAATAACAATGGAAATCACCATACCGTGCATAAAGTTCAACAAGACCCTGCAACTGGTCAGACTACAGTTACTACTGAATCTACCTGACACAGGTGCTTTCAACTAATTTAATGTCATTAGGAACATCTACTGCTGGATAAGCTTTAGGCACAATTTCAAGTTTAATTTTTACACCGTTTTCTAGCATTCTAAGCTGTTCAAGTTGTTCAGCAACTTCAAGAGCTGATTGAGGCAATAAATTAAATTGTAAAATAGTTTCTCGGGTATATGAATAAATTCCCAGGTGCCTGTAGTACTGAATGTCTTTTCTGTTTTCTCTATTATATGGAATCTGAGATCTGGAAAAATAAAGTGCATATCTGTCCTTATCAAAAACTACCTTTACAATATTTGGATTAGTCAGATCTTTACTGTCTGTTAAAGGAGTAACTAAACTTGCCATAGATGCTGATTTATTTATTAATGGCTCAAGCACTTTATCTATATAAGAACTCGGAATAAGAGGTTCATCTCCCTGAAGATTAACTATGTATTTAATATCTGGATGGTTTTTAACTACTTCACATATTCTGTCTGTGCCGCATTTATGATCTTTTGATGTTAAACAGACTTCAATCTTCTTGCCTTTCGCCGATACGCCGATACGCCCTACCGCCGATACGATTCTTTCATCCTCAGTAGCAACAATTATTTTATTTGGAAGTTTTGCTCCCTTTGCAGCATTTACGACCCATTCAATCATTGGTTTTCCATTAATCAGAGCAAGAGGCTTTCCAGGAAAGCGTGTACTTTCATAACGTGCTGGAATTATGACGGCTGTTGTCATAGAGAAATTATAGCTTAGAACCAGTAGAGACTTTGTATACAGTGTCTCTACAACCCCATCCTTGTTTCTGTAAGTGGAAGTATTTCTTCCATTGTTTTAAATACTTTTTTTAAAAGATCACAGACATGTTCAGGTTTTAATGTAGGCTCCTGATCATCTCCCTTTTTCTTAACTGAGCTGTTTATATAAGCTACAACAATATCTTTTGTAGCTTTTAATTTCTCCTCATTGGACACATTTTTTAAAGCTGACATATTTGTTTCCTCCTTTTGAATAAGATAACACGTCTTTGTCATTGCGAGGAGATCCCTCGCTTCACTCGGGACAGGCTCCGCAATCCCGAGCTATATACGCAAATTCGATCGAGATTGCTTCACCCTCCTTCGGAGGGCTCGCAATGACATGAGACGTTATAATGTTCCTATGCCAAAGAAAAAAAAATCCAGCTCTAAAGTAATTAAATTATTGGTTTTACACGGACCAAATTTAAATATGCTGGGTAAAAGAGAAAAAAATGTTTATGGAAAAATAAGTCTTGAAAAAATAAATAATGAACTTAAAAATGAAGCAAAAAAAATCAATGCTGAGCTTGAAATAAAACAATCAAACATTGAGGGTGAACTTGTAAACTTCATTCAGAAAGCAAGTAAAAATGGAATTAAAGGAATACTAATAAATCCTGCTGCATATACACACACCAGTGTTGCTATACGTGATGCACTACTGGCAGTAAAAATACCAACAGTAGAAGTACATCTGTCTAATATTTATTCGAGGGAAGAATTCAGGCATAAATCATTGATAGCACCTGTAGCAGTCGGACAAATTACTGGTTTTGGTAAAGAGAGCTATTTACTTGGATTAAAAGCATTAGTAACTAAAATATCGTAGTATAGGCGTAGAGGCAGGATTTATTCCTACCCATCTAACGTTTGACGAAAAAACACTATGACCGATCTAAATGAAGATGTTGCAAGTGAAATAACCACTGATCCCTGGCGTCGTAAGGCTACTACTACTGCCAGATATGATCTCTGTAGTAAATGTGAATACTTTGTTGCCCAGAAACCATACATGCCGGGAATTAGGTGCAGATTTAATTTAAGACCGGATGTGATTTTTGAGGAAGACAGAGCAATTGCAAAATGTGATGTTTATAAAGCAAAAATCTAGCTAGTCTTCATTTCTTCTTCCATTGCTTTGGAATTTAATAAACCAGCATATATAGCAATTGCAGTTGCCTGTGAACGGTTTGATATTCTGAGTTTTATAAAAATACTTGAGATGTGATTTCTAACTGTTGATGTGCTTAGTACAAGCAGTTGAGAGATTTCTTTGTTTGTTTTCCCCTGGGCCAGATGTATCAGAATTTCCTTCTCTCTGTTTGTTATGGGAAGCTCTCTAGGTAAATCAGACATTCTATTTACAAAACCCAGATCAAGTAGATTTTTTTCTTTGATGTCCATTTTGTCTTTCTCTCCTTGCAAAGATCATATAATTAAGTCATGATAAAGATACTAGAAATAATTGTTTAAGGAACTACTAAGATCTCATACCTAAGTAAGATTTCCTTTACATAGTTTAATAAAGTATTTAAATCGAATGAAAACATTTTTAATAAATACTTTAATAGATAAAAGTACTATTGACGTTTAATAAAATGATAACTGTAGCTTAGGTTTTTAGAAATCTTCCTTCTTCTATAAATGTTTCAGGAGTAATTAAGCCTGAATAAATTGCAATTGCTGTTGCTTGTGCTCTATTTGAAATTTTAAGTTTGGTGAATATATTTGAAATATGATTTCTGATTGTAGATGTACTGAGTGACAATGTATCTGCGATTTGCTTGTTGGTCTTTCCTGTACCAAGATGAACAAGTATTTCTTTCTCTCTTTTGCTTATTGGAAGGTTTGTAAGTCTTTGTACAAATGATGTGTCAAATATCACACCTTCTTGAGCTTTGGTTTCCATATTTTTCTCCTGTTGTTTTGAAACTTAATTAAATCAGCTTTGAATTCATCAATCCTAAAAGATTATGATTAAGAATTAATTAAAAATAAGGTATTTTTGAAAGCAATTAATGAAACATCAACTACATAGCTTAGGGACTTTGTCTGTGTCTAAAATTTTAGTAGATTTTGCATGTTAGGATAAATCACATAATTATGAGTAACGCTAAAGAAAAAGAAGAAGAAAAGAAAACCAAAGAAGAAATAGTCAAAGAAAACAGCAATTATTTAAGAGGGACTATTAAAGAAGAACTTTCTCAAGATACTGCTCATTTTAGCTCTGACAGTGGAAAACTCCTTAAATTTCATGGAGTCTATGAGCAGGATGACAGAGATACCAGACAGGAGAGAGTAGCTAAGAAATTAGAAAAAGAATACATTTTTATGATTAGAACTAAATTGCCCGGAGGGCAGTTAACGGCCGATCAATATTTAAAACTTAACTTAATTTGTGACAGGTATTCAAATAAAACTCTAAGAATTACTACGCGTCAAACTATCCAGTTTCACGGAATAATTAAAGGAAATCTTCGTAAGACTTTAAATGAAATAAATAAAAATTTAATTACCACATATGGCGGATGCGGTGATGTTGTGCGGAATGTAATGGCATGCCCAGTCTGTGATATAGATCCTGAATATTCAATCAATTTAAATAATATTGCTAAAGAAATTTCAAATCATCTTTTGCCAAATACAAAAGCATATTATGAAATATGGATCGATGATGAGAAGGTACCAGCGGTGGGGCGAGACGGCAAATCGGCAAAAGAAGAAGAACCTCTTTATGGAAAAACGTATTTGCCTCGAAAATTTAAAATTGGTTTAGCTTTACCACAGGATAATTGCATAGATTTATTTACACAGGACATAGGTGTGGTGGCTATAATCGAATCGGTGAAAGGGCGAGTGGGCGAAGGGGCGAAGTTACAGGGATTTAACCTTCTCATTGGGGGTGGACTTGGGCATCATCACAATAAACCTGAAACATATCCAAGATTGGCTACTGAATTATGTTTTGTAACTCCTGATAAATTAATTGACACTCTTGAAAAAATAGTTACTATTCAGAGAGATTATGGTAGTAGGGGAAATAGAAAACATGCCAGGATGAAATATCTGATAGATGACAGGGGGCTGGATTGGTTTAAAGCTGAACTGGAGAAACGTGTAGGGGTTTGCCTTGATAAACCTATGCCTGTAGCATCCTACAGAACCTGTGACCATCTGGGTTGGAATAAGCAAAACAATGGGAATAGGAAATGGTATCTTGGACTATTTATTGAAAACGGAAGAATTTGTGATCAGGACGGAAGAAAAATCAAATCAGGACTTAAAGAAATAATTGAAAAATTTCAACCTGATATCAGGCTTACTCCGCAGCAAAACATTATTCTTACTAACATAAATGAAGAAGATAAAGAAGAAATTAATCAACTTGTTCAGAAACACAAAATATTTACAAAAGAAATAGTTTCAAAAATAAGAAGAAACTCTATGGCATGTGTAGCATTGCCTACCTGTGGTCTGGCATTGGCTGAGGCTGAACGTGCACTTCCTGGTGTTATGGATGAGCTGGAAGAAATGGGTTTTGGAGATGAAGAGATTTCTATTAGAATGAGTGGATGTCCAAATTCCTGCTCCAGACCTCCTGTAGCAGAGCTTGGAATTATAGGAATGAGCACTGATAAATATAATATTTATATTGGCGGGGATTTTAACGGGACCAGGCTGAATAAAACATATAAGGAAAGTGTTGCAGGAAAAAATCTGGCTGGTGAAATTGCACAGCTAATCCGTGAATATCACAGCAAATGTAAATCAGGTGAAAGATTTGGAGATTTTTATAATAGAATTAGGCTCAAAGATTTTAACGAATTAGTTTAATTATCATTAAATTAGCAAGATACATATTAATCCTTTGTAAAAGGGCTACAATAAATACTATTAAGGTAATCAAGGTAGGTAAACTTATGCAATTCAAAATTTTGTATTTAACTTTTATTTTAGTTCTTGGATTTTTTAATCAGGCTTATGCACAAGAAGGAAATTTTAGCCAGCCAATTCCAAATCAATATATTATTGAATTCAATGATACTGAAGAAGATGTTGTAACAAAGGCAGTTAAATTAGCTAATAAACATGGTTTGCATAATCTGAATATTTATAACCATGTTTTAAAAGGTGCACAAGTCATAATTCCTCCAGGAAAAGAAAAAGATCTTCAGAATGATCCTGATGTAAAAAATTTAGTTCAGGATTTTACAATTTCTGCAAATGATAAGCCTTCAGAACCTGGTAACCCTGGAATGGGTGGTGGTTCTACAACATCATCAGGTCAAATTATACCTACCGGTATAAACTGGATTGATGCAGAACTAAATACTACAAATGAAGGTTCTGGAGTGAAGGTTGCTGTGCTTGATACAGGAATAGATTTTAGTCATCCAGATTTAATGGTGAATATTTCTCTGAGCAAGGATTTTACTAATGATGGTACAAGTGGAAATGACAATAATACTGCTAAAGGAATTAAAGGACATGGAACCCATGTAGCAGGTGTTATAGCAGCACTTGATAATAATATTGGAGTATTAGGGGTAGGTTCACAGATTGCTCTGGTCTCAGTCAAAGTTTTAGATAGAACAGGTAGTGGAAGTTTTGGTTGGATAATAGCAGGGCTTGATTATGTAACTGGAACAGGTACTATTAGTGTTGCAAATTTAAGCCTAGGTGCTCTTGGTGGAACAAATCCTACTCAATCTTTTATAAATGCAAGTAATCTTCTACATCAGGCAGTTCAGCGAGCAGTAAATGCAGGTGTAGTTGTAGTTGTAGCTGCTGGAAATGAATCAGTAAATGTGACTGAAAGTAATGCAGTACCTGCAATGTATCCTGAAGCAATTAGTGTATCGGCACTTGATGATCGCGATGGTATTCAAGGAAACGATAAATGGGCATCTTTCAGTAATTTTGGTTCTGAGGTTGATATTATTGCTCCTGGAGTAAACATACTTTCAACTGCACTTGGTGGTGGCACTAGCTCATTATCAGGAACAAGTTTTTCATCTCCTTATGTTGCAGGAACAGTTGGTCTTTATATTGCAAGGAATGGAAGTCCATCAAATGGTGATGCCAGACTTTTAAGCTCACTTATTAGTGCTATTTCCCAGATAAGAGTACCTTTATCTGGAGAGCCTTCAGATGGCTATACCGAATCTTCTTGCTATGCAAATGGTGTTGCACTTAAATAATAATTTATCTTTTTTCTATAATTTTTTTTGCAACATATTAAACTGAATGATGTCTAAGAATCTATGACATTGATTAGAAATATTTCACGTGCATTCCGACATAAAAACTACCGCTATTATTTTTTCTGGCAGTTTTTATCATTTGTAGGGACATGGATGCAGGGCACTGCACAGAGCTGGCTGGTTTACAGATTAACGGAATCTGCATTTTTCCTGGGTGCAGTTAGCTTTGCAGGGGCAATTCCTGCAATATTTCTAGCGCCTATTGCTGGTGTAGCAGCTGATCACTTTAAGAGAAAAAATATTTTATTAATTACACAGACTATGTGCCTAGTGCATGGAATTGTTATTACTGTACTTTATTTTACACATGTAATTAATGAATGGCATATATTTTTTCTGGCTATTTTTCTGGGCATTGCAAATTCATTTGATATGACTGCCAGGCAGTCTTTAATTCCTCTTTTAATATCAAAAGAAGATCTTACTAACGCCATTGCACTGAATTCTTCCATGTTTAATGGTGCAAGAATGATAGGACCTGCTGTAGCAGGATTTTTAATAGCTGGTTTTGGAGAAGGTTTATGTTTTTTATTAAATGTTTTTAGTTATGTGCCCATAATTACATTTCTTCTTCTTGCAAAAATTAATGAACAAATAATTAAAAAATCTTCTTCAGCCATTAAACATTTAAAAGAAGGGCTTTTATTTGCATGGGAAAATAAACCTCTTAGGACTTTACTTATGATGGTGGGAGCATTTAGCTTCTGGGGAGTTTCATTTACTTCTCTTATGCCAATTTTTAGTGATCAGGTGCTTCACAGCGGAGCACGTGGGTTGGGTATTTTAAGCGGGCTTTCAGGTCTTGGAGCAGTTAGTGGAGCTATATTTTTAGCTTCAAGAAAACATGTCATTGGAATAAAAAAAATTATTGCAGCTTGTGCGCTGACAGGCAGCATTAGTTTACTTATATTTGCAATATCTAAAAGCTTTGTTCTTTCAGGCATCTTGCTTTTAATTTCAGGATTTAACTTTATAGTAATTTTTGCAGGCAGTAATACCCTTCTTCAGGCACTTACTCCTGATAATTTGCGTGGAAGAGTAATTAGCCTTTTTTCTACTATGTTAATGGGCATGTATCCTTTAGGCAGCCTAGTGATAGGCTATCTTGCTCAGAAAATGGGTGTTTCTTTTGCAGTTATGATTGGGGCTGTAATATGTTTTATTACAGGAATATATTTTAGTTATAAGGTGCCGTCTCTTACAAAAGATGCAAAAGAATTGCTCAAGGTACAGAGTGAAGCTGGACCTTCTGTGCAAATAAGACTTTGATTATTTGGTTAGCTCTAATAGAACTTTATTCTTTCTTCTTCTTTGAATCAAGGGATTGAATTGAATTAGCAATTACAGTCAGACGATAGTGATTTTTATTTTCCTTATCTTTCCATCTGTCAGGTCTTAATTCTCCATGGACTACTATCATTCTTCCTTTGGTTAGATAGTTTTCCACAAAATCAACCTGCTTTCCCCATGCAACTATTCCATCGATAAAATCTGCATCGATTTCTTTTTCACCGGGTTTAAATTTCTTTTTTATATTTCTTACAGCAAGGCATAGATTTGCTTTTTTATATTTTTTATCTTTTCCTACCTCGTCAATTTCCGGATCTCTAGCTAAACGACCGATTAATGTAACCTGATTTTGCGCTGACATAATTTTTCTCCTTTTAGTTTTTTGTAATAGAGGCGTATTGTAATACGCCTCTACAAGGTCATCAATTTCTGCTTGATGTTTTTTTTGCTTTTTTGGCTTTGTGTCCCTTTTTTGATGCTTTCTTTTTCTTTGGTTTTTCGTTTTCGTTCTGATCCAAAGTTGCAGCATGGACTTCCTGAATGCCTAATTTAAGAGGTGCTGAAACATCTCCTTCATTGGCAATTGCAGGACTTAAAAGAAACATCATGCAGGCTATTGCTGAAATTATATTTTTCATTTTTTCTCCTTTCTCATAACTACTACGAATTATGGTGAAGAAAAAGTATATGGAATTAAGCTTATTAGTTCAAGAACAAATTGCTGAATAATTTATGTAACTGAAACCCTAGGTTACATGATTTGATAAATTTTTTTTAATCTTGGACTAAATGATACTTTAGGTTACATTCATACCTAGTAGAATGTCAAATAAATTAATCAACATTCATTCCTTCACTGCAGGTCCTGTCGCCTGTCCGCCAGAGGCGGATCCGTCCTTTGGCGGACAGGTACCCTTCAGAGCTTCGTCACAG
>MFRM01000022.1:50758-51696 GCA_001784555.1 Candidatus Melainabacteria bacterium RIFCSPHIGHO2_02_FULL_34_12 | reverse complement strand
TTGTTGAATTTCAGTAAGCTGGGTAGTCTTTTTAGTAACATTTAATTTCCATACTACCTGTTGAACATCAGGATGCAGCCAGACTTCTCCTGAATAGACTTGCTTGATTGCTTGTGTAAATTGTTCCTGGCTTGCGGTTTTTAAAACATATGCAAATGCTCTGTCTACAGGTACAGTTTGTCTTATTTTTCGAACATAAACCTCATCTCCGTAATTTGAGTAAATTACAACACCGGTTTGAGGCAAATCCTGAACAATTCTTTGAGTTGCTGCAATCCCATCTAAATCAGGCATGGCAATATCCATAATTACCAGTGAAGGCTTATTCCTTAAACTTAAATCAATAGCTTTCTGACCAGTGTCTGCTTCAAGAACACTACAATTCGGAAAATTTTCTTCTAAGATTTTTTTGCTGAAAGCTCGTATTGGCGGGTGATCATCAGCAACGACAAATGTGGTTTTGATTTGTTCAGAGTTCATGCTTTAATTCTAATATAAAACTACTGCTTATTGGCTACTAGCAATAATCCTAGTCCTTTTTAAGAATTTAAGATAAGTTCGATAAATTCAAGTAAAAATCGCAAATAACGTCTCTACTTATAAACCGACTTCCTTTTAACTTCACTATCCCTGGGGCAAGCCCACAGGGTATTTCGCGAAGTTAATGACTTTGTTACCAGTCAGCGGAGAAGTCGGTTTGTTATTCGTCGCTTATATCCCCGTGGCAAGCCACTGGGTATTACGCTCCTTCATAATCAAATTTTCAAATATTAAAAGTAGATATTAAAATATTAGGCTATTTGTTTTTACTTCTAAGAGCACCTGTACCAGCAGCTGAGCCATTCGTAGCATTGCCTTGTTGTTGCTGAGCGCAGCAGCATTCTCCTGATATAAATGGATATGGAACCTTACAAGTTCCACCTATCTTAACTACACAA
>MFRM01000022.1:16084-50738 GCA_001784555.1 Candidatus Melainabacteria bacterium RIFCSPHIGHO2_02_FULL_34_12 | reverse complement strand
TCCACCGCCACTGCAACAACAATTATTAATACCTTGTTGATAGCCTTGCTCTAAGCAGCTGGTTGTAGCATTATTTTTAGAACATCCTGATGCACAACTTTTAGATGTATCCCCACCTCCACCAGTAGCTGGTGTAGAGTCTTTAGGGCAGCAACAGTTATCAATTTTAGTTTGGTTTGATGGGCATGTAGTTATGCTTGATGACACACTTGCACAGCCAGTCGGACAGGATTTAACAGCATTGTCTTTAGGACAACAACACCCGTTCACTTCATTTTGATTATAAGTTCCACATGTTAGTCCTGTATCAGGTAATGGTTTAATCGTACAATCTTGCGGACAGTTAGTTATGGTTGGATTGTTGTTGTTGTTATCATTACCTTGGTCATTTCCTGTGTTATTTGTAAGGGGACAGCAACAATTTCCTGATTCTACATAATTTAGAATTTCACATGTATTTGTGTTTGTTTTCTCAACACAATTTTGAGGACAAGTATTATTATTTCCACCTCCTGTAGAAGGTTGTGCATCACTTGGATTATTAATAGGATCTTTTACAGGTGGCTTGGGACTTTTTACACCTCCGAATAGATTTGTTCCACCTCCCCCAAAGAGAGTTTCTAAATCTGTTTGTCCAGGTTGAAAGTCACCTATAACATCATTAATGGTCTTAATTCCAGCTGATGGTAAAAAATCAGGTTTATTTGTAAAATTGCCTGCTAAATTTGTTAATTGCGGAGGAGCATCACTACCGAAAATATTTGTAAATGATGCAGCGGAGTTTTGTATAAAATTACTCATACCAAAAGAATTTAAAAATGTGGTACCTTGCACTGATGGATTAAATGCTTTTAAAAATGTAGGAACTTGTGTAGTACCTGATGCTGAGACTACAAATACTTTGTCTTCTGCAGGATCAAACCCACTTAGAGAAACAACCTTTGCTCCGTCAGTAATAAATTTTCCCAGAGCAGTAGGTATAACTGTAATATCGTTAGAAGCAGCAAGTGAGCTGATTGATGGCCCTTCATAAGAAACATCGGAGATGATTTTTATACTTTGTATTTTAGTTAATTCAGAATTTAATACAATAGCACCAGGATAGTATTCAAATAAACCAAAATCAGGTTTATCTCCGTTTAAGACAGCTCCTGGATATACAGGAATTGTAAATGAAGAATTATTCCCAAATTCATTTTTTGCTAGGTCAGTGATTTCTTTAATGTTATTTACAATAACCCCTGGTAATAAAGGAAGCTTGTTTATAGTGTTTAAATCTCCCTGGATGGTTCCATTTTGAATTGCATTTCTGATAGATAATATTTCATTTATAGATTTCTCCTCCTGTAATTCAAATGCAATTTGTTTTTCTTCTTTTATTAGTTGTACTGGATTTTGACCGTCTGTAATTGCTTTAATTGAGCCAATTGGAAGTCCTCCAGTTTTTTCAAGTAATTCAAGAGAAAGTTTTTCGTCAACTTCAAACGGTAAAAAATCTTTATCAACAGTACCTACAGCATAAGGATCGGGTTTTTCTGTAAGTTGTTTAATATTGGCAGAATTATTTGCAGAGGCAGAGTCTTCTTTTATAACAAGTGGACCAATCCCAGTAATATTTAAAGATATTTCTGCTTCCAGACTTTTATCATTGATTGCTATTCCACTACTTACTGATTTAGCAACCCCCGTACCAAGAGCTCTATATGCAGTTGTCAATAATTCAACAGATTCAGGGATTGAATCAGCATTTTGAGTTAACCCACTTGTCAATCCTTTAAGCTGAATAATAGTATTATCAAGCGGATTTAAGTTTATTAAATTTGTTTTGTCTTGAATTAATGTGTTTGTAGCAAGAACAATTTTTGCAATGGCATCTTCTTCTGGATTAATGTTACTTTCAGTATTTATGTTCTTTTTAGGATCTGTTTTGCTTAAAGGAACTGCTGATAATAAAGAAGTTTCCTTAGGCAATCCTCCTTTTACTAAAGGTGTTTTAAATATTGCTTCAATTATAGGATTACCAGTAATTTTAACGTCTGCATCAATACTTGTAAAAGTATCAGCAGTGTAATAAAGTTTTTCGTTACCATTTTCATCTTCTTCTATAGTCAGATTTAATGGTACTTTAATTGGCGTGGTTCCTTCTGCAGGTTTTTTAATATCTTTGCTTGTGCTGTCATGAACAATAATTGTTGCTTCTGCATCAAACCCTAAATCATTAATTGCATCTGCATTATTTGTTAATTGATATCTTCTAACTCTTGCAAAAGTTTCATCTGAAGCAGGAACAGGTATTCTTAGTTTTCCAAGTATAAGTGATGCTGGTACAATGTTAAATTGTCCTTGTAATTTTTGCTTTCCTCTTTTTGCTGTAATAAAATAAATACCTTTTGGTAAAAGATTTGCAGGTCCTAGTTTTGTAAGATCAACTGAAAGGGTGTTGTCACTTTCAAGGTATCCATCAACATTTACAGGTTTTGCATTAAGGAGGGTTTTTTTAGAAGGCTTTATAGTTACTGTTGGGTTTAAGTCGCTTGCATTTAATATTCTTAATATGTTTTTAGTAGGATCAACAATACTTGTATTAATTTCAGCTTTTTCAAATTCAAGCCTTTCTAGAACATTATTTTTTTTGGCCTGTGACATTAGGCAAATGTTAGAACTACATAAAAGTAAAGCAAGTAATGTGAAAATGGCAATTTTTATTCTTTTTTTTGAAAGCATTTTTTCTAGTCTATTTTTACTACCGCTTATTCATAAATACCCTTCCTTTAGTATGTTTTTTCTATAGTTACCCCCTGATGATATATGTTTCATCTTGAAGCCTTAGAGAAAAATAGGGAAAACCCTATTTTTCAAGTTATTATTTTGCCGAATAAGTGAGAAAAGCAGGCTAAATGCAGATAAAATACTACATTAAAAAAATTTAATATTTCTACGAGAATGACTATTACCTTTTTTTAACCGTGTATGTGTTTAATCCTGCAAGATGACATGTAGAATACAAGTTTTACAAGTTGTTTATTATAAATAAGGAAAAAATAGAGCAATGACTCTATAAGTACAAGGAGGAATAAATATGTTTATTTTATATGTAATACCAGGGCACTTAAATCCTAATAACGGTAGTAATAACCCAAGTGAACGTTTAGCAGAAATCAGAGGAAAAATTGCAGTTGCTGAACAACGAGTAAAAGATTTAGAAGCACTGTTAACAGCTCTTATCTTAGGAGATGATATTAACTTTGACGGAAGCGGACCACCGCCAGTAGGTGAAAGAGGTCCAACAGATGCAAACTCTGTAAGAAATGCCCTTTATCAAGCAAGAGCTTATGAAGGTGAATTAAGAACTGCAGAGCAATTCTGGAACCAAATCGTCGACGCCAACAAACAAGCAGAAAAAGATACACACGATCTCTTCAAGAGAGCATAATAATATCTCTTGTAAAAAGAACAAGAAAAACACACGGCAAAAAACCGTGTGTTTTTTGTTTTTATTGCGCCCGAGCGAAAAACTCGGGAGCTTGCTCCCGGAGATGTGAGCGAGTAGCAACAAAACGCCTCCTTACTAACGCCTCCCGATGCCCATGGCTCAAATCGGCGAAAGACTCTGTGAGCTTGCTCCAGAGATAGTCGATTTGAAGGGAGGCGTTTTATATAGCCATTAAAAAAAATTAATATTTTTGATAACCTTAATTTAACCATTATTTGAGTTAATACCTGTGTTCGTCAGCAACGAATAGTTATCAGTATATAGGGTAATAAAACAAGAGGATAAAGTTATGCCAATTATAAGTTATATCAATCCACTGTCAGAATTAGCATCAGCTCAAGAAGGAACAGCTCAAGCTCAGCAAGACAATACATTTGCTGAACAGCTTGTTCAGTTAGCCATACTTGGCTATGGAGATCCTTATGCTGCAAGGCATGTTCTTTCAATTGCAAGAGCTCAAATGGGTAACCAGTTGCAAAAAGAAGAATTCTGGTTCAATGTAATTAAAGAAGAAAAAGACAGTATGAAAAAAGCATGGGAATTAATTAAAGACTAATAATACCCATTGGAATAATGTAGGAGAGTAATCATGTATATTACGCAACCAGCAACCTTGACAGAATTATATGTAAATAATTCTTCAACAAGAAATCAATATGAAGGAATGCTCAATGCAAACTTTCAAGATTATATGGATTCACTGGCACAAGGCGGGCAGTATGAAGTCAAAGCTGCCCAACTAAAGAAAAGAATAAGTGCTGTTGCTTCCGGACTTGGAATGGCTATAGGAACCTTAGGTGGACCAGCAGGAATGCCTTTAGGCTTTGCAATTGGAAATTCTATAGGTAAGTTTATAGGTAATACTACAAGCCAAAGAATCTATGGTCAGGCACTAGCAGATATGGCAGATATTGCTCATGAAGCAAAGGTGAGACATGCTCAGCTAGCTATTTCTCTGGCATTTACAAACCAAATCGATGGAGCTATTGACACTCTCAGGCAGAATGAAAATAAACGTAAAAAAGACGACTTACAAGCCATGCAGGTATAACACGCAATACCTGGTGATTAATTGATAATCCATGTAGAGACAGGGTAACCCTGTCTCTACAGCCTTTTTTGTTGATTATTAAGATTTACAGTATCTTGAGAAATTTAATAATTTCACTATCAACTTTTTACCCCCTCTTTCTTTATATAAGCGTATGAATATGGTCTAAGGTTAAATAAAGGTTAACAGTGGTAAGTAAAAAGTAAAAAGTAAAATATAAAGAAAGAGGATGTCATGATCAGAAGAGCAGATGGAAATTTTGAATCAAAGAAATTAGATGCTACTGTAGGAACTCCTAAAGTAAAAGGCCGGGAAAAAGCACCTGAAACATCTAAAACGTCACCGAAAAGTGATCCGCTTAGAGCCGTAAGGCAATTTGCAGGAGATTTCTTTGGAAATCGAGTTAAAGCTGGAAAAACAGATCCCAGAGTTGCGGAACTTGCTCTTCAAAAATTAGACAAGGGTATTAACTATAAAGGACCTGATGGAGATGTTACTCCACTTGGAAATGTTTAAAAAGCTTTGTCAATTAACAGAAAACAAATAGAAGATTTTTACAATTATGAATGGAAAGATTATGTTTCTTTTGAAACACTTACATCATTAATTGAACTCACTTGTAAGACTTATCATTTAAATCAACCCGCGGTTCCAGATTTTATTAAAGAAAAAGAATCAGCTAAATTTCATGATTTAGGACAGATATAACAATCATTTTTTCAAAAGAATTGGTTTTAAGATATTTTTGCCAAATAAACAATCTTTTTCGTTAAAATATAACTCATCATGCAGGATATAAAACCTCAAGATGAGCTAAAAGAAAAATCCATTGAGATTATTTTAAACTTTCAACCTTCTGAAAAGTTTGATAAAACCACAATAAGTGAGATTCTAAAGTTAAAAGAAGATATAAGAAATGCCATGGCATTTCTCCCTGAGCCTAGAAAAGAGATATTTGGACTTAGGTTTTTTCAAAACTTATCCGAGCAGGAAATAGCAAAAAAATTAAATCTTCCCCAGCATGAAGTAGCAAATCAGATACTAAATGCTATAGATGAGGTAAAAAAACAACTGAGCAAAAAAACTTATTCAGCCCCTTCCGTAAATCAAAAAAATGTTTCTAATTTGCCGGATGGAGGGAATTCGTTTGTAATTGGTTTTATTGGAGCAACCTTTGTTATTGCTTGTATAACGGTTTTATTTTTAGTATTTCAATATTTTTATACTGACAACACCTTTTCATTAAATTTATTTTTAAAGTTAAAAAACAGCATTGCAAATGAAGAGGTATTAAGTAATGATTTTCTGAGAAATACCAAATCAAATCACAAAATAAAAAAATCAAATTTTATTGATAAGGAGCCTGATAAATTAAAAATATCAGGCTCAAGCAGCCTTATTGTTTTATCTAAAAAATTACAAAAAGGTTTTTGCAAAGATTATCCTAAATATAGTATTGATTTATATTACTCTGATTCAAATTCAGGCATAGATAATTTAATTAATGGTGAAATTGATATCGCGAATTCAAGCAGGCCGATAAGTTTACTGGATCAGCAAAATGCTGTAGAAAGTGGTTTTGAACTGGCAGAATATAGAGTGGCTCTTGATGCTCTGGTAATTCTTGTAAATAAAAATAATCCCTTAGATGAAATCAGTCTTGATAATCTTGAAAATATTTTTAATGGCAATATTACCAACTGGCAGGCTTTAAATGGAAAAAATATAAAAATTGTTCCGATTGCACGAGAGTCCGGTAGTGGGACAAATGATTTTGTTATAAATAGAATTCTAAGAGGTAATGATTTCCCGGATTTAGTTACTCGAAGTAATTCACATGAAGAATTAATTAAAATCGTTTCAGATAATGAAGGTGCTGTTAGCTTTATAAATTCCACAAATCATCCCTGGGATAATCTGAAAGTTAAATACTTAAATATTAAAAACTTTGAGGATTCAGTAGGTTTTGCTCCTTTTGAAGAAAAAAAATTAAATGCTACTGCTATTCGTTATGGTGATTACCCATTGTCACATTATTTGTATTTAGTTACCCGATCAGAACAATCAAAAAAAGTTCAGGACTTTATGAAGTGGGTGCTTAGTAGAAAAGGTCAGGAAACTATAAGAAAATCAGGACTTTTACCGATAAACAATCCAGAATAAGAAAAGAGGAAATATGAATTATAAAACCGGGGTAGAAATAAAACCATTTGAAATTGAAATTGACAAGTACAGATCTTATTATTATGCTGGTGCATCTGGAGATTTTAACTCAATACATTTAGATGATGAATTTGCGAAAAAAGTCGGACTTGGCGGAAAAATCCTTCACGGATTATGTACCATGGCTTATGTTTATCGTGCAATAGTACAAAATGAAGACCCGCAAAAAGTAAAAAAAATTAAGGTAAGATTTCGTAATGTAGTAAGGCCTTTGGATAAATTAACCATAGAAGGAAAAGTTGCTAAAGAAGAAAATAATCTTTTTACCATAGAAGCTAATGCTGAAAATCAAAAAGGTGAGCAGGTAATTACTAACGGATTAATAGAAATTGAAAAATAGTCATTGTTTCTTAGAAGAAAGTTCTTTGTTTAAAGCATTATTAGCTAATTTATCTGCTTTAAGATTTTCTTCTCTTAAAACATGCTTTATGCTGAACGAATTAAATCCTTTTATAAGAGCTTGAGCTTTATCGAATAGTTCTTTTATGTCGGCATCTTTGACTTTATAAATCTTATTTATTTGTTTGGTGACAAGCTCACTGTCTGAAAATATTTCAATGTTTTTATATTCTTTTTGTTTGCTTATTTCCAGGGCACGAATCAGAGCAGTATATTCAGCATAATTGTTAGTGTGAATTCCTAGGTATTCTGAAACCTCATCGATGATTTTGTTGTCTCTGGTAAAAACTATTCCAATTGCACTTTCTCCTGGATTCCCTCTGGAGGCACCGTCAACATTTATCTCAATTAAATTATTTATCGTAGTGTCTTCAAATGAGACTAAGCCAATATCTTCTATAAGTAGAATCTGTTTAATATCTTGCTTTAGAAAGGAATCATAAAGGAAAAGATTATTTGTAAGAAATATTGTTTTTTCATCCAGAATATAGTTAAGCTGTTCTTTAAACACCAAGGGATAATTTTCATCTATGTAATTTATTAAACCCGATTCATTAAGAAATAAATCATTGTTTTCTTTTGAATCATTTGTGATTAATGTTTGTTTTGTTTTTTTGTTTAATTCTTTTATTATCCCAATATTTTTAGATAGAACAGAAGACTTAATATATGACTGGCATTCTTTCAGTGATTTGTCTATTAATATTCTAAATAAACAATTTAACTCATCAATGCTTTTATCTTGTAAGACTTCTTTTAAATTAATAGCAAGTAAATATGGGAAAATATTTAACGGCAGAATTTTAATCGGTGATGAACTTTCAGCTGTACCTTTCTCAGAGTCAATTCCAAGCAGCTTTATGGTTTTTGTTCTGATAAGATTAAAATTTCCCCAGTTATTTGTCGTGTGTTCAGCAATATGTTGTGCTATTAATGCGGTTAATCTTGACCAGTAACAGTTAAAATCAACAAAAAATGAATCTCTGTCCCATATAATACAATTTGTTTCAAATTCAGATTGTTTGTATTTCAGCTTAATAGACATGAAATTATTTTACAATAAGTGTTGAGCAATGAGCAAGTTCAAACCGACTTCCAAATCTGACGATCAGTAACGAAGTTATTAATTTTGCGAAATACCCCGTGGACTTGCTACAGGGATAGTGAAATTAAAGGGAAGTCGGTTTATAATTTAATTTCATCCTTATGCCAAACAAATATACAAAAGTAGCAGTAGTAGGAAGACCTAATGTAGGTAAATCTACATTATTTAACCGTCTCCTGAAAGAAAGAAAAGCCATTGTTGATGATATGCCTGGTGTTACAAGAGATCGCATATATGCAGATGTGGAGTGGAATGGAAAAGGAATTACATTAATTGATACAGGTGGTTTGACAGGAAGGAAAGATTCTGAGGATATTATAGATTTGGAAGTAAAAAAACAGGTTTCAAGTGCTATAGATGAATCAGATTTTGTTATTTTTCTTGTCGATGGCAGAGAAGGTATAACTGCCCAGGACCAAAAAATTGCAGAATTTTTAAGAAAAATCAAAAATAATAAAAAAATATTTCTTGCAGTTAATAAAATTGACAGTGAAAAACAACAGCCGCTGGTTTATGAATTTTATTCTTTAGGTTATGGAGATCCTTATCCTATTTCTGCGATTAGTGGTTCAAGCGGGCTTGCTGATATCTTAGATGAAATTGCATCGTCTTCAAAAGTAATTAAAAAGGAAGAAGAACTGTTAAAAATTGCAATAATAGGCAAACCAAATGTTGGAAAATCCAGCATATTAAATTGTATTCTTGGACAACAAAGATCCATTGTTACACCCATTCCTGGTACTACCCGCGATAACATTGACACAAAAGTTAAAGTAAATAACAAAGAATATATTTTAATTGATACTGCAGGGCTAAGAAGAAAATCAAAAGTTTCATCTGTAGTGGAAAGATATGCTACTACCAGAGCTATCTCTGCAATTGAAAAAGCTGATGTTGTATTACTTATAGTGGATGCCACGTTCAGTATTTCTGAGCAAGATCAAAAAATAGCTGCTCTCATAAAAAAAAGAAACAAACCTTCAATCATACTTGTGAATAAATGGGATTTAATTTCACAAAAAACATCAAGTACGATGAATGAGTTAGAAGAAGAAATCTTAGATTTTCTTCATTTCATTAATTATTCAAAAATCCTTTTTACAAGTGCGCTGGAAAGAAAGAACATAAACAAGGTCTGGGATCTTATTGATGAAGTGTATAAAAATTATCAAAGACGCATATCTACTGGAAAATTAAACAAAACCATTGAGGAGATAGTACTTTTTTCTGCGCCGCCAGGTAAAAAAGGAAAGCAACTAAAAATATATTATGTAACTCAGGCAGATATAAAACCTCCGGAAATAGTATTTTTTGTTAATAATTCAGATATTGTAAGTGAACAATATACAAAATATCTTGAGAAAGAACTAAGAAAGCAATTTGATTTTTCCGGAGTACCTATTAAGCTTGTTTTTAGAAATAAGAGGAGTGAATAAATAAAAATTACCCACGTATAATAAAAGTCCATAATCCCTGGACAACAAGTTCATTTTTTTGATTAAATGAGTCGGTTTGTAATTCTACAAAGTCATTATTGTTCTTTGAATAAATGTTTTTTATTTTACCTATGGTTTTTATCGTATCATCTGCTTTTATTATTTTATGAAAATTAAATTCTTGTTCTCCATGTACCAGCCTGGACATATTTAAATTTACTTCTTTATCAGAAAATAATTTATCCATTGCTCCTTTTGCAAAAACTACAACAAACATTGGAGGTGCAATTATTGATGAATACTTGGATTTTTTTGCAAACTCAGGATTAATATAAAGCTCATTTAAATCACCTATTGCATAAGCATATTCTTTTATTTTCTCTTCTCCTATGACATAGGTTATAGGCTCATATTCTTTACCGATAAATTGAGTGTCAACAGTCATGATTCCATTATATAGTAAACCTTCAAAATAATGAGACGGCTTAATTTTAATTGGTCTATTCGCCTTTAATTAAAATTAATGTTCAATAAGTTACGATACATTTGAGGAATACTATACAGGAAATAATTATTTATATTTTATATAGCTAATTATTGTATTTCCATATTTTTTTTGTTTGTGCAATTTGAAATTAACCGGAATTAAAAATTCACATTTAGCTTCATGTTCAATAAGAATTAAACTATTTTTATCCAGGATATTACTTTGAGAAATAACATCAAGCATATTTTCTATAAAGCCACCCTGCCCGTAAGGGGGATCAAGAAAGATAAGTTCATATGTTTCATTCTTCGATATAACTTTGTTTAATATTTTGGGCAGGCTTCCCATTATTACATCTGCATTTAATTTGCAAATCATAAGATTTTTAGTAATTAAATTTATTGCAGTTTTATCAGAGTCAATAACAGTTAATTTTTTTGCTCCTCGACTTAAAGCCTCAATCCCTAGAATTCCTGTTCCTGCACATAAATCCAGCACGTTTGCATCGATTACAAAATCTTGAAGAGTATCAAATATGGATTTTCTAACAAGAGCCATAGCAGGCCTTATATTTTTTGTTTTACAATTAGTAAGCCTTCTGCCTTTAAGTTTTCCGCCTAATATATACATTTATGATTTTTTAAAAGTCTTCTTGTTCGGATGATATGTTTTGATTTAGATTAATTTCTAAAGGGATTTCTGGTTCTAATATAATATTCCAGGTGAAAAGTAAAGTATTGCCCTGGTTTATTTTTTCAAGTTTATTAGAATTCATTGTCAGGGTTTCAATTGGATAACGATAAAGTGTAAATGGAAGATTACATGAAAGTGTTAAATTAAAACCATGAGTTTTATCTCTCATGGATATTTGATTTATATCTTTAATTTCTTCGGCTGAATCAGGATACGGATTTGAGGTCTTTATTTTTTGATTTCCTTCCAGGTAAAAATAATTTTCTTGATTAGGGCTTTGAGTAATACTCAAATTAAATTCTACTCCGAAAGTGAAATCAATTCCCCCTTTGCTTTTATTTATTAGAGTATATTCAATAAACAATGATGATTCACCTGATCTTGTGCTTATTTGTTTTTTTAGTTCAATCTCAGGTGTATCCGGGAATCTTGTGAGTTTAACAGGGTGTATAAAAGTGATTTTGCATGTCTCTTCTTTTGCTTTAATCTTTTCAACATTATAAGGAGGCAATATCTCGTCGGTAAGAGAATTAAATTTATTTAACAAACAATCATTCAGCTTTAAACCATTTTGAAGAAAATGATCAATTAAATTTACTTTAATGTAAGAATCATAGGTTAATGATGGTGAATTATTCGAAGAACCATTTGATGCATGATAAGGTTCTTTTTTCCTGGAAACTATATTTGTTAAATTAAAATCTGCTGGTCTGTAATCATGTTCAAGAATAGCGCCGCCTAGAGCCGGGGATAAATAAATATTTTGGGTTTCAGTTTCAATGATGATTTCGTCATTTCCATCACAGTCATAGTCAATTTCTGAAACTTGAATCCATTTGCTGCCATGTCTTGAAGCTGAATCAATAAGTTTCTCTGCTTTAATAAGATTTGCATAAGTGTTGTGCCGGCTCTGAGGTGCATATATCCCACCAATATTTGCATCCCAGTAAGAATTGTTGCACTGACCTTTTAAAAGCAAATCCTGAGCCTGGCTTATCATTTCTTTAATTACTTTAAATCTTGATTTCCCTTCTTTGGCAGAATTTATTTTTTTGCTTACCCTTAGCATTTTCTTGTGTAGTAGATTTGCTTCAGGATATTTCAGAAGGAAATTTTTCCATGATCCGACCATGTTTTTTGACTTAATATCCTGAAAGTCAGGAAGGTAAATCCTTCCTTTTGGTTTATTGGTCTGAAAATATTCATTAAATAATTTGGTCTGCAATAATCCAGTCTCTTTAGACAAAGATTTAAGTAAACCTTCAATCCATTTAAGCTTTTCTGGATCATCAATTAGACTGTTATAAAAAAGAACAATTAATTTATTATGTAAATCATTGGTATTTTCTGAAATATATTTTATGGCAGATTCAGGTGAATCATTTTTCATTAAATCATCTAATTTATATGTTATGGGAAATACAGCAACTTTTCTGCCCTCCTCTTCTGTGAGGTAATATCCGGATAATTCATTTTCTTCAAGTCCTGAGCGAATGAAATATTCTTTTGACAGACAAGTATATTGAATTCTTGATTTAGCCAGCTCTAATGCTATTGAAGGCTCCCAGGAGAATTCTGGAATCCATGCACCATAGGGGGTATATCCGTAAATGTGATTTAAAAGCCTGTTCATTAATTGTAATTGTGTTTGTCTGTCCTCTTTTGGGATAAATGGAAAAATAGGCTCATAAATTCCGCCACCAAAAAGCTCAATCTGACTTTTATCTAACAGAGTTCTCAATCTTCCTGAAAAATCAGAAAGTTTTTTGTCGAGATGGGTAATTAAGTTACCGCTTAAATGAAGAGTGGTTTTTATATTTTGATGAGTTTCAAGAAGTTCAAGTAATTTTAAGTAGTGCTTGCTTATTTCTGGTTCAGCAGTATTTTCTAATGATTCTATTGGAATGTGTCCGTGAAAGCCAAGCAATAAATCAGTATTATTCTTCATTATCCTTGTATTTTAGCTTTAATCAGTGATAATTACAGTTTGGATTTTTATGTATTATATTAATAAATTTGGAGTTACCCCTTTACTTATGTATATAGATGATTAATAGAAAGAATTTATGTGGTAGTTATATAGGAGGACATTTAATAAGATGTACAGGGTTTCTCAAAAACTCAAATTCACTGATATTAGAAAAGGAAAAATAAAAACAAATACTTCTAGAGAGAAATGCCTAAAATATTAATCGCAGATGATGAACCTTCTTTAAGATTACTTGTAAGAGCTACATTAAGTTCAAACAAATCTTTTGATTTAGTAGAAGCTTCAGATGGTCAGGAAGCTTTAACTAAAGCACAAAATGAAATGCCTGATCTTTTGCTCTTAGATGTAATGATGCCGGGTTTAAGTGGATTTGAAGTATGTGAAAGACTTAAAAATGATCCAAAAACCAAAGGTATTGTAATAATTATGCTTACTGCTAAAGGACAGCAGGCTGACAGAGACTGGGCAATTTCTGTAGGAACAGATTACTTTCTTACAAAACCATTTAGTCCTATTGAACTTTTTAATTTAATTGAAAAAATCCTTACAAATCAAAAAACCAACTAAAATTTCAATGGACTTAGAAATTACAAGCCGGGAAAATCCTGAATATAAAGAATTAAAAAGTATTTCAAAATCCAGTAATGGATTGATTTTTATTGAAGGTAAAAAGCTTTTTAAAGAAGCAAATAAAAGCAATTTAACCATCGAAAAGATTTTTATAGGCAGCTCAAATAAAGCACTCTTAAAAAATTATAATTGCGGGAATTCAAAAATAACTTTTATGAATAACGAACTTATTTCTTCATTATTTACAACTAAACATAAACCTGATAATGATGATTTAATAATAGCTCTTGCTCGTAAACCAGAATATAGTTTTACAGACGTTATGCAGCTAAAGAAAAATGTTCTTTTCTTGGAGGATATTCAGGATCCTGGTAATCTTGGAACAATAATAAGATCCTCCCTTGCTTTTGATGCAGGTGCAGTTGTCTTATCAGAAAATAGCGTTGATTGTTTTAATACTAAAGTAATACGTGGCAGTGCTGGTGCAGTATTCAGGATGCCTGTCTTATTTGCAGAAGATTCTCAGGAATTTTTACTAAGTACTAAAAAACATGGTTATAAAGTAATTGCTGCAGTTACCGGAGCTGTACTTGGAATTAATGACATAGATTATAAAATACCTATGGTTTTTCTTTTTGGAAATGAAGGGAGAGGGCTTTCAGATGAAATTTTAAGTTTCTCAGATAAAAACATTTCAATACCTGTGTCTAATAACCTGGAATCTCTAAATCTTGCTTCTTCTGTTAATGTGATTTTATGGGAGTTGTTTCGTCAGCGATCTAATAAATAAAAAAAACAAATAAACAATTTATGGGAGCCATTTTATCTATAGACTTTGGTACAAAAAGAATAGGATTAGCAGTTTCTGATTCTACTAGAACATTTGCTTTTCCATATGGAACTATTGAAAATAAAAATCACGAATATGTCTTTTTAAATATAAAAAATATAATCTCTGAAAAAGAAGTAGATTTGATTATTATAGGAATGCCTTATCGTAGAGGCATACCGATGTGTATGCCCACAGGAAAAAAAGCAGAGAAGCAGAGAAACAGAGAAACAGAGAAAAGTAAAAAAGTATCAATGGAAGATATAATATCTTCTTTTGTTAATAAATTACGTGAAAGAGTAAATATTCCTGTTGAAATAGTTGATGAAAAATTAAGTTCTTTTGCAGCTGAAGAAAATTTAAAAGAAAGTGGCATATCATCAAAAGAAATAAAAAGATTTGTAGATCAGGAAGCTGCCAGATTAATACTCCTAGAATTCCTTCAGAATAGATAAAAAACTATTAAATCTTAGGTTAAGAAGCTATATGCTTATATACCATATATAGCGTGTAAAGAAAGGTGAAATTACTACTTATAGTGGAGGTTATGAAACAATTGCTAGAATATGATGTCTTGTACGCTATAAAAATAATCAATTAAAAAATCATCCAAAATCAAATCAGATGGACTAAAAATATGTCAGCAAAGCATCACAATTTATTAGTAGATCAAAATGATTCTGAAAAAAAAGATGATCTTATACATGATAATCCACATAAAAAAGAAAAACTCAGATTATATTTAGGATATGCACCGGGTAAGACTACTGCATTAAATGGTGTTGCATTAAGAGCTCTTGGAGCAGGACTAAAAATAAAATTAATTTTATTTTCAAAATGTCCAGAAACCACAAGCGAATCAAAAATCTATCAAATTTTTAAAGCTCAGTTCCCAAATTATTTTGATTATTTTTTTGCAGGTACATCCAGAATAAGAGAAGATGAAAGTTTTAGGTTTTTTGGAGATCCTGACGGGTGGACGCTTGAAGATCAGTTAAAATTGGATCAAGGCATTAGACAGCTTACGAAAGATATAAGCTCGGGTGAATATGATTTAATTTGTGTAGATGAGCTTACTGATCTTCTTTATCATAAAGAACAAAGAGTTACCGAAAAAATTGCTAAACCTATATTTCAAAATATACATTCTAATACTACGATAATCGTTACAGGACATTTATGCCCAGATTGGCTGTGTGATTTAGCTTCTACTGTAATTGAAGGAAAAGCTTCTAAACATTACAAAGGATATACAAAAGGTATTGAATGGTAAATGATTTACTGTCGATTATGTCTTATAATATTTGTTATGGCAGCACATAACAATAACAAAAAAGATAAAGGAAAAGATTCGGAAAATGTTGTTCATGCAATGGTTGTTACTTCCCAAAAGATAGTTGAACTTATGGGAAGGGATTTGTCCTCGCATTTTTATAATTACAAAGTTTCACTCATTAATATTGCACCAGCAGTTTCATATGGACCAGATGCAATGACTCTTGTACTGGAAGGTAAGCATAGCGATATAAAAAAAAGCTTAAGTTGTTTAAAAAAAGTTTGTATGGCAAAAGAAGCAGGACTTGAGACGACACCAGTTAAATCATTGCCCCCTATATTAAAAGATTATTTACATGATATGGAAGATGAATTTAGATTTGAAAAAATATTTGAATATTGTTCAAAAGAATATCTTGAATATTGCAGGACCCATAAAATTAAGCCCCATCCGGAAGTTGTAGAAAGCTTAAATGGTTAAGGTTAAAAGGTTCTAATTAACGGTCGTCAGTGATTAATTAATTATAAAAATTCCTCAGGATTTAAGCTCTTAACCTTAAAATAACAAATATTACAACCTCGATATTTTTATACTAATGATAGACTTCTTATAAGCTTATTAAAAATTAAAAACAATGAATAAAATACAAAAAGTTTCAATAATAATACCTGCATACAATGAAGAAACCAGTCTTAAAGTGCTTCTGGATGAGTTGGATTATTTCCTGAAAAATTTTCAATATAATTATGAAATAATTTTTGTGGATGATGGCAGCTCAGATAATTCATTTAACATCTTAAAAGATGCAGCTATGAAGAATCCAAATTATAAAGTCTTCAGGCTTAGAAGAAATTATGGACAAAGTGCCGCACTACTTGCTGCTATAGACCATTCAACAGGTGATGTTATTGTTCCGCTTGATGCTGACCTGCAAAATGATCCAAGCGAAATCCCCAAACTTTTAAATTTAATTTCTGAAGGATATGATTTGGTAAGTGGCTGGAGAAAAAATAGGCAGGACAGGATGCTTGATCGGAAGATTCCTTCCATGATTGCGAATAAAATCATTTCCTTTATTTCAGGTATTAAGCTCCATGATTATGGATGTTCTTTAAAAGCCTATAAAAAAGATGTTCTAGAAGGAGTTAGATTATACGGTGAATTACATAGATTTTTGCCTATCTGTGCTTCATGGAATGGTGCTAAAGTTGCTGAAATTGAGGTTAATCACCGTCCCAGAGTTTTCGGAAAGTCAAAATATGGTTTAAGCAGAACATATAAAGTAATTCTTGATCTTATTGTTTTAAAATTTCTGTCAGATTATTCTACTAAACCTATTTATTTCTTTGGTGGATTTGCCTCAATGTGTTTTGGTCTTTCAATTATTCTTGCTGCCTGGTCCTTATATTTGAAGATATTTAGAAATATAGATCTGGATGGTACGCCACTTTTAATATTTTCAGCTGTTTTTGTAATTGTAAGTGTACAGCTTTTACTAATTGGACTTCTTGCAGATCTTGTGATGAGAACTTATTTTGAATCACAAGGCAAGAAAACATATCAAATAAAAGAAGCATTAAATTTTGAACGTAATTCTATTTTTGCTAATCAAGGCACGAGATAACTTTTGATAATAAGTGAGCCATTCCTATTTGTTTTAAAAATATTTTCAGGATATCCATCAGAGGTAACCCGTAAAATCAACAAAAAGTTCTTAAAAAATATATAAATCCAGCTGTTTTTATGGATATTTCAGCTTAATTGCCGATTATTTAATCAGGCTTTAAGGAATTTAATACCTAATTAGAAGACATTGTAATATGTGAATAAAGAATTATGAACAAAATCCGTTTAGCAAGTGAAATTATTGTCGGAACGATAGTTTTTGGTCTATTGATTTTAATCTTAGTTCCTCTGCCAACATGGCTAATGGATATTGCATTGGCGACAAACATTTCATTTGCAATAGTTACTCTGGGTATTGCTCTTTATATTGCACGTCCTCTTGATTATGCGGTTTTGCCCTCAGTACTTTTAATTACTACACTTCTCCGTCTTTCACTTAACATTGCAGTTACAAGACTGATACTTGCAGAAGGCTATGCAGGAGAAGTAGTTACTGCATTTGGTAATTTTGTTGCAGGCGGAAATATTGTAGTAGGTATCATAATTTTTATCATCATAACTGTTGTTCAGTTCATAGTAGTTACAAAAGGTGCAGAAAGAATTGCAGAAGTATCAGCACGTTTTGCACTCGATGCTATGCCAGGAAAACAAATGTCCATTGATGCTGATTTTAATGCAGGCTTAATAAGCAGTGAAATTGCAAAGCAAAGACGTGCTGACCTTGAAAGAGAATCTTCATTCTACGGTGCTATGGACGGTGCAAGTAAGTTTATAAAAGGTGATGCAATTGCAGGTATAATTATTGCCCTGGTAAATATTACTGCAGGTCTTACTATTGGGGTTACTCAAAAAGGACTGGATCTTGCCCAGGCTGGTCATAAATATACCCTTCTAACCATTGGTGATGCTCTTTCAGCTCAGGTACCTGCACTTATTCTTTCAATTGCTGCAGGTATTATTGTCACACGATCTACATCAAATGCAGAAAGTTTGGGTGAGGATATCGGTACACAGATCATGAATAGACCGAATGCACTTGCACTTGCATCTGGTTTGTTATTTTTTATTGGATTTTTCCCAGGTCTGCCAACTTTTGCTTTTTTAATACTGTCAATAATTACAGGTCTTATGGCTGCTTTTGTTTTTTCAAAGCGTGCAGCAATGAAAAAAGCTACAGAAGAGCAGGCAATTTCTGAACCAAAAATTAATCCAAGCAGTCCGGATATGATGTACTCTTTGCTTGAAGTTGATAATCTTGCAATTTGGGTTGGGAGAAATTTACTTGATATTGCTGATCCAGGCAGACAGGGTACTCTAGTTCCGGAAATCGCATCACTTAGACATCAGCTGACTTTAAATCTTGGATATGTTTTGCCGTCAGTAAGAATTATGGATGCACCAAGCTTAAATGCAAATGAATATAGAATTGTAATAAGAGATACTACCGTAGCTTCAAGCGAGGCTTATCCGGATAGGATGCTAGTTTTAAGAGAATATTGGGACAGAATATATTCTGAACCGCCACCAGGAGCACTTCCTGGATGGGACTCTGCACTTCAGGAACCAGCCTACTGGATAGATCCTGAATATCTTGAACAAATTGACTGGCAGTATCCTGCTACACCCGCTGTAAGAGTTATTACTGCACATCTTGCTGAAATTGTAAGAAGGAATATAGATGAGCTTCTTACAAAAACAGAAGTTAAACGTGTTCTTGAGCAGGCAAAACAAAAAGACAGCCAGCTTGTAGAAGGTTTGGTTCCAAGCTTAATCAGTCTTGGTGATTTAAGGCGTGTCTTTGTAAATCTTCTCAAGGAAAGAGTTTCAATAAGAGATGTTCAGTTTCTTTTAGAAAGGCTTGAAGATTTATGTGCTGGAATTAAGGATCCAGATCTGCTCTCTGAAAAAATAAGGATTACACTTGGAAGACAAATTTGTCTTGAGTTTGCAACTCCTGAAAAACAAATATTTTCAGTTGCATTTCATCCTAACTGGGAAAGAAAACTTGAAGAATCACTTCAGCGAGTAGAAAACAATCTTGTTTTAATTTTAGATCCAAAACAAATCCAGCAGCTTGTAACTATGATTTCACGTTCATCAAAACGAATCAATGAACGATATGGAAGAAAACCAGTTTTAATATGTGGTCCAGGGCTTAGATTACCGCTCTACAGACTGCTTGAACAATTTGATCCTCATATTCATGTACTTTCATATGCAGAGTTATCTCCTGATTTTAATGTTCAAGTTCTAGAAACTATTGGTCAGGAACCAGCTCAGACGGGGGGAGTATCTGCGCCAGCAGCGTAAGGTAGGGGCATACCAAGGTGTTTGCCCAAAATAAAAAGCAAAATGGATTTTAGAGAAGAAAAAACTGAATCAGAAATTATATCTAGTCAATCTGCTTTGATTGATAAAGAGTATATAAAAGATTTAAAACGGGCAACACAGGAAATATTAAATAAAAATGAAACCAGAAAATGGACTGGTTATGTCAGTAAAGTAGTTGGTTTACTTCTTGAAGCTAAACTTCCAGGTGCCATGGTAGGTGAGCTTTGTAATGTGATTACTGATCATGGAGAAGTAAAACCAGCAGAAGTTGTAGGATTTAAAGGAGAAGTATCCCTTTTACTTTTACTTGTTGATGGAAGAGGAGTCCATCAGGGAAGTAAGGTTCATCAGACCGGAAGATTGCTTGAAGTGATGGTTGGTGAAGGGTTACTAGGTAGGGTTCTGGATACTTTTGGAAATCCATTAGATGGACGAAAACTGGAAGGACCTCTTTATCCTAGACCCTTAGATGCTGCTCCACCTGAAGCATATGGACGACCAAGAATTGATACTGTTTTTGCAAGCGGTGTAAGAGTAATTGATGGTTTACTGACACTTGGTATAGGACAAAGAATAGGAATATTTTCTGGTTCTGGAGTAGGAAAAAGTACCACTCTTGGCATGATTGCTCGTTATGGTGATGCTGATATAAACGTGATTGCACTTGTTGGAGAAAGAGGACGAGAAGTTCAGGATTTTATAGAAGTTAGTCTTGGAGAAGAAGGATTAAAAAAATCAGTGGTAGTAGTTGCTACATCAGATCAACCCGCTATGCTACGTGTTAAATGTCTTTATACAGCTACAACCATTGCTGAATATTTTCGTGACCAAGGTCTAAATGTTTTATTAATGGTAGATTCTGTAACCAGACTTGCAATGTCTCAAAGAGATGTTGGGCTTTCAGTAGGTGAACCGCCTACAATGAAAGGTTATACCCCTTCTGTTTTTGCAATGTTGCCAAAGATTCTTGAAAGGTCAGGCAGAGCAAAATCAGGTTCAATTACTGCAATTTATACTGTTCTTGTTGAGGGTGATGATTTTAATGAACCGATTGCAGATGCTGTTCGTGGTATTTTAGACGGGCATATTATACTATCCAGATCTATAGCTGCTAAAAATCATTATCCTTCTGTAGATGTATTAAATAGTGTAAGCCGTTTATTCCCAGAAATTGCAAATAAAGACCATCAGGAAGCCGCAGGTTTTATCAGGAATATGATTGCAACTTATAATAATGCTGAGGACTTGATTGCAATTGGTGCATATGAAAAAGGTTCTGATCCAAGGATTGATAAGTCAGTTTTATTAAAGCCGGTTATTGATTCGTTCTTACAGCAAGGAATATTTGAAACATCTGGTTTTGAAGAAACAGTAAAACTTTTAATTGATATATATCAACAAGGGAAGTAAATATTCTTACTGACAAAATTTGTTTAAAAGTCAGTTTTTAGTTAAAACAAAAGTAAAGGCGTATTTCAATACGCCTCTACTTAAATAAACTAAAAGATTTATTCATATTTATATTTTAAAGGTTAAACTTATAAAGCTATGACTTTTATTCCAAATGATGAGAAAGACAATTTAATTTTAACTAAAGATGGGGCCAGATTAGAGCTGGATTTTGCAAGTGAACTGCAAGAGAATCTCTTCCCTCAGGTAGATGAATTACTTTTAAAAGCCAGAAAGGCTTCTGCAGTTTTTACACAGTATTCCCAGGAGATGGTAGATAAGATTGTTTATACAGTTGTCAGGGCTGCTATTGCACATTCTAGTGAATTTGCCAAACTAGCTGTTGAAGAAACAAGGATGGGATTATTTGAAGATAAGATTTTAAAAAACATTGTAGCTAGTGAATTTTTATACAGTCAAATTAAAGATAAAAAAACAGTAGGAATAATAAGAGAACTAAAAGATGAACAAATGGTTGAAGTTGCTGAACCTGTTGGCGTAATTGCAGCGCTTACGCCAGTAACTAATCCTACCAGTACAGTTATTTATAAATCCATTATTTCTTTAAAAACCAGAAATGCAATCGTATTTAGTCCGCATTTAATGTCAAGTAAATGTGTTGCATATACTGCTGAAATCCTTTACAAAGCAGCACTTGAAGCTGGAGCACCGGAGGGTTGCATTGGCTGGCTAAAAAGAAATTCTAAACTGAGAAAGCAAACAAATTATTTGCTTCATCATAAAGAAGTAGATCTGGTATTTGCAACCGGTGGAACAACCATGGTAAGAGTTGCTTATAGTACAGGTAAACCTGCTATTGGAGTGGGTTCCGGGAATACTCCTGTTTATGTTCATAAGTCATGTAATGTTAAAAGTACTGCAATGGATATTTGCATTTCAAAAACATTTGATTATGGCACTGAGTGCCCATCAGAACAAACTATTGTTACAGATAAAGAAATTTATGATTCCCTTTTACTTGAATTTAAAAGATTAAATTGTCATATTTGTACTAAAAATGAGACAGAAAAACTTATTCCCGTTGTTATTGATCCTGATACAGGAGCTATGAATTATAGATATGTTGGTAAAAGTGCTTTTGTTATTGCAAAAGCAGCAGGTTTTTCTGTACCTTCAGATACAAAAATATTAATTTGTGAAGTTAATTCAAATGACAAATCAAATCCTCTTTTAAAAGAAAAACTTATGCCTGTACTGGCTTTTTTAGCTGCTGATTCAGAGAGTGATGCTTTAAGTAAATGTTTATTGGTAAATCATTCAGGTGGTACAGGACATACGGCAGGGATTTTTGCAAATAATGAAGAAGTAATATCTAATTTTCAGAATTTAATTAATGCAGGAAGAATAATCATTAATCAGCCTACTTCTTTAGGCGGTTTAGGCGGATTTTATAATAATTTACCCACCACTCTTAGCTTTGGATGTGGAACAGGTGGAGGAAACAGTACTACTGAAAATGTAAATATTTATAATCTGCTGAATATAAAACGATCACCAAAAAGACAAACATCACCAATGTGGTTTAAGATTCCAAATCAGATTTATTTTAATCCTGGTTCCATTTCTGTTTTAAAGACCATGTCTGCACATAATGTTTTTATTGTTACCAGTAAAACTATGGAAAAATCAGGCATATTAAAATCTGTTATTGAAAATCTGCCGTCTGATATAAATGTAAAAGTTTTTTCTGAAATAGAACCTGAACCAAGTTTGGATATTATACATAGTTGCTTGACTCAGATAGGTGATTTTGAACCGGATTTATTTATAGCTCTTGGAGGCGGCTCTGTTATTGATGCTGCAAAAGCCATTAGATTATTTTATGAATGTCCTGAAGTAAAAGTTGAAGATTTATCTGTAAACTTTCTAGATTTTAGAAAACGAGTAGTTAAATTTCCTGTTCTTGGGAGAACTAAGCTTGTAGCAATTCCTACTACCAGTGGTACAGGAAGCGAAGTAAGTCCAGTATGTGTAATTAGTGACAGAAAAGATAGTTTAAAAATCTCTCTTTTTGATTATACTCTTGCTCCTGATATTGCAATTATTGATTCTGAATTAGTGAAAGATTTACCACTGAAATCTACGGCTGATACTGCTATAGATGCATTTACTCATGCAATAGAAGCTTTTGTATCTATTTTTTCTTCGGATTATACGGATGCACTTTGCCTTCAGGCAATAAAATTAATTAATGAATACCTTCCGAAGGTTTTGCAATTTCCAAACAATCTTGAAATAAGACAAAAACTACATAATGCTGCTTCTATGGCAGGAATGGCATTTAGCAATGCTTCAGTAGGAATAAATCATGCGCTGGCACATGCTCTTGGTGCAATGTATAAAATACCGCATGGCAGAGCTAATGCAGTATTTTTATTAAGCACTATAGATTTTAATTCAGGCATTCCCAGAAAATTTATGCCATTTTCAAATTACAAAGAATACATTGCACCTGAAAAATATGCACAAATAGCTCAAATGCTTGGATGTACTGGAACTGATATTAAAGAGCTTATTTCTAATTTAAAAGAAAAAGTAAATGATTTACTTAAGAAATCCGGACTTCCTGTCAGAGTAAGTGAACTTGGGATAAAACTTGATGATTATCTGGCAAGTATTCCGGATTTAATTAACAAAGCCAGTAATGATTTAAGTCTTAGAACAAATCCACGTATTCCTATTATAGAAGAACTAGAAGTCATACTGAGAAACGCATATTGAGACACGAGCCGGCGAATCGGCGATGCGGCGAAAGGGCGAAGAGAAAAAGTGAAAAATATAGACTTAAGAATTGATGATATGTTAAGTGGAGAAATTACCTCAAGTGAAATAGTTGATTCTATTTTTAACTCATTTGATAAACAACTCTTGGATAGAAATGAAATACTTCTCGATTTTAAAAAAGTAACTTTTGTTTCTGTTTTGTTTCTTGAACGGCTTGAAAGTTTTGTTAAAAGGGCAAAAGATATAAATGTTAAAGTTCAAATTACCAATGTAAGTCCTGTTATATATAAAGTTTTTCAGGTGGCAAAAGTAAAAAGTATTTTAGAGGTTTGTAGTTAAGCGACTAAACCAAGCAAGCAATTAAACCCTGTCTGCCGGCGCGTCTTCCCTGTATTCTGTGTGAATAAAACATGCTGTTATGTGCAGCAGTATCAAGTTCAGTTACAAAAATTTTCATCACTCCGGCCCTGTCTAATTGCAGGAAATTTGCCATTTTCAGATCTGCCTTTGATTTTAGTCCTGATTTATCAAGGATTTCATCTGACTCGCATGCTTCTGCTAAAGCTTTTGCAACATCATCTCCTACCTCATAATGTTTTTGTCCTATTGCAGGTCCGATTGCAGCTATAATTTGTGAAGGTCTTGCCAGATAATTTTCCTGCATTGCAATTACAGCTTTTTCTACGATGGATGCTGCTGTTCCTCTCCATCCCGCATGAACCAACCCTAGAAGTTTTTTCTCATGACAATAAAGCAAAATTGGTACACAGTCTGCAGCAGTTATTAAAAGTGGAACATTGGTCAGGTGAGTTATAACTGCATCTGATTGAATAATTTCAGGTGTTTCTTTTTCCAGTACAAGAACTTTATCTGTATGTGCTATTGGAAGTACTACAAGATTCTTATAATCCAGCTCCAGACTTTTACATAAGGTCTCTCTGTTTTTGTCAACACCTTTTTCCGGAAAAATAGTTGGTTCATGTTTTGCAAGATTTAAATCCCCAGATTTACTTGTAAATAGATGTTTTAAATTGCTAAATTCTAGAAATGGAGCACATTGCCAGCCTTTTATCTGCCCATAATTTGCCTCTGTCCAGGTTTCTTTTCTTTGTCTTTTTAAAAAGAGCATAGGGTAAAATATAGCATATTAGAGCTCAGAGCTGAGACCTGAGAGCTCAGAAAGTGTAAAGAAAGCCTGAGCTCTGGACTTTCAGCTTTAAGATCTATGAAAGAAAATAAAATTAAAATAGTACATTTTAGTGATCTGCATTTTGGTTCAGGAGAAAGATATGGGAATATAAATCCTGAATCGGGCTTAAATAAAAGGTTTGAAGATTTTATTTCTGCACTGGATAAGCCTGTAAATTTTGCAATTGATAATAATGTCGATCTTGTCCTCTTTACTGGAGACACATATAAACATGCAACCCCTGAACCTGTTTATCAGAAAGAGTTTGCTAAAAGGATAAAAAAACTATCTTTAAGTAAAATTCCTACAGTACTCCTAGTAGGTAACCATGACATTCTTTATAGAATTGATGGTTCTGATGCACTTGATATTTACAGCACTCTTGGAATTGATAATGTAACAGTTTTTAACAGAATTGAGCTAAAAAATATTGAAACTAAAAATGGCATAGTTCAGGTAATAGCTCTACCTCATATTACGAAAAGCAGACTGCTTACAAAAGAAGAATACAGAAACTTATCTACAAAAGAACAGGACGGGTTAATGATTGAAAAAGTAAAACATGCAATAACAGCATGCTTTGAAAAATTAAACCCTGAACTTCCATCTATTCTGATAGGACATGGAACCATTGAAAGTGCAAAATTTGGCTCTGAACAGGATTTATCAATTGGAAAAGTATTAAGTTATCCATTAGGTCTTTTTGCAGATGCACCGGTAGATTATGTAGGTTTTGGTCATATTCATAGACATCAGATTTTAAAAAAATCGAACCCCCTTATTTTATATGCTGGATCATTAGAGCGGGTAGATTTTGGAGAAGAAGAGGAAGAAAAGGGTTTTATTTCTCTTGAGCTAGAAAAAGGAAAAGTAAATCATAAATTTAACACTACAAATCCAAGGAAATTTTTAACTATTGACCAGGATCTTACATTAAGTACTAATCCTCATGGAGATTTAGAGGATACCATTTTAAAAAATAAAATAAATGATGCAATAGTAAGAGTAATCTATAAAATAAATGAGGAAGATTATGACAGGGTGAATCAGCAAAAAATTAAATTACTCCTTCAAAGTGCCTTTGCCTTTACTGTTTATGCAGATATTAAACATAAGGACAGAACATATAGAATTGATGATCTTGACGCCAGTTTAATTTCAAATCCAATCCTGGCACTTGAAAAATACTTATTTGATTTTTCAGAAGACGATAAAAAAATATTATTTGAAAAAGCAAAGTTAATTATTGACAGTGTTGCACAAGAAGTAAATCAGAAGTAAAGGCAAGCAAAAAATTGGTCTGCTCGCTTTTAATTAAAATTAATATTCAATAAGTTACTATATGTCTCTAGGAATGGTGGGCAATTCCTGAGGCTGCAAGCTCAGCGGCTATTAACTTTTCAAGATCTTCTGGTCTTGAACTTTTAGCTAGTGCATCTTCAGGTCTAATAAGTTTTTTCTTTACAAGTTCAGTAAGACTGTTTTCAAGTGTAATCATTCCAAGTCTGGCTCCGGTTTGAATTGCAGAATAAATTTGTGCTGTTTTACCTTCTCTGATTAAATTTGCAATTGCAGGTGTATTAATTAATATTTCCATTGCCATTACACGACCGCTTGTTTGACCCTGAGGAGTTAATTTCGAAATAAGTGTTTGTGAAAAAACTGCTACAAGACCGTTACTAAGCTGGATCCTGATTTGTTGTTGTTGATCCGGCGGAAAGACATCGACAATTCTGTCTATGGTTTGTGCTGCAGAGCTGGTATGTAATGTTCCAAAAACAAGATGTCCGGTTTCTGCAGCTTTTAAGGCGAGACTTATAGTTTCTAAATCTCTCATTTCTCCAATTAAAATTACATCAGGATCTTCTCTGAGAGCAGCTCTTAAAGCCTTATCAAAACTATGAGTGTCTGCACCAACTTCTCTTTGATTTACTACAGCACGCTTGCTTGAATGAATATATTCAATTGGATCTTCAATAGTTAGAATATGATCAGCCCTGTTTTCATTAATCCAGCCAACCATTGCAGCTAATGTAGTACTTTTACCTGATCCTGTAGGTCCTGTAACCAGAACCAGTCCTCTTGGCCGTGAACATACCTGCTGGCAAACTTTTGGAAGATTTAATTCATCAAAAGTAGGAATTTTAGATGTTATGGTTCTTAGTGCACATGCAAAACCTCGTCTGTCTCGGTAAGCATTTACTCTGAATCTTCCTAATCCTTCTATTCCATAACTGCAGTCCAGTTCTAATTTTTGTTCGAGAGTTTTTCTTTGTTCAAGATTTAAAATACTAAAAATTAATGCTTTAGTATCTTCAGATGTTAAAGGCTCATATTCTGTAGGTATAAGTTTTCCATCTACTCTTAATACAGGCGGCATTCCTGCAGAGATATGGAGATCGCTTGCTTTCTTTTGTATAACTAATTCTAGAAGTTCTTTCATTTATGTTTCTTCAGTTTCCTGCAAGGCTCTTAAAATTTGACCGCAATAAACTTCCCCGGTTCCCTCAGTGTATACGGTTAGTAACTTATCGTTCATATCAGCTATAACTGTCGTTCCACCTTCAGATTCTAACAAAATATGATAAATACCACCTTGATTTGTTTTAATTACCTGATCGTTAAGATATCTATAAACTTTTGCTGCCTTAGTGAAATCTTCTTTTTTATGTAAGACTTGTTTTTCTTTCCACTCTTCGATAATTAAATTAGCATTTTTCTTAAGGAAGGCAGATCCCAAGACTTGAGCCTCATTATTTATTTTTAAAAGGTTTGATTTTAAATGTTCATTATCTTTAATATCCGGGATTTCATCAATGGTTTCTTCTTCGGGGATTTGGTCCTTTTCTTTTAATGCATTTGATTTAATTTCTTCTTTTAATTCTTTAAGTTCTTTTTTAAACTCCTCTTTTATTTCTTCAAATTTTTCTTTGCTTTCAGTTTTATCGGGCATTACTTCTTTAGTAAGTTTTGCCTCTATTTCCTCTCTAAGTTCTTTCTTTAACTCTTCTTTTATCTCTTTTATTTTTTCTTCTTCACTTACTTGTCTGAAAGTAGCTTCATGTATATCATCACCTTCATGATGAACGGATATTTCTTGTTTTGGTAATGCATGTTCTTTTCTTTTTATACGGGGTTTATCTGTAATGCCTGAAGTGAGTTTTTTGACTGCATTTAATGAAGAGTATTGTTCGAATATTGCCTGCAAATCTTTTTTTATGTCTTGAGGAGGGAATGGGCTTAGCTGAATCGGTTTGGGCTTTTCCCTGGGTATAAATTCACTGGTGGTTTCAAATGGCTGACCAAATATTTCTTCTTTAGAAGAACCCTCTTCTTCTTCAAAAAAATCTGATTTAGCCCTTTTTTCTTTAAATTTGGGGTTTGTCTCTTTATATTGAAGCTTGCCTGAGCTTTCTTCGGGAAGTTCTTCAGATGTGAACTCAATTTCAGGTTCAAACTCAAATGGTTTTAAGAACTCTTCTTCAATTGAACTTCTTTCAGATGTTTTATGCTTGATTTTTTCTTTTGATGGAAAAACATCTTTTGCTTCTTCAAATTTTGGTTTCTTATGTGTAGAAGATTGAAAGCCGGCGAATTTAAATTCTTGTGCTTTCTTGTAGGGGGCTTTTTTAGCTTTGTTGTGAAATTCTTTGGTTAGTTCCTCGTCATAAATAAGTCTGAAATTTAAAAGAAGAGCAGCAGCAGAAAATATATTTGTTTCAAATAAACAATAAGTGTTTATTTGAAATTCCCCTTCTTTTAAAATAAATGAATAGTCATTTGTAATACCGAGGCTGTTTATTGCCCATGCGCCAAAACAGATTATAAGTGTAGTGCAGAAATAT
Organism: Candidatus Melainabacteria bacterium RIFCSPHIGHO2_02_FULL_34_12; assembly: GCA_001784555.1. Classification (GTDB taxonomy): domain Bacteria; phylum Cyanobacteriota; class Vampirovibrionia; order 2-02-FULL-35-15; family 2-02-FULL-35-15; genus 2-02-FULL-34-12. The sequence goes on along the minus strand of MFRM01000022.1, from coordinate 22,001 downwards.
ATTAATGCTAAAACAAAACCCTGAAGAGGTGTTGCTTTAGGATAAAATGCAAGTACAGGAATAAAACTTAAACCTGCCTCTCCAATCAAAAGAGCAGAAAAAGACAATATTCTTGTAACTGTAAAATAATTAGGTGTTAATGCAACACAAATTATTCCTATAATTACTAGAGGAATAAAAATTATTATTATAGGTCCTGTTAAACGATACATTTTTTATTTTTACTCAGCAACACAATTTTCTAATATTAAACCCTGAATTTTGCATCAATGCAAGCACTTAAGTGATCTTTTATTTTATTTATCTCTTCATCGACCTGATTGCCTGTTAGTGTTTGTTCTGGATCCTGCATTTTAAGCCTGAATGTCAAGCTTTTGTTTTCACTGTCTAATTCATATAAGCTAATTAAAGTTATATCTTTTACAAATCCTGAGGTTATTTTGCTGATTTCATTTTGAACCAAATTTGCATCGTATTTTTTTAATAAATCAATCGTTATATCTCTAGTAACCAATGGTTGCGATGAGATTTTTTCAAAAGATTTTGTTTTTGTTAATTCTGCTAGTACTGGTTCAAGATCTATTTCAAATAATATTACAGGTGAAACAAACTCATATTTCTTTTCGAGCTCTGGATGCAAACAACCAAATCTGCCAATTCCTTTTTTATTTAAAAGTATTTTTAATGCTATTCGTGGATGAAGAAAATTCTCCTGTGTTTGTATAAATTCCAATGAACAATTTTTTCTTGAAAGTAAATCTTCAAGGATTCCTTTTGTCAAGAAAAAGAGAAATTCTACAAGTTTTTCTTTCTGAACATTACCTTCGAACCAACTGTCTTCAATTCCGGAAACAATACCTGCGATTTTTAAAACTTCTCTGACACAAGTTTCTTTTTCGCTCGGTTTATTTTTATCTTCAAAAAAATATGCTTTTCCGATTTCAAAAAGTTTGCAGGTGGTTGCCTGATGGCTTTGATTTAATTTCAATGCTTCAAGAAGACCAGGAATTAATGTTTGTCTTAATACTGAATGTTCCTTAGAAAGGGGATTCAGCATTGAAACTGCCCTGGTTTCATCAAATGTAAATTCCTTGTTACTTAAAGTTTTTTCTCCAATTAAACTACTTAGATAAGCCTCTGAAAAACCTGAAGCCAAAAAGTGTCTTTTTATAATGTTTAGCTCATTTAAAGACTTATTGGCTGCAATAGTGGACAAAGGTGGATTAACAGGAATTTTGTCATATCCGTATAATCTGGCAATTTCTTCAATAAGGTCTCTTGGACGGGAGACATCCTGCGTTCTAAATGAAGGGACATGGACTTCAAGACTATCCTTAGAAACATTAGAACATTTAAATTCAAGTGATTCAAGCATATCTTGGATTTCTTTTGTATTTAGACTTATTCCAAGCACTCTTGTAACTTCAGAGGTCACAAGACTAATGGTTACTTCTTTTTTAGATGGCTCACCGGATTTGTGTATCTGACCAACCTTAATTTTTTCATAATCATCACCTGAGGTTTGTTGAATAAGTTCAATAGCATATAAAAGAGCATTGTAAGTAAAGTTACTATCAACTCCTCTTTCAAACCTTTTTGATGCTTCACTGGCTAAACCAAGTGCTCTAGAGCCCCTTCTTACTCTTACAGGGTTAAATACAGCAGCTTCTAAAACAATATCTTTTGTACTTTCTGAAACCTCTGATTCTTTACCGCCCATAATGCCAGCAATTGCAACTGGGCATTCTTCATCAGCTATAACAAGAATGTCACCAGTAAGTTCATGTTTTTTATCATCAAGCGTAACAATTTTTTCACCTTTTTTAGCCAGCCTTGCTGTTAAGGTACTTCCTTTTAGTTTCGCCTTGTCATAAGCATGCATAGGCTGCCCGAACGTAAAATTAATATAGTTAGTAATATCAACAATGTTATTTATGCTTCTTATACCAATAGCTTCAAGTAGATTTTTTAGCCAGGCAGGACTTTCAGAAACATTAATATTTTCTAAAGTTGCAGTGTAAAAGAGATAGGTATCTTTAGTGTTTTCTATTTTGCTTTGAATAATTTTTACTGATTTGTCAGTTTTAGGGGGATTAAACCTTATTTCTTTTAATTTTCTGCCAGTCAAAGCACTTATTTCCTTACTCAAACCGAAAACTGAAAGAGCATCTCCTCTATTTGAACGAGCAGCTACCTCTAAGACGGTATCCTGAGTTAAAGATAAGCAGTCCACAATACTCTGACCAAGCTTGGCATTTTCAGGAAGAATTAATATTCCCTCAGAGTCCTGGACATTTATGCCAAGTTCTCCTGGTGAGCAAAGCATTCCGCTGGAGTCGATATTTCTTATTTTTGTCTTTTTAATGGCTAATTCTGAACCATCTTGGCAATTTACAACAACAGCACCTTCGAGGGAAACGGGGATTGTTTGACCAACTTTTATATTTTTAGCACCACAAACAATCTGGATCTGATTTGAGCCGTCTGTGGTTACCTTTGTGACTGAGAGGCGGTCTGCATTAGGGTGTTTTTCAATTTCCAGTATCCTTCCCACCACAATAGGACCCTTGAGCTTGTGCCCGACCTTTTGGATTTCTTCCACTTCAAAGCTGTACATGGTCAGCTTCTTCGCAACTTCTTCAGGGGAGATGTCGTCTAAGCTTAAGAACTTGTTTAGCCAGTTTAGAGAGAGTTTCATAAGTAAGTCACCAAAGAAAATTATGACACAAGTTTGCCAAAATAAAAATTTATCTATAAGCAAAAATTTCAAATTTAGGTGTTTTAAGCCACAATTCTTAGTTTTAAGCAAGATTATTTTTAAGCTTGAAATATTCAGAGAAAGAAAATTTTTCGTTCTGGACAATATGAAAAAATATAAAACTATCCTAGGTATGGAAGATAATCTGCTGTTATAATCTTTAACTTGTTGAAGGAGAAATAAATTTGCCCAAAGAAAATTTAGAGTGAGAAAAAAAGAAGACAGGGAATAAAGAATTAGAAATGAAAAAAACAAGAATAAAAAATAAAAAAATAAGAGGAGGTAAATAAAGCATTATTACTGGCGCCTAACGGTGACTGCCCAATTCCGGCCAAAAAACAAATTTGGAATTTAAACTGGGCGAGTGGTAGTTGGTAAAAATACAATCAGGCGGAAAAATTTTTAGAAACCTGTTTGTAAAAAATAAAAGAGGAAAATAAGGAAATGTTTGGACCACATTTATTAATGGAAGCGTACGGAGCACCGAAAGAAAAGCTCTCTGATATCGGGCTTATAAGTAATCTTTTGGATATTTACCCTGAAAAGCTAGAAATGCATAAAATTATGCCGCCATATGTTTTTAGATACGACGGCGGGAATGTAAAAGAAGACTGGGGCATAAGTGGTGTAGTACTTATTGCTGAGTCTCATATTGCTTTACATACTTTCCCGGAAAAAGAGTTTTTTACCCTGGATATTTTCTCCTGCAAGGATTTTGACATAAGAAGTGCAGTTGATATTGCACTAGATCTGCTTCAGCCAGTACATTTTGATGAGACTGTAATTACACGAGGCAGAGAATTTCCTAAGTCTATTGGACGTGCTGCTAAAGTGGTCCATCAAGAACGCAGAAGGATTGCTAGCGTAAAGTAATCGCGTTATTTTAATTTATAAAGGTTTCATCGTCGGAAAAGCAATTACATCCCTAATGCTGGCTGAATTTGTTAGAAGCATAACGAGCCTGTCAATTCCTATTCCTAGTCCGCCAGTAGGTGGCATACCGTATTCAAGTGCAGTCAGAAAATCAAGGTCAAGCGGATGTGCCTCATGATCGCCGGCTGCTTTTTTCTTTGCTTGTTCTTCTAGTCTTTTTCTTTGATCAAGAGGATCTGTAAGTTCAGAAAAACTGTTTGCAATTTCCCAGCCGTTGATAAAAAGCTCAAAACGTTCTACAAGTCCGGGAATTGATCTGTGTTTTTTAGCAAGTGGTGAAATTTCAAGAGGATAATCTATTATAAAAGTAGGCTGGATTAATTTAGCCTCAACTCTTTCTTCGAAGACCTTAGCGATAATAATACCGCAATCAGGGCACACCATCGGTGCGCCCCTACATTCTAATTTTACGCCAGCATTAATTGCTAATTTAGAAGCTTCTTCAGGATTATGTAAGCATTTGGAAAAATCTATTTTTGCATGTTCTTTTATTATGTCCAGCATAGGAATGCGTTTCCACGGCTTTTCAAAATCAATAATTTTCCCCTGATATTCTATCTGTAATTTTCCATTTACTTTCTGGCAAATATACTTAACTAGATTTTCAGTAAGATCCATCATGTCGTTATAATCAGAATATGCTTCATAAAGTTCTATGGATGTAAACTCAGGATTATGTTTAGTAGAAATCCCTTCATTTCTAAATATTCGCCCGATTTCATAGACCTTTTCGAATCCTCCTACGATAAGTCTTTTCAAATGAAGCTCAGTTGCAATTCTCAGGTATAAATCTATATTTAGTGCATTATGATGGGTAACAAAAGGTCTGGCTTCAGCACCGCCTGCCTCGACCTGTAAAACAGGAGTATCTATTTCAAGAAATCCTTTTTCATCCAAATAATTTCTAATTTCAGAAGTTATCTTTGCTCTTTTTTTTAAGGTTTCTTTTGGAATTGGATTTACAATTAAATCTAAATATCTCTGCCTGTATCTTGTTTCTATGTCATGTATTCCAAGGTGGCGTTTTTTCCCTTCAATTATTTCCGGGAGCGGAAGCAATGATTTCGATAATACAATAACCTCACTTACTTTTATAGAAAGTTCTCCGCGTGGACTTCTACGAATAATACCTTTTGCACCGATATGATCTCCTTTGTCTAAGAGGGGCAGGAATTCAACTAATTTTTTATCTAAATTTTCTTTGTCACAATAAAGCTGGATTTTTCCTGAATCATCATAAAGATCAATAAACATCCAGTCATTTCTTTCGTTGTGGATTCTTCCACATACGGTTACTGTGTCGTCTGTTTCTTGTGAATTAGCTAGATCTTTGTATTTTACCTGTAATTCTTCTGCTTTATGTGTACGTATAAATTTGTAAGGATAAGGATCAATACCTAGAGATTTTATCTTTTCTAATTTTTCTAGACGTTGATTTCGGATTCTGGAAGATTCCGTGTGAGTATCAATATTTGTGTCTTGTAAAGTCATTTCATTATTATAAAGCAGTAGGGGCGTGCCACGGCACGCCCCTACAAACAATATACGAATTAACTATCGTAAAGCAAGGGTCTTTGTCGTATGAAGATCATAAGATGCAATTGATTGTACAACATCCATTATTTCCTTTACACGCTCTGTCATTTCATTCTGACTGGTAAGTGAATTAATATAATTACCTATCCCTACACCGCTTGCACCCATGCTAATAGCAAGAGGAGCTGTAGTTAGCGTAATTCCGCTGGCACAAATAATGTTTGCTTCTGGAAATACTTTCCTTAATTCAAGTGTATTTGTAAGAGTGGATGCAGCTTTCAGGATTTCCACATATGAAATATCTTTTCTGTCTGATGCTGGAGTAGTCTGTACAAAACCTTCAGTCTGTAAAATATCCACACCTATTTCTATAAGTTCTTTTGCAAGTTTAATCTGATTAAATACTTCAAGAGTTGCTGGAACTGTACAGCACAAAAGAACACTGGCTGAAAGAGATTTTTTAACCTCTTTTGCAATTTCAAGTATTTCTTTTGGTGTAAACATTTTTCCTTCTTTATAAAAACCTTCATAATTTCCTATTTCAAGCACATCGGCTCCGTATTTTTGAGACTGAACTAGTTTTTTAGGATCAATGCTGGATACAAATATCGGTAATTGAACAGAAGCTCTGATTACTTTTATAATTTCTGGGTCATCACAAATATCTAATGCTGTGGCTCCACCCATTTC
>MFRM01000022.1:0-16058 GCA_001784555.1 Candidatus Melainabacteria bacterium RIFCSPHIGHO2_02_FULL_34_12 | reverse complement strand
TTTGTTTGTCATAGTTTTTAATCCCTGAGATTATTTTTAAAAGATTTTTATTTTTTAATGCAGTTATGACTTTTTCTTTGTTTGACATTTTTACCTCCACTTTTTAATATTTTAATAACTATAAATTATATTTTACATCAACCTTGTCCCTAGTTTTTATTCCTGTTATCTTAGCTGCATTGCCTTTATTTATAAATAATTCAATGAAACCGCTGCTGCCATGTATAGCGGTTAATTTTTTAGAATTCCCAAGAGCAAAACACCAGACCAATCCCTGGAAATCAATATCTTTAACCTTCCCAGTTAATTTTTTGTAAGTAAAATCATTTGGAATATTTGTAATCAAATTCCCAAAATGATCAATATATTGGATAATGCCTGTAATTCTATTTTTATTTTTAATTGGTTTTGTTGTTTGTAATTTGACAAGATTTTCTTTATTTATTGATTTTCCAAAATTTTTAACATTAACACCAGAAGCAAGGTGTGCTGCCACAGGTGAAAAAATATCTCTTCCGTGAAACGTTTGACTTACATTTTTCAGCCAATATTTTTTTTCTGTAAGCTCTATGATTTTTATATTTTTTTCTTTTTTAATTATAGAAGTAAAAACACCGTTATCAGGACCGATAAAAAAATATCCTTTTGTTTGAATTAGTATTGGCCTTCTTTTAGTTCCAACTCCTGGATCAACTACACATACATGAATGGTCTTTTTTGGGAAGTATTGATAGCAGCTGTCAAGCAAAAAATTAGCCTGATAAATATCCTGTGGAGAAATATTGTGTGTTAAATCTACTATATTTGCTTGTGGGCAAATGTTTAAAATTACTCCTTTTATAACACCATCAAAAGGATCATCATTTCCAAAATCGGTGGTGAGAGTAATTATTGGCATGAGGAATATTATACCAATCCGCACAATTAAACCTACTATTTTTCCGCGCCCAGCAGACAAATTTTTCTGAGGTGAGGAATGAACCAAAGAAAAATTTTTGTCTGCGGAAAGGCAGGAAAAATATGAGATTACTTTAGTGGATTGGTCTAATATATTAGAAGACGTTATTTTATAACTGTTTCTGTACTGTCTGCTGTGGCTTGAACACCTTGATCCATTACTGTATCAATTGCAACTTCAAATGGAGTTAAATCCTGATCACTGTTTAATTCAATTTCAAGTTCTTGTCCAGAAGCAATCTTTACTTCTTTGCCGTGCTTTTTTAATCCGTAATATAGTCCAGTAAGAGCACCAATGGTTGCAGTAGATCCTATGCTCCATCCGCCGCTAAATACTGCGCCTGTAGCAGCAACACCTATTGCGGTAGTTTTCACTGCTTTATTTCCTGGAATGAAAGTAAGAGTTGCGCCTTTTACAACTCCTATCCCTACCCCTCTTGCAAGTCCGTTATCATCTCCTTTTAAACTCCGATTTTTATTTGTATAGGTTCTGTTTGCAGCAAATCTTGTTCCTGTTAATGGTATATATTTGCCGGAAGGTAAAACAATTTTGTCAAATGCAACTTCTATGGTTCCCTGCATACTTGCTTTTCCTGCATACCTAATATCTTCGATGTGTCCGACTACAATACTTCCAACCGGGATTAAGTTTGTGTCATTTACATTTACATCATTTAAAATGGTTGCAGTAAATTCATCACCAATTTGATTTTCAAGGCCGTTAATTTCCTGATTAATTGAAACCTTTAGCTTTGTATTTTTTTTAAAAACATCAGTTGTAGAAGCATTGCCCTTAAGAACAGTATTTTCTGTATATGATAAATCCTCTCCATTTACAAGATTTTCAGATGATTTTGCAGGCAATAAAACGCCATTTGTTATTATTAATATGCTTACCAAAAAGTACGAAACAACCTTACTCATAGACTTCCTTGTCAAAATTTAGTCATTTTCTTAATACCTGCCTATTATCTACATACCCTAGAATTGTTTGTTATAACGTTTGCTTCAAGGAGAATGGTCATCAGGAAAAATAAGAAAAAATTAAAAAATATTGTTATCCTCCTTTCAGGTGGACTTGACTCTTCAACCATTGCTTACTATGCATCAAAAAAGTCAGATCCTTACTATAAGAATAGGGTTTTCACTTTAACTTTTGATTATGGTCAAAGACATAAAAAAGAATTAACTTCTGCTTTAAAAACATCTAAGGAAATTGGAGCAGTCGATCATAAAGTCATTAATTTTGATTTAACATTATGGGGTGGCTCAGCCCTTACCGATGTAGGCATAGATATTCCTAAAAACAGGAAACTTTCAGGCAAAAGAAAGAAATTGACACTTAAATCAATTCCCAGTACTTATGTACCTGCAAGGAATACCATCTTTCTTTCCTTTGCTCTTGCCTATGCTGAAGCAGTTAAAGCTCAGGAAATATATATAGGGGTAAACTCAGTGGATTACTCAGGATATATTGATTGCAGACCGTTGTTCATAAGGAAATTTCAAGAGCTTATTAAAGCAGGCACTATAGTCAGGTTTGACAATAAACCAATAAAGATTAAAACGCCATTAATAAATATGACTAAATCGGAAATTATAAAGCTTGGTCAGAAGCTTGGTGTTGACTGGTCAGTTACATGGAGTTGTTATCTGGGTGGGAAATTAGCATGTGGACTATGTGATAGCTGTCAGCTAAGACTTAAAGGTTTTATGCAGGCCGGAGTAAAAGACAAATTACAGTATAAAAAATTACCAAAGTTTTATGAAAAATGGATTTCATTTAATCGGTAATATAAATGTAAATTCACTTCCTTTATTTAATTCACTTTCTACTTCTATTTTGCCGCTTAATGATTCTATTATTTCCTTGCATATTGCCAGTCCTAAGCCGGAACCTGAGGTTTTTTGTACTTCTGTATGATTTGAGCGAAAAAATCTTTTAAAGATTTGAGATATTTCATCCTTATGAATTCCTAAGCCTTCATCAGTTACAGAAACTGATATTTCTTTTTGATTACCTGAAGTGTTTAATTTTACTGAGATATTTCCGCCTTTTGGTGAGTATTTTATGGCATTTAATATAAGATTATCTAAAATCTGCCTGAACAGTTTCGGATCAGTTTTTATTATTGGGTAGTTATTTGAAATCAAATAAGTGATTTTATGATTTTTATTTAAGCAGGAAAATTCTTCCACTGTGTTTTTTATAATTTCTCCGACATCACATGGTTCATAATTAGCCAGCCAGCCTTCTGTTTCAATTTTGTTGATTTGAAGGAAGTCAGTTATTAAAGTAGAGAGCCTGCTTGCTGCTTGTTGTATTTGATTTGAAGTTTCTTTCATTTCTTCTGGAGCCTGTGCTTTCGCCACTAAAATTTTACTGAATCCTAGAATACTGGCAAGCGGTGTTCTTATTTCATGGCTCATGTTATTTATAAAATTTGTTCTTAAACGATCCTGTTCTCTAAGTCTGTGATTCTGGTCATGTAAAGTTTTAATGTCTTTTAATGCTTTCGTATATTTTTCAATCTTTTGAACTATTGGTTCAAGAATTTCTTTTAATTTAAGTAAGAATTCCATTTCTTCTAAATCATATTTTTTATCTTTTTTTTCTGAAGTTAAAACCAAGCAGCCTTTTTTATTCTGATTAAAATTTAAATCAATTCCTGTTAATGAAAAGATTTTATATTTGTTAAATTCATTGTTTTTGAGGTCTTCTATTTGCCAGAGTTTATTGTTTTGAGTAGATATTTTTTCTTTTTCAGAAACTAAAGGCAGTCTGTATTTAATGATAGGGACTTTAGCACCTTCAAAATATTCATAATAAACCGATGTTTCATTTGAAGAATCAATGTTTTCTAGAATTAGTATTCTGTCAGGCTTAAAAATCTGATAAATGATCTTAAATGCTTCTTGATATAAGGATTCGATGTCATCAGACTTATTAATTGTTTCAAGAAATCTTATGTATTCTTCCTGGCTATTCATGGGTTACATTGTACATTGTTATAAAAAATCATTTTTTTGAAATATAAGGATTATCTTTTATGTACCATCTCCAGGGATAATGAGCTGCTTTCGAAATCCCAATTCTTTTAGCTTGTATGATTGATGTGTCTTTTAATTTATTGGAATTATATGCAGTCACAATTAAAGGACTATCAATGTCACAACAATCCAGTTTGTTATGTTTTTTTGTTATTTGAAGATACCTGCATAATTTCCCCGGGCCGCTTGCAACTCTTTCATTCTCGTCAGAAATTTCAAGTGCTCTTATTAATATTGCTCCTGGTATTCCTTCTCTTTCAGTAACAAAATTTAAGCAATGGTACATTCCATATATAAAGTAAACATAAGAATATCCGCCTGGACCGAACATAACTTCATTTCTTGGAGTTTTACCTCTAGCTGCATGGCAAGCAGGGTCATCATGTGTATATGCTTCTACTTCTACTATTATTCCTGTCTTTTTTATTTTCTTAGATTGTCTTAATACGATAACTTTGCCTAATAATTCAGGTGCTACATCTAATGTACTCCTCTCAAAAAATGATCTTTTCAACAACTTAGTCATATCTTAATAAATTATCAAATCTTCCTGTTTTATTCTCTGATAAAATAAAAACAAATAAACAAAAGAATCTACAAGGGTATATTCTAATTGTTGTTTTAAATTATATTTTAAAATAGGGTAATCATGATTACAAAAGAACAAGTTGAACATGTAGCAAAGCTTGCCAGATTAAGTTTAACGGAAGAAGAAAAAGAACTTTACTCAAAGCAGCTTTCAGAAATCCTTGATTATATTGATCAGTTAAATGAAGTAAAAACTGAAGGAATTGAACCAATGACTCAGCCTATTCCTACAGTGAATGTTATGCGTGAAGATATTGTAAAAAAACAATATAACAGGGATGAGATGTTAAAAAATGCACCACATGAGGAATATGGATTCTTTAGAGTACCAAAAATAGGAGAATGATGACCAAGTATATTTTTGTAACTGGTGGGGTTGTATGTAGGGGCGGGATGTATCCCGCCCTAATGACGACAGGTGATGAACATGACTAAATATATTTTTGTTACCGGTGGGGTTGTCAGCTCCCTAGGCAAAGGTATTTTGGCGGCGTCTCTTGGGTGCCTTTTACGTGCCAGAAAGTTTTCAGTCACTATTCAAAAACTTGATCCTTATTTAAATGTAGATCCTGGTACCATGTCGCCTTATCAACATGGTGAGGTTTTTGTTACCGAAGATGGTGCTGAAACAGATTTAGACCTGGGGCATTATGAAAGATTTGTAGGTACTGAGTTAAGTCAGATAAATAACGTAACTGCAGGAAGTATTTATCAATCAGTAATTAATCGTGAAAGAACCGGGGATTATCTGGGCGGAACAGTTCAGATGGTTCCTCATGTTTCCAATGAAATAAAAGAAAGAATAAGAAGAGCTGCTACTACCAGTAATGCTGACATTGTAATTGTAGAAGTAGGAGGTACAGTAGGTGATATTGAAGGATTGATTTTTCTTGAGGCAATTAGACAATTTAGAAATGATGTAGGTCGGGAAAATGTAGCTTATGTGCATGTAACATTACTTCCGAACTTAAAAGCTACAAGTGAAATAAAAACTAAACCTACTCAGCACAGTGTAGAAATCCTCAGAGGAAAAGGTATTCAGCCGGATATTCTGGTTTGCAGAACTGAAAAAACTATTCCTAAAGCAATTAAAGAAAAACTGTCTCTTTATACTGACGTTGCTATTGAATCAGTAATTGAATGTAGAGATCAAAAATCAATTTATGAAGTTCCTATTGCACTTGAAAAAGAAGAACTGGCTGAAAGAATAATGGACAAACTATGTCTTGTAAGCAGTCCACCTGATTTAACCAGCTGGCAGGAAATTGTAAACAAACTAAAAAAACCTGAAGGAGTTGGCGGGAAAAAAGTTGTAAAAATTGCAATAGTAGGAAAGTATGTAAGACTTTCAGATTCATATATAAGTGTAGTTGAAGCTATTAATCATGCTGCATTAAGTGTAGGAGTTGAACCTGAAATTAAATGGATATTATCTGATGAATTGGATCATAAAGTAGATTTAAAAGATTTATTTTCTGATGTAGACGGTGTAATAGTTCCCGGTGGTTTTGGTGACAGAGGGATTGAAGGAAAAATTAATGCTATTAAGCATGTCAGGGAAAACAAGATTCCATTTCTTGGCTTATGTTTAGGAATGCAATGTGCAGTTATTGAGTTTGCTAGAAATGTATGTGGATTAACTGGTGCAAACAGTACTGAGTTTTCCTCTGATACTTTACATCCGGTAATAGACCTAATGCCTGCTCAGGAAAGCATTACTCAAAAAGGCGGTACCATGAGGCTGGGCAGATATCCTTGTTTAATCATGCCAGGTACTAAAGCAATGGCAGTTTACGATCAAGAAGTAATTTATGAGAGACACAGGCATAGATATGAATTAAATAATTTTTATCGTGAAAAATTAAACCTTGGCGGAATGGTGTTTTCTGGTGTTTCCCCTGATAATACTTTGGTTGAACTTATTGAAATAAAAAATCATCCGTATTTTACAGGAAGTCAGTTTCATCCTGAATTTAAATCTCGTCCTGAGAAACCTCATCCTCTTTTTGTTGGTTTTGTAAAATCGATGGTTGGTTTGCCGCTTTTAGATGAAAGTAAAACAGAATCAAAAACTTCACAAAAATGAAGCAATGAAGCAATATAAATATCTGGATATTGCAATGGTTGGTTTTGTAATAACATTGCTTTTGTCTAATTTTGCAGGTAACAGTAAAGTAACGCAAATTGGAAGTTTTACTTTTACTGCCGGGGTAATACTTTTTCCACTTTCATATCTTCTTGGAGATATTTTAACTGAGGTTTACGGGTATGCAAAATCACGAAGAGTAATATGGGTAGGTTTTGGTGCTCTTATAGTTTCAGTAATATTGGTTCAGATCATGATTTGCATGCCGCCTGCGCCTGGATGGCATAATCAAAAAGCATTTGAAACTATCTTTAATAATGCACCGCGAACCGTAATAGCTTCTATTTTTGCATTCTGGGCTGGTGAATTTGTAAATTCTTTTACCCTTGCAAAAATGAAAATCATAACCAGCGGTAAATATCTCTGGACTAGAACCATTGGTTCAACAGTAGTAGGTGAAGCAGTGGATACCTGTGTTTTTTATCCAACTGCATTTATCGGAGTAGCTGGTTTTTCTTTTCATTTAATTTTATCCATTATGATTTCAACTTATATTCTTAAAGTAATTTGGGAAGTAATTGCTACACCAGCCACATATGCATTGGTAGCTTACTTAAAGAAAAAAGAAAATGAAGACTATTACGACTATAAAACTGATTTTAACCCGTTTATTATTGAGTAATTTTAAACAGATGAATCTTAAAAAAAATTAATCAACTCATGTAACCTAAGGTTTCATAATACATATTTTTGGTCTGTTAAATTAATTCCATGCCATTTGTTCCGACGAGAAAACAATTAAAATCTCTTTATAAGCTTCTAGATCAACTTGAAAGAGAGAGAATAAAAATAAGACTAATTAGGTTTAGTGATTATAGTCAAAATATTGAAGATTGCTTAATAGAAATTCTATGCTTAGAAGATGAGGATAGATATAAGATTTTCTTCGATGGTATAATTGAATAAAATTTATGAGGTGTATTATGATGAAAAATTACAGTGAAGATGAATTAAAAAAAATGACAAATGAGCAGCTTTACAAAGAATTGTCAGAACATGAGTGGCTTCATAGAGACTTATTACATGAATACGATGCAAGAAATTATGATGGAAGAATTCCTAGAGGTAAGTCTATTCCATTAGATAAACTTGAAGAATATATTCATAATAAATATGCAGAACGAAGAAAAAAAGCTAGCTAATTACATAGCCCCTTTAGTTGATCTTGATCCTTTAATTCTAGGGTCAATTTGTTTTGCATGATCAAATGCAATTGCAAAAGCTTTAAATCCGGATTCAATTATATGATGTGAATTTACTCCTGAGATTTGTCTAAGGTGCATGGTAAATGGAGCATTAAAAGCAAGTGCTTTCCAAAACTCTAAATTTAACTCCAATTCAAAGTCATTTATTCTTTCTTTGTTAAATTTTAAATCATAATAAATAAATGGTCTTGTACAAAGATCCAGAACACATTCTATGCATGCTTCATCTAGTGGTACTTTTGTATCTGCATAGCGTACTATTCCAAGCCTGTCTCCAAGTGCTTCTTTAATAGCCATTCCTAAAACAATCCCCGTGTCTTCTACAGTATGATGTGCATCTATTTCCAGATCTCCACTGGCGCTTAAGTCCAGGTCTATAAAACTGTGTCTTTTTAGCTGATTTAACATGTGATCAAAAAAGGGTATTCCAGTTGCAATTACACCCTGACCAGTCCCGTCAATGTTTAATTTACAAGTAATGCTTGTTTCATTTGTCTTGCGTTCTATTCTTGAGGTGCGTTGATTTGTTATATTTTGTTTTTCTGACATATTTATAATTTAACATATACCCAATGATATTGAACAAGAAACATGTTTTAATAGATATTGATTAAGGAAAAAGGAAAAATCTCGAAGGGATTTTTCCGGTATAAAAAATGCAAGATAAGAGCTTTTTAATGATACCCGGCCCTACTCCAGTGCCAGAGTCTGTACTTGTTGAATTAGCAAGGCATCCAATAGGACACAGGTCCAAGGAATTCTCTGATATTTTCATGTCCTGTATTGAGGACTTAAAATGGCTTGGGAAAACTAAAAATTCAGACATTTTTATCTATACTGCAAGCGGAACTGGTGCTATGGAAGCAGCCATTAGTAATGTTATCTCACCTGGCGATAAAGTTTTATCTTTAGTTATAGGGGTATTTGGAAAAAGATTCGGGCAGATTGCTCAGGCATTTGGTGCTGAAGTTGAGATGTTTACAGCTGAAATGGGAAAGGTTATTGATCCTAAATTACTTGAAGAGAGATTATCTCTGGATAAAAATAAAGAAATAAAAGTAGTTACTGTTACTCACAGTGAAACATCTACAGGTGCAGCTAATGATCTAGAAAAGATTTCAAAAATTATAAAAAATCATGGAGCACTTTTAATAGTGGATGCAGTAACTAGTCTTGGTTGTATGAATGTGGATATTGATGGATGGGGATTGGATATTGTCATTTCAGGCTCACAAAAAGGATTTATGATTCCGCCTGGACTTAGTTTTATTTATGTCAGTAAAAAAGCCTGGGAATATAATAAAAAATCTAAATGTCCAAAGTTTTACTGGGATTTTGGAAAACATAAAAAATCTCTGGATGAGCAAACCACACCGTTTACTCCAAATGTTTCTTTTGTTTGTGTCTTAAAAAAAGCATTTGAAATGATGAAAAAAGAAGGTTTAGAAAATATTATTTTGCGCCATGAACGGTTAACAAAAAATCTAAGATCTGGTCTTAAAAGATTAGACTTAAAGCTCCTTACTGAAGACCAAAATGCAAGTCATGCCATAACTGCGATTTGGCCTCCAGATGGAGTCTTAGTCCCTGACATAAGGTCAGCATATAAAAAAGACTGGGATATTACTGTAGCTAATGGACAGGACACCTTAAAGGATAAAATTTTTAGAATAGGGCATCTGGGATTTGTAAGCGATAGGGATATTGAGATGACGCTGGCTGTTACTGGGAAGGTGATGTTGTCATTGCGAGGAAGCCTGAAAGGCTGACAAAGCAATCCCGATCGGGTTTATTTTATATAGAATAGATCGGGATTGCCACGCCTCATTTCATTCGGCTCGCAATGACATTTCATGTCATCCTCGGATCAATCTTTCTATAAAGTGCATCCACGATTACATTTAGTGAGGTCAGAATAAAAGAAAAAACAATAGCAGTACCTGTAATTAAAAAATAATCCCTATTTGTAAATGCAGTAATAAAATATCTTCCCATTCCAGGAATAGCAAAAATGTATTCGACTACAAATGATCCTGTAATTAATATTGCAATAATGGGGCCAAGTATGGTGACCAGTGATATTAAACAATTTTTAAATGCATGCTTAAAAATTATTTGCTTTAATGGCAGTCCTTTTGCCAGAGCAGTTTTTATATATTCTTCAGAGAGCTGTTCTATCATCTGTCCTCTTATAATTCTTGCTATATAAGCAGCAGGTAAAAATGAAAGAGTTATAACAGGCATAATAAGATGCAACGGGCTTTCAAATAAAGCTGTAGGGAGAATTTTTAATTTAAGACCAAAAATATTTATTAATAAAGCTCCTATTAAAAAATTAGGAAGTGATATTCCTAAAGTAATTAAAATAATTAAAACAGAACCTATTACTTTTCTGCTGTAGACTGCTGAAGCTATTCCAAAAATTAACCCGACAGGAATTGCAATTAAAAGAGCAATACCTCCCAGCGTCATTGAAACTGGAAGCGCAGAAAATAAAATTTCATTAACAGATCTGTTTATGTATTTTAAGGATGGACCGAGATCTCCTTTCATTAGTCCTGCAATATAAGAGAAATATTGAGATATTATTGGCTCGTTTAAGTGATATTTTGCTTGAAGATTTGCAATTATTTCAGGAGGAAGAGATTTATTTCCACTAAAAGGATTACCGGGAATAAGATGCAGTAAAAAAAATGTAATTGAAGCTACTAAAAACGTGGTAAGAAATATTTTTAAAACACCAAATGTTAGGGTTTTCATTTAATGGTATTGTACAATCATTATGCACTAAGCCCAATAATATATTTTTGCCAGATAGGAAAGCTGGAAGTAGCTAGCTTTGTAGCTTCAAAATATAAATGCCCAAGCGGTGCCCGAGGATGTTTTAATAAATGCATACTAGCTTCTTTTGGAGTTCTGTCTCCTTTTTTAACATTACATCTCTGACATGAAGCCACTACATTTTCCCAGACATCTGTTCCGCCACGACTTCGCGGGATAACATGGTCAATAGTTAAATCTGTAGTTTTTGTGTTGCAGTACTGACAGGTATAGTGGTCTCTGTGCATTAGGTTTTTTCTGGTTAAAGGAATTTCTTTATAAGGGACTCTAATATATCTTCGTAAACGGATTACTGTTGGAATGTGAAAATCTGGGTAAATAACTTTTCCATTATGTTCTACCTGTTCTGCTTTACCTTTGAAAATTAAAACTACTGCTCTTTTCCAGTTACAAATATTTAATGGTTCATAAGATGCATTTAAAACTAAAACTTTATTTTTCGAATTATTCATTAAGATTTTCTCTCTTTTGAATTGTATTTTTAATCATGATTTTCAAATTTTCATTTTCAATGGTTAACACTATTTTAAAATGTTTTCTGATCCATTGAAAGGTTGTCTAGAAAAATAATAGTCTATTGCACTTAAAACAGCTTTATTTCCACTTAAAAGCTTGTTTATATTAATTTACCCGTAAGTTTTTTTATTTAAGCGTTTTTTAAGGAAATAGTAGCTTTAACCAGGCTATAATTAACTTTGTTTAAACAAAGAATAAGAAAAAATGAATTTAAGCCCCCCTTTTTTTATAAATAATAAAGATTTTGATGATAAACCAAAAGAAGCATGTGGTGTTTTTGGCATATTTGCACCTGGTGAAGAAGTAGCTAGACTTACTTTTTTTGGACTTTATGCGCTACAGCATAGGGGACAGGAGAGCTGTGGCATAGCGGCTTTTGACGGGGGTAATGTTTCATTGCATAAAGATCTTGGACTGGTCAGTCAGGTATTTAATGAAGATATACTTTTAAAACTAAAAGGTGATTTAGCTGTAGGCCATACCAGGTATTCAACCACAGGATCAAATAATTTAAAAAATGCCCAACCCATACTTGTTTCTTATAAAAATATAAAACTAGTACTTGCACATAATGGAAATCTTGTTAATGCTACAGCGCTTAGAGATTTTCTTATAAAAAAAGGACATGGTTTTGAATCCACCACAGATAGTGAAGTAATGGCGAAATTAATAATTCATGAACTGAGTAATGGCAAGGAATTGAAATTAGCAACTCACGATGCCTTCAAACAATGTCAGGGAGCTTTTTCTGTAGTTATAGGTACAAATGAACATTTAATAGCTATAAGAGATCCCGACGGTGTCAGGCCTCTTTGTCTAGGGATAAATACTAAAGGACAGTACATAATTGCATCTGAAACATGTGCGCTGGATATTATTGGAGCTTCATTTGTCAGGGATATTGCACCCGGAGAAATTCTTTTTATAAACCGCCTTCAAAAACTTGATTCTAACTTTTTTGTTCCATCTATAAAACCTCATCACTGTATTTTTGAATTAATTTACTTTTCTAGACCCGATAGCACTTTTAAAGGACTAAGCATTTATCACTTTAGAAAAGAACTTGGCAGGCAGCTGGCTATAGAATCTCCTATTGAGGCTGATTATGTAATATCTGTACCTGATTCTGGAACACCGGCAGCAATTGGTTTTGCAGAAGAATCAAAACTCCCATTTTCTGAAGGACTGATTAAAAATAGGTATATTGGCAGAACTTTTATTCAGCCATCTCAAATGCTAAGAGAATTAGGAATAAGATTAAAATTAAACCCTCTTAGAGATATTATTGCAGGCAGAAGAATAGTAGTGGTAGATGATTCCATTGTTAGAGGGAATACGTCCCGAAAAATAGTTAAACTCTTAAGAGATTCCGGTGCAAAAGAAATTCATATGAGAATAAGTTCTCCTCCGGTTCAATGGCCTTGTTTTTACGGAATAGATATTGACTCACGGGATCAGTTAATTGCTGCTAAAAACAACACAGATGAGATTACAAAATTTATAGGAGCTGATACATTGAAATATATAAGTCATGCAGGGATGATAAGAGCAACCAGTCTAAACCGGGAAACCTTTTGTACAGCATGTTTTAGCGGTGAGTATCCCATAAACATTCCTTCTGAGCTTGAAGGCGCAAAATACAGATACGAGAATTACGAAAAAATCACAAAAAATTAAAGAATGGTTGAAGCAAACAATAAAAAAGTAAAAGATCTAAAAGCTTATCGAACGATAAGATCCATCCAAAGTTTAAAACTTAAAAAACATACCAGGATAAACCGTATACATATCCTTCTTGATTTATATGAGTGTGCAGATAAATCTATAGGTAAAGCCAGTTTACTTGAGCAAAGAATAAAAAAAGTTTTAAATCAGTTTCAGCTTGAACCTAAAATTCAGACTTTTTATCAGTTTCAACCTTTTGGTGTAACTGCAATTGTAGGTGCACAGGGCATACAGTTCACCATGCATACATGGCCTGAATATAATTCAGCAGCAGTGGATCTTTATTGTTTTAATTCAAGAAAAGTTGCTATGCAAATCTGCGATCAAATTAGAAATGTGCTTAAATCATCTGAATATGAGATGAAAGTCAAGAGACGTTAACTGTATTTTTTCAAGGCTAAAACAGTGTTATGTCCGCCAAAGCCAAGAGATGAAATAAGTGCTGCATTTACGTTTTGTTCTCTAGCTTTATTAGGAACATAATCTAAATCACAATCTGGATCTGGGGTTTGGTAATTAATTGTTGGGGTAATTATTCCGTTTTTAATAGTGTGTGCGCATACTGCAACCCCGCATGGACCTGCTGCACCTATTAAATGTCCGGTCATGGATTTGCTGCTTGAAACTGCAAGTCTTTTAGCATGCTCACCAAATACTTTTTTTATTGCCATGGTTTCTCTGGCGTCATTTAAAGGAGTAGATGTTCCATGAGCATGAATATAATTTATTTCTTCAGGTTTAATTTCTCCATCTTTAAGGGCTTCAATCATTGCTCTGGCTGCGCCATCCCCTGTTTCATGTGGAGCTGTAATATGTGAAGCATCACATGTTGCGCCGCCGCCTATTACCTCAGCATAAATTTTTGCACCTCGTTTTTTTGCATGTTCAAGCTCTTCAAATGCAAAAATAATAGCTCCTTCTCCCATTACAAAACCATCTCTTTCTTTACTGAAAGGGCATGAAGCCATTTCTGGAGGGCACTGTCTTTTTGACAATGCTCCCATATTACTAAAAGAAGCCATACTTAAAGGATTAATAGTGCATTCAGTTCCACCGGTAATTACAATGTCTGCTTTATCTAATCTTATCCAGTTTAATGCATCCAGCATTGAATCAAGACCGCTGGCACAGGCTGTTGAGTCATTTTTAGCTCTGCCCTTTAATCCCCATAAAATACCTATGTAGCCAGATGGTGCATTTGGCATGAGGCGGATAATGGATCTTACTCCCATCTTTTTTTGTCCGTATTTTAACATGATGATTTGGTCATTGCAGGTAGTATTGATTCCACCAATTCCGGTTCCTACAAAGGTGGATACCCTTTCAGTATTCATAGTAGTAAAATCAAGTGAGGCATCTTCAATTGCAAGTTTTGCTGCTACCACAGCAAATTGAGTGACTTTATCCATGTCTTTTTGCATACTTTTAATTAGTTTGGGATCGTTAAAATATTTTTCAGGTGAGAAATCTTTTATTTCACCGGCAATGCTTATGTCTATTGCCTTCCATTCGTCAGAGTCAGCACTTTGAATTCTGGACACACCGCTTTTGCCGGCTTTAAGATTTGACCAGAAATCTAAATTCCCAATTCCAACATTGGTTACAGGACCAATGCCGGTTATAACTACTCGTTTTTTCATTTTATTTATATAGCTCAAGACAAGCTTGAGCTTCCCGCGGTCAATCCCTTTCGTTTGAACGGATTTGCCGAATAAATCGGACAAATCCTTTAATTATGAAAGCAATCTCATTTGCTTATTTATGTTATGTAATGCAAAATAAACTTGCAAACAATAAGCATTAAACATTATACATTGCTAATTATTTGACTGAAGCGTAATACCCTGCAGTCTTGCTGCAGGGATATAAGCGAAGGAAAACAAATGACTTCCTTATAATGCGACGACCGTTGCTGCAGGCAAAAATCGGCGTAATACCATGTAGTCTTGCTACATGGATAGCCGATTTTAGGGAAGTCGTTTATTTTTGAATAGGTTGGTTAGTTAGATTTTTTAAGAGGTCAGGCTTTTTAGCAATACTTTCTATTCCATGTTTTAGAGCATATAATACTGCCTGAGTACGATCATTTACGCTTAGTTTAGTAAATATATTATTTATATGTGTTTTTACTGTTGATTCACTTATAAACAAAAGCTTGGATATTTGTTTATAGTTTATCCCTTGTGTAAGTGAATGTAATACTTCTGTCTCTCTGTCAGTAAGAAGACTTAACAAGCCAATATCGTTTCTTGACTCTGATTTTTGTTCGACAAGTAATCTTCTTAATTCAAATGCAGATCGTCCACATATAAATAATTGATCTTTTAAAGCTTGCCTAATTGCAAATTCAACAGACTCAACAAAATTATCCGACCAGATAATTGCATCCACATTTGCAATGAGATAATTTAAAATTCTTCCGGTATCATTATCATTGATTGTGAGAATTATTTTTGTTCCGGGAGAAACTTGTTTTGCTTTTGTAACTACTTCAACAATGTCTATTACACCTGGCAGACTAGATGATATAAAAAGAAAATTTGGTTTGTGATTTTCAAGTTCCAGAATGACGCTTTCTTTAGTATTGATTTGTGTTTTACTTGGAAACACTTTTAAATTATTCAAAAGATTGAAAAAGTTTAAGCTTGTTAAAGAAGGATTTAAACTTATTAGGGCTGTACTTTGCTGATGCATAAAATGTCTCCTATTTCGCAATTAAATAACAGGTTGCAAATATGTTTTAGGCAATTTCAAGGGTTTGCTATCAGGGGAACCCCTAAAGATACTTGCATTATGATTAAATGTAGTTAAAGTTAGATAAATAAAAATGCTTAAGCTTAAATTTATTCAATCTAGAGGCGAATTAAGCCAAAATTTGAGGTTTTAGCTTTGGCTTGAATCTCTATTCATGATTCTTTCTTGTAAGTGAATGGTTAAGGTTTGAATAATTTTTTTTGCGTCTGAATCTCGAAAGTATAAAGGACTTACGCAAAAATGAACTGCGGTATGGTGCCCTGAGCGACGTGTGC
>MFRM01000021.1 GCA_001784555.1 Candidatus Melainabacteria bacterium RIFCSPHIGHO2_02_FULL_34_12 | reverse complement strand
TTTCATCAAAATTTTTTCCTCTAGACTACAAAAGGATCAACTTTTGTTTTTCCTTATGCTTTACATTTGCTGTTACAAAATAGGGATGACCCCATTTTGTATTTGCTTATGTATTTATCAGGGCAATTTGCAAATTGCCCCTACTCTCTTTTTTACTCGTTTATCTGTTTTGCTTTTTTGGTTAATCAATAGCATCAATAAATATCTTCGAAGATATTTATGATTATCTGATTTCAAAAATTTTTGATAACAATGTATGCAGTTTTCAGAATTCAGTTGACCTTTTAGGCCATAAAATCTCTAGAAGAAAAAGCAAAAAACTTTTTTACTTCTCTGATTTTCTTCATTTTAATTAGCCCCTAAATAAAAAATTAAGTAGAGAAATTAAATGGCGGATACTCATGTTATCAATCAGACTGTAAGTGGTCAAGGAAATATCTCAAATAATAGATTCCTTAAATAAAACACTTCTGTATTAATTAGAAGAGGCAATTTATAAATAGTATTAACCTTCAGGTATATATAAGTTTGATTCTTTAATTACCAAAGACGCAAACCTACAGGAAGCCATTCCTTTAATCGACTACCTTTAGGAGAATTATTAGCCGATCCATTTCTATTGCTGCTATGACCATCATTATCTCCAAGGCTTTCTATTGTTTCAGGATTAGGTTTTTCAATTAAAATCGGTTTAGCAGGATGAGGTTGTTTTACTTTTGAATTTAACATATTGGCGCCTTGAATTTTTCCGCCTAAACCAGATGCAACAAGAAGCAAGTTATCCTTATCTAAGTCAACAAGACCTTCTTTTACGTAATGTGCAAGAGCCATAGGTATGGAAGCTACTCCTGTATAACCATGTATTTGATAAACTCTCACAACCGTATCATGCAAAAGCATCATAAATTCTAACAAGTTTCTTTCTGTGTCATTTAAAGCCTCATATATATCAGAGTCTACTTGTTTCCCAGAATCAACTAATTTGTAAAAATAATCATAGATGTTTTCAGAACCTTTTCTTGTTAACCTTTCAATTCCTATGCTGGTTCCATAATCTTCAGCAATTGCAAGCTCAATTCTTTTTACGACGCCAGCACTGGTCTGAGAAAGGAAAATATGATTATAGTCATTTATACTTGTTCGACTGGATTTCATTAGCTCAAGCATATAAGGAGGAACCCTGTTTGAAATATCCTTGGCAACTTTTTTTGAACTAACAACATTTGAATGGAAATGTTCTAACACTCTAGCCCATAAACTAATATTTTCAGGTCTTTTCATATTATGAGTTACTGCAGCTGCCTGTGTTAGTTTAAAATTTTCAGTTCCAAATACAAGTGGACCGGATGAATCATCACTGGAAACAATTAGCATGCCTGCTCCGCCATCCCCATAATTTATAATTTCATGCGGGTTATTCCCCTTCATATGCATGGAATTATTAGCTAAATAAAGAACAATAGCAACATTTGCTTTCTTTAAAAACATATCTCTTTCTATTTCATCCAGTGCTTTTACAGAGCCAACACATCCTTCAGCTATAACCTTTGTCTTCCATTTCTCCAATACTTCAGCAGGATATTTTCCTCTATTTTCATTACTCAGCCTGGAAAGTATTCTTGAAGTTATTGGCGGATCATTTGCTCTGCTTGTAGTAGTGGCTACATATAAAGCATCGACTTGATCTACGTCTAGCCCGTTCTCTTCAATTAATTTTTTAATAAGATAAACACCCATATCTTCTAATGGATCATGTTTAGATGAATTATCCACTGTATATTTTTCACGAATCCCAGCTATTTCAATATATTCAGGAAGTCTTTTTATAAAATCAAGCGTTAATTCTGCACGATTTAAAACAGTTCTAATAGGTTCTAGCTTTTTATAAGGCTTAAGCTCAGTAGCAATGGCTCTTTGCATCCTTTGATATCTAGTTAATTGTTCTAATTTTTCTGGTTTAAGTTCTTGTACATTGAAAAAAGGACTAAATCTGCCTAACTGAGAGAATCCCCTTCTTACTAGTCCCATTTGCTCTAAAACTTTTCTTTCAAGACTTCCGTCCGCTGCCCTATATTTAGTACCCCCAAAACCATCTCCGGGTATTGCAAGTGCTGTGGATTTTATTCTAGATACTGACAAGGCCCCATCACCTTTGATTTGTTCTCTGAATAAGATAAATAAATTAATAATAAGTTAGCACATAGCAGGTAAAAGTAAAAGGTTAACGCATTTTTAGGTTATAAATTGACTTTTTTAAAATTGGCAAACAATGCTCTTGGCATTTAATGTATGTAATTCTTACATTTCCTTGACTGATAAACTTCACCCAAAGTCTTTGCAAGCATTGTAGTTAAATAAAAAGTTCTATTTATCAGTAAAAATAAAAGTGTAAGCGGTAAAACCAAAATTAGAAACATAAGCTTTAACCATAATAGAATTGGGACACTTAAAATCTTTATTTTCAGCAAGAGACTTTCAAAAATACCGGGCATTTTATTTGAAATAAATCCCTCTATTCCAAGAATCGGTTTTTTTCTTTCATTTAAGAGCCTGCCGGAATTTTTGACCAGATAAAGTGATTTTCCTAAATTAAAATACCACTTGTGCAAATAAGCTATGTTAAGTCTTTCAGGAAAAACTGTATGATAAAGAGCTGCATAAGGCCAGTACAGAATCTTATAGTTATTCATTAATGCATGCCAGAAAAACTCAGTATCTTCACAGACACCGCTTTGTCCTGCGCCCAGATCTTCTCTAAATGGACCGAGCTTTTCAAAAACCTCTTTTTTTAGAATAAAGCAGGCACCAATAGGATTTTTTGCAATTCTGTTTGGATATTGCAGCGGTTCAGGTCCCAGATCATGCACAGGCAAAAAACTTTGAATTAAATTAAAGGGTTTTTTAAATGTAAGCCAGAAGGGAGGTTTAAAGCTGGGATTATGCAATCCTGCTTTTTGCTCTGGCCATTCAGGTAAAACTCTAAATCCAAAAATCTGGAATTCCGGGAATTCTTTTATGCCAAATAAAGCATTACTAATAAACTCACCGGGAATTAAAACATCATCGTCTATGAATAGTAGCAATGAACCTTTTGATGCAAGTATGCCGGCATTTCTTGCATTTGAAAGACCGGTTTTTTGTTCAAAAATATAATTAATTTTTAAATTACTTCCTTCACAAAAAGCATATGCAACTTCTTTAGTATTATCGTTTGAGTTATTATCAACTAGGATAATTTCCCACCTCAGATCCTCTATGTTTATTTGAGAACCTAGACATTGAATAAGGGTAGCAAGTTGTCTTGCACGGTTTCTTGTGCAGACTATTATTGAAAGCTCAATTTGATTTTTTGAATCTGTCATGAATGATGCTCTATATAAGCTTGAAACATATAATTATTCTCTGCCAAAAGAGTTAATTGCACAATATCCCGCGAAAAATCGTGATGAGTCCAGGTTACTTTGTTTTAAAAAGGATAAAAATGCAATATCGCATCATGTATTTTGTGATTTACCAGGTATGCTTTCAAATAATGATGTACTCGTTTTAAATAATACAAAGGTTATTCCAGCAAGGTTTTATGCAAAAACGGAAAGTGGTAAAGAGGTTGAAATTCTTTTAGTAAGTTCAGTTAGTCCTGATAATTTAATTTGGAAAATTTTAGCAAGTTCAAGAAAAAATTTAAAGCCTGGATTATATGTCATTGCGAGGAGCACCGAAGGTGCGACGGAGCAATCTCGAACTAGCTTATGTAAATCGATCGGGATTGCTTCGGTCGCTTTGCTCCCTCGCAATGATGTGAAAGTTGAAATAATTGATCAAGAAACTATAAGATTTAAATCCCATGAGGATTTAAAAACTATATTAGAAGAGATTGGTCAAATGCCGCTGCCGCCATATATAAAACGAACCGGCGTATCGGCGTATCGGCGTATTGGCGAAAGGACAGAAGGACATATCGGCGAAGAAGGATTTAGTGATTTTGAAAGATATCAAACAATTTTTGCAAAAGAACCAGGAGCTGTTGCTGCACCTACTGCAGCACTTCATTTTACAGAAGAGCTTTTAAATAAAATTAAATCAAAAGGAGTGGAGATTTTATACATTACACTTCATGTAGGTCCAGGTACCTTTTTGCCAGTGAGAACTGATGATATAAGAGAACATAAACTTATACCGGAATCTTTTTATATAGATCCAGAAGTATGGGGGAAAATTCAAACCGCTAAAAATAATAAAAAAAGAATAATTGCATGTGGAAGCACGACTGTTCGTGCCCTTGAATATGCTTCAATGATTGATAAGTTTAGTGGTTTAAATTCCTTATATATAATGCCAGGATTTGAATTTAAAGTTGTAGATGCACTAATCACCAATTTTCATCTTCCTAAAACCACCCTTTTAGTATTAGTCAGCGCATTTATAGGCTGGGAAAATGTAAAAAATATTTATAATGAAGCAATTAAAGAAAAATATAGGTTTTTTAGTTATGGGGATGCGATGTTTCTGCATAATTATTGAGCCGGACTGAATTTGCTAGAATTTGACTATTATGCAGACAGTTCTAGAAAAACTAAAAATTAAAAAAGCAAGTTCTCATGACTGGTCTGAAATCCTTGATCTTATGAAGGAAACTGGGCGAACTGTCTTTTTCGCAGGTTCTGAGAGTTATGAAAAATTTTATTTGGTCAGAGATCCCGATACGAATAAAATTTTATGTTCATTTGCAATTGAATCAGAGGATGAAATTGCTGTTTTGAAATTTTTCGGGGTTAGAAAATCTCTTCAAAAAAACGGTGTAGGGAAATACGTGGCGAATAAAACCTGTGAGTTAATGAAGAAAAATGGAATTAAAAGATTTTATGCATCTACCTGGGAAGCTCCGGAATTCTGGAGAAAAACTTTATTTAAAGAAATTAAAATTTCTGAAATCAAAGACAAATATTTTCTTAATTATCTGAAACAGTTAGAAAAAAGTTTTCCATATGAGTACAGTAATCTACTTGTGAATTTTTGTTTTAGTGCTTAGTTCTTGAGATGATTGCCTCTTTTGTGTTGTATCATTTAAAGTAATGGTAAATAGTTTTAAAAAGAAAAAATTTCTTATCTTCGGTACAGGTGCTGTAGGCGGATATTATGGCGGAATGCTTGTGAAGGCGGGTTTTGATGTAACATTTATTGCACGTGGCAAGAATTATAAGGTACTGAAAGAAAAAGGTTTAACATTAATCAGGAATGGTAAAAGAGAAAATTCTCCCATTCGTGTCGTAGAGACAATTCATGAATTGTCTAAAGATATAAAATTTGATTACATAATTATTTGTGTAAAAGGACAGGACACAAGAAATGTTGCAGAAACCATAAAAGAATATGTTAATTCTAGTACCACTGTTGTATCTTTTCAAAACGGTGTTGAGAATGAAGAAATCATTTCAGAAGTTATAGGAAAAGAAAAAGTAATAGGCGGGCTTGTATTTGTTGCTGTGCAAATGACTGAGCCAGGAACAGTTTGTTATGTAGGAGATGATAGGGTTGTTATTGGTGAACTTAATGGACAAGTGACAAGCAGGATAACTGATCTTCAAAAAATTCTTGAATTAACAGGAACACAATGTACTGTTTCAAATGACATATTCTCGGATATGTGGACAAAGCTTATTTGGAATGCAGCATTTAATCCTCTTAGTGTTTTAACAGGTAAAACATCGGACAAAATTGTTCAGGATAAAGAATTGTGGGAATTTGTAAAAAATATTATGACTGAAGTAAGAAATGTAGCAGTTTCTTTAGGATTAAAAATCAGACCAGACTATATTGATTATTATTATGAAAGATCAATAAATCTGGCTGGTTTTAAAACCTCTATGCTTCAGGATTTTGAACGTGGAAACCCTATTGAGCTTGAGGGAATACTTGGTGTAGTGATTAGAAAGGCAAAACAAGTAAATATGCCAGTTCCAAATCTTGAAAAGCTTTACCAAGATGTAGAAAAGAAAATTACAGTTAAAAAAGCAGTCTAAATAACAAAAATCTCTTACTGTATTTTTTAGAGATCTTTTCTAGATTTTCACTTGTTTCCTTAGCTTTTTTCGCAGTGACTTTTATGTTTTCTTTAAATTCCTTATCCGCTACTATGCTGTTTAATTCTGTCGTAAGTTGATCCAGTTTTTCG
This sequence comes from Candidatus Melainabacteria bacterium RIFCSPHIGHO2_02_FULL_34_12, assembly GCA_001784555.1. Classification (GTDB taxonomy): domain Bacteria; phylum Cyanobacteriota; class Vampirovibrionia; order 2-02-FULL-35-15; family 2-02-FULL-35-15; genus 2-02-FULL-34-12. Next base: position 42,707 of record MFRM01000021.1, on the reverse strand, counting down.
GAAAGTGAATTAAGGTTTTTTACGGTTTTTGGAAATTCGAGTTCTTCCTGAGTTTGTCTTAAGTCTTTAATAAATTGTGATAATTCAGTGGAAGTTTCTTTTGCAGTTTTCCCAATCTCCAGGATATCTTTTGCAAGTCCCTGCTCGTCAAGTAATTTTGAAACATGAGATGTAATTATTCCAAGCGAAGCAGTGGTAGTTTTAAGATCTGTTCTTATTTGTTCATCCCCGATAATTTTGTTTAAGTTATCTCCCACCTCTACTACGCTGCTTGATAAAAGATTTGAGCTGGTTGCCAGCTGTTCTAGTCTTTCACTGGTAGTAGTTAAAAGTACCCCTGCATTATCGATTAGTTTATTTATGTTTTTAACAACTTCTCTTGCGTCCTGAATCGTAGCAATAAGTAGTTCGACATCTTTGTCTTGAAGAAGTTTATTTATCTTAGTAATTGCATCACGAAATGCTTCTGAAGATTCTATGTTTGCTTTTAAGAATCTTTCATATCTTATTGGCTCCTGTGTTAAAAAGATTGGTTTCCAGTCTGAGGCTGGTCTGCCTTTGGCAGAAAAATCTGTCTGGGTAGATTTTCTGTTAATAATCGGACTTATTTCAACATATTGTTCTCCGATTAATCCTGATGGAACAATGCTAATTATTGATAAAGGTCCAAAAGGTATATCTTTTTTAGTAATAACAAGAGTAATTTCTACATGGTTTTTGCTTTCTTTTATTTTTTGTTGTTCATATGCGATTCCTTGCTGAATATGAACTTGAGATTGATCTTTAAACAAATCAATTTCTTCATTTATTTTTTTTCTTTTTATTGAATCGGTTACTTTCGGCAATTCTTCAACCAATTTATCGGCTTTTAGTGCTTCGTCTTGCCCAAGTTCTATAAGAGTATTTGTTTTGCTGGCTTCTTTTTTTGTGGTGTGACTTTTAAATACCGGTTTTATGCTTTCTACTACTCCTACTCTTAATCCGCTCCACCTTACGATGGCACCTTCTTCAAGACCGCTTACATCTTCAAAATATGCAGTTATTTTTTGCGCGTTGTAAAATTTATGACCTTTAAGCCAGAAAAGAGTAAATATCAAAATTGAAAAACCAATTATTGAAATTACTGTTACTTTAGTTAGATCTTGTTGTTTTGACATAGTTTTTAAGATTGCTCTAGTTTATTTTAGCCGTGTTCCACGTTATATGGCTTTAGTCTTTACTTCCATATTTATTAAAGGATAACAAAAATACGATAAAATAAACTGGTCTTTTGGCTTTTGAGATAAAAAATTATGAAGGATAATAAAAAAGAAAGTAATTTGCCGCATGGAGGAGCTTTAGTTAATTGTTTTTGTGAAATGAGTGAGCTGGAAAGCTTAAAACAAAAGATAAATAGCCTGCCAGCATTAACGGTATCAAAAAGAGTTTTATGTGACATTGAAATGTTTGCAATAGGTGCATTTAGTCCTTTAAAGGGTTTTGTATGTAAAAAAGATTATGAATCCATTGTAGAAAAAATGCGTTTAAGTAACGGACTTATTTGGCCTATTCCGATAACTTTGCAGGTAAATAAAACAGATTATGAAAATATAAAAAATAAAAAAGAAATTGTTCTGAAAGATGAATTAAATGAACCAGTTGCAATTTTAACTTTAAATGAAATATATGAGCCGGATTTGAAAAAAGAAGCAGAATGTGTTTTTAAAACATCTGATTTAAACCATCCTGCTGTTAAATATTTATTTGAAGCAGGGAAATACTTTCTCTCAGGTGATATAAAAGTTTTAAAACATACTTATGATGAATTCCCTGAATATAATCTTGCCTGCAAAGGAACCAGAGAAATCTTTATTCAAAAAGGCTGGAAACGTATTGTGGCATTTCAAACCAGAAACCCGGTTCATAGAGCTCATGAATATCTTTTAAAGGTTGCTCTGGAGACGGTTGACGGACTTATGCTTCACCCGACTATGGGAGAAACAAAAGGAGATGATATTCCGGCAAATATCAGAATGAAATGTTATAAAGAAATCCTGGAAAAATACTTTCCTAAGGATAGAACCTTGCTTTGTATTATGCCTGCCAGCATGAGATATGCAGGACCGAGAGAGGCTGTTCTTCATGCAATAATCAGAAAAAATTACGGGTGTACTCACTTTATAGTAGGACGTGATCATGCCGGAGTGGGGAATTACTATGGTACTTATGATGCACAAAAAATATTTGATGAGCTTGCGTCTGGTGAATTAGGAATAAATCTTTTATTTTTTGAACATAGTTTTTACTGTAAATCATGTGGAGAAATGGCATCCTTTAAAACATGTCCGCATGATAAATCAAACCACATTACATTAAGCGGTACAAAAGTAAGAGAAATGTTGAAAAATGGAGAAATCCCACCGGTAGAATTTACCCGCCCTGAAATCGCTAAGATTTTAATAGATAGTATGCGTGTCACAGAACCGGCGAAAAAATGAACATCCTCGAAGAAATAATTGCTCATAAAAAAAAAGAAATTGAATGTGCGAAAAATAATTTGCCGCTTGACACATTAAGAAAATCAATTGATCAAAATGAAATAAAAAAAAGAAATTTCTATCAAGTAACAAAAGAGAAAATCAGTAAAAAAGAAATTGTACTGATTGCAGAAATAAAAAAAGCATCTCCCTCAAAAGGCGTAATTAAAAAAGATTTTAATCCAATTGAAATTGCAAAAGCATATAAAGCAGGGGGTGCAACCTGCCTTTCGATCCTAACGGATGAAAAATATTTTCAAGGTAATTTAACCTTTATTAAAGATGTAAAAAAAATAGTTGATTTGCCGATTTTAAGAAAAGATTTTATTGTCGATCCGTATCAAATTTATGAATCTGTTTATAATGGAGCGGATTGTATTTTATTAATCGTAGGGGCGTTACACGCAACGCCCCTACTGCGTGATTTATATGAAATTGCCTGTGAAAATGAAATCAGTACGTTAATAGAGGTACATGACGAAAGAGAAATGGAGATTGCATTAAATCTTGTAGGGACATGCCACGGCATGTCCACGGTAGGAATTAATAATCGTAATTTAAAAACCTTTGAAACAAATTTAAATACCACTATAAAACTAGTTCAAAAGTACAAAAAGGATTTAAAGAATAAAATTGTTATTAGCGAATCCGGAATTTTTACAAACAAAGACATTCTTTTACTTATGGAATATGATGTTTATGGTTTTTTGGTTGGAGAAAATCTAATTAAGTCTGTTAATATTGAAAAAGCAACGAGAGAACTGATTAAAATTTAATAAGAAAAGAAAAAAGTAATTAAAATTACTTATGAGTTTTGAAATATATTTAAAGGAAAATTATAAAAAATCAACGACCATATTGGTTTTTTTGATTTTGGTTATTTATTTTTTTATTGCGACTCACGGAACATTAAAATTCGGCCAAGCTGTATATGCTTATTCTTACTATAATGTTCTTGCCTCAGGGTTTGCTCAAGGAAAAATAGAGATGCCATATCCAGTACCAAAGGGTCTGCTTGCATTAAAAAATCCATATGACCCGATTGATAATTTCCCATTCAGGAATAGCGGCTATCAAGATCTTTCTCTTTATAAAAATAAGCTTTATCTTTATTTTGGTCCTACTCCTGTTGTTGTTTTATATTTGCCTCTTTTTTACTTTTTTAGTGGCTATAATCTTCCAGCCGGACTTGCAAATTTTATATTTATGTCTGGTACTCTAATCTTTGCTGTTTTATTAATTTCATATTTAAGGAAAATATATTTTAAAAACGTCCCTGTATGGCTTGAGTTTTTTGTAATATTAGTTCTGGCTTTTGCTAACATGGCACCTTTTTTAATCTATATTCCTGCTATCTATCAGATTGCTATTGCCTGTGATTGTTTTTTCCTTACAGGAGCAGTTTATTTTTTATGTAGAGCTGCAAATAAAGAAAGTCTAAACTATCTTTTCTTGGGAAGTTTATTTTTAGGACTATCTGTTGGAGCCAGATTTTATTTTTTAAGTTCAGCCATAATATTAATTGCATTTTTTTGTGCAGTAGTTCTAAGACAAAAGAACAGATTTACTTTTTTAAAACTTTTATCTTTAATAGGTCCTTTTTTGTTTTGCCTTATGATGTTAATGTTTTATAATTACATAAGATTTGAAAATATTTTTGAGACCGGAAATCATTATCAATTGACTGGTTTTTTATCCAGAGCCGGTATTGAAAATATAATTCCTAACTTATACACATATCTTTTAAATCCAGTTACTGTAAATTGCCAGTTTCCTTACCTCTCTTTACATCAGTGGCATCCTCGTACGTATATTCGTGAAGCAGTAGAAAAGTTTGCAGGATTGTTTTATGGTGTTCCATTCATTTTAATCTCGTCACTTTTATTTTTTAAGAATGATATTCTAAATACTCAGACTCAAAATCATGAAAAAACACCATTTCCTTTTACAGAATTTATAATCATCAGTATTCCTGCATTTATAAATTTTGTTTCACTGTTAGCTTATCAATATGTAAACATGCGGTATCTTGCTGATTTTCTTACACTCTGGTTGCTTCTAAATATTATAGTTTTATTTTATTTTGATTCAAGTCTGTCTAATGGAAACAGATTTAAAACTTACATAAGATTCAGTGGTATTTTATCTGGATTATTGAGCATTATTTTTGGAATTGGTTTTATGTTTAGAATATACGGAAATTAATTTGACAATAAAATCAACTTTTATTTATTAGTTACTTTTAAAATTAAAAAACTAATAAAATATAAACCAATTAAAATCCCGCTTACAATAGCCATATTAAATGGATCTGGCGTAGGAGTAAGAATGGCGCCCAGAATCACTCCGGATAATATTGCCTGCCTCCAGTTGTGGGATAAAGTTTTTGAACTTAATATTCCTGCATTTGCAAGAGCAAAAATTATTATAGGAAGAAGAAAAGCAAATCCGCAAATAGCCATGATCATAAGGGTGAAATTTAAATAACTTTCAATGCTTATGCTTGTAGAAATAACTTCTTTCCCAAACCCAAACAAAAAATTAAGCATGGAAGGCGCCACAAAATAATATCCGAAAATTAATCCCACACAAAATAAAGAGGGAGCTCCTGCAAGAATTGGAATTGCAATTCTTTTTTCTTTATCTTTTAATCCAGGAAGAATAAAGCTTCCCATCTGCCAGATAATTACTGGTGATGATAAAAGAATGCCTAAATATAGAGCAGTTCGCAGGCTTGCAAAAAAAAATTCACCTGGTTTTATCTGTAAAAAAAGAGTTTCTTGTGGTGCTATTGCTGTTAATAATCTTATAATTTCCTTGCTTAAATAGAACCCGCCAAGACTTGTAATAAAAAGTGCAATAAGAGATATTATTATTTTATTTCTAAATTCATTTAGATGAGCTGAAAGTGGCATAAGTATTGATTCTTCAGAATCTTCTGGATTCTTTTTTTTGTATAGATCTAAATCTTTTGTAGAGATTGGTTTCATGGCTTAAGTTAAGGCAGAAATGTTGTACCCACATAGTTGTTTTTTAAAATATCTAATATATTCTTAGGTCTCTTGCCAAATATTATGTGAGTTTTTATTCCACAGGATGTAGCAAACTTTGCAGCTTGGAGCTTAGATCTCATCCCTCCTAGGCTGAACTCGCTGCCTTTTCCTGACGCCATTTTTTCAATTTTCGGGGTAATTTTTTTTACGACTTTTATTAACTTTGCATTTTTGTTTATTTTAGGGTTGCTGTCATGAAGCCCATCTTCGTCTGTGAGAATTATAAGTCTGTTTGCATGAATTAGTTTACTTACCTGAGCGCTTAATATGTCGTTATCACCGAATCTAATTTCTTCACTTGCAACAACATCATTCTCATTAATGATTGGAACTACACCCATATTGAGAAGTGAACTAAGGGTTTCTTTCGTATTTTTATAGATATTTTTTTGTTCAAATCCGTCTCTGGTTAATAATATCTGGGCAATTATAATTTTATGCCTTGAAAAAAATCTTTCATAGGTTTCCATGAGCTTTACCTGTCCGACTGAAGCTGCTGTTTGTTTCTCCAGAATAGTTTTTGGTTTTGAATCTTGATTTAATTCTTTGGCACCAAGTGCAACTGCACCTGATGTAACTAAAACTATTTTATGTCCTTTTTTCTTAAGGTTAGCTATTACATCGGTTAATTCTTTTACTATAGAAGTATCGATTCCTTTGCCTTTACTGGAACTTATGCTGGCTGTGCCTATTTTTATTACTATTTTTTCTTTAGACATTTTGATATACTATTTTATTTTCTCATGACAAAAGAAAATAAAGAAGATTTTTATCTAGCTAATAATTATCATTCTGAAGAGTAACTATTCTTAATTTTTTTACGCCAACTCCGGCTGCAGCATCCAGAACAGAAACTACGTATTTTTGTCTGGACTCTTGATCAGCTCTTACAGCTACAGGAATATCTTTAGTGCCCATTTTTTCAAATTCATTTTTTAAAGCATTACTTACAAGCCCTTGTACTCTGCTTATAGGAGTGTTTTGGTCTGATACTTTAATGCCGTTTACAGCAATTGTGCCTTCTTTGCTTACCTCGACAGTAATGGTTTTGTTTTGTTGTTCTGCTTTGCCGTGAGAAGCAACAGGAGGTTCTACCTTCAAGGAACTTTGGTTTATTAAAGGAGCAATTAGAATCATTATTATAAGAAGAACAAGAAAAACATCTGTCAGTGGCGTAATGTTTATTTCACTGAAGGTTTGTCTATTTCCTGATCCACTACCAAATGCCATTTTTCACCTTTTATCTCTTTTACCTCATCTTCTGTAACTGGTTTGTCCGCTTTGTGTGGGTGATACTGAAGAAAAACTTAAAAAAAGTAATTTCAATAACTGAAAATCTTCTTCAAATCTACGTACAGTGTTGTTGTAAAAATTATTCATGATGACTGCTACTATGGCTACTATTAAACCGTAACCAGTAGCAATAAGTGCTTTTGCAATTCCTATAACCACTTCCTGCGTTTGACCGCCAGCTTCTCCAAGTACCTGTAAGGTAACAATTACTCCTACTACAGTTCCAAATAATCCTAAAAACGGTGCTGTGGCTCCTATCGTGGCAAGTATTGCAAGATACTTTTCCAGTTTTCTGCTTACGATATTTACAGTTATGTCAAATGCTCTTGAAAAATCTTCTTTTTCTACTGCAATTAATCTAACGCCTTCTTCAGCAATTTCACCTATGACACCCCCAAGCTGATTTGATAACGATTGAGCACCTTCCAGGTTTCCACGTTCAAGCTCCCTTTGTAATCTTTGAATGAATACAGCTACGTCTCTTTTATTTCTTGCGTAGTATAAGGACCTTTCAATTACAACTGCTACTGTTAGTATGGAGCAAATGGTTATTGGCCAAAAAGCAAACCAGTCTTGCACCATAAATGCAAAAAAATACTCCAAAAACTTATTCCCATGTACAGTTGTGGCTTCCATATATTCAATCCTTTCTTGAAAACTTTAACATATTTAGCAATAATCTTTGATCCTCTAGTATTGTCTATATGAACCAGTAGCTCCAAAAACATTGTAATCAAAAGTAAATTCAATATCGACAGCATTAGGTGCACCTTCAGGTAATCTTGCAAATGGAGCTGCTGCTTGTATAGCAAGAATAGCAGCTTTATCTGCAGGCTCAAATTCGCTTCCTACTTTTATTGCAAGATTTGAAAGCTCACCTGCTTTATTTATTTTAAAGGTGACAATAACTCTTTTTGATTCATTTCCTCTTGGCGGTCTCCAGGCACGTTTTATTCTTCTTTGAAGCTCATTCATGTATGGTCCAAAATCAATATCTTTTTTTGCTGCAATGCTTGAAGGTGCAAGAGGTCTGGAATTTGGAGGAGGATTTCCTACATTCCCTGTACCCGCAGTTCCAGGTGCGCCAGGTATTCTTGGTATAACTGCAACTGCATTAGTTGTGCCGGGAGAAGCAGGTTCTGAACTTGCAGATTCAGGTGCAGGTGCAGCTTTTGGCAAATCCTGAACGGTCTGGGTATTTTGTATTGGGGCAGGTTGAGGTTGTGATTGAGTAAGAGCTGGTCTTTCAACTACTTTTGGAACTGGTCTTGGAACTGATTTTGGCTGTGGAGGACTGACTGGTTTAGGCGGGGCAGCTATCATTTGTTGAACTACTTTTGGGACTGCAGGTGGCATACTTGCAGGCTTGGATGGCTGTGGTGGTGAGATAGGTTTTTTAGGTTCATGTTTTCCCTGATCAATTGATTGAACAGTGGATCTTCTTGTGGTTTCAGGTGGCGGTGGTTTTTTTGATTCTATCTGAGGAAGAATAAATTCAATCTCTGTAATTTGTTCTTTGTTTTTGGAAGGAATTACAAGAAACAAGCTTATTAAAAATAAAAGAGCAAATGCAATTGAATGAATTATATATGAACTTGCAGTTGATTCAGAAAATCTGAACATGGTTGAATCGGTAGAAATTATTTTGTAGTCAAATTTCTGAAGTGCTTTATCAGCATCAAGATATGCATCAACCATACTGTAGATAATGAAAATGATTATGGTAATCATCAACAAGGTGGAAAATGAACCTCCAAATTTAATTGAATTTATAAGAAAATCAGCTGCAGGAGAAGGTTCAAAATCAAATTTAAATATAAACCCCAGCAAAAATTTTGCAACAGTTAAAAAGAAAAGTGCAAATTCAAGAGTAGAAGGAGGATTTATTGATCCATATAACATTAATAAACTTATAAATGTTGCAGAAAGAAATAAGATCCCTTTTTTTGTTTTACCGTTATAAAGCTGACCAACGCCTGGAATTATCGAGTACATTGCTATAACAAATGGTTCCAGCCCGCTTGTCTTTGGTTTTCTTTCAAATAAGATACTTGTCATTTTTTGATTTAAGGGATTATATTTTAAATTTTATTAAGCTACTACGCCACCATCTATTTATTATCATTTCACAAGACTTACTATTTAATTATATTGTTTTCTAATATGATTAATACTTTATAAAACGCCTCCCTTCAAATCGACTATCTCCGGGAGCAAGCTCCCGAGTTTTTCGCTCGGGCGCAATAAAATCACATTAATTTGTTTCAATATTTAAAATTGTACCTCTGGAAAGTACTGAATTTGGCAGATTTTCAATATTAGATGGCTTATTCTGAAAAATCGCTCCCAGGACATTGGTCTTTGTCTGCTGTGATATTGTTTTACTTATTTTTGCAGAGACGCCGTTTGTAGGTTCCTGCCCTTTTATATCTAAAGTTGTTTTTCCTGAGAATGGCTCTTCGTTGTTTTTGCCTGCAATTTGGATTGAATTAAAATAAATTAAAAATTTTTGTCCTTCTTTTGAAAGTGTACCCTTAAACTTAGTTCCTTTCGGCAGTTTTTTACCGTTGGGTAGATTTTGCTCAGAAGTAGATATTGCAAAGATATATTCCGGCGGATTTTCAAGATTTACAGGATATTGCAAATTAGCCATTAAGTAGGCTTTTTTTAAAAATTGAGTGTAACCATACAACACTGTAATTAGTATCAAAACAATAAGAACAAAAATCTTTTTTCTCATGGACTTACTCCTACTCCTGTTTACATTTACAATATCTGATAAATAAACTCAATTTCAACAAGTGAATTTAAAGGAAGCTCAGCTATTCCTACTGCAGATCGTACATGTTTGCCTGCATCACCAAATATGTTTACCAGAAGATCTGATGCTCCGTTGATAACTTTCGGTTGATCAGTAAAACCAGCAGCACTGTTAACAAAACCAGTGACTTTAATAACTCTTTTAATTTTTGAAAGTGAGCCCAGTATTTCTTTTACAGCACTTAATGAGTTTAAAGTGGCTAATTTACTGGCTTCATATCCGATTTCTAGGGTATTTATTTTATCTCCCATTTTTCCTGTGTAGTGAACCTTTCCATCTAGCATTGGTAAGGTGCCGGAAGTAAATAACATATCTGAAATTAATAATGTAGGAATATAGCTTGCTACTGGTTTTGGAGGAGCAGGCAGGGTTAACCCCAGCTCTTTTAATTTCATTTCAGGATCTTTCTTGGTTTCAATCATCAGCTCTCCTGCTTATTTTATTTATTTTTTTAGGGTTATCCATAAATAAGTTTACCTCATCTAAAAAAAGTATGTTGATTGACTGGAAATCGCCGATATTTAATTTTTTGTTCAATAAGGGTTTCCCCGTAAAGTATTAATTCCAGTTTAACTTTTTGTATGCCATCCCTTTTTTTAGAATGAAAAAATTTAATACTCATTAGCTTAACAATTATCCTGAACTTCTTGATTTAAGCCGATTACTAAACTAAGTTTTCTGCTCATTCTTTCTCTTTTTGAATAGCAGTTTGACGACAAAGGCAAACCACAAGCAATTGTGAGACGCAAAGTTACAGGCCCGTTTGGGTGGCTGAACTACCGAATCAAATGTTCAATATAATTTACAAACATAAATTTGTTCTAGGCATTTTTTGTGCCGTATTAACGACATTGTCGTTTTATTTTCCTGCACTTGCTATTGAGGAAAAAGATGACTATGATTCCTTAATAGTAAGACCTTCTAAGCACATCGCAAATCCCAGAAGAATAAACAGGCTTATGTATAAGCGTGGTTTCATTGGATTTCAAAAAGTAAAAGATGACTTATATGTTGTACCTTTAAATGAAAGTGATAAAAAAACTAAAATTGCTGAATTAAAAAATAGCGGACTCTTTGAACTGGTTGAACCTGATTATAAGTTCACGCTGGATGAAATCCCCCGCTCAAGGAATTACGTAAAAATTATTAAATCCAATGAAAGTAATGATTTAAATGATAATACTAACCTAACTGACATCAGTAATTTAACGGATATTACACCTAATGATAAAGATTTTTCATCACAATATTATTTAAAGGAAATTAATGCGACAAAGGCCTGGAATGTAACGGTGGGAGATTCATCGTTGGTTGTCGGCATACTTGATACTGGAGTTGATGCTAAACATCCTGATCTCGAGGGCAAAGTACTTCAGGGAATAAATTTGTCCAGTCAAAATTATTCAGATCAGATTGGTCATGGTACTGAGGTGGCTGGAATTATTGCTGCTAAAACAAATAATAATCAGGGAATTGCAGGAATAGGATGGAATACAAATGTTCTTCCAATAAAAATTACAGATGAGAACGGTCAGGCAAGAGTATCTACTGTGGTTGTAGCACTGGAGCAAGCTTATGAAAACAATGTAAAAATTATACAAATCAGCTTAAGTACAAATCAGTTTTCCCAGACATTAAAGGATGCAATTCAACTGGCGCATGATCGCGGAATTCTTATTGTTTCGACAGCTGGAAATACTGGCGTTCAGGAAGTTAGATATCCTGCTGCATTTCCTGGTGTTATTGGTGTTGGAGCTATTAACCAATCTAAACAAATAGAATATTACAGTACAAGAGGAGATCATGTAAGTCTTGTGGCCCCAGGTTCATCAATTTATACCACTACATTGAATTTAGGATATTCCGCAGTAACTGGAACTTCATTTTCTGCACCACAGGTAGCTGGTACAGCAGCTTTGGTGTGGTCAATATTACCTGGTCTTACTAATGATGATGTAAAGGATATTTTATTTCAATCAGCTGATGATAGGGGTGAAAATGGCAAAGATCCTATTTATGGATATGGTGTACTAAATACTGAAAAGGCTGTTGCAATTGCAAAATCAACAAAATCTACATTTGAAGTTCAACAAACTCTGGATGAAGGAATTGGCAAAACTTGGATTACTAAATAAGTACTCTGGATTTAGTTTTAATGATACTTTCAAAAAGTTTAATCCCGTCTTTGCTGCCTAAAATATTTTCACAGGCTCTTTCTGGATGTGGCATCATGCCAAGGACATTAGGACGTATCGGCGTATCGGTGTATCGGCGTATCGGCGAACTTATAATACCGGCTATGTTATTTACAGAACCGTTTGGATTACTTTCAGGAGTTACATTTCCATCTTTATCACAGTATTGAAAAACAATTTGTTCTTCGTTTATGTCTTTTGAAATGTAACAGCCGTCTCCATGTGCAATTGGAAGTTTAATTATCTCGCCTTCTTTGTACTGGCTTGTAAAGGGTGTTTTATTATTTTTTACTTTCAAATAAACATCATCACAGATAAAACTCAAGTTTTTATTTTTATTTAATGCACCGGGAAGAAGTTTTGCTTCACAAAGAATTTGAAAACCGTTACATATGCCTATAACCAGACCGCCTTTATTTGCAAAATTTATAATTGAACCAATAATATTTGAAAACCGTGCAATTGCTCCTGACCTTAAATAATCTCCGTAGCTGAAACCTCCTGGAATTACAACACAGTCTATTTCATCTGGTAGCTGAAGTGTTTCATGAAATGTCTCTACCACCTCTTGTTTTAATAGATCTCTTAAAACATTTACACAGTCAGTGTCGCAATTTGAGCCAGGGAATGTGATGACAGAAAATCTCATAACATTTTTATTGTACAATATCATAGTCATGATTTCAAAATCTACAATTTCCACTCGTCCCTGGAATGGCATCATAGATTGCTACAGAACATATTTGCCTGTATCTGATAAAACACCAGTCATTACTTTAAATGAAGGAAATACACCATTAATTTTTGCACCGCATATAAGTAAATTATGTAATATACCAGGCTTATCTGTTTATCTAAAAGTAGAAGGAGCTAATCCTACAGGCAGTTTTAAAGATCGTGGAATGACTATGGCTGTCAGTAAAAGCCTGGAAGAAAAGTCCAAAGCAATTATTTGTGCCAGCACAGGAAATACCAGTGCAAGTGCTGCAGCTTATGCAGCCAGAGCACGTGCTAACGGATATAAGATGGATTGTTTTGTGCTGGTTCCTAAGGGTTATGTAGCTCTTGGCAAATTATCCCAGGCAATGATTTATGGAGCAAAAGTTGTTCAGGTAAAAGGAAATTTTGATGAAGCACTGAAACTTGTAAAAAGTATAGTTGAAAAATATCCAGTTACACTTGTAAATTCAGTAAATCCTTTTCGTATAGAAGGTCAAAAAACTGCGGCATTTGAAGTATGTGAGCAGCTTGGAAGAGTACCTGATGTTCTTGCAATTCCTGTAGGTAATGCAGGTAATATTACTGCTTACTGGAAGGGGTTTTGTGAATATGGAAAAAGTGACAGACCTAAAATGATAGGTTTTCAGGCAAGCGGTGCTGCACCCATTGTACTGAATAAAATAGTTGAAAAACCAGAGACCATAGCTACTGCAATAAGAATTGGCAATCCAGCCAGCTGGAAGCAGGCAGTAAATGCAGCCAGTGAGTCAGGTGGTTTTATTGATATGGTTTCTGATGAAGAAATAATTGAAGCATATAAAACACTTCACCAGATGGAAGGCATTGCATGTGAACCGGCAAGTGCTGCTTCAGTAGCAGGACTTATTAAATCAGCAAAAGCAAAAAAAATTCAGCCTGAGTCTACAGTAGTTTGTGTTTTAACTGGTAATGGTTTGAAAGATCCTGATACTGCTATTAAATCAAGCTCACAGGAATCACTTGAGATTGAAGCTGATTTAAATAAAATTGCAAAATCACTTGGGTTTTAATATGATTTTCATCTTCTTATGTGATGTTTTGTTTTTCCAAGTTCATGGAAATGCTCTGACATAAAATATAATATTTCGCTTATATCAATATTTTTATGTAATAAATCTTCTGGTATTAATGCCTCAGCAAATTTTTCATCATGTACGCTTTCTTCAGCTAGTATAAGAAAGAAAAATTCAAGACTTCTGGCAGCTTGTCTTCCTACTGTAAACTCATAGCGAAGTTGATCATCTAGCCCTGCGTCTGTATCATTAGCAAATTTGTAAAAATAAAAATCATAAATTACTTCTCTAAGTTCAGGCAAGCAAGACATCAAATGTACTTTTAATGTATCAAATGTATGTCCATGTAATTCTGAATAATCCTCTATAGTTCCGTCTATAAGCGTACGGTTTAAACCTGGAAAAGTTTCTCCCCTATTGCTTCTATGCCGTAATTCCTGGCTAAATACAGCAGAAAGCAAATACCTGGCACTGGCTGTATCTTTGAAGCGTGTATATAAATTATTTAATTGCCCCAAACCGGGCTGGATGCAAGATAGATGAATAGTCATATAGATTAATTAATACTATACAGAAATAGAGCTTTAATATCAGTTAAGCTTTGCAAATTGCTGGTAAATTCTTTCATACAAAAATTAAATTATTTTAATAATCATAATTTTAAGGTGAAAATAGGTTAAATTTTAAAAATGCGTTTAGAAAAAGCTACAGGAACAACCCACCGGATATCTACCTGGTGTCCTAATGGTGAAGAAAGATTTTCTTTTCCATTATTAACACCAATTAGTAAAAGATCAATTAAACTTGAAGATCTTTTATTTGAAAAAATTATTTCTTTTGTAAGATCTAATATAGCTTCTATGAAAACGGATGAACTTGTTGAAACTGCAGTAAAGCTTCCTTTTGTATCTAGCGGAGGGAATTGTGGCTCGGAAATGGAAATCGCACTTTTAAAAGAAGGCAATGAGGTTAGGTTATATCTTTTTTTAAAAAGAAGCGGTGAAATTGACGGGAATACTACTTGTGGTTATAACTTAATATGTACAGAAGCTCTTGATTTTAATTTTGAAAGAGATTTAAGAGATTGCATAAAAAGAATTATTTATGATTTCAGTGCAGCTTTACGTTTTTCAGCAATTACTAAGGCAAGATTAAATGAAACTTTTAGAATAGCCCGATTACAAAGGATTCAACTGAATTAATTTCTTGGTGGAACTACTACCTGAAGTGATTGATCCAGTACGACAGGAATTCGTTCACCGCTATTTAAAACAAACTCAGCACCTTTAGATGCAAGTGCAGTAAGTGCTCCTGTACCACCGCCAATGGCAGCTCCAGACCATGCACCTCTACCCGGCATTCCTCCAGCAATGGCTCCTATTGCAGTTCCAAGTGCTGCACCAACTCCTGCACCTATGGCAGCTTTTCCAACACCTTTAGCGAGTCTTGAGCCGCCGGTTTCTGCCTGGAGTTTAAATTGTGAAGTATCAACAGAAGCACTTAGAGGATATCTTTGTCCATCCGGTGTTTGAATGGATGTAAATCTTATTTCAATTACTCCGCCTGAGCCAGCACGGAATCTTTTGGCTGGAATTACATTTACTACTTGTCCGATTACCTGACTTCCTCCTGGAATTACTACATCAGAACCTACAATAAGAGGTGACGAAACTGTAGCATTTACAATATCACCTATTCTGTTAATTCCTGAACTTAAAGTAGTTACTAAAGTCGCATCGAATCTTGAGCCGGCAGGAGCTACTACAACTCTTCCTTTAAGCGGGCGGCTTGCTGTACCTAAGCCTGCTCCTCTATTGCCTTGTGTAAGCTCGTCATATGAATTACTATCTGAACCTGGATTTTCAAAATCCACAGGCTGTTGGTATCCTTGTGCGAAAGCAGGAATACCTGAAAAAATAATCAATCCACTAAAGATCAATGCAGAAATCTTACTTAAAATCCTAGTATTGTTTTTCATAATCTACCTTCCTGTTTTCCTCTTTTCCTCTTAAAACCTTATTATATTACATTTGTTCATAAAGGGCTTATTAAACTTCCTTCTTACTTATTATAGGATTTATCTCCCACCGGTTAAAAAATCCTCATATTTTACACGAACTTCTTTACAGGTTTTCATCAAATTAATTAAATCAACTGGCTCATTTTCTCCCGCAATGATTACCATATACAAGTTTTCTGACAAAGTTAGTTTTGAAATAATTATAAGTCCATTTTCATTTAATAGAGTACAAGTATGAAAAGGCTTTAAATAAAAACCAAAACTCTCATTTAAACAAGCAGATTTAATTATATTTTGAATTTGTTCCAGATAATTCGGTGAATCAGTTATATTTTGTTCTTTAACTATCTGATAGTTGTCGTCCAAAAAGTATATTAAATCGACTCCGGCGACATTTACAATTCCGTTTATATTTTCATCCAGAAACTGATTTAAAATTTCTGAAGTTTTGTCCTCACTTATCAACTTAAACTTCTCCTTACCCGAAGTTAGTTATTGATTTCCCCTTCTAATTTATTTTTCTGTTTATTGTTTTTGTGTTTATTGTTTTTGTGTTTATTCGTTTGGGATTCTTTTTTTTGTTCTTTATCTTTATTAACTAATTCTTTTGCTGGAGATTCTTTAGGTTTTGCTGCACTTTCAATTTTTTTAATAGCAAGGATATCTACCCAGGGTTCATCTAATGCAGAGCTAAAACCTTTCCCGAAAATTTCTATTAAATCTCCTTCTTCCAGTTCTCTGATAGTAATGTTTTCTTTAGCTTCTTTTACAGGATATGCGAGCTTCAGTTCAGAAAGAGGTATTTTACTGTCTGGCCGAAAAATACAAAGTGAAATATAATCTTTTGGTTTTCTTAAAGCAGGCTCATAGTCAAGCGCAAGGGTAGTAAAAGAACTAAATTTCCCCCTAAACCTTATTTTTTTACCGATATATTTTTCTGGTTCCTGAAGCAATGCACCAATTAAAACAGGCTTAAATTCAGCTTCATTGATTTTTTTTAGTTCTACTTTTTCTACTTTTTCTTTTTTACTTTTATCCGATTTTACTTTATCAATACTAAAAACTGGATTAGAAGCAGAGAAACAGAGAAGCAGAGAAACAAAGAAACAAAAAAACAAAAAATTCTTATCTTTGCTTCTTTGCTTCTTTGCCTCTTTACTCCTTCTTCTCATCATGTCTTTTTTACTTCTTTAATAGAATCAAATATTTCGGAAAGTCTGGTGGTGATATATCTTGCTATTTGAGTTTTAGGCTGTCTTTGTAGAATCTCTTTCTTTCCGTCTCTTGTTAGTATGATAACTGCATTTTCATCGGATTCGAATCCTGTTTCGGGAACTGTTATGTCGTTAGCTATAATCATGTCAATTTTTTTCTTTTCCAGTTTTTCTTTTGCATTTTTTTCTATGTTCTCAGATTCTGCCGAAAATCCAATTATTATCTGCTTGTCTCTTTTTGTTCTTCCTAATATTTCAAGAATATCAGGATTCCTTGTAAGTTCAAGATTTATGTCTTCGTTTTTCTTTTTGATTTTTTGTTTTGATGCAATGATAGGTCTGAAATCACTGACAGCTGCAGCCATAATAAGTGCATCTGCTTTGTCAAATTCTGACTCAATAACTTCCTGCATTTCCTGTGCCGATTCAACCTCAATTACCTGATATTTTTTTTCACATGGGACAGTAGAAACAAGAACAACCTCAGCTCCCATATTATAAGCAGCATCAGCTAAAGCTATGCCCATTTTTCCTGAGCTTCTGTTACCGATGAATCTGACAGGGTCTATTGCTTCACGGGTTCCACCTGCAGTTACGATAACTTTTTTACCGTATAAAGGTTTAGTATCAAATTCTCCATACAAAATTGTTTTTATAATTTTTTCATTAGATGCTATATGCCCCATTCCTGTATATCCGCATGCCAAGTCTCCTTCTTCCGGAGGAATAATCTTATATCCAAGTTTAGTTACCAGGGTTTCAATATTTTTTTGAGTAGTAAAGTGTTCCCACATGTTTGTATTCATTGCAGGTGCAATATAAACAGGACACCTTGAGGCCAGCAGTACATTTGTAATAAGTTCATCACATATTCCAGTGGCCATTTTTGCAATTATATCTGCAGTAGCAGGGGAAATCAAAATCAAATCTGTACTGTCTGCAAGTTCAATGTGAATAGGTTTGCTTTGTAATTCAGCAGAAAACATTTCACAATAAACCGGATTTGAAGATAGAACTTTCAGAGGCAGTTCACTTACAAAGTTTCTCGCATCTTTAGTCAGAATAACAGTTACATTATTACCAAGTCTTTTTAATTCTCCAACCAGATCATACATCCGATATGCAGCTATTCCAGCACTGATTCCTAGAACAATATTTTTAGTTTGCTTTGACATCATTGGATACTAAAACTATATAAACAAAACCCTATGTAGCAAGGCTTAGTCAACTAATAAAGTCCCGTCTCTCTGAGCTGCAATTTCTTGCAGTGACTGAATTACAGGATTAGTTGTGCCTTCAAGTTCTTTCGTCTCTTCTTTTATTTGTTTGGCTAGCTGAGCTACTTTAAGTACAAGTTCATATCTGTTATCAGCTTCTTCAAGTAAGTCAGTCAGTAATTTATTCATTGACATTATTTCCTCCTTCAATTCTGAGTTTCTTGTTTTATTCTACAACGTTCTGATAATATAATACTAATTACATTTTCTACAGCTTCGTCCAACTTGTCATTTATTACCAGATAATGAAAAAGCTTTATTTCTTTCATTTCTTCTTTTGCTTTTTTAAGCCTGACTTTGACTTTTTCAACTGATTCTGTCTGTCTCTTTATTAGCCTTTCCTCAAGAGCTTCAAAAGTCGGTGGTGCC
Source organism: Candidatus Melainabacteria bacterium RIFCSPHIGHO2_02_FULL_34_12 (assembly GCA_001784555.1). Classification (GTDB taxonomy): domain Bacteria; phylum Cyanobacteriota; class Vampirovibrionia; order 2-02-FULL-35-15; family 2-02-FULL-35-15; genus 2-02-FULL-34-12. The sequence continues at coordinate 24,177 of MFRM01000021.1, read as the reverse complement.
AGGAATATTAAAATTGCATCAGGACATTTTTGTTTGATTTGTTTAGCTCCCTGTAATTCAATCTCAAGTAATACATCCTTACCACATGAAAGATAATTATTTACATAAAATTTAGGAGTTCCATAAAAGTCCCCGGCAAATTCTGCCCATTCTAAGAATTCATTGTCATCAACCATTTTCTTAAATTCTTCTTTTGATTTAAAAAAATAATTAATTCCTTCTTTTTCGCCTTCTCTTTTTTCCCGAGTGGTGGCTGAAACAGAGAGGTATATATTGTTGACTTTTTTAAATAATCGTTCGACAATGGTACCCTTCCCTACTCCGGAGGGACCAGTAAGTACAAAAACTTTACCTTTAGGACTTGCCATATAAAAATCTCATCTCTCAACTCTCCACTCTAAATGAGTGTACAATATCTATACATGAAAAAAAGCTTTTTTATTTTATTTTTATTATTGGCTCTATCTGGAATTTTGTTTTATTGGTTTAGTACCCCTAATAGGTATTTGCTTGAAAGCAATGCTCATCTGAGTAGTGGCAAAATCGCAAAAGCAGTAAGGGTCCTTGAAAAGGGAGTAGAAGTACACCCTAAAAATCATAAAATAAACTTTGCTCTAGCAAAGAGTTATTTTTTGCTTGGAGAGATTGAACTTGCAAATAAAGCCATCCTTTCAAAGGATACAATACCTCTTTTAAAAGATAATAAACTGTTGCAGGATTTTTTAGTTGATCTGGCAATTGCAAATCTTAATGTCGGTAATAAATCACTTACAAGATTCTTCGCACAAAAGTATATGGTAAGCCAAAACAAAGAAGAAGTATCAAAACGTGCTGCAAAAAATTATGTTTCCATTGGGCGGATACTTCCTGAATATTCCCTTGTGCTTTGGGAGAAAGCATATAACATTGCATATGAATTAAAAGATACTGAATTAAAAGAGGGGATTAAAGCTCTGCTCCTCCCTGAATATTTTCATATAGCTGAATCCCTCAGTAATGAGAAAAAATATATAGAGGCTTTAGACATTTTAAAAAAAGCTCGAACTATAGGAAGAAATGCTGAATTAAATTTTCAAGAAGGAATTGTATACGGTAAACTCGACAAAATTGGACTTGCTCAAAGACATTTTGAAGAAGCAATCTCACTGGATCCGGATAATGTAAATTACAAACTTACATATGCTAATGTGCTTAAAGATGCAGCAATTGCTTCAAAAAATCAAAACAATAAAACAGAATATCTTGAAAAAGTTAAATTACTTCTTTCAAGCATTGAAGATAATCCTAAAAAGACTACACTCTTAAATAAAATTTTATACTTGAATAAAAAATATAAAATATCAGATGCAAATTTAATGCTGGCAATGATTGGGGACTATTCTTATCCGTCTCTTGCATTTAAGATAAAACCGGTATCAGATACAGTCCTTGAAAAATATAAAATTATTTTTTTAGAAAAAGATAAAAAATGGGTAGATGTATACGAAGCAGATATAAATAACAGTGATTTAGATCAAATTATTGAAGTGACATCACGGAATCCGGTTAATGATACTGCTTATATTAATGCTAAGCTTTATTTAAACAATGAATTTGTGTCAGAGTATACTAATAAGCGTAATTAAAATTTAAATTTTTAAATTAGTTAAAGGAGATTATAAATGCAGTATAAAATCCTTGGTGATGACATGCAAATAGCAGAGGTTGAGCTGAAGGAAGGTGAGTTTGTTCAGGCTGATGCAGGAAGTATGTTTTACATGGAAGGTAATGTAGAAATGGATCTTCGGATGCCGGGCGGATGGGTAGGAGGACTAAAAAGAGTTTTTTTAGGTGAATCTTTCATGCTTCCTTTATTTAAGTCCAAGACTACCGGTTGTAAAGTTGCTTTTGCTCCACCATATCCCGGGAAAATTCTTGAGCTTGAAATTAATGATGCTAAAACATGGCAGGCTCAAAAAGACAGTTTTTTATTTGCATATGGAAATATTGGAATTAATATAAGTTTTATAAAAAAATTTAAAGTAGGATTTTTTGGCGGAGAAGGATTTATACTTGAAAAATTTACCGGTAATGGTAAAGTCTTTATTAATTGCGGAGGATATGCTGTAGAGAAAGTTCTTTCTGAAAATGAAACTGTACAAATAGACACTGGTTGTGTAGTGGCATTTGAGGATACTGTTAACTATGATGTAAAAAGAATAAAAAGTTTAAAGACTGCTTTTTTAGGAGGGGAGGGACTATTTCTTTCTACTCTTACAGGCCCTGGCAAAATTATTCTTCAGTCATTACCTTGGTCACGATTTATGCGTTCAGCTATGGGTGGTGGTAATGGCAGTATATTAAGTGGTGTAGGCAGAATATTTGGAGGAGACTGAGGACGTATCGGTGTATCGTGACTATAGAAATGTATAGAACATTTTGCCTTTATAAAATATGTTATAAATAAAACATGTCATCCCAGCTAGCACAAATTGCAACTTTTACAATAGTAGGTTTTGTACTTGGTCTTACACTGCTTATGCTTTCACTCACCATTCAGAAAATATTTAGTATTCAGAACCCTACCCAGGTTAAAACTGAATCATATGAATGTGGAATGAAAGCATTTCACGATACAAATATTCAATTTGACGTTAGGTATTATTTATTTGCTCTGATGTTCATAGTTTTTGATGTTGAATTCATATTTCTGGTACCCTGGGCAGTTATTTTTGATATAGCAGTAAATAAGGTCTATCTTATAGTTGAAGCATTTATTTTTGTATTTATTCTTATGCTTGGGCTTGTATATGCCTGGAGAAAAGGTGTTTTGGACTTTGATTAAGATTAATCAATGAATGTAGTTATAATTCTAACTGCAGGTAGAAAACAATGACAGAAAATAAAAAAATTACAATACCCGGAAAACCAGTACCTGAAGACTTAAAGGGAAATGTAATTGTTACTGCCATGTCAAGTTTTCTGGATGTAATTTATAATTGGGCTAGATCAAACTCTGTATGGCCTCTTACTTTTGGTACATCATGTTGTGCTATAGAAATGATGTCTACCGGCATGAGTAAATTTGATATTTCAAGGTTTGGTTCTGAGGTTTTTAGAGCTACTCCAAGACAAGCAGATTTAATTATTACAGCAGGAACTATTACCAGAAAAATGGCACCGGCACTAATTAGACTTTATGAACAAATGCCTGAACCTAAATATGTAATTGCAATGGGCGCATGTACTGTCACTGGTGGTATGTTTCATGATTCATATTGTGTGGTTCAGGGCGTGGATAGAATTATTCCGGTAGATGTTTATTTACCTGGTTGTCCGCCTCGTCCTGAAGGTTTACTTCATGCTCTTATGACCTTGCAGAGAAAAATTAGAAATGAATCACTTGCATCCAGAAGAAGATATGCAAAAGATCATCATCCTGTAACTTATGTAGATGAATTAACCGGATTACCGTATCCGTATGAAGAACGAACCGGCGGAACGGCGATGGAGCGAACCGGCGAAGCAGTAAAAAACTAAAGAAAGAAATTTAAAATGTCAGCAGAGCAAACAGTAGAACAATCACCTGAATCTAAACCAGTACCTTCTCTAGGAGAAATAGGTTTAATGCTTAAAAGTAAAGGGATTAACTCAACTGCTCTTGGTAATGATGCTGATGGTCTTGAGATGCTTGAACTTGATACAAAAGATTTAGTAAATGCCACAAGTACGCTTAAAGATTCAGGTTTTGATCTTCTTCTTCTATTGACTTCATGTGAAGTTAAAAAAGGTTATCAGTCTATATATCTAATTACTTCTACAAAAACCAAAAAATCAGTCCGGATAAAGGTAACAGTTCCAAAAGAAAATCCAATTGTTCCTACTATTAGTCATATCTGGTCTACTGCCGACTGGTATGAGCGTGAAGCTTTTGACATGATGGGAATTATTTATACAGGACATCCTAATTTAAAGAGAATTTTAAATCCGGAAAACTGGGAAGGATTTCCACTTAGAAAAGATTACATTCCTCCTGCGGATTCTTTAAATGGACCACATCCGCTTACAGAAACCCTGCTTGCTGAAAAAACTTTAAGTAAGCATTTTGATAGATAAATAATAGAAAGGTAAATAAAATTGTCAGTAGTTAAAGATACAAACCAAACAAAAAAAGCTTTTCGAACCGATGAGATGATCATTAATATGGGACCACAGCATCCCTCTACGCATGGCGTATTGAGACTCATTTTAAGACTTGATGGTGAAATAGTAAAAAGCTGTGAACCAGTAATAGGATACCTTCACAGAGGCATGGAATGGCTAGGACAGAATAGAACTTATGTTCAATATCAGGCTTTAGTAGACAGGGTTGACTATCTTGCAGGAATGTCAGACAGCCATGCATATATTATGGCAGCAGAAAAAATTACAGGAATAAAAGTTCCTCTCAGAGCTGAATATATAAGAGTAATATGTTCAGAGTTAAATAGAATTATTTCTCATTTGCTGTGGCTTGGAATATTTATGCTTGATCTTGGAGCAATGATGGGATTTCCTTTTTATACATTTCGTGACAGAGAAACCATACTTTCATTTCTGGAGGAGGTCTCCGGTCAGAGAATGATGTTTAATTACATCCGGATTGGTGGGGTGTTTAAAGATCTTCCAAAAGGATGGACAAAAAAAGTAAGAAAATGGATTACTACCGATTTTTTAAAATATGTAGATGAATATGAAGCTATTGCTACTAAAAATCCTATTTTTCTTGTTCGTACACAAAACGTCGGACATTTGAGTCCGGAATTAGCATTAGACCGAGGTGTAACAGGTCCAAGCCTTCGTGCGTCGGGGATAAATCTTGATTTAAGGAAATACAAACCATATTCAATTTATGATCAACTGGATTTTAAAGTACCTATCTTAACTAAAGGTGATACAAATGCAAGATATGCATGCAGAATACAGGAACTTAGAGAATCAGCAAAATTAATTGCTCAGGCAATTGACAAACTTCCTGGCGGAGATACTGAAGATTTTGAAAAAAATAAAACAGAACTTACTAGCGGTGATAATCCAGTTTATAAACCTGAAGATTTAATGGTATTAGCAAAAGGCAAAAATGTACCGATGGGTTTTAAGTGTAGTCCTGGTGAAGCTTATGCAGCAGTTGAATCTCCAAGAGGTCAACTTGGTGTGCATTTAATTGCTGATGGAACTTCAGTGCCCTACAGAATTAAATGGCGTTCCCCTTCTTTTAATAATGTTTCAATTCTTCCAGATCTTATTAAAGGTCATCCAGTTGCTGATGTTGTTGCAATTTTTAGTAGTTTAGATGTCATACTTCCCGATGTAGATAGATGACACGAAGTGTCACCCTGAGCCTTAGCGAAGGGTCTCCTAACGTTATAAGATTCTTTGCTGTCGCTCAGAATGACATGATACGATAAAATGTTTCTTATGCAAACAACCACTATGAAGCCAATATATTCCGGCAAAGCAAAAGACCTTTTTGAAACTGAAACTCCTGAAGTCCTTCGGGCCTACTTCCGTGACAGTGCTACAGCATTTAATGCCCAGAAAAAAGGTGAAATTCAAAATAAAGGCAAAGTCAATGCTACCATGTCAACTCTTTTATTTAATTTGCTTGAACAAGATGGAATTAAAACACATTTTATAAAACAAATTGCTGACAATGAACTTCTCATTAAAAGAGTAAAAATTATTCCACTTGAAGTGATAGTCCGAAATATTGCAGCAGGAAGTCTCTGTAAAAGACTTGGAATAAAAGAAGGAAAAGTTCTTAAGTCACCAATTGTAGAATTTAGTTATAAAAATGATGAGCTTGGAGATCCACTTTTGACAAGAGCTTATATTATTAATGCTTTGGAAGTTGCAGACAATAAAACATTGGATATTATTTCTGAACGTACACTTAAGATAAATGAAATATTTAAGGAGTTTTTCTTAAATGTAGGAATTAAGGTTGTAGATTTTAAATTAGAATATGGAACTGATAAAGATAGTAATTTGCTTTTAGCTGATGAGCTTTCACCTGACAATTTTAGATTTTGGGATGCAAAGACAAATGAAAAACTTGATAAGGACAGATTTAGGCAGGATCTTGGAAATGTAGAAGGTGCTTATGGGGAAATGTTGAAGAGGGTGAAGGAAGGACTTAAAAACGAACCGGCGAGACGGCGAACCGGCGAACCGGCGAGTTCACAATCCTATAATGTCAGAGTCCAGATTCTTCCAAAGGCTGACATCCTGGATCCTCAAGGTCAGGCAGTTGAAAAAGCTTTAAAGTCACTTAGTTATTCAGAAGTTATTGATTTAAAAATAGGTAAGGAAATTGTATTTAAATTAAAATCTGAATCAAAAGAAAAAGCACAGGTACATGTTAAAGAAATGTGCGAAAAACTGCTTGCAAATCCTGTAATTGAAGATTATAAGATAGAAATTGATTAATCATTGCTTTTAAAAAAACTATATTTGGTACAATAACAAGCAATTTGTAGCAAATATGTTAAGAACAGAACTAATTGAATTTAGTCCTCATGGCATGTCTAAAGTGCATAGGCCAAAGTCTAGGAATTCTAGAATTGATAAGGATAATTTTTGCCTTACCAGGAGCGATTCAGTAGATTTATTTAAGCTTAAAAAGGGTGAAGCTATTTACAGTGATTTTTTTCTTTTTCATTTAAATGATTCATTGAAAAAAGGCAGAATTGTTGAAATAAATTTTGGCAAAAAATCTCCAAGAGCAGAATTCCTTGCAAATGAATTTATAAATGGAGATTTGCTGGATAGATTATTCGAAATTGACAATCAAGACTTTACGGTTAAAAAAGAATACAGAAAACCAAATCTAATTTTAAGATTATTTACCTCGGGTGAAATAATAGTTCTTCTTAAGCCAATAAATGGACAACATGAAGAAGATCACTTACTAACTGGCATGACAACAGAAGAATGTTCATGGCTAGTATTAAATAATACTGCTCTTAGCCAGTCAGGCTTTCCTGTAACTTCAGGTGCAGAAGAAAACACTCATATTATATTAGAAGGTTATGGTCCATGGGATGAAGAATTTAAAAGTATAAAAGCAGAAATTAGAAATGGTAAATCAGTAAATATTGTAAAAAAAGATCAACTGAATATTGGAAGTGAGATTACATTCACAATTAGTCCCGGGAAAGAAAATGAAGTAATTTTAGATTTTACAATATTAAATGAAGCTGATATAGATGAAATTACTCCACCATTAGTATCATTTTTTCTTAACAATGGGTATTCAGTAGCATTTGATGAAGGATTTATTGAGCCTGATGAAGTTAGTGTTGATTCCTTTCATCCTTCCACATTAGATGCCATAGCAAGTTTAGTTGGTAATTTTAATGTGAATGTAGAAGCAAGAGAAATACCATCGGGTACTTTACATAGGTTTTTAATTTTTTCTCTTGATGTCTAATTTTTCTGGTTTAATGACAGGAATATTTTCATAGCCCGCAGTTTCTTCAGTTTTAACTTCTACTGGTTTATTGAGCATAGTAATTATTCTTCCTGTAACAGATTTATTAATACTTTCTGTCAGTCCCTGGGTAAGTTGTTCTGCACTGTCAGCTGAATAATATTTACCATTGGTACTTAGTGCAACGCACATAAGCTGTTGCTGGGCTTCCCAGTCGTCCTTTACACCAAATCCTACAACGTCGATTTTTAAATCTATATTTGATGTTACTAAGGTTTGTGCTAATTGGCATGGATCTCCACCACAGGTTTCAAGCCCGTCACTTATTAATAAAATAGATTTTTCACCTTTATAAGGTCTTAAGTCCTGAACTGCTTGTGACAGAGAATAGGTAATAGGAGTAAGACCTCTGGGTAATATTTTTTGGATTTCAGAAACAATGGAACGACGATTATTAGTTCCTGGTACTACTAAGAGCTTTGAGTCACTGCAGTCAAAATAAGGATTATTTGCAGGCTGACTTAAACCATAAACTCTCAAGCCAAGGTTTATGTCAGAGGTTGCTTTAAGCAAAACATCTTCCAGAACCCTTTTTGCAATGTGAATTTTAGTTTCACCGTTTATTTTATCTTCCATGCTTCCGCTGGCGTCAAAAACAATTAAAACGGATCTCTTGTCGGCTGAATATAAATTTCCACGTGGTTTATCGCTTTTTAAAAATGGGTTTGAAGACTGAGAATAAGCTCCCAGGCAATATAAAAAAAAGAATAAAAGAAGATAAAATAATTTACTTTTTTTCGTCAAATACCGAATATTTAGCTTCTTCAGAATCACCGGTAAATTCACCTGATTTTTTACCCCAAACATATAATGCTAATGCAACAATAGCAAATAAAATGCATATTGTGAAAGCTCCGTAATATGCAGGTCCAATTCCAATCTGATTTAATAAACAATTTGGGCACATAAGTTTTTACTTTGATTTTGGTTTGTAGTTCCCTATTTTGTAAACACCATATCCTACAGCAGAAAGAATTGCTACAGTAAGAACCAGCATATAAATTATTGTTAGGTCCATCTTCTATCTCTTTCTTCTAAATACTCCATACCCTTTATATTTAGTATTATACCTAGAAAGACTAATAATATTGAAACTACCATATAAATTAGTACTTTTAAGTCAACATCTGCAAGCTCTATATCAGGAATCTTTAAAAACAAATTTCCAATTGGTGTCATAAAACCAAGTCCAATTACTTGAAAGAATCTTGCTTGATATTCTTGCTGCTTAGTAACCATATCAGACAGATTACTAAATAAATAAGTAAAATTCAATGGCTTAATTTGTACTTCTTTTATAAGAATGATACCTAGGGTTACATTAAACGATAAAAAATTTTTAATCTTCAAAAGATTTTAATAATTTAAGCAGATCCTTTGCAAAGTAACTAATTATAATGTCAGCACCTGCACGTTTAATCGATGTAAGCATTTCATAAGCAGCCTTGTTTTCATCCAGCCAGCCGTTTTGGCTAGCTGCTTTTATCATTGAGTATTCTCCTGAGACATTGTAGGCTGCAACTGGCAGATTAACTTTATCTTTCACGGCTAAAATAATGTCCAGATATGGCATTGCAGGTTTTATCATTATTATGTCTGCGCCTTCTTTTTCATCTGTAAGTGCTTCGCGAATAGCTTCTTTTTTATTCCCTGGATTCATTTGATAAGATTTTCTGTCGCCAAATTGCGGAGTGGATTCTGCTGCTTCACGAAATGGTCCGTAAAATGAGCTGGCATATTTTACTGCATAGCTTATAATAGCTGTGTCCTGAAATCCATTTTGATCCAGTGCAGATCTTATAGCACTTACCATACCATCCATCATTCCTGAAGGTGCGATAATGTCTGCTCCCGAAGCTGCTTGGGATACTGCTGTTTTTTGTAATATATCCAGGGTGGGATCATTTAAAATATCTTTTTCAAGTACAATTCCACAATGACCATGAGCCATATATTCACAGAGGCAGGTATCATTAACTAACAATATATCCGGGAAATGTTCTTTAATTTTTTTATTTGCTTTTTGTATAATTCCATTTTCATCCCATGCTGAGCTGGCTTCATTATCTTTTTCATTTGGAATTCCAAAGATAAGTATTGAGTTAATTCTATTGTTTTTAAGTTCTTCAATATGCTTAAGAGCCCTATCAATGGAAAATTGAAAAATACCAGGCATTGAATTTATTTTTATCTCGGGTTCTTTCCCTTCATGAATAAAGACTGGAGCGATGAACTGAGCAGGAGATAGGATTGTCTCCTGGACCAGATTTCTAACAATCTCATTTTTACGAAGGCGGCGTGGGCGAGATTTTATATTAATGCTTTGCATAGTTTATTTACTTTTTAATGTCATTCCCAACTTGATTGGGAATCCAGAGATTGACATCAAACATTTTACTGGATTCCCGCTTTCGCGGGAATGACATTGCATTTGAAATACCTTTCCATGCTTTTTATCAAACCATCTTCTGTAAATGGTTCTGCAATTATATCAACCTTGCTAAACAGTTCTTTTGTAATTTTTGCTGTTTCATCCCCGATTACTGCAATTTTTGAGTTTTTAATGTGATTATTTAGATTATGTTGTTCAATTAATTTTGCAAAATGGCTTACTGTATTTGAACTAAAAAATGTAAGAATATCCATGCCTTCTTGGATTTTATTTATCGTTTCAGTGTCAAGATTCCTGATGAAATTTGCTGTATAGATAGGCCATTCGGTTATGTCTTGTTGGGGCATGCCATGGCGTGCCCCTGCCTGTGTTGGTAATAATATCTTTTTATTTTGCAGTTTCTCTATCTCAGTTAATTCATTTATTAAAGCTTCAAAAGAAAATCGTTTTGGTATGAAATCAGCTTTTATATTATATTTTTCTAATTCTGATTTTGTTTTATAACCCACTGCTGCTATTTGGCATTTTGATAAGGCACGTGAGTCATAACAATTTTTATTTAAAATCTCAAAAAAGAATTTTACAGCATTTTGACTATTAAAAAATACCCAGTCAAAACCCGAGAGATTATTTATTATGTTTTTATTGAAAACTTCTTTTTCAACAGGCTCGTAACTTACTATAGGACAGAGAACTGGTTTTACTCCTGATTTCAATAATTTTGAAACAAAAGAAAATGATTGTTCTTTTGATCTGGTAATAAGAACTTTTTTCCCAAAGAGTGATTTAGTCTCAAACCAGTTTAATATTTCTCTGTAATTTACTACTTCTCCTATAACAATTACTGAAGGTGCTTTCACTTCATTTTTTGCAATGTCTTCGATTACATTTGTCAGCTTTGTAATTATGGTTTTTTGCTGGTGTGTGGTACCCCAGTAAATAATAGCTACTGGTGTTTCTTTTGATCTGCCCAGTGAAATTAATTTTTCTGCAATTTTAGGAAGATTTTTAATACCCATTAAAAGTACAAGAGTGCTTTTTAAGGCGTCAAAACTTTCCCAGTTAATTGTATTTTCAGGATTTGATGGATCTTCATGAGCAGTAATTACAGTAAATGAGCTGGTACAGTCTCTGTGAGTAAGCGGAATGCCAGCATATGCTGGTACTGCAGTGATGCTGGAAACCCCAGGGATAAATTCAAAGTTAATATTATTTTCCTTTAAGAAAATTGCTTCTTCTCCGCCTCGCCCGAAAATATTCGGATCTCCGCCTTTCAGACGGCAAATTATTTTGTAATCTTTTGTAAGTTCAAACAGAAGATTATTTATTTGTTCTTGATTAATGGACTTATCATGTTCTCCACCGACCTTACCTACGTAAATTAATTTAACCTTAGGGTTTAAAAAAGCAGAAAGATCAAGAATTTCTTTTGAAACCAAATTATCATAAGCGATTATATCTGCTTTTTCAATAATTTCTTTGGCCTTTAGAGTCAGTAAATCTGGGTCTCCCGGCCCTGCACCAGTGATATAGACGATTGGTTTTTCTGCTAAATCTTTCATAAGAAAACAATATCATACGTTAAATAAAGACGTGTTTTGCCTTATAGGCATTATATTTTCAAGGATTTTTCTACCCCCATTTTGTAATAACATCTGTGCTAATTTAATTCCAATTTCTTTTGCCTCATTTAAATTTCCTGTAATTTTATCCCTAATAATTTTTTTTCCGTCTAAACTTGCAATTACTCCATAAAGCGTAATTTTATTTTCAATTATCTCAGAATATGCACCTACTGGTATCTGGCATCCTCCTTGCAAGGTGCTTAGAAATTCTCTTTCTGCAATTGAAATCAAATAAGCTTTTTCATCATTTAATTTCATAATTGTACTTTCTGTATCATTATCATTCTCTCTACTTTCAATTGCTAATATTCCCTGACAAACTGCAGGTAAGATTTCTTTGGGATTAAATTTTTCAGAAATTAAATTTTCAAATCCTAACCTTTTTACCCCAGCATATGCAAGGACAATAGCGTCATATTGTCCTTCTTGTAATTTTCGAATTCTTGTGTCTACATTTCCTCTAAGCTCCAAATATTCTAAATCATCTCTGATTGCTTTTAGCTGTGAAATCCTTCTTAGACTTGAAGTTCCAACCTTTGAACCTTCTTTTAAATTGTTAAAAGCTCTTTTCGCTGTCTCGCCGATACGCCGATACGCCGGTTCGTTTCTCAAAATAAGTACGTCGCATGGGTCTTCTCTGTTTAATACAGCAGAAATCTTTAAACCTCCAGGCAGTTTAGTAGGTAAATCTTTTAAGCTGTGTACTGCCAGATCAATCTCATTATTTAAAAGAGCATCTTCAATTTCTTTTGTAAAAAACCCTTTGCCTTCTATTTTAGAAAGGGATATGTCAGTTATTTGGTCACCTTTGGTTTTTATTTCTTTTATGGTTACTTCAATATCGGGAAAGAATTTTTCCAGATTTTCTTTAACAAAATTAGTCTGCCAAAGAGCCAGTTTGCTTGAACGAGTGCCGATAATTAGTTTTGATTTATTTGAATTCATGAATGATTAGAGAACTAGTTTACCAAGATTAAAAAAAATTAATCAACTCATGTAACCCAAGGTTACATTTAGGTATTGCTTTTAGAGCGAATTTAATTTTTAATAAAAGCTGTATGATAAGTGAGTTCCAGAAATATAGAGCACAATTATTTCAAATAAGTGGTTTTGCATTTGCAACACCGTTTGGCAGATTAATTTTAAAACTCCTTGATTTAGAACCGATTGCTCTGACAATTAGATTTTTCATTGTATTAGTAATATCTATTTTCCTTTTAATATGTGGTATATTGTTACTTATAAAAGGTTTTGAAGGATTGGATTGAAAGAAAGAAAATGAGTGTTTTAGAAATATTAGTTACTGTTTTTGTTTCAGGAATATTTGCTGGTTCTATTTTTTTTACTTGTTATATGGTTGATAAAAAAGGAAGAGTAAGTAAAATTAAATAATTATTTCATCTTCTTTTTTCCATGCCGGATCTACAATGCATAAAAACTTTAAATCAGATTTCCCTGTATTTTCAATGTATTGCATCGATTCAGGAGGGATATATATTACCTGAGCTGATTTAACTTTTTCTGATTCATTGTTTATATGCATTATTCCTTCACCCTCGAGAATATAGTAAACTTCTGAGGTTTTTAATTTATGAGGAGTAGATTTATCACCAGCTTTTACAATGGCATGTGCAAGACTGTAACGTAGTTTAATATTTTCCTTATCTGGATGCAAAAGCTCTCTAAGTATAGTTTTATCTCCTGCAAGAATTTCTTTGCAGTCTTTTAAATCTTTAATCAGCATATAAATCCCTTATATTTCAAACAGATCCTTTAAAATCTGAATTTTTTCTTCTTTGTTAGCAGCTTTTAAATTTTTAATAGGGGTATGAAGAATGGTGCTAATTATATTTTGTGTAATGTAATCCACCTCATCTTTTGTAAAAGAATTTTTATTAGAGGTTAATTTTAATAATTTTTCACTCCTTATTTTTTCTGTTTTTTCTTTTAATTCTTTAATTAAATTTTGAATTGAAGTTTTAGACAACTCAATATAAAGCTCATTTGTATTTTCTGAGATTATTTTTTCAGCGTTCTTTAGATCTTCATTGCTTGACTCGACAGTTTTATTATAAATATGTTGCAGGCTGTCAATATCCATGAGATTTACATTTTTTGTTTTTGTGAATTCTGCATCGATGTTTCTGGGCATTGAAATATCAAATATAAATAATTCTCTGGCTGGATCTTTCCTTACTTTGTTAAATTGGTCAGCAAATATAATGGCATGTGGTGCACCTGTAGCAGCAATAACTATGTCTACATCATTCATTGCCTCGTAAACACTTTCAAATGGAATTGATTTATCTGTTTTATATTTGTCTGAAAACTCAATGACTCTATGAGGCGATCTGTTTAAAACAATAGTTTCTTTTGAACCGCCTTTTTTTATAATATGTTCTAGTGCAAGCTCTGCCATCTTTCCTGCACCCAGGACCATAATGCTTTTTGTTTTAAGCGGCCCGGCAACGTTATCTGCCAGGTCAATGGCAGCAGAGCTTATGGACTGGCAGTTTTTTGAAAGATTTGTTTCTTTATGAATTCTTTTTGCACATTTAATGGAATTCTGAAATATTAATTCAAGAATATTATCAAGAGTATGTTCCTTCTGAGCAATTGAATAGGCTGTTTTTACCTGAGATAAAACCTGACTTTCCCCGATTACCAAACTGTCTAATCCACTGGCAACTTTAAATGCATGTTCAAGCATTTCACACCCAGTAATTATCGTGCTGTATTCTTCTATTATTTTTTTTTCAAGTCCCAAATATGAAATAAAAAAATGACAAATTTCATTTAAGCCTTTCTCTTCATTTTCTGACTTAAAATAAATTTCAGTTCTGTTGCAGGTACTTAAAATAAAGAATGATTTTAACGACTTGTAATTTTTTAATTTTTGATTTGCTTCAGTAAGAGAATATTCAGGAATTGAAAATTTTTCTCTTATGGCAACAGGAGCAGTCTTATGATTTACTGTAAATAAATAAAGATTTTTTATCTGTTCATGTACAAGCTCTTTTTTCGCAATAATTTTGCTGATTTGTTCATTAAATAATTTTTCTTCTCTTAGATCCTGAATCATAATTTCTATTTTTGATTTTATCAAATCTGTATATTATGACGTAAAGTAATTGTAACTTGTGTAATTCTGTCATTGCGAGCCCATCTAAAGTGGGCAAAGCAATCCTACTTGAGACTGCTTCGTCACTATCGTTCCTCGCAGTGACATTTCATGTCATTTTTTTTGCAAATTTGCCCAAAATCATGCTTAAGATGGAAGCAGTTAGTTCTCTTGAGAGTGCTTCTCTTTCTTCGCTGGATAATTTTTGTGAATAAGTGGTTTGAGAAACGGCTAAAAGGACGATATCATTAACCAAATTTAAAATCCTTTGAAATACAGGTGAATTACTTTCTGTTAGTTTTTTAAATACATTTTTTAGATTAAAAGTTTCTTTTCTTACCTGAAAAAGTTTTGAGCCTTCACGAAGTTCAATTTCTTCTCCGTATATTCTGTGTCTTTGTTTTACAAGTTCTTCAACATCCTTATCCTCAAGAGCTTTTATTTCTCCTAAAGTATGAGCAAAATACATTATTTTAGCTGCATGTTCAAGTGATTCCATTTTATGATATGCATTAAAAATATCACTTCCAACTGTTACTGCTCCGTGATGGTCCATAATTACAGCATCATGTTTTTCCAGATAAACACTTATTAATTCACCCAGTTTCGTGGTGCCTGGTTCACGGTAAGGCACTGTGGGAACCTCTCCAAGCAGAACAATTATTTCAGGTATAGCAGGCACATTAAAGTCAATTCCGGCAACACTAAACGACACTACAGTAGTAGGATGTGCATGTACGACAGCTTTTATATCAGGTCTTTTTTTATATGCTTCAATGTGAAGAGAAAGTTCAGTGGTAGGCTTTTTATTCCAGTTAGAAAGAGTGTTTCCATCTTTATCTACTACTACAAAATCAGATGTTTCAATAAAGCCCTTATGACTGTTTCTGGGTGTTACCAGGATCAGGTCATCGTTAATTTTAAAGCTTAAATTACCTTCAGTTCCTGACAGCAGTCCTTTTTGATAGGCCAGGTTACAAACTTTTTTCAGAGATTCTCTGCATTCAGCTTCAGTATTTATCTCATTTTTTACTGTCATATGTAATATATTACAATGTAGAAATGTAGAGACAAGCCAAGAGCATGTCTCTACGCTACGAAAACCTATGTCAAAAACATTGCAACACCAATTTAAGGTAATATCTCCCTTTAATCCTGCAGGTGACCAGCCTAATGCTATTAAACAGCTTTCGGATGGAATCAGAAAGGGCCTTAAACATCAGACACTTCTTGGTGTAACCGGCTCAGGTAAAACATTTACCATTGCAAATGTAATTGCTCAGGTACAAAAACCTGCTCTTGTTATTGCACATAACAAAACACTTGCTGCACAACTTTGTAATGAGTTTAGGGAATTTTTCAATGAAAATCCAGTTGAATATTTTATTAGTTACTACGATTACTATCAGCCTGAATCATATATTCCCCATACAGACACATATATAGAAAAGGTTGCAAGTGTAAATGATGAAATTGACAGACTCAGGCATTCCACCACAAGATCACTATTTGAGAGAGATGATGTTTTAGTTGTAGCTTCTGTAAGCTGCATATATGGGCTTGGAGTACCTGAACTTTATTATGAATCAGCAATTAAAATTAAAAAAGGTCAGGATATTGACAGGGAAAAATTAATAAGAAATCTGGTAAATATTTACTATGGAAGAAATGATATTGATTTTAAGCGCGGCAAATTCCGGGTTCGCGGGGAAATATTGGATATATTTCCAATTTATGAAGAAGAAGTTATTAAAGTAAGTTTTTTTGGAGACACCATTGAAAATATTGTAGTAGTTGATCCGGTGACTGGCGAAGTAAAATTAGAGATTAATGAAATTACAATTTATCCTGCAAAACATTATGTTGCTGATGAAGGCAGTATGGAAAGCGCATGTTTACAGATAGAAAAAGAACTTAAAGAAAGAACGGATGAACTTAAATCACAGGGGAAAAATGTTGAAGCTCAAAGACTTTTGCAGAGAACAAAATTTGACATAGAAATGCTCAGAGAAGTTGGCTATTGTAACGGCGTAGAAAACTATTCCAGAATCCTTGAAGGTAGAAAAGCAGGTGAGCCGCCTAAAGTGTTGGTGGATTACTTTAACAGAAAATATGGGCGAGATGGATGGATTTGTGTTATAGATGAATCACATGTTACTGTTCCTCAGATTGGAGGAATGTATCATGGGGATCAGTCCCGGAAAAATACCCTTATTGACTATGGCTTCAGGCTTCCATGTGCACGTGATAACAGACCTTTAAAGCCTGATGAGTTCTGGGACAGGGTAGGTCAGGTTATTTTTCTCAGTGCAACTCCAGGAGATTATGAGCTTAAAATTAGTGATCAGATAGTTGAACAGATTGTCCGTCCTACAGGGCTTGTGGATCCTGAAGTTGAAGTCAGACCAACCAGTGGTCAGATCGAGGATTTAATAAGTGAAATTAAAATAAGAATAGAAAAAAAAGAAAGAATTTTAATTTCTACCCTTACAAAAAGAATGGCTGAAGATTTAACTGCATATCTTATCGGTTCAAACTTAAAAGTTCGGTGGCTACACAGCGAAATTGTTGCGCTGGATAGAATTGAAATTTTAAGGGATTTAAGATTAGGTGAGTTTGATGTTTTGGTAGGAGTAAATCTTTTACGTGAAGGGCTGGATCTTCCAGAGGTAAGTTTGTTTTGCATCATGGATGCTGATAAAGAAGGTTTTTTAAGAGCAGAGAGGTCTCTCATTCAAATGATTGGACGTGCAGCAAGAAATGTTGCGGGAAAAGTAATCTTATATGCAGATAAAATTACAGGCTCAATGAAAAAAGCAATGGATGAAACTGATCGAAGAAGAAATCTGCAGAGAGAATTTAATAAAGAACATAATATTATTCCTGCTACCATAGTTAAAGGACATGCTAACCCTCTTCTTGATTCACTTCGTGCGAACAAACATGTGGATGAAATAGTTGCTGAAGAAATGGCTCATGAAAATCTTGATATGAAAGATTTACCAAAAGTACTTAAAAAAATAGAAACACAAATGAAAAATGCTGCATTGCTCTTAGATTTTGAGCGTGCTGCAAAATTACGGGATGAGCTATACTCATTGAGAGAAATGGCTAAAAATAATATAAAGGGTGCTAAAATAAAAAAATCATGATGGACTTTTTTAGAAAAAATGCTCGTATATTTGTACTAATAATGCTAATTTCTTTTTTAATGGTTTCAGTAGTGCCAATACTGTCAGTTTTTTTTACAGGTAATTAATAATTTAAAGGATTATGAAAGTAAATAAATACATTAATTTATTTTTTGTTTTCTTAGTTTTATTTTCTTTTTCATCTATGCTTCCATGTGAGTCTGCTAAAAGTAAAAAAACAAAATCACATACTTTAAAAGAATTTGAAGAAAAAAGTCTGTATCTAAAAAGAAAAATTGAAGAAACCAGGCAAAAAGAAAAAGTTGCTGTTTCCAGATTAACTGTAATTCAAAAAAAACTTTATACCACACAGGAACAATTAAGAAGAAATAAATTTAAACTTAGTTCCACTCAAAATGATCTTGAACTGACTCAGGAAAAACTTACATATCTGAAAAGTGACTATGCAAACTTAAGAGAAGATTCTGCTGAAAGAATCAGACAAATCTATCAGGGGCAGAGGCTAAGGGTACTGGAGGTACTTTTAAGAACTCCAAATCTTACTGATTTTTTAGATGCTCTTTATTATCAGAAACTTGTAGTAAAGCAGGATAGAGATTTATTGCACAGACTTGAAGAACAGTCTAAAACCATTGAAAGTTATAAAGATATTCTTGCTAGGCAGAAATTAAAATATGCGAATATTGTAAGTGACATAGAATTCCAGAAGAGAAAAATTGCTAAAGAACACCAGCAACAGTCAGTATTAGTTTCTAAAATCAGAACTGAAAGAGCATCTTATGAACAGGCTGAAAGGCAGCTTGAAAGAGATTCACAGCAATTAATTTCAGAAATAAACCGCCTCGTAGGCTATGAAGGATTTGCAGGTACGGTAAACGGCAGTGGAATTTTTTCATATCCGGTCAGAGGTCGTTTAACTTCACCGTTTGGACCCAGACGACATCCTATATTTAAAGTAGTAAGTTTTCACAGTGGTGTAGATCTAGCAGCACCTTTTGGCACGCCGATTATGGCATCGGACAGCGGAAGAGTAATTTTTAACGGCTGGTATGGTGGATACGGAAAAGTAGTAATAGTAGATCATGGAATGAATTATTCTACTCTTTATGCTCATTTAAGCAGGGCATCAGCAGGCAGAGGAAAGACTATAGTAAAAGGTGAAACCATAGGTTATGAAGGACAGACAGGATATTCTACAGGACCGCACCTGCATTTTGAGGTCAGAAAAAACGGAAGGCCGCAGAATCCGTTGCATTATTTACGTTAGTTAAGAGGTTAATGCCTAGCTATTTAGTATAATTATCCCTAATAACCATGTCATTAACCTCTCCAAATGTTTCTTCATTTGTATTTATTCCTCAGGTTACAATCGATTTTGCAAAGTCACATGGCTTTTCTGATCCAGTAGGTTTTCTTGAAGAGGTTGAAATTGAACACATGCAGCCGGATAATGATGTTTGTGATCAATTCCCTGATGACATAGTAAGAGTTGCAGCTGAAATCGGTGTATCACCTCAGTCAATTATAGGAGCACTTGAAGCTCATGCATATTACTCTGCTAAATGTTCATAGATTTTATTGTAGAGTGCTTTTTACTTATATGAACTTCTGTAATTGAACCACACTTTATCTTCAGATGCCAGAACTTATCTATGCTTGCACCCAGAAGATTTAATAAGAAAAGTCTTATAGGTCCTGAGTGAGAAACGACAATTATATTTTTACTTCTGTATTTTTTAAGAATGCTTTTTTGAAACTTTTTTACTCTTTTATTTAAATCAAGAGCAGATTCACCACCTGGAGGTCTTACCCTTAGAGGATCTTTAATCCATTTTTTATAATTAACCGGGTCTTCATTTCTGATTTGCCAGTAATCTTTTTTTTGCCATAAGCCTTCAGATTTTTCAATGAGGTTTTTATCTGTTATTATTTTTTTGACGCCAAGTTTTTTTGCGATGATTTGTGCGGTTTGTTTAGCTCTTTTTAGAGGACTTGTGATTATGTAATCTATTTCTCGACTCGCCGATCCGCCGGTTCGCCGGTTCGCCGGTTCGCTGTCTTGCACATGCAGCTTAATAGCTATATCTTTAGCCTGTTTTACTCCAGTTTTATTCAAATCAATATCCCATTGTCCGAAGACCAGATGTTTTTTATTTGCTTCTGTTTCGCCGTGGCGGACAAAAAAGATTTTTGTTATTGGTTCTTTATAATCCAGGATGTCCATTATTTTCTTTTATTAATCAACCAGGCCATTATAAGAGCAGTAGCTGGCACTGCAATAATTAATCCAATGCTTCCAGCAAGAGCTGCAGTAATTTCTGAAACTACAAGCTCAAGATTTAAATATTTTGCAGGATTCTTTTCATGGCTTATAAGAAGCAGCAGAGGCAATGCCATTCCTGTATATGCCAGAACCAGGGTGTTAGTCATGGTGCCCATAATATCTTTTCCTACATTCATTCCTGAATGAAAAAGATCTTTAAATGAATAGTTTAAATTTGCAGCTTTTATTTCCTGCATGGAGCTGGCAATTGAAATCGCTACATCCATTATTGCGCCAAGACATGAAACTATCATTCCTGCAGCAAGAAGTCCTTTAAAATTTATCTGATAAACCTGATTTCCCCAAAGTATCATGGCTTCTGAGCTGGCAAGTCCTGAAAGAGAAGCAAATTTAATAACAAGAGTAGCAATAACACCGCTGAAAGTTACTCCAATTACTGTTCCTAATGTAGCTGCAAGTGACTTAAAATTTGCACCGGCAACAAGCAGCATGGTTATTCCTGTGGCTAGAAAAGATACCAGAATTGCACTAAGCAAAGGATTTATTCCCTTTACAATAGATGGTATTAAAAGAAAAGCAACCAGACCAACAGTAACTAAAAGTGAAACTATAGTTCTAGCACCTTTAAATCCTCCCACGATTAAGAGAAGAATTAGAAATGAAACTGATAGAATCCAGATATAAGGTTCTCTGTAATAATCCAGAATAAAATATTCTTCATTTCCGTTTTCCAAAGTTTCAATTTCTGAAACAATGTATTTTTTGTTTACTTGTCCGATAATTGAAAATGCTGGATTATCCGGAATAACATTTAAAGTCACTCTTTCCTTGTTTTTATTATGACCGGTAAGAATTTTAAGTAAGAGCTGCTGAGAGCGTTGTTTATTTCCTCCTGGCAATTCTTCTTCAAAATCAGAAATTACCCTTATTACCTTTGCAACGCAGTTAGTTTCTTTGGTCTCTGGTTCCTTGTTTACAGCAATATCTTCATCTTCATTGTTTGAATTATCATATGCTTTTTGAGTAATAGTAATGCCCTGAGAAAATACTGACATGAATATTATGAATGTAATTAAAATTATATTTTTTAATTTTATATTATTCTTCATGGAGTTCTTTCGCATGATACGAGCTTCTCACGAGTGCTCCGCTGAAAACCTTTTTAAATCCAATTCTAAGACCAATCTCTTTTAATTCTTCAAATTCTTCCGGAAGAAGATATCTATGTACAGGGTAACTAGATCGCGTGGGCTGCATGTATTGCCCAAGAGTTACATAATCACAATCATATAAAAATAAATTATTTAAAACCTGAATTATTTCTTCTTTTCTTTCTCCAAGCCCAAGCATAATTCCGGATTTTGTAATTATTTTAGGATTTAAATTTTTTACATATTTAATAAGTTCAAGTGATCTTGTGTAAATGGCTCCTGGTCTTACTTCTCTGTAAAGTCGCGGCACTGTTTCAAGATTGTGATTATAAATATCTGGTTTTGCATTTACGACAGTTTCAATGCATTTTTTATCTCCCCTGAAATCAGGTGTTAATACTTCAATTGTTACATTTGGAATTTCTGTTCTTAGTTCTGAAATTGTTCTTGAAAAATGATTTGAGCCTTGATCATTTAAATCATCTCTGTTTACTGAGGTAATAACTACGTGGTTCAATCCCATTATTTTTGCTGCACGTGCAACGTTTTTTGGTTCTTCTCTCAGCTCCCAGCTTTCGGCTGTAAGTTCTGGTCTTCCTTTTGGTACGCTGCAAAATGTACACCCTCTTGTGCAGGTATTTCCCAGAATCATAAAAGTAGCAGTCCCGCTTGAAAAACATTCATTTCTGTTTGGACAGCGGGCACTTTTACATACAGTGTTTAAATTAAATTCCTGAATTAATGCATGAACTTTTCTTGATTCAGTATTTAACAAAACATCTTTTTTCAGCCAGTCTGGGAGTCTTTTTCTTTCTTTGGTTATGCTTGACATAAGAAACTATGATAACATTACTTCTTTTTTAATAAATATCTTAACAAAAAGCTCTTTGTCGCTTTTGTCAAATACTTTTATAACAAACAGTAATAAGGAATAACATAAAAGTAAAATGCCCTCCTGGATAAAAATATTTGATTTTGAAAAGATAGTAGTAACAAGTATAAGTCCGACAAAACCTGCAAAGGCCGGCTTAAGAACCATCTTCAATACGTCATTTAAATGCCAGATCAGATACTTTATGCCTGAAAAAATTAAAAGAAGTGCCATAAGTGTTTCACTAATCAGAGTTGCAAAACATGCACCATAAACAGAAAACTTTGGGATTAAAATCAGGTTCAGGATTAAATTTAAAAGACTTGTTGCTCCCTGAAACCAGACCATTTTTTTATGCTTGTGAAGACCGATATAAAAAAGGGTAAATGGCGTTTCAATAAATCTTAAATAAATGAAAAAGCTGAAAAGTTTTACAAGTGGGATTGATAAATTGTATTTTTCTCCGAAGATAAGATGAATAATTGAGTCTGAGAAAAAGTAAATTGAAATTGCAACTGGTGTTGCAAACAAAGCCATATATTTTAAAAGTATTATAAAAACTCTTTTTGAGCCATCACTTTTTTTATCGTCTTTTCTTTCTGTATCCAGCAGGCGATACATGGTCGGTAAAAGAACAAGTTTTACCTGAGCTGGCAGGAGATTTGCGATTTTTGTAAATCTTACCGCTGCACTATAAATACCGACTATTTGAAACTCATAAAAAAATGACAGAAGCACTGTGCTTATTTTTCCGTAAATATTCAGAAAAAAATCATTGAAGCTGAATAATACGGAGTCTTTACTGTATTCTTTTATTAAAGCCAGGTTTAACTTGGGTTTTAAGAGCATTACTGTGTTTATTAGAGAAAGAATAAAAACAATCAAGCTTAAAAGCATTACTGCCCATGCCAGGCTTAGAACAGAATTCTGGATATTTAATGCAGCAAATATTATAATAAGATTAATTATTCCTTTTACTATTCTAAAAAAAGAAATTAATTTAAAGCTTCCCAGGATTCTTCTTATGCTGCTGAACACAGTTGCATAGCTGTCAAGAATTAGTCCTATTCCAAAAAGTATAAGAATAATGAACTCTTCATTTCTATAACCAGCAAAATACCCAAACAATGCAATAAGAATTAATGTAGGAACAGATAAAATACTTTTAAGAAATAAAGCATTCCCAAAACTAACCTGGGCTTTTGCTCTATCTGTAGAGCCGAATTTAAGAAGAGTTTTATTTAAGCCAAAATCACTTAAGAACTGAAACAATCCTACAAAAGACAAAATTGCAGAGTATAAACCAAAGTTTTCTACATCCAGAGCTCTGGCAATAAAACCTACAGTAATAACACTTATGCCTAGATTAGCAATTGAGCTGGATAGCAGGTAAAATACGCCAAAAGTCAGCTTACGTGATAAAGATTCCTTTTTTTTCATAACGTATGGGTTCAATTAATTGATCCATACTATGTTATTCTTCTTCGTCTGGATTAGCAATAATAGTAATTTGATTTATAACAAGTTCACTAATTTGGGCATCTGACATTTTGCTTAAGCTGTCCCATGTAGTTCTAATCCATTGTATGTGGAAGTAATCGTTATTGTTTTTTAGATATTTGCTTATGAATTCATTGACATCACTGTATCTTCGATAGTAATAAACGGCAGTTACAAGATCAGCAGATGAGTTAACAACTTCTTTTCTGTCTGATTGTGATTCAGTATCGCTTTTACATTGAATTAAAAATCTGGTTAAAAGCTCAAGAGAGTCAGCCTGAAGTGTATTTCCTTGATCGTGTATTGGTAATTCATTTTCCATACTTTTTTGCCTTTCTGTTTTATAAAAGGTATAACGAGTAATAATTTTGATAGTAGACTTTTACTACATCTGGAAATAACGTAAAATAATAAATTAAATGTTTTTAATATGCAGGACTTACGCAAAAATGAACTGTGGTATGGTACCCTGAGCGACGTGTGTCCTTTAGGGCGGGAAAGGAGCGAATGGGTACTATACCCAGTGAACTTTGCGTAAGTCCAGATATGAGTTTATGGTTATGAAGAGTTT
>MFRM01000020.1:206482-211923 GCA_001784555.1 Candidatus Melainabacteria bacterium RIFCSPHIGHO2_02_FULL_34_12 | reverse complement strand
TGCATCTTTAAATTTAGTTCTGGCTTCAGCTGTAATATTTCTGGCACAGGCAAATAATAAATTAATAGCAGATACACCGGAGACTGAATCACGCGGAAAAGAAAATCTTGAAGAATTAATCAGTGAAGCACAGGAAGATATTCCGCTTAATTTAATTAAACTTACCATGATTGGATTTGCAGTCAGTGGTTTTGTTGCCCTTACTTTTGAAGTAGTCTGGACCAGAACTCTTACACTGGTACTTGGATCTTCTACTTATGCATTTGCAACTATGCTTACCACCTTTTTATGTGGACTTACTATAGGAACTGCAATTATGACTAAGCTGCAGGAAAAAATTGAAAGACCTATTTTCTGGATTGGTTTTATTTTATGCGGCATAGCAGCTACAGGTTTTTTAACTGCTTGTTTCTTTAATGAACTGCCATGGATGTTCCTTTCACAAGCACAAAAATTACCGGATGAT
Organism: Candidatus Melainabacteria bacterium RIFCSPHIGHO2_02_FULL_34_12; assembly: GCA_001784555.1. GTDB lineage: Bacteria > Cyanobacteriota > Vampirovibrionia > 2-02-FULL-35-15 > 2-02-FULL-35-15 > 2-02-FULL-34-12. The sequence goes on along the minus strand of MFRM01000020.1, from coordinate 211,457 downwards.
CCTGGAACCAGCTGGTTTTTACAAACCATCCACAAGTTTATAGTTTCATTTTCCATCATGTTTTTACCAACAGTTTTGTCAGGGATGGTCTTTCCTCTTGCAATGAGAGTTTACTCAGCCAGACCCGATCATGTAGGTGAATCCGTAGGAAAGCTTTATTCCTTAAATACACTTGGATGCATAATTGGATCATTTACCAGTGGATTTATATTTATTCCATTTTTTGGAATATTCGGAAGCGGAATCCAAAACACAACTAAGCTTGCAATTTTAATAGCTCTTGGAATGGGATTATTTCTAATTTATAAAGATCTCATGAATAACGACACACTTACTGAAAAGCAAATCAGAATCTCCACCTCCTGGATTTATATAGCAATTGGTGCCGGCATCATAGCGAATTTATTTGTTATGCCGGCATGGGATAAGTCAATTATGACTACTGGCGTGGCAATCTATCATTCTCTTTCCTATAAAAATTTAACCAGAGAACAATTTTTTAATTTGTTTAAGTTTGATAACGCCAAAGAAAAAATTAAATTTTATAAAGAAGGTTTAACTACAGTTGTAAGCATTACAGCAGATGAGAGTTCAAATACTACTTTATTAAAGAATAACGGTAAAGTTGATGCAGGCGTACCTACTGATGGAGACGGTCCTTCCCAGGCAGACATGGTTACTCAGGTTCTCTTGGCTCAACTCCCTCTTTTACTTCATAAAGATGAACCTGAAAATGTACTTGTAGTGGGTCTTGGGAGCGGATGCACCACAGGTTCTGTAGTAAGATACCCGTCGATTAAAAGCGTAAAGGTCTGTGAAATTGAAAAAGCAGTTATTGATGGTAACAAATTTTTTGAGCCGCCGGCAGATAAAAATCCACTAGGAGGAAACGGCTCACCTTTAAATAAAACCAGAAATCCTCTGGCAGAAAAAATTAAAGCCATTCATACGGACGGAAGAAATTATTTATTAACCACGAAAGATAAATTTGACATTATTATTTCTCAGCCAGCCGATCCCTGGGTTCAGGGTGCTTCACAGCTTTTTACTAAAGAATACTGGGAGCTTGGCGCAAAACATCTTAAGAAAAACGGGTTGTTTTGTGAATGGATCCAGTTATACTCAATCACTCCGGATTACTTAGGAGCTCTGGTAAACAGCTTTAAAGAAGCTTTTGGAAAATATGAAAATGGTAAAAAGGTGCAGGATGGTTATGTTTATTTATTCCGTCCTGGTCAGGCTGGAGAAATTCTTTTAATAGGTTCCAATGATCCACTTGATATTGATGTAGATCAAATTGAAAAAAGAATAAAAACCAGCTTTGATGTAACCACAAAAGAAGGAAATATCTTTAAGGTAAACACTCTGGATGATCTTTCCAGAATATCAATTCATGATGCAGTAGATGTGGTCTCTCAATTGCTTTTAGGTAACGAAGAACTTAAAACATTTGCAGATAACTTAACCAGTCAGATACCCAGGCTAAAAGATCTTCCTTTAAACAAGAGGGTTAATACCGATGATAATGTAATTATTGAATTTGAAGCACCAAAAAAACTTCATCTTTTTTATGCTCCAATCGAAGACAATTTACTTTCACTAGGTAAAGCCACTGAAGGGGAAGTTGAAAAGTATTTTGTAAATTTTGGTGAAACTGATTCACAAAAAGGACTGTTTCTTTCAAGGCTTGCAATTGCTTATTCAAAACGAATATCAGTTCAAAACGCTGCTAAATTTAAAATGGATCCAAACCTTAGGATAGCTCAACACCTTGCTAAAAAAGCCTTGGAATTAAATCCTTCTGTTTTATCATATGTTGCAAATTACACAGTAAGTTCTAAGCTGGGCAATAATGAAGAAGCAAATCATTATTTAGAAAAGGCTAAAGGAGCATCCACTGCTTCTGTTCATGACTGGATTGCACTTGGGCAAGTAAGAGCAACCGAAGATAATTATGACGGTGCAATAGCTGCATTCAGAAGCGCAACACAGATTAGTCCAAATAACGACGAAGCCTGGGGCAAGCTTGGAGAAGCGATTTTCAGCAAGGCACAAGCATCTAACAGCAGAGCTTTGTTTTCAGAAAGTCTAACTTACTTTAAAAAGAGCCATAGCATTAATACTTATAATGTAGAAGCATGGTCAGGCGAAGGAAATATTTACTTTACCTATGCCAGCCGCTTTAAAGAATTCGAAAGCATTCCTCTGGCAGAAAATGCATATAAGAATGCATTTAAGGCAGATTTAAATTATTGGCCTGCCAGATTAAATCATGCAAAGATTCTCTATGGTCAGGGTCCTACAAGATATGATGAAGCATTAAAAGAGTTTGGTCATGTGATCGGAAGGTTAAATCCTCAGAATTCAGAAGCCAGGTATCTAGTTGCAAAGATTTTACAGTCTCAGGGCAACTTAATTCCTGCTTACCAGCAATATCAGGGCTCTCTTCAGCTTGGAGGATTAAGCCAAGGTCAATCTGAGGATGCTCTTCAGCAATTACAAATTATTCAGCAAGAGGTTCAAAAACAACAACAAGGCGGCACACCTCAACAACAAGGACAAGTTCAACAGCAAGAGCAAAAACAACAGCAGCAAGCTCAACCTGCTCAAGAAGAAAATAAACCTGGTAATGAAAATGAACAATTACAAAAAACTCTTGAACAGGAAGTTGGCGATGGCGAAGGTAAAGGTGAAAATGAAGCTAAGACTGATCAAAAATCAGAAACTAATACTCTTGAACCAGTACAGGGTACTACTAGTATTATTATGACTGAGATGGGTCAGGCTACAGTTAAAATAGGCCCAACCATTGAAATGGGAAAACAATAACGTAAAAATGTACCGGGCTGGAATTGTAGGCTTACCAAACGTTGGCAAATCAACTTTGTTTAATGCACTGATTAGAAATCATCAGGCTGAGGCAAGTAATTATCCTTTTTGTACTATTGAGCCTAATGTAGGAATTGTAAATTTACCTGATGAAAGACTTGAGAAGCTTGCAAAAATTGTAAAAACAGAAAAAATAGTACCTGCAGCTTTTGAATTTGTAGATATTGCAGGGCTTGTAAGAGGCGCAAGTAAAGGCGAAGGGTTAGGAAATCAATTTTTAAGTCATATAAGGGAAGTAGATGCCATTGTTCATGTAGTCAGATGTTTTGAAGATTCAAATATAATTCATGTAGAGCAATCAATAGATCCAATTCGTGATATCGAAATAATAAAGCTTGAGCTGGCATTAAGTGATCTCGAGTCAATTGAAAAAAAAATTGACAATGTTTCAAAAAAAGTAAAAAGCAATGATAAATCCAGTAAACATGAGCTTGAAATACTTGAAAAAGTACGAGATGTTTTAAATGATGGCAAATCTTTAGACACACTTTCCCTTGAAAAAGAAGATATGGCATTTTATAAATCACTTTTTCTTTTATCCGATAAGCCGGTAATTTATGCAGCAAATGTACTTGAAGGTGAAATCCAAAGCGCAAAAGAAAACAAATATGTTCAAAAGGTCCAAAAATATGCGGAAGAAACTAATGCCCGATGTGTACCAATCTGCGCCACACTTGAAGCTGAATTAATTGCATTAAATAAGGAAGAAAGAGAAGCTTTTCTGGGTAATAATTCACAAGGACAAAAATACACAGGCGTAGATGATCTTATTAAAGCTACTTTTGATTTATTAGGATTAAGCACATACTTTACTGCAGGACAAAAAGAAGCCAGAGCATGGACTATTCTTAAAAATACAAAAGCACCTCAGGCAGCAGGAGTTATTCATACTGATTTTGAAAAAGGATTCATTAAAGCAGAAGTAATAAAATATGATGATTTAATTCGACTTGGTTCTAAAGTAACAGTCAGAGAGTCTGGACTTGCCAGACTTGAAGGCAAAGATTATGTAGTTAATGACAGTGACGTAATTGAATTTAAATTCAATGTCTAAAAAGGAATCTCTTCAGTATTAATCATCTCATCAATATTAGTCTGAAGGCGAGGTTCCGTAACCCCACTTTCTACATCCCCAACTGTTTTCTTAAATCCTTCTGTCTGATTTTCTTTTTTTGAAGTATTAGTATCGGTCTTCACTGTAGATGGTGGTGCTTTTACTGAAAGCACATCTTCAATAAGAGTAATAGAGTTAGCATCAATTTCAACTTCTCTTTTTTTCTTTCCTTCATTATTAGTATAAGCATTTATCTGGGCTCTTCCTATAATAAGGACTTTATCGCCAGCCTTTAATTTTTTTTCGCATTCTTCTGCAAGATCACGCCAGGCATTTACTCTGATTATATGCCCTGCTGTTTTTTCCGACGACATTTGAGTACCACGTGGGATATAACTAACTTCTAAGAGCATATTTGTAACAGGAATATTAGAAGGCGTAAACCTTTTTTCCGGAGCTTCCTTTAGTGTGCCTGAAACTGTAATGCTGTTCAGACTCATTTTTAATTCTCTCTTCTTAAAACTACATGCCTGAGAACATCATCTGAAATAATAAGGGTTCTTTTTAAGGTATTCGGTGATTCTGGTGGTGCGTTAAATAAAAATGATATGTAATATCCTTCTTTAAAGGATTTGATTTTATGTGTAAATTTTCTTCGAACTGGCTCTTCTATCCTTACAATGTTTCCACCATAGTTTTTAATAGCAGATTCTACCTGAGATATATTTTTCTCAATATCATCATCACTTAGGTTAGGTTTGATGATTATTAAAGCTTCATATAAATTTTTTACAGGTGCTTTTTGCATAAGTGTCTAGATTATAACACTCATATACCTTTTTATTATTTATCTTTTTGTTCAATAATTATCTGTCTTTCATTCTCAGATATCTTACTTTTTCCATTATTTAAATATTGAATATACACACTTATCGATGAAAATAAATCCTTATTAAAAACTTCCTTAAAATTTTCAATCCATTCAATTAATACAACTGAGCCTTGATCCAGGTAAGCTTGAATTATATTTTC
>MFRM01000020.1:203918-206461 GCA_001784555.1 Candidatus Melainabacteria bacterium RIFCSPHIGHO2_02_FULL_34_12 | reverse complement strand
ATCCATATGTATAAATGGAACTCTACCTGTGAAGTTCTCACTAATTCCCAAAAAAGTAGGACTTGTTATTAATTCTTTTACCTCTAAGCCTTCTGCAAAACCCTTTGCAAAAACTGTTTTACCAACACCAAGTTCACCTGTTAATCCAATGACGCCTGGTGCAAAGATTTCTAACGCAAGTTCTTTGCCTATATTAAATGTATCATCAGAACTTTTAGATATCTTTGTGATTTTACGGCCTTTACGGCTTTTACGGTTGGACACTGCCACTCTTCTCATTTATCTCCGTATAATCATTTATTTTAGTTAAAGGCTGAGTTACTTCTAATCCTTCTCCACCGATGGATTTAACAATCTTTCCATCTACATGAAAATATATTTTTTTATGTGGTGCAATTTTTTTTAGTGTTTTATAAATCTGGAGGTATCTCAACTGCATTGCTGCAGCACCCCCTCCGGTAACATACTGCGATGAAACATCGACTAAAATATCGTCTTCACTTTCTTCCACTTTAATGAGTCGGGTCCCTACTGGAATTTCAGTCATAATGCCTTTTATTTCTTCTTTTTTTGTAGGTCCTAAAAAAAGTTCTTTTAAAGTACCGGCTATAACACTGTCTTCTTTAGGAATTTTTCTTGTCGCAGTAACAAACTTAAGCTCATCTTTTCCAAGTGATTTAAGAAAATATACTTTGATTTCTCTTAAATTTCTGTCAAAACCAAAAGAAGGTCTTGAATTTTCTTCTGCCGAATCTTTGGGTGAAAATGAACATGAATACAAAAAGAAAACAAATAATAAACTTATAATTAAAATTAAGCTGTTTTTTAATATTGATTTCATTGTTTTATGGTGGCAGAAGTTTAAATTTTACATCAAACAAGAGACTATCAGGGAAATAAAACAGATTGACAGAGTCTATTCTAAGGCCATTTTTTTCATATTTGTGAAAATTAAAAACAGGATTTATTAAATCTTCTAAGAACTGGCTGAAGGATTTACTCATTTCAGAATCTTTTGTAAATATATCTTCTGCCTCGCTTTCCAGTTCATCAATAATAAGCTTATTTTCCTTTATTGCCAGTTTTCCTGTAAATTTTAAATTAATCGGTTCTGAGTCAGCTTTTACAAGACTTTTAAGAAGACAACTAAAATTAACAAGTCCATTTTCCTGAACACTTATAACAATATCCTTAAGCTCAACTCTTGTAGTACCAAATGGTGGAATAGGCAAATCAAGTTCTCCAAGAACCTTGCGCCATTTAGGTAAATTATTTAATACCTCCGTTATATCAGCAAGATTTATTTTCATTTTTAGGTTCAGATCAAGTGGAATAACAGCATGATTTTTCTTATCCTCATATTTTTTAAAATAAATCGGCTCAGAAGTCTCAAGCAGAATCTCTTCTATAGGGATATTTTTTACGCTTAATTTATAAGCTGACAATTTAAAATATTTTGCTTTTTTTCTAATTAAATCCCATCCGCTGTATATATCTAATCTGATGTCTATGTCGTCAGCATGAGTTTTTATTTTAAATACTAATTTGATTATTCCTTCCACCAGAGAATCAATTAAAAAATTAAATCCACTGTATTTTTGTACATTATAAGAGAACTTATTAACAACAGGAACTTCGTTTTGAATTCCAGGCTCGGCTTGCTCCTGTGCATAAACAGGTATACTAAATAAAATATTAGAAATTAAAACAATCATTAAAAAAATATGCATATCTTTTAGAGGAAGGACGTTATTAAAAATGATAACCGAGGGAACTTGGATTTCATTTATTTCCCCTGATAATGAATTTTTCCAGAAAATCCTTTAAATGCCATCCAGGTAAAAAATAATACTATTACAAATAAAATCCATGCCATGCTGGATGCATAACCTAATTTAAAATCTTCAAAGGCATTTTGATAAGTGTATAAAGAATAAAAACTAGTGGCATATTGAGGACTGCCAGAGGTCATTACATAAGCAGGAATAAAATATTGAAAAACAGAAATAATTCCGATAATTAAATTAAAAAATATTGTTGGGGTAAGCATAGGAATAGTAATTAAAAATAATTTCTGCCAGAAGCCTGCACCGTCTATATCAGCAGCTTCATAAAGAGACTGAGGTATGTCCTGTAAACCTGCCAAATAAATTAAAACCGAATTCCCAATTGACCAAAGACTCATAATAATAAGCGGAATAAGAGCCCATTTAGGATCGGAAAACCAGAGAGGTCCGGTTATATTTAATTTACTGAGGAAATTATTAAATAATCCGCCTTCATCACCTCGAAAAATCCACAACCATACAATAGAACTTGCAACAAGAGGGATAATACTGGGTAAATAATAACAGGTTCTGTATATTGAAATCCCTTTGATTTTTTGATTTAAAATTACTGCAATAGCTATGCCAATAATTACTGAAAGAGGCAGCGTTATAAATGCATAAATAAAAGTTACACGAAGGGATTTCCAGAAAACAGGATCAGAAAAAAGAAGAATATAATTATCCATACCAATCCATAAAGGCTTCCGTAAAATA
>MFRM01000020.1:172782-203893 GCA_001784555.1 Candidatus Melainabacteria bacterium RIFCSPHIGHO2_02_FULL_34_12 | reverse complement strand
AAGAAACAGCTATCGGACCCAGCAAAAAAACAAATAAACCCAAAAACCATGGAAACAAAAAAAGAATTAATAAAAAATATTTTGAGATATTTGACATGAAACAAAAAAAAGATTTGTTAGCAAGAACCTTGAGTTATTCAATACCTATTATATTGATATCTTTTTCTTCGTACTTTGGAAATATACCTTTAATTACAAACTTTCTTCATGATTTAGAAAATAAAACCTATGATTTATTTTTTCTTGCAAGGCATAATTTAAACTTAGGACCTAAAGCACCCGATAACATAGTAATCGTTGGCATAGATGCTCCTTCAATAGCTAAAGTTGGAGTACCATGGCCTTGGCCTAGACAATTTCATGCTTCATTGTTAGATGGTTTACATCAATCAGGAGCAAAATTTATAGTTTATGACATAATTTTTGACACTATTTCACCGTTAAGCCTTCAAACACAAGACATTGCCGGCTCAAAAACCATTGCCATGAGCTCGTTTGATGCAGGGAAAGAAGATGATGATATTTTTGCCAGATCTATTGCATCTGCAATGAACGTATTCCTGGCATGTGAAGCTGAACCATTATCAAAAACTCAATATCATGCTGCATTGCCTATTATCCCTTATTTAAGGGCATTAAATAATGATGTTAGTTTTCTTGGTAATACCAGCGTAAATTACGACAGTGATAATTTCGTAAGAAAGTCAAAAATTATTTTCCCTGAATTCGCATCAGATCCTGCTGTTTCCAGTTCTCTAGTATTTCGCCTAGCTCAGAAGTATTTTAATGTTCAGGCACATATAGATTCAAATTATGAAATAAATTTTGGAAATAAAATTTATCCTCGAGAGTTTTTAATTAATTTTTATGGACCGGCTAAAACAATAACTAATATTCCATACTGGGAAGCACTTGGATTAATTCATAAAGGACATAGCAACGTTTTTAAAAACAAAATTGTTTTTATAGGAAGAAGTAATTTAAAAGCTTCGATTGATCCCTTTAAAAGTGTAAGATCCCCTGATTCATTTGCTACGCCTTTTGCAAAATTGACGCCTAATTTTTCAGGAGTAGAATTGCAGGCAACAATTCTTGGAAATATATTAAATCAATCTTATTTAGTTGAAATGAGAAACAGCATATTAATTGTTTTATTAACTGCAATTAGTTTGTTGTCATGTCTTTTGGTTTCTAAGTTCAGGCAAAGACTTGTGCTTTGTCTTTATTTATCTTTGTTGTTTTCAATAATATATGTTTTATATGCGTTTGGGCTTTTTGTATTTTACAGAGTTTCAATTCCTGTTACTTTCCCCATATACGGCATAGTGCTCCCTGTTTATTTTATTAATTTTCTGGACCAATACTTTATCGTAGACAGAGCCAGACGCAGGCAGGCAAAGATTTTCAGACAGCTTGTGCCTACACAAATAGCTGATGAAATAGAAACCATGGATCAGGAACAATTAGCTCTTGGTGGGATAAAAAGAGAAATCACAGTGTTTTTTACTGATATTGAAAATTTTACCGGTCTCTGTGAAAAAACCCCTCCTGAAAAAATAGTTACAATTCTAAACCAGTTTTTTACTGAGATGGTGAAGGTAATTCACAAACACAATGGTCTTGTAGATAAATTTATTGGTGATGCAATTATGGCTATCTGGGGTGCCCCAAAAATACTGGATAGAGAAACACAAGCTGATCTTGCAGCAAAGTGCTCACTTGCTATGAAAGAAGAATTACAAAAATTAAACCAACTGTGGACAAGAATCGGATTGGAAGGAAATTTAAAAATTAGAATCGGAATAAACACTGACGAAGCTATTACAGGAAACATAGGTTCCCTTGAAAGAATACAATTCAGTGCTATTGGCGATGGAGTAAATATTGCATCCAGACTGGAAAGCGCTAATAAAGTATACGGCACAGGAATACTTATTTCAGGAAAAACTGCACGTCTTTTGGGGAAAAATTACTTCATGCGTGAAATTGATACTGTGTTTGTTTCAGGAAAAAATACACCCATAGATATTTATGAACTTATGAGTTCACAAGAATATAATAGTGACCTAGTAAACAAATATTCAGAAGCACTTAAGTGTTATAGAAATAAAAATTTTGATTCTGCAATGGAATTATGGAGTCAATGCTTAAAAATAAAAGAAAATGATAACCCATCAAAAGTTATGTATGATAGAGCATTAAAGCTGAAACAATATCAGATAACCTCAAAACTTACTGAAAACTGGCAGCCTATTTGGTCTCTTGAAAATAAATGATCTAAGATTCTTCATGCTCATCATGATTAGACAATGTACCAATCATATATACCGTAAGAAATACCCCGCCAACTATTAATAGTGAAAGTGATACTGAAATTACTACATCCATTTTTATATATAGCCCTCGACAAGCTCGGGCTTCCCTTTAATAACTAATAAACTACTAATTAACACAAAATAAACATCGAATATAACAAATCTAGTATAAATTATAACGCTAGCGATGAAATCACTTCTTTTAAAAACCTTTATGAAATCCTGGGATTTGGCTTTTAAAAAGCACCCATGGATTGAGGCATTTTGCCTGTCTTTTCTTTTTCACTTATTTTTATTAAACTTTCTCTGGTTTTGCTGTCAGATCCATGTCATGATATTTCCACAAAAAGCTGTAGAGCATGTAATAAAAATTGAATTTTTAAAATGAAAGCAGAAATAATTTCAAAAAGGAAGAAATATTCCTTGAAAAAAGATAAAGATTCCCTTGAAAAAGTCATAGGCAAACTTTTAATTTCAAAAAAACTTACTCTATCTGTAGCTGAATCATGTACAGGAGGACTCATCTCTAAACGTTTAACAGATGTTCCTGGCAGTTCAAAATACATTAAACTAAACGCCATAACATACTCAAATAAAGCAAAAAATCTATTACTGAAAGTACCTGAGACTTTACTTAAAAAATACGGTGCTGTAAGTTCTCAGGTAGCAGCTAAAATGGCAGCTGGAATTAAGGAGCTTTCAGATACTGACATAGGTCTATCAGTTACAGGAATTGCAGGACCTGATGGAGGAAGTGAAAATAAACCTATAGGGCTGGTATATTTTGGACTTGCAAAAGGGAAAAAAGTTAAAACCAAAAAAGTTTATTTTGGATCTAATTCGTCCAGAGAAGAAATAAGATGGTTAGCCAGTCAGTTTGCGTTAAATTGGCTAAGACAAGAACTTATAAAAAAATAAGCGATTTCGCCATCTCTACATTTAATGCATGCCCGCTTCTAAAACCAATTACATGCATATTTATTTCAAGTGGATTTATACCGCATAAACGTAAGTCACCTATAATATCCAATATTTTATGATGAACAGGTTCAAGAGGTTCGTGAAGTTTTTTATTGAATCCATCTTCTGTAAGAGTCAGAAGTGTATCAGACATGCCAAAAAAATCATTTTCTTCTTTTGTAGCAAAAGTCCTGGCACGTAAAATCTTTTCAAAACCATCACTTAATTCCCAGCTAGCCCATAACTTTCCTAAAGCCTTATGCTCCCAGTCCATAAAATAACTTACTTTAAAACCTTTATGTGGAATGGCAGTAATTACCTTATTATTTTCTTTTAAAAAAATCACTTCTTTTAAATTATGTTTGATTTCTACTAGTGAATTATATTTTGCATCTAAAAGTGCATTTTGCCAGTGAATTGCACTCCCATCACCGAACACCAGCTCATTTTTATTTGTTCTTACTTCAATATCATTTATCCCTAGTAGAGAACATGCAGCTAAAAAATGTTCAACCAAACATATGTTCTCAGTCCCATTTGTTAAAACAGTATTTCTGTTTGCATAGTTAACATTATTTACATCAGCTTTAATTTTTTCGTTATTTAAGGTAAAAACAATTCCAGTGCCTTTATCTGCCTTATTAATTGAAACAGTTACTTCCTCTTTTGAAAATAATCCATTACCATTTACTTGGATAGCCTTATCATCAGTTTTATAAACTACATTTATCATGGCATTTAAATTAAAAAACTCTAACTCAAGCTCAACAATCTTACCGCCAAATATTCCTCATATAAAGTATCAATTTCATATTATAGGACTAAGTATTATTTTACTTATTAAGAGTTATTTGGAAATAATCAAATTAAAGGTTCCTAAAGGACAAATACTAGAACAGATTGTAACAATAGGTTTTAATACTTTACCAATGGTTATTCTTATCACTACTTTCTCAGGAATGGTAGCATCACTTGAAACATCTTACTGGCTAAATCAATATGGCGCCAGAGATACTGTTGGTTCATTAATTTGTCTGGCATCAGTAGTTGAAATTGCACCTGTATTTGTAAGCTTTGCAATAGGAGCACAAGCCGGCACTGCTATTACAGCTGAGCTCGGGCATATGCAGATTACAGAACAAATTTCCGCCATGAGACTTTCAAAAGTAAATCCTATAAATTATCTTATAGCACCCAGATTAGTTGCAATAATTTATTCTCTTCCAATCTCTATAATTATCGGTGCATTTTCAGCAATAATTGGCGGCATGATAATTGCATACTTTCATGCACATATTGAATTTAGTATTTTTCTAGATTCAGTATGGAGAGTTTTAAAATTCAAAGATGTTTTTAATTCCTTTATAAAAGCATTTTTACTTTCTAATTATCTTATAGCTATTCATACTTCTTTTGGGCTTAGTACCAGAGGCGGCGCCAAAGAAGTAGGAATAATGACATCGTTAAGTACCATATGGGCTACTGTAGGCGTGGTTTGCCTGGATGCAATTTTAGATTATTTTATGTATGTTGATTAGGCATTTCCTAAAGGATTTACATTTTCATGTTTTGTCGAATTCTCTGGAGTAGAATGTTCTCTTGCACTTGCCTGTGCACCGTTTTTTAATGCTCCCATTCCGACATAAATAGCAGCAGGTAAAAATCCACCGAATGCAGCGGCTCCACCAACTGCCATAAGAGCTAAAGCTCTGCACGTTGCTCCTCTTATTGTTGCATTTTGGACACTCATATAAAACCCTCTCTAATAAAGCTGAAGTGTTTACATCTATATAAAGCACTACCCAAAAATAATTTGACAGCAGACTCTCTTAACTGTTTGTTAACTTAAAACTAATTAATTTTATTGAAAAGACACTAAAGAACTAAAGCTGGATCTGCTTGAGCTTGTTTTGACTGAGGATTCCCTTTTAATTTAGAAATAAAGCCAGATACTGTACTTTTAAACGGAGTATTTTCAAGTCCCCAGTGAATAAGACCTTGTTGTACTATCTGAGCACCTGTATCTATAGCAAAATTACCTGTAGATGCATCGACTACTCTACTTAATGATTTCATACCAATTTCATCAAACACTACATCAGAATCTATATCTCCTGGATCCATATAATCAAGAGCAATCAGAGCAATTCTAAATGCAAATTGAACAATTATATTCCCAAAGCCTATGGCTGCTCTTTTTGCACTATCTATCATTTTGCTGCCTGAAGGAGTAATATTATTTGTATTAAATACAATTCTTCCCGCAGTATTTCCAAGTGCAGATTTAGCACTTTTTATTAATACTCCTCTGTTAATTGGTCTATTCTCAGAAGCTTCTCTAATAGTGTTAGTAGTGCTGTGCCTTAAAAGTTCAGAGCCTAGTCTAAAAAGTGTGCCTGTAACTGGATTTACAAATGATCTTTCTAAAACTCTAAGCGGCGCACGTAAACCTATATCGGCCACATTATGAAATTGTAAAAATCCAAGTGTATCTAAAAAACTGCTTGGAGCTTGAGTAGTGCTTGCAAGTTGTGGATTTGCAGGAGTTGGTGATGGGCTTTCTACAGCAGAAACAAAAGCTTGATTTCGTCCATTAGAATCAGGCACTCTAGGTGCAATTCTCTGGGGGATATGCTGAGGTGCTGTTGCTGAAGCTGTTTTCATATTTTTTATCTGTTTTTTATCTGATTTCCTGATTTATAAATCAGCTTTTTTGTTTACCTGTGGTGTTTTTCCCTACAGGGGACACCAATAATGGTGTACACCTGCATAATGTATCAAAATTAGAAGTCAAAAATATTAAACATAACCGCCAAGATTAAATATTTTAATAATTAAGTTAAATTATTAATTTCATTTTATTTTTACGTAGGTCTATGCATTATTATCATAAGTAGAATTCAGTAAAGATTAAAAATATTTAAGGTTCGTGGCTATATGTACTATTGTTTTATCTTGTATATATCTTTTTAAGCTACTTTAAGACCAAGTGCTCTGTTTAATACAGAACCCCATCCTTCAGATAATTCCCCAAATACTGGTTCATAATAAGCTTCTTGAGTTTCTCTTTCCTTATCAATTACTTCTTTACCTAGGGTTTCCATATGATGCAAGAACTGATCATTATAATTTTGAGGTAAATCTTCAATATCTTTATCAGTTACATATTCTTTTCCAAGTATTTTTTGTACTGACTGATTAATAAGTTCTCTTTCTCCCCAGAAACCTCTTCTTTCAGAGAAAAATCTTACAAAGCCAGTATTAACCAGCTGCTTAATTACACCTCTTAAAAATTTAAGACTTCTAGTGCTTTCATCTCTCACAAATAAATTCATAAATGAATCTACAAAGCTAAGCCCTGTTAAAGCTAAACCACTAGCACCTGCAATAAATCTTCTCTTTTTATTAGCTAAAAGTACTTTTGCGGCTGTACCAATATTAGGATTACTTTCTATTTTTTCTTTAAGTTCATTATATTCTCTACGACGATTAAACTCAGGACTAAAAAATTTAAATGCATAATTAACAAAAGACGCTGGAGCTCTAAGCGAAGATAAGAAGCTAAGAAAAGGAGTACCGGTTTTTATTCCAGCTAAATTCCAAATAAGTCTTAGAGGTTCTGCTATGCATGATCCAAATACACCAATGGCTCCACAAAATGGAGCAGTTAGATTAACAAGAGAAAATCTTTCCATCTCTTTAATATCATGTTTAGATGCATCATTGTTTCCACTTTGATCAATAAAACCTTTAGTAAGTATTTGGGAAGGATCCTTTATTCTTTTACTTTCATTAGTACCTTCTAATTCTCCTCTTTCGATTTTTTGCCTTATTACAGTTGCCGAGTTTTTCCAACCTTGCCAGTGCTGATCAATCCTATTCATAAGCATCCAGCAATATGCACCCAAAGGAGATTTTTTATTTAATTCAGGATCTTTTTTAAGGTGCCTGTATTCTTGCATTTTATCAACATATGTTTGAGCATCTTTTTTAAGTTCTGTTTTTAAATTATCTAAATCCCTTTTTGCATTTGTACTAAAAATTGATTTGATTGAAAGCCATCCAAGCTTACATATTCTTTCGACAAATTTATTTTCCAAAGCATTTGGAAACATATACGTTAATCTCCATGTAAGCCTGCTTGGAGTTTGTAAAACAGAAAATACAAGGTCACTTAATTTTTCACCTAGAAATGGAGCTACTGCTAATGCAATTGGCTGTACAGTTGAAACCAGCTTTGTAAATCTCCACATTTTATTAATTACTTTATCTTTAAAAAGAGAGGTCACCTCGCCAAAATCATCTAATCGGGAAACTTTTCTATTTGCTTGATTTTGATCTTTTAATACCTCATCTGATAATTTAGCTTCAGATGCATAAATATGCCTATACATGCTATCTTCTCTCATTCCAAAAAATGCTCCGGAGCTGCCTAAAAATATGTTTTTTGCTAATTGAGCAATTTTACTATCAGGTGCTAAAAAGCTGCCAAACCATTCACCTATTATTCCAGTAATAAAAGATATATCTAAATCCCATGCACATTTTGTGCCTACATCAGAATTTACACGAGCCCATGGAGAGCCAGTATGAGCAGAACTTATTTGTTTTGGTCCATGAATGATATTGTGATCAATACCAAACAGGTTCTGATTGTGCTCAATTCTTGTCATATTTGTTTTTTAATAAACTGCTTAAATTGTGGCTAAATATATTATTTAAAATGAAAACATTTTGCTACTTTAGAAAGCATACAAACTGTTATCACTTAATCTGATTATTTACGATTTTATAATTACAAGTCAATCTTTTCTTAACAATTCAATCAGATTTTAATTTCTTAGATAATCCTCCTTAACCTGGAGTAGTGTACCAATTAGCTGATACATCTGTCACCTAAATATTTAGAATTTTTTAACAATTCAAAATCAAAGAAAAAATGTCTTTTTTCATGAGATTCTGTAAAAAATAAACTAGCCAAGATAAAATGTTATTTCTACAATGAAATTATTTGAATATGAAGCAAAAACAATAATGAGTTCTGTGGGTATTCCTGTTCCACAGGGTCAAACCATAAAGGTTGCTGAAGAAGTTTTTAACCTGAGGGTTAACTATCCTGTAGTCATTAAATGTCAGGTTCAAACAGGCGGAAGAGGAAAAGCAGGCGGGGTAAAGTTTGCAAATAATGTAGATGAGTCCTATGAAATTGCAAAAAAACTTTCAGGCCTGGAAATTAACGGAATTAAAACCTCTTGTCTTTTAATTGAGCCAAAAACTGAAATTGAAAAAGAATTATATGTAGCTATTACTCTGGATCGCACAAAAAAATGTCACATACTTCTTGGATCATCGGAGGGGGGGATTGAAATAGAATCCTCTGGGGCAGTAAAAATTATTCCTGTTAAAAAAGAATATGAGCCTTATCTTGGCAGAAAGCTTGCAAGAAGCATGGGACTTGAAGGTCAAAAACTTGCAATGGTTGGAAGTATTATTAATAAACTTTATTTCCTCTATGAAATGCATGATCTTGATCTCGCTGAAATTAACCCTCTTGTTTTTACAAAAGACGGGAAAATAATTGCCCTGGATGGAAAGATGACTGTTAACGATGATGCCATAGACAGACAACCGTTTTTTCAAGGCTGGGAAATAAATCACATGACGGACATTAGTGAGAGAGAATTAAAAGCAAAAGTTGCAGGACTAAATCTGGTTGAGCTTAGCGGAAAAATTGGAATTATTTGTAATGGTGCAGGACTTACCATGGCTACGATGGATCTGGTAAAAAAACACGGCGGCGAACCTGCTAATTTTCTGGATGTGGGTGGAGGCGCAGATGAAGGGCAAGTACAAAGAGCACTTAAACTGGTTGCTGATAATCCAAACGTAAAAATTATTCTTGTAAATATTTTAGGTGGAATTACAGCATGTGATGAAGTTGCAAAAGCACTTAAATCATTCAGCGAACAAAATCCAGGCAGGAAAGTAGTGGTAAGACTTCTTGGAAATAATCAGGATAAAGCTATTGAAATTATGAAAGGTACAGGAATAAAATCAATAGACGATCTAGATCAGGCAGTAAAAGAAGCCGTTATGCTTGGAGGCAAAACCTAACGAAAAGCACTGTAGGGGCAGGTCTTGACCTGCCCAGATAACGTGATAAGGAAAGACTATGGCAGTACTCATAAACAAAGAATCAAAAATCATTATCCAGGGCATTACAGGCTCCATGGGTAAGACACATACAGCTCATATGCTTAAATACGGTACTAAGATTGTGGCTGGGGTTACCCCTGGAAAAAAAGGACAAGAAGTTTCAAAAGTTATGGTTTATGACACAGTATCAGAAGCTAAAGAAAAAACAGGAGCTACTGTAAGCTGTATTTTTGTACCTGCTTATTCGGTTCTGGATGCAGCATATGAAGCATTTGATGCAGCAATGGAGCTGGTAATTATCATCACAGAAGGTATTCCTCCACATGATGAAGTAAAAATTATTAGTCGTGCAAATGAAATGGGAGTAAAAGTTATCGGTCCAAATTGCCCAGGAATTATTACACCAGGTGAATGTTTAATTGGAATACATCCTGGAATTATTTATAAGCCCGGAAAAGTTGGAATGATTAGCAGAAGCGGAACACTTACTTATGAAGTAGCGCTTGCGCTTTCAAATGCCGGAATTGGTCAGTCTACCTGTATAGGTATTGGCGGTGATCCTGTAATTGGTCTTGGATTTATTGAGTGTCTGAAATTATTTAATAACGATCCGGACACTGAAGCTATAGTTCTTATGGGTGAAATTGGCGGTACAGCAGAAGAAGAAGCAGCAGAACTTATTAAAAAAGAAATTAAAAAACCAGTGGTGGCTTACATAGCAGGACGTACAGCACCACCTGGAAAAAGAATGGGACATGCAGGTGCCATTATTTCAGGCGGAAAAGGAACTGCTGAAAGTAAAGTAAAAGCATTTCGTGATGCAAAAGTAGAAGTAGCAGAAGTACCCAGTGAAGTAGTGGAGCTTATTAAAAAAGTAATTAAGACTCCTGCAAAAGTATAGATTACGCAGCCCTTTTCGAAAGTACTGTTTCCAGATCAAATTCTTCCGCTATTCCGGGCAATATTACTTCACCAACACTACCTCTGATTTTTTCTTTCAGTGCAATTCTTGGAATATTTTCTCCGTGAACTAAAAATACAATTTTAGGTTTAACCATTTTTACAATTTCAAAAAGTTGTGTGGCATCTGCATGTGAAGAAAAGCCTCTGGGATCATAAATTTCAGCTTTAACTTCTAGGCTTTTACCTCTCAGGTGTACCGTATCGCATCCTCGAGCTAACCTGTCTGCTAATGATCCTGGAGGTCTGTAAGATGGAAAAGCAAAAGTATTATTTGGGTTTTCTAATCCATTAATATAATGCTGCACTATTTTTCCTTCAGAGCCAGAAATGCTGGAGCTGGCTAATATTACACAGGGTTTACCATCATAATGAGTAGTATATGCAAAAGGATTTCCCATCATATTAAAGGCACTGCTAATTTCATCACTGAAGTACTCTCTGTAATGAAGATAAATGTCGGTAACTACCTCACCCAGCGGAGCATCCAGTACTATTCTTAAATCATCTGGCAATTGCCCTTCATATTTCCCTTTATTTAAATGATAAAGAAGTTCCTGAGTTCTTTGAATTGAAAAAACCGAAATCGGAAAATTCCCACTCCTGGAGATCGTTCTATCAATTGAATGATACATATCATTTAATGAGTTATTAAAATCCGGATGTAGCTCTCTGGCGCCATAAGTAGACTCAAGAAGCAAAACATCTGCTTCAGGTAATGTCTCAGGAAAATCAAAAAGCTTTTTATTTTTATTTCCTACATCACCTGAAAAAAGTATTCTAAGACCATTATTTTCAATTAATGTAAATGATGAACCTAATATATGTGCTGCAGGAATAAAAGTTACATAAATACCTTCTGCTACTTCAACTCTCTGGTTATGATCTACCGTGGGTTTGTATTTTTCCATTACACTTTCTGCTCTATGTCGTGGTTCATTCTGAAACAATAAAGCTGCAGTAATATCTTTAGTAGGATGAACAGAAAATATTCCTCCTTTAAATCCCTGCTCTACAAAATTCGGCAAATCACCTACATGATCGGTATGTGGATGTGAAAGTACTACTGCATTCACATTCGTGTTTCTTTTTAATCTATCCGGTAAAGGTATTTGATTTTTATCAAGCCTGGAACCACAGTCAAGCAACACACTGGCTTTATTATTATCAAGCCTATGCATAGACCCGGTGACTTCGCCACCTGACGCACCCCAGAAAGTAATCTTCATTGAAAATTAGTCTATCAATAAAATTAATTAAAAATCTAAGATAGTAAATAACTTGTTACTGTTTAAGGCTTCTTACAATAAAACGCATTTAGCTAAGAAACGCACTCGCTTCTTTCATTTTTTTTGACAGTTTGCTTGGCGGTGAAGTTTCATGTAATTTCATAGGTATCTTCTTAATTAGAAAAAGATACCACTTATGAAGGGAATCAAAAAGAACAATTATTGCCAGCCCTGCAATTGTGGAAACCAAAATAATATTTACAAGAAGGCTTGGTCCTGAGACCAAGCCTTCGGACAATTGTGCAATCATTCCAAAGCCCGGATCAAACACTTGCTCAAGTGCACAAGTAATTGTTACAGTAAACATAAAAAACATTGGAAGTGCAGCTACCCAAAGATATTTTGCCTTTCCCATTTTAATTAAAATAGTCGAGCCTATAGCTAAAGCAATAGCAGCTAAGAGTTGATTTGCTACACCAAATATAGGCCAAATAGTGGCAACATTTCCATAATAAATCATATAACCCCATGCACATACTATAAGTAAGCTGCCTACTACATTTGTAACTTTATTTTTGTAATCTGCCCATGAAGAATTAAAAATACCAAGTGATTCCTGAAATAAAAATCTGGAGACTCTGGTACCAGCATCAATAGTAGTAAGAATAAATAAAGCTTCAAACATAATTGCAAAGTGATACCAGATAGCTGCAAAAGCTCCCATAAAAGGTAAGCTGCTGAATACTTTTGTCATGCCTACAGCAAGACTTACTGCGCCACCTGTTCTGCCAATTAAATTTTCTTCACCAACTAGTTTTGTGAGCGAACTTAACTCTACAGGTGTAACCCATACAGGCATGTGAGTTGAATTAATTGCATAGTAATCACCAGGATATAAAATACATGCTGCAATTAATGCCATAATTGCTACAAAAGCTTCCATAAGCATTCCACCGTAACCTATAAATAAACTTTCTGATTCTTTCATTATTAATTTTGGAGTGGTGCCAGAGCCAATCACCGAATGAAATCCTGAAATTGCACCGCAGGCAATTGTTATAAAAAGAAACGGAAAAAGCTTGCCAGGCAAAACTGGTCCACCACCGTTTATAAATTTTGTAACCGGTGGCATTTCTAAATTTGGTGCTACAAAAATAACACCTGCTGCCAGTAAAAAAATCACTCCGATTTTTAAAAATGAACTAAGATAATCCCTCGGAGCAAGCAAAAGCCAGACCGGAAGCGATGATGCAAAAAAACCATAAGCAGCCAGCATTATTGTTAGGACTTTCCCGTCATAAATAAAAAACTTTGCTATAGATTCATTTTCCTGTACCCATTGACCGGAAATCACTGCAAAAATTAAAAGTAAAAATCCGATTATAGATGCTTCTTGTGTTTTACCTGGCCTAAGATATCTTAAATATATTCCTATAAACATTGCTATTGGAATAGTTGCTGCAATTGTAAATAGTCCCCATGCACTATCTTTAAGTGCATTTACTACAGCAAGTCCAAGACCAGCCATAGCAACAATCATAATAATAAATATTGCAATGCCGCTTGCAATTCCACAAACAGGTCCAATCTCTTCCAGTGCAAACTGAGAAATGGATTTCCCGTCTCTTCTTATGGACATAACTAAAATAATAAAGTCATGAACAGCACCAGCAAAAACTGAACCAATTAATATCCACAAAAAACCTGGAAGATACCCAAACTGTGCTGCAAGCACAGGTCCCATAAGCGGTCCAGCTCCTGCAATTGCAGCAAAATGATGACCAAAAACAATGTATTTGTTAGTAGGCACATAATCATGACCATTATTTAACCGTTCACTAGGAGTAATTCGGCTATCATCAAGATTTATGATTTTTTTTGCTATGAATCTTCCGTAAAATCGATATCCAAGTGCCAGAAAACAAATCGATGCAGTGGTTAGCCACAATGCATTTATTTTTTCTGTGGGATTAAATATCTGTGAAACAAATGCAAACGAAACTATGCAAAAAATAAAAACCAATATCCAGAAAATATGCTTTAAAATTTTCATCATCTAATATAGTCAGTTATTATGTTAATCCAATACCCTCTTTTTCCTAGAGCCATAACTTATAAATTATGTTTTTGCCTACCGCCTTCCTCGCTCATTCTTCGCTTGTCAGGCTTTGCAAAGTGCACTTTTTAATGACTTCCTCTTTAGGTCATTCAGATTTTACCGAGTGAATCGGATAAAATCTTACTTTATAAGTAGCTTACTTAGAAGTGTCACATCAGCTAGGCAGTAACTAAACTATCTATATTTTGTCATATATGATTATGCATTCTTAACACTGGATTCTTTGTCAGTATAGGGAATTTGTTATCTTATTGAATTTTGTTATTTTTGACTATACTTAACTCATTCTTATTTAAATTAAGACAGTTTTTAACATGAGAACCCTATATTTAATCCTGTGGGGTATATTGCAGTATGATAATATCTTTATCTACTGAAGAGACCAAATTAACCATACATAGTTGAGCACCAGATTTAAAATCAGTTCTCCTGAAATAACCATCCAAGGTATCCTCTGGCATCTTACAAAGGATATCATTTAATTTTATGGATATAGTTATTGGCATTTTATTTGCCTTTTTATTAATTTTAATTAATGGATTCTTTGTAGCAATAGAGTTCGCCCTTGCACGGGTAAACAAAACTAGGATTGAGCAAAAGGTAAAAGAAGGCAGCAAAACAGCTGTTCTGATTTTAAATGCATTAAACAAAATTGACCGCTATATTTCAGCTGCACAGGTAGGAATTACTATAAGTAGCCTGGTTTTGGGTGCCATTGGTGAATTAACTATTGCAAAAGCACTTATTCCAATAGTAGAACCATTTACCTCAAATGAACTTATAAACATTACTGCACACAGTATTGCATTACCACTTGCCCTCTTAATGGTTACCTATTTCCATGTAGTAATCGGTGAAATTATACCTAAAACAATTGCCTTTATAGATCCAGGTAAAACAGCATTTTATTTAATATGGCCTCTTGAAATATTTAAACTAATTACTAGTCCACTTGTTAAATTTTTAAATATTTCAGCATCAAGCATATTAAGAATATTTGGAATAACTGATCTAAGAACTACTTTCGTATACACTGAAGATGAACTTAAAATGCTACTGAACGTTAGTCAAGAAGAAGGTGTGCTTGAACAATCAGAAAAAGAAATGATTACAAATATTTTTGATTTTCCTGACACCGTTGTACGTGAAGTAATGACACCCAGACCCGACATGGTATGCATAGATGCAAATGAACCAATAGACAGTGCTGTAAAAATTGCTATTGACTCAAAACACTCCAGAATCCCCATTTACGAAAAATCAATCGATAACATAATTGGAGTAATTACAACAAGGGATTTGCTTGAAGAGACATCTCATGGGAATAAAACCAAACCAGTAAAAGAAATCGCAAAGCCCGTAATTAAAGTCCCTGAGAGTAAAGCACTAGATGATCTTTTGACTGAATTAAAGAGAAAATCACTTCAAATGGCAATAGTTATCGGGGAATTCGGAGGTACTTCAGGACTTGTCACTGTTGAAGACATAATAGAAGAAATTGTCGGGGAAATTCACGACGAATTTGATAATGAAACGGATTCTATCCAGGTCCTTCCAAATTCAGATATTATTCTGGATGGAAAACTTAACCTTGACGAGTTAAATGAAAAATTAGGTACAGATTTTTCAAAAGAACATTACGACACCATTGGAGGGTTAACCTTTGGATTAATTGGCAAGGAACCAAATATTGGTGATGAAGTTGAGAGCAACGGTTATATACTTAAAGTAGAAGCAAAAGACAAGCAAAGAATCAACAAAATAAGACTTATTAAAAAATTACAGGCAATCCCTGAAGGAACTAACAGCAAAAATGACAAGAACCACAAGCAAAAAAAAGAAATTAAGCCAAATATAATCACAGCAAGAAAATAAATCAACTTATACGTTAATTTATTTCGGGAGGCAAATATGGAAAATGAAAATGATACAATCCTGGCTATTGATGTTGGGAACAGTTCAATACACTGGAATTATATTAATAATACAAAGGTTGAAGACTATAAACGGAACAAACACACTGAGCTAAGCCTACTGCCATGGGATGAAGTTAAAGAAAAAAATATTCCTGTAGTTATAGCAGGAGCATTGCCTCATATAAATGAAGCTGCTAAAACCATAGCAGAAGACTACAAAATAAAACTTCTTGAAATAACCATAAATAATCAAAAGATAATTAAAAACACTTACCCAACGTTAGGAATAGATAGGATATGCAATTTAATAGGTGGACTGAATTCCTTTTCAAAGCTGGATACTCCGCTTGTAATAGTTGATTTTGGCAGTGCAACCACTGTAACGTCCTGCGACAATAAAGGGAATTTCCTGGGCGGGATTATTAGAACCGGTTTTGATGTTGAACTTAAAGCAATTTCAAGTAAAACTTTATCATTACCTCATGTTGAGCTGGCTAAAGAACAAAAAATTAAAAGACTTAATCCTCTAGCTAAAAATACTGAAGATGCAATTTTAAATGGTGTAATTATCGGACAAATTGCACTCTTGGAAGAATATTTAAAGCTTTTCAAGAAAGAAACATCCACAAATCCAAAGGTAATTATTACTGGCGGCAATTCCTCAATTATTGCAAGGCTATGGGAACACAATGATTTTACTTTTGATCCTATGATTACTTTAAAAGGGATTTACCACTGCTATACTGCAAGCCTGATTCATTCTACGTAACCTCTCCCCTGAAAGCGAGGTTTGCTAACCTCGCTTTCTGATCTCATATTTGTCAAATACATACTTGGCGTATGCTTTTGTTAACTCAAAACCAATATTACCTTCTAAAAATCCTAACCTAAAGATATAGCGAAATATAAATGCCCAGGCTGCTCTTAAAAACGGAATATAAAATACTTTATCTGATATTTCTTTACTGGCTAGCTCCGCATATTTTTTTAGTGATTTTTTATATTCTTTAATATTACTGTAAGCATAGTGCTCAAGAGGATGATTTAAATATGCTACTGGACCATCCATGGTTATGCTTTCATGTACTGCACGATCAGCAAAATGAGCATTTATATTGTTTTTAAACAATCTAAGTTGATAGTCAGGGTAATATCCTCCATATTTTATCCATCTGTTTCCAATATAAAATTTTCTTTTAATCTTAAATCCATTATAGATATTTGGATTTTTAATTATCTGTAAGATTTCATCTTTAAGCTCTTTAGCGACAATTTCATCTGCATCCAGAGATAAAATCCAGTTACCGGTACACTTTGAAATAGCAAGATTTTTTTGAGCTGAATAACCTCGCCATTTTTCTCTGTATATCATTACATTAAACATTTCAAGTATATTTAATGTGCCATCTGTGCTGTTTGAATCTACCACAACAATTTGATCTACCCAGTTATGGATGGCATTTAAAGTTTTTTCAATTATACGTTCTTCGTTATAAGTAATTATGGAAACAGATAAAAGAGGTTTTTTAAGTTTTGAGGCACTAGCCATAACAGCTTTTACTCTTTTACTCTTTTACTCAGCTTCAATCCTTAGTTTTTCTCTTGTCTCTGTTGACTCTGTTTGCACAGGTGAAAGCACAGGTTTTTCTGTAGCTTTTGGTTTGTTTGGATTAACTGGTAAGGTAACATAAAAGACTGTTCCGGAATCAACTCCTGGCTCACACCATATAGAACCATTATATATTTCAACAATTTTTTTACATACAGCAAGCCCAAGTCCAATTCCTGAGAACTTTCTGGTAACAGAGTTATCCACTCTGTAAAACGGTTCAAATACATGCTTAGCCTGATTAAAAGTCAATCCGATTCCTCGATCAGCAATTGAAATAGTTACATTTTCTCTGTCATTTAAAATTTTAACTGATATATTACCGCCGTCAGGACTGAATTTCATGGAGTTATTAAGTAAGTTTCCAAAGAGCTTTTGCAGGTTTTGAGTTTCGCTGATAATAATAGGTTCGTAGCCAAGACAATTAACATCCATATTGAATTTTATTTCGTTAAATTTAAGTTCTTGTTCACGGAAGCAGTATCTAACAAGCTCGGTAAGATTAACCGGCATAGTATGTAATTTATCATTTGAGGCACCAAAATGATTACCTGCAACTTCCAGATAGTCTGTAATCACTCTGTCTAATTGTCTTGCTGAATCAGTAATCTGCTCTGCAAA
Source organism: Candidatus Melainabacteria bacterium RIFCSPHIGHO2_02_FULL_34_12 (assembly GCA_001784555.1). GTDB lineage: Bacteria > Cyanobacteriota > Vampirovibrionia > 2-02-FULL-35-15 > 2-02-FULL-35-15 > 2-02-FULL-34-12. The sequence continues at coordinate 186,008 of MFRM01000020.1, read as the reverse complement.
GTCTTTTACTGTTTTTTCATCATACTCTCTATGTGCAATTAACTCACTAAAACCAATTATGCTTGAAACAGGGGTTTTCAATTCATGGCTAACTACTGACAGTAAGTCAGTTTTAATTTTGTCAGCTTCAAGAAGTCTTTTATTTACTTCACTTAACTGAACATTCCGTTCACGGAGTTTAGCAATTAATTGCCTGTTTAAATGATCTAGTTTTTTCAGCTCTGTAATATTTTTAAAGGTGTAAATAAATCCGTTTGGCCTTTGTAATTCATCTCTAAAGAAATTACAACCTACCAGCATTAACGCAGAGCTCTCATTTAATGTTTTAATTTCAATTTCAGACTGCCAACCGGTTTTTTTACTTATGCCCTTGATAGATTCTTCTGCTATTGCAAGAGGAAGTATTTCATTTATTTTAGCTTTATTCTTTCCGAAACATTTTTCAAAGCTTTGATTATATTCTTTTATATTTCCAGCTAGATCAGTAATAACCACAGATTCATCAGTAAATGAAAATGCTTCTATAATTTTTGCTTGTTTTATTTTATTGTTATCACTTAAAGCATTGATTAAAAGTGCTTCCTGAAACTTACTTATATAAAAAGGATCCAGTTCTGCAATAGGTGCATTTTTAAGTTTTATCAGTAATTTCTTTTCCCGCACAGATAAAGTCTTACAGTAATTTTTATAGAAAAAATCAAACACCGTGGTTATTATTGATTTGTCAAATGTAAGGAAAAATCTCGATTTTTGTTCTTTCAGATTTTGTTCTTCAGGAGCTGGTTCATCAAAAATAACAAGAAAACTAAGCAAGTCTGAGATTCCAATATATAGATGCTCATTACTCTCATCTGAAAGCGGCACTCTAAGAAGATAAGAATCAGAGATTTTTCTAAGATTTAAATTATTAACCAGTTTATTTGCCTGAACAAGAAATGCAGACTTTTCATAATCTTTATAGAATTTTCTCAGGAGTCCATCTAATGTTTCAATCGGGAAGCGAAAATTTAAGCTCTGAACTGGCAGACTTATGCTTTCTAAGTAATTAAAAATAGATTTATGCATGTGGTTATTTCTTATGTACCTCAGTCCGTTTAATCTCATTCAAACATTAAATGGTTTTAATAGAAGTATTTTTTATTTCTTATGATATCAACCTTTTGTACTAGTCATATTTCCCGAGTTTACCAGTAATTTAACTAAGAAGAAATTAAGAAGGCATCTCGAGTAACAGTGCAAGACGAGAGGATTTTGGGGCTGTTCCACTTACATTTTCTGATAATATGCTCTGAAGATTTTTACTCATTTCTTTAAGCGGTAAAGTACCAATAGTTTCAAGTACCTGAGGCAGCCAACTAGGGTCATATTTATGTCCAATTTTTGCGGCCTGTTCAACTAGCCCACTGGTACAGATAACCAGTTTAGACTTACTGGATATATATGAAACTGACTCTTCGTATTCTGAATTTACATTCAGACCTAACGGATTGTCTTTTTTATTATTACCTACAACAAGATTTGAGATCTGCTGCTCGGGCCCGATTAAAAAAGGATCTGAATGGTTTGCATTTGAGTATCTTACTTTTCTTGCTTCAAGATTAAATACACCGTACCAGGCATTAAAAGTAATTCCCGTAGATTTAAAAAGATCGTTTAACTCTTCATTTAAATATTTCATGACCTTTGCTGGATTAAGTGATATTTCTGCTTTTGTCTTCAGACTATTCATTTCACCCATGATATAACCGCTTAAGATTGCAAGCGGAGAACCGCAAAATTTAGTTTTATCTCCATGAACATCATCCGCCTGTGCTATTAAAACCAGGGTGATTTCTGCTCCGAGTTCAGAAATCCACCAGAAATTACCATTATATGCTGCTTCTTTATCCTCAAGCACGCTAAATAATATTTTTTTATTTCCACTGCTGCCCGATAATATATTTTGAATCTGTAAGAGATACTCAGATTCAAGTTGATTTTTTTGATCTAATTCTTCAGGCTCACTTATATCTTTTTTAAGTGAGAACCTCGTCATTGAAACAGCTGAAAGCTTCGATAATAATTTAATATTCTTACTGGTTTCTTTACTTAAGTTAAAAGAATAATCAGCCAGATACATTACTACCAAACCATGAACTATTTTTCTACCCTGGATATAGTCATAAACAGGAATAAAGATAAAGTTGTTTTTTTCGCCAAGCTTTAATGAAGCTGGTTGCTGCTGATCAATAACCCAGGCAAATATTTTACTGCTGACATTCTCGTTAAAAATATTTTTTATTGATTCTGCATCACCAATCTGGCATAAGACCTGGATTGAATCATTTATTTTTTCAACAAAAGATAGAAATTGAATATTAAAAGTATGACTTAAAACCTCAAGCAGTGAATGGACTACATCTTGTTTTGAATTAAAAGAATCCAGCTTATTTACAAAGGAAAGGATATGACCCGTTAATAATGAATAGCCTTGTTGTTGTTCTTCTTTAATAACCATAGTTAACCAAAATCTAAGACTGTTAATAATTTAAAATGTTACCATTATAAAAGAATGTACAGATGGAGCATCTCTCCAGCTCCTCAAAATAACATAACTACAATACAATTAAAATCTTATGTTTTCTACAGATCTTAAAACCAAATATCCAGAAACCACTAAATTTTTAACCAATGCCATATTAAAAAACAAATTGGCCAATTCCTATATTTTCGTAGGTAAAGAGCCTGAGGAAATGCTGCATCTGGTTATTAACCTGGCAAAGATTCTTAATTGTCAAAAAAATAAAAACCAGATTGGAAGTGCATGTGATGAATGTTTAAACTGTAAATGGCTTGAAAAAAAAGAACATCCTCATGCCTTGATTATTGTAAATCCAGATCCTGAAAATAAAAAAGAACAAATTAAAATAGACATAATAAGAGAGCTTTTAGCCGACTTAAACACTACTTCTGATTATTTTCGAATTGTGTTTTTTGGAAATTCGAATTTAAATTCACTTCCTGCTGAAAGTTGCAATCTCCTGTTAAAGACAGTAGAAGAAACTCCAGGAAGAACTTTATTTATATTTGCTAATGCCTCAAAAGATGATATCTTACCGACCATTGTCAGCAGATCCCAGCTCATACACTTAAATAAAAATTATGATTCGATTAATAAAATGCTTAAGAAAAATTCCGTTATCCCAGATGAAAATGAATTAATGGATATTTTCCCTGTGGATAATTTTTCAGCTGTAAATAAAGCAAAAAAAACACTTGACAGCATCCAAAAAGAAGAGATAAAACTAAATGATTATTTAACTTTTATTGCTTCATCTAAATATGATGAATATAAACATAAAAATCAAAAAAAATATTGTTTTTTATATAAGAATCTTTCAAAGGCTTATTTAAAATATAAATCTTTCATGCAGCCTAAGATTGTCATGGAGGATTTATTTCTGGATATGGTTAATAAAATGACGTAGAGACTTACCGCGGCAAGTCTCTATCTGACCTTTGCAAGGTCATCTGAATTCTGTAATGAATCACTAAGAAGAGATTTTCTAAAGTTTGTTCTTCTTTTAAACGGTTGCTTTGGAATATTCATATTAGTAGAATAGATTTCTTTCTCTGCAGGTAAAGGATTATTGTTTTGCATATTTCCATTTGAGGTTACCTGAGAAGCATTATTCATATTACTCATAGTGGCTTGAGCAAAAAGCATATTTTCAGGCGCTTGGTTTATTACTGGCATTTCCTTAGGTCTATGATTATTTAAAGCAGGTGTGGGCATTTGGTTTTTAGGCATATTCTGATATTCTTCGATTTGTTTAAAATCAAGTACTGATTTTGAAGAAGTTTTATTTGTCAGATCAGCTAGAAACTGCACACCGCCCTGCTGTGTACCACCCAGCAAAAGTTTTTTCCCCTCTACCTCGACCAAATAGATATTCTGTCCGGGTGTTAAAATCATGGCTTGTTTTAGTTTAATGGTATTCTGTGCAAATGCTGAAACATTACCTGATATTTTTTGAGCCAGACTATCCAGAATATTGCCTGCTCCACTAATCTGATTTCCTGAAAGATATCTCTTAATAAAAAATAGAACTCCAAGCAAAGCAATTACTATCATTGACACTTTAAAAATAAGAACATTGAATGTCATATTATTTCCCCCTCTGAAAACTGAATCTTTAAGCTCTAAAGAAGGGCTCTTTTTACTTATATGTTTTTTTGTTTTTGATTTTGGACGAACTGTATCTTCCTGAGAATCTTCATAATCAAAGACTGAATTATAATCTGGCTCTGAATAGCCCTCTTGGGCAAAACTGCTTATTGAATTAAACGGGGTAAAAGAAAAAATAGAAATTAATAAAACAAAAAAAATGTCTTTTGATAATAATCGCATACATATAAAAAAGAAGATTATTATTTTAAGAAGTTCCTAAAAGAAAAAGACGCTTAAAAAGCGTCTTTTTGGTGAAATCTATGAGAATAACCAGTTATTTATTCATCCTCCTCATGAAAATATTTATGTTTTAACCTGCTTGGTACGCTTGACAATATTTCTTCCTCAACTTCAAGGTCATGCTCCTGTCTTACAAGCAGGTCATCTACCCAGTTTTCATCTTTATTAGTTTTTATGCTTTTTTCTTTATCATGCTTTTCCATAATTTTTCTCCATGGTTTAAAAATTTAAAAACACAAAAGTCAAAAAAAATCTGAAAGATAAATTATTTATCTTTCAGCTGTAATCATTCAAGTAATATTGAACAAAGATCTGTCTTTCTGACCATTATGTAAGCTCTAATCCAAATCCAAAACATGAATATTGGTTTCTTAATATATTTACCCAAATAGCTAAAAAGTCTATCGGGGTGTAATAACAATCTAACTAACCTATATTATGCTTTTGTTAAAGCTTTTGGACATTTGACTTATTTTGTATAATTCCTGATTTCACATAAACATTCTGGTTTTTTATATAAAAATCTGTGTTTTTTAGATTAAACTATTAAAGTTGGATACATAAAAATAATGAATTTCCCTAAAGATTTAAAGTACACAAAGTCTCACGAATACATAAAAATCAATGGCAATCAGGCAACCATAGGGATTACCTCATATGCCAGTAATGAACTTGGAGATGTGGTTTTTGTAGAACTGCCTGATATTGGAAAAACTTTTCAAAGCGGCGAAAAATTCGGTGTCATAGAATCTGTTAAATCTGTTTCAGATCTATATATCCCAAATGCAGGAAAAATTATTGAAGTAAATAAAGATTTAAATGATCATCCCGAGTACATAAATCAGGATACTTACAGTAAAGGCTGGATGATAAAAATAGAACTTACCTCAGACCCAAATCAAAATAAAGAATTAATTTCAGCAGATGAATATTCAAAGTTTGTACTGGCACAGGCACATTAGAATTGCAAGATTTATTAACTCTTACCTATAATCTTCCCAACACTCTCCACAAGAGCAGTTGAGCTGGGTTCATAAAGCTCAGAAAGTGAGACAGGATAAACACCGTATAAAATTACAAGGACAAGGAGCGAAACCAGAACTACGAGCTCTGAAGTTCTTAAGTCAGTAAGCTTCGACCACTTTAAATTTTCTGGTCCCATAAAAACTCTCTGCAAGAGCCACAGCATATATCCTGCAGTTAATATCACGCCAAGTGCAGAAAATAAAACACATATCTGACCAAAATTAAAATGAAATCTTGTAGGAAAGTTACCAAAGAAATCTGAACTAAATGCTCCGTAAAAAACAAGGCTCTCACCCACAAAGCCTGACAGTGCCGGTAATGCCAGATTTGCCATAGAAGCTAAAGTAAAAAGATAAAAACACTTTGGCATATATTTTGTCATTCCGCCATAATCACTAATCTGCCTGGTATGTGTCCTTTCATATAAAGTACCGACCAGCATAAAGAGTGCTGCACTAATTAGTCCGTGGCTGAACATCTGAAATATTCCACCGCTAAATCCGGCAGCTGTAAGTGATGCAACTCCAAGTAATACAAAACCCATATGAGAAATTGAAGAGTATGCAATAACCCTCTTCATATCATCCTGAACTAGGCATGCTACTGCTGCACCAATAATGTTTACTACAGCAAGAACAGCTATCCATAAAGCAAGCTCAACTAAAATATTTGGAAAAAATCCGACGCAAATTCTATAGATACCGTATCCACCCATTTTTAAAAGTATTCCAGCAAGTAACATAGAAATAGGTGTCGGTGCTTCTACGTGCGCATCTGGAAGCCAGGTATGAAAAGGAAAAGAAGGTAATTTAATAATAAAACACAGGAAAAATAATACAAAACAAAACATCTGATAAAAATGCGGAAGAGATTTTGCATACTGAGATAACACTTCCATATCAAAAGTATTTGCACCTGAAGAAAAGAATAATAGAAGAACCGCAGCAAACATGCATGCCCCAGCTATAAACGTATAAATTAAAAACTTAAGTGCAGCATATTCTTTGTTCAGTCCACCCCAAACAGCTATTAAAAAATACATTGGGACCAGCTCAAGTTCCCACAGTAAAAAGAATAAAAACAAATCCTGTGCCACAAAAACACCCATGACACTTGTGGTAAGGATCATAAGAAGTGAGTAATATAGTTTCGGTTTTGACTTAGCAATGGGTTCACTTGCAATTATAGTAACCGGCAAAAGGATAGCCATAAGCAAAACCATGGTTATACTTAAACCATCAACTGCCAGCTTTATTCGAATAGTATCTCCAAACCAACGGTAATTTTCAACATACTGAAGAGCTGTTAAACCTGGATCAAATTTTGAAAATATAATTAAAAATGCCTGCAAAAGAATATCCAGGGAAAATATCAATGAAAGGATTCTACAAATAGGTTCTTTATCCGGCAGAAAAGCAATGATTAACGCACCTAAAAGAGGAACAATCAATAATATGCTTAGTGCATGGTGAAGATAAAAGTTCATTAAAAATTCCATGGTTTTACTTATCCACCCTTACTCAATAAAAATAAAATTGCAAAAAACACTGAGCTAAAAATAACAAGAACATATAACTGTCCTCTGCCTGTTTCAATATATCTTAATCCGCCGCCTACGATAGAAACCACTCTGGCAGAGCCGTTTACAAAAACCCCATCTACAATTACCTTATCAATAATACTCCAGCTGAATTTATAAAAGGGAAGAATTAATTTATTTAAACCCCAAAAATAAACTTCATCTATATACCATTTGTTAAATGAGAGCTTATAAAAAACACTGAGTCTATTTTTAATGAATGTATTAAGTCCTAGATTCTTTCTATAAACAAGCCAGGCAAGAGTAGTACCGATTAAAAATGCAAAAAACGGTATCATTCCCTGAATTGTTAAAAATTCTTTTATAAAAACATTTAATCCCCACTCGTGATGTGCATGATGTTCACCATATGAAATAAAGGAAGAAAATTTATCTCCGCCAGGAATTAAAGGTGAACCAATAAGACCGATAAAGATGGAAGGTATAGCAAGAGAAATTAAAGGCACAGTAATAGCTAGAGTCGTTTCATGCGGGTGAGCATGTCCTCTATATTCACCGCTAAATGTCATGAAATATAACCTGAACATATAAAATGCAGTCAGCATAGCAGTCAGTGAACCTATTACAAATAATGGTTTATTATGCTCCCATGCTACTGCCAGAATCATATCTTTTGACCAGAAACCGCTCATAAAAGGAAATCCGGAAATAGCAAGCACACCGATTAAGCATGTAAGTGATGTAATAGGCATAAACTTTTTTAAGCCGCCCATATGTCTCATATCCTGTTCATGATGACATGCAACTATAACTGAACCTGAGCAGAGAAATAACATGGCTTTAAAAAAAGCATGTGTCATAAGATGAAATAAACCTGCTGAATATGCACCAAGCCCAAGAGCCATAACCATATAACCTAGCTGTGAACATGTGGAATATGCAAGAGCTCGTTTAATATCAAACTGACTCAGAGCAATAGTAGCTGCAAAAATAGCAGTAATACCACCAACCCATGCAACAGTATTCATAGCAATAGGACTTAATTCATACAGTGGATATGATCTGGCAATTAAATAAACACCCGCAGCTACCATGGTGGCTGCATGAATTAAAGCTGAGATTGGTGTAGGGCCTTCCATTGCATCCGGTAACCAGACATGAAGTGGAAACTGAGCTGACTTAGCCATAGGTCCTAAGAAAACAAAAAGAGCAATTGTAGTGATACTTATAATTCCTACTACAGGCAAAATATCCCAGCGTAGTGCTGTATCCAGAACATTTTTTAATTCATTAAAAGAAAGAGTTATTTTATCCTGCCAAAGATTCTGCGTGGAAAAATAAAGTATAAGAAGACCAATTAATAATCCTGCATCTCCTATACGGTTTACTATAAATGCTTTTGTACATGCATTTGCTGCAGATGGTTTATACCACCAGAAACCAATTAAAAGATAACTGCATACACCTACAAGCTCCCAGAAGATATAACTCTGAAAAAGATTTGTAGAAAAAACCAGACCCAGCATTGAAAAAGTAAATAAAGAAAGATAAGCATAAAACTTACTGTAATTAGGATCTTCTTTCATGTAACCATGAGTATAAATTTGAACAAAAAAACTAACTGCACAAACCACTACAAGCATCATTGCACAGAGAGGATCCACTAAATATCCGACAAAAAGCTTAAATGTACCTGCGCTAATCCAGGGGTAATTTATTTCTAAAACATGATGCGGATCTTTATAACTTAAATATAAAATAAGTATTGAATGAATTAATCCATAAGCAACTGCGCCTATTGATAAAAATGCTGATATTTTTCTAGAGAAATTGAAAAATAAAATAATAAGAAGAGCACTTATAAGCGGAACTGCTGCAATTATCCATGAAGTTTTTATAAGGAGATCTGACATTTCCAAAGAAATTATAACGTTACAGAAATATTTTTTTTAAAAGAATAACAAAAGAATACGTATCGCGAACTATCTTCCGCCAACTAAAACATTTTTAATTCTTATATGCGGTCCACCTACGCCGACAGGTAATCCGTTCTGACCACATTTACCGCAGCTCCCGCTTGAAAAAGTAAGATCATCTCCAATTGCTTCAATATCTTTTAAAGTTTGAAAGACATTGCCACTAAGTGTTACATCAGAGACTGGCTCAGCAACTTCCCCATTTCGAATCATAAAAGCTTCACCGCTTGAAAAGGTAAAGAGCTCACCGTTTGTTTGTCCTCCAAGCATTCTAATTGCATATATTCCTTCTTTTATATCAGATATCATTTCATTAAATGGAATATCACCTTTTTCAATGTATGTATTTGTCATTCTTGGAATAGGAGAATATCCGGCACTTAAAGCTCTGCCGTTACCAGTAGCCTTCTCTGACATTTTAGCTGCAGTTTCACGTGAATGAAGTCTGTTTGTAAGTATGCCATTTTGAACCAGCACTGTTTTATTTGCCCGTGCACCTTCATCATCATAAACATAAGTACCTGGAAGACCCGGCACTAATCCACTGTCAACTACAGTCAGATCCGGCATTCCGATTTCCTTACCTAAAACTAAGATTTCTTTCATCCTTTCATTTTCATAGACATTATCACCTTCAGACAGATGACCAAAAGCTTCATGAATAAACACACCGGTCAACCGTGGATCTAATACTACTGTGTAACAACCAGCTTTAGCCAGCTTTGCATCTAATTGCCTTAGAGCTCTTTCAGCTGTTTCTAAAATTTTTTGATCTAAATTTAAAACTATATCAAAGGAATCTCTACTGGTAACACTTTCAAAGGATTGTTTAACATTGTTTCCTTCTTTTGCAACTACATTAAACCTGCCAATTACATCCATTCTTTCTTGTTCAATATAACTGCCAAATGTGTTTGCAAAGTAAGTTGTTTTTACTTCATCCTTATAAGTAACCTGCGTTGACTGTATTTTCTTTGATTGTTTTAAAAGTAGATCATTGTAATGCTCAAATAATTTTTTCTTATGCGTCGAGCTTATTTTTCTGGGATCGTTTTTAACTTCGGCCTTAAGCGAAACTTCTTTTATTTCATATTCAGGCAAAATCAGTTTTCCCTTACCAACTATTTTTGATTGTCTTATTGCAAGAGAAATTTTTTCATCCAGATTATCCAAGCTGTTAAAACTTACAAATCCCCATCCGCCTTTATGCATAGCTCGCACACAACCTGTAAGATTTGAAGAACGTGTTATTTGATCAAGAAGCGGCCCCTGAAAACTTAAAAGAAAAAATTCACTTTTTTCAATTCTAATTTCAATGTAATCAGCCTGGCTCTTAACCTTTAATAAAGAAGTGGTTATTAAATCTTTCATGTGTATTTCTATATTCAAGAGCTAACCATTATATACAAATAAATAAATTCATTTTGTAATTAACTTAATGAAATTATGCCACATAAATTATTAAATAATTATTAGAAAATTTAAACTTTTTATACAAAGTACTATCCTTAACTCAAGGATAAAAAAACAGAATAATTAAAACCCCTAAGGTATATACACTTGGGAAGTAATTAGGAAAAAACTGTAAAAGAAATTTAAAAATGAAAGTTCCAGATGTAATAAAAAGTTTTGATGGCTCAGCAGCAAGAAGATTAGTGCCTGCTGGCCCAACAAATCTGCCAGAAAAAAATGATACTTCAGCTGTTTCAGAAGTATTCACTGGTGATAATGGAGAAATATCTGTACTTAGATCACCCTTTCTTAATTACACTCCTATAGTTGCTGCAGCTCCTGTTATTGATGAAGCTATTCAACCACCTAGACTAAATGAATTAACTCCACCAACACTTGAACAACAAACTGAAACTCCACAAATCACACCACCACCAGCAACTGACAAACCCACTGATGATGCTTCTAGAACAAGCGGAGGTGGCGGTAAGGGTGGCGGTACTGTTTCATTAGCTGGTCAAATTTCATCAGATAGTAGAGATAGCCAACCACAAAGCAGTACAAGAACCACGCTTCTGATACTTGCTCTTGCTGGAATTGGTGCAGGAGCTATATCGATCATTTCACACTTTACTTCTCTTTTTGGAGAGCTCAAAAGATCATTAGCTTTAGCCGGAGATGCTGCTGTTGTTGTAATTGGAACATTTGCATTTGCTGTTGCATTTGGTGGTAATAACTATAAACAAGTAAACAGCGGCACAGACAGTTTAAACTCCTAATTAATAATTTTTTATCTTTTTAATAATGTAGAAACTGTTTCTGTAGGAATTGCACCTTTTTTAATCCATGACTGTGCTTTTTCTTTATCTAATTTAAGTTCTTTTGTCATGGGATTATAAGTACCAATTTCTTCAATAGGTGCACCATCACGTTTATTTCTTATGTCAGTTACAACAATTCTGTAAAAAGGGCTTTTCTTTTTTCCTCTTCTTGAAAGTCTTATACGTACCATTTAATTACCTCTTATTTTGAACTTCTTATTATAACACTATCATTTTATTCATAGATCCATTTTTGTATTTCTGGTTGCCAGCTAATGATTTCACTTTCATTAAAGAAAAGTTTTATTTCTCTTTTTGCACTTTCTGCACTATCTGAACCATGAACTACATTTCTCCCAATGTCTACTCCAAAATCTCCCCTGATGGTACCTGTATCTGCCTCTAATGGATTTGTTTTTCCCATCATTTTACGCAGTGCATTAATTACATCTTTTCCTTCCCAGATCATGGCAACAACCGGACCTGAAGTTATAAAATCTACCAGTCCCTTAAAAAAAGGTTTTTCCTTATGCTCACCATAGTGCTTTTGAGCTAATTCATTTGAAACTAACATAAACTTCATGGCTACAAGTTTAAAACCTTTTTCTTCAAGTCTTGAAATAATTTTTCCTATAAGACCTCTCTGAATACCATCTGGTTTTATAGCTAAAAATGTCTTTTCCATAATTTCCTTTCAATTACTATAGCTGCAAGCACATATTTAAACACAATAAGGTAAAATATTTACTGAATTGTTGCATTTTTTATTATATTTGAAAGTCAAAGGAGAAATTAAAATGAACTTACAAAGGGTAAATGCCAGAAGAAATTCTTACGGCTTTACATTAATTGAATTACTTGTTGTAGTTGTAATTATAGGTATACTAATTACACTTGCAGTTCCAAACCTGATCGGTGCACAGGACAGAGCAAAAAATGCAAGCATTAATGCAAGCGTACAGGCACTGAGAGCAAATATTGCTATTGCAACCGTAGACATGGCAGGAATAGTTCCAAAAGATTCAAATGAAATTATTGAAGCAGGCTTAACTAAAAGTCTTATTAATCCATTTACCAATGAGCAGATCATGATAGTTGACGGAACTGAAGCAGATAATGCAGGTGATATTTGTTATTTGCCAGATTCTACATTAGCTGAACCATTTATTTTAGGTAAAAGCATGGATGTTCAGACACAAGAAACTCTAGGAGGCTTTGTTCTTACAGGTTACGGAATTGTAATGAGTATGCCGGGTATAATTATTTCTTTGGATAATGGCGGAGCTCAATAAGCTATAATTAAAAATCTGTTGATTTATTTATTCGGATATTTACTTGGAGAAGACAATGCCTAGATTAAAATCAGCTATTAAGAGAGTCAAGACATCGGAAAGAAACCGGTTACGCAATATTGCTGTTAAGTCAAGAATCAAAACCTTGCTTAAAAAAGTTCAGGATTTAGTTTCAAAAAAAGATACAAAATCTGCTGGTGATGCAGCAAGAGAAGCTTTTGCTGCTCTTGACAGGGCTGCAACAAAAAGGGTTTACCATTTAAACAATGCAGCCAGAAAAAAATCAAGAATATCCAAGTGGTTAAAAACTCTTGAGCCTTCATCATCCAAATCATAATTTTAAAGAAAAAAAAATCCATTTCGTGGGTATAGGAGGCATTGGAATGAGTGCACTTGCACGTTATTTCCATGCTCAGAAATCTAAAATAACCGGCTCTGATAAAACAGAAAATGATCTTATAAAAGATCTAGAGCTGGAATTAAACATAAAAATCTGGACACCGCATAATAAAAAAAATATTACTGAAATTAATCCTGATTATATCGTTTATTCAACTGCAATAACATCTGAAAATGAAGAATTGATTTGGGCTAAAGAAAATTCTAAAGTTATGCTTCATAGAGCAGATTTGCTTGAAATTGCAACAGAAGAAAAAAAATTAATTGCAG
>MFRM01000020.1:169645-172773 GCA_001784555.1 Candidatus Melainabacteria bacterium RIFCSPHIGHO2_02_FULL_34_12 | reverse complement strand
CACACGGTAAAACCACAACCAGTGCAATGATATGTGAAATGCTCCTATCTAACAGCATGGACCCATCAGCAATTATAGGCGGCATATTAATCTCCAAAAATACAAACACAATTATTGGGAAGGGGGATTATTTTGTATCAGAAGCTGATGAAAGTGATAAAAGTTTTCTAAAAGGGAATCCCGAAATTTCAATTATTACAAATATTGAGGCTGATCATCTTGAAAATTTTAAGGACGGATTAAATGAAATAAAAAGTTCATTCGTAGAATTCGCAAAAAAAGCTCTTTTGAAAAAGGGGCTTATCGTTTGCATTCAGGATAAAATTACAAACGAAATAATCTCTAATAATTTCGATATAAATAATCCTAAAATACTTACATACGGAATCTATCCTGAATGTAAAAACACAAAAATATCAGGGAAATTTAATACAAAAACAAAATCTTGGGATGTTTATTTTAATAATGAGTGTAAAACTTCAATTAGCCTCAAAATACCGGGGCAACACAATATTTTAAATGCTCTTGCAGCCTTCTCTGCTGGATATCTTTTAGGCTTAACTCCTGAAAATATTAAAAAATCTCTTGAGAATTATAAGGGGGTAAAACGAAGGTTTCAGATATTAGGCACATTAGCTGATGACATAACCATTGTTGATGATTATGCACATCATCCCACTGAAATAGCTGCCACCATGAAAGCAGCTAAAGAGCTAAATCCAAAACGATTAATTGCAATAATACAACCCCACCAACCTACCAGACTAAAAGATCTTTGGGAAGAATTTAAAACTGTATTAAAGGAAGCAGAAAATCCTGTTTATATTACTGATATTTATGTTGCAAGGGGCAGCCAAATTGAAGGAATAACCAGTAAAAAACTGGTTAGTGAAATTAGTAAACCAAACATTAACTATTTACCTGGAAATATAAATGAAATTGCTGAACACCTTAAAAAAACAATAAAATCAGGGGATTTAATCCTCATTATGGGTGCCGGGGATATAACATATTTAGGTCAAAAGCTATTAGAATCAAATGAAATACTTGCCCGAAATTCGGGGAACAATTAATATAAGATGTATGACTTTTATGAAAGACTTAACTAAACATAAATGAAAGTTTTAGAGAAATCTTCAGTTGCAAATTTAACCACGATGAAAGTTGGCGGTGTTGCAGATAAAATTTGTTTCCCTATAACCATTGATGAACTCGTTCATCTTATGGATAAGGTTATGTCAAAAAATGAACCTTGGTCATTGCTTGGAGGTGGATCAAATGTTCTTGTATCTTCAAGCGATATTCCAGGTACCGTAATCTGCACTACCGGCTTAAACTGGATTGAACAACCAGGACCTGATGTTATTGTTGCAGGCTCTGGAGTAAGGCTTCCTCGATTATCTGCATATGCATCAAAACTAAGTCTTTCAGGGATGGAGTTTTTTGAAGGTATTCCGGGAACAGTAGGTGGCGCAATAATAATGAACGCCGGAGCTCATGGTCACAGTACAAATCAAATTCTTGAAACAGTTACAGTTTTAAATTTGAATTCCTGGAAAATTGAGGTACTTGCCCCTAAAGACATAAATTTCGGATATAGGATTTCCTCAATTAATCCAAGCGAAAAAATAGTTCTAAGTGCAAAGTTCAGAATGGCTTCCGACACCGAAGCTGCAATCAGAACCAGAATGAAAGAAAACAATTTAGCCAGACGAAAATCCCAGCCCATAAAAGATCCTAGCGCCGGATGTACTTTTAAAAATCCAATTGAGCTAAACATGTCAGCAGGAAAAATTCTTGATTCGCTGGGCGTGAAAACATGGACCATAGGACAAGCACAGGTTTCTTCAATGCACGCAAACTTTATTATTAATTTAGGAAACGCAAGTTCCCAGGATGTCTGTAAATTAATAAATAAACTTCAGCAGGCCGTTTATGAAAAATATAATATATTATTAAAACCTGAAATAAAACCAATTGGAAATTTTAACGAGTCTGAAGCAATAATATGGACTAATGCAGATAAAACAGCTTCGAGTTCATTTATAATTACAAATAACAAGTAGGTTTCTTTCTTTACAGGATGTTTATACTGTGCAAAAACAACAATTGTGTTATTTTATTTAAGTTGTACGGTATAAAGTAGGGGCGTATTGTAATACGCCCTTTTAAAAAACAAATTATTTTTTTAATTATGGCATCAAAAGAAAAATCAGGGAAGTCACTAGTAATAGTTGAATCTCCAGGTAAAGTAAAAACAATAAGTAAATTTCTTGGTAAGGACTTTATCGTTAAAGCCAGCATAGGTCATGTCCGGGACTTACCAACAAAAGGCTTAGGAGTAGATGTTAAAAATAATTTTGAACCTATTTATGAAATCCTAGAAGATAAAGTAAAGGTAGTTAAGGAATTAAAAGAACTCGCTAAAAAATCAAATAAAATTTATTTAGCACCCGATCCTGACAGAGAAGGAGAAGCCATAGCATGGCATCTTTATGAAATCTTAGGAGAGCCAGCAAAAACAGTAAGAATTGAATGTAATGAGATTACAAAAGACGCTATTAAAAATGCTATTAAACACCCAAGAAAAATAAATAAAGACCTTGTGGCTGCACAACAAGCCAGAAGAATATTGGACAGGCTGGTCGGCTATAAAATAAGTCCACTGCTATGGAGAAAAGTAGGCGGTAAATCTGCAGGAAGAGTCCAAAGCGTAGCTTTAAGACTTGTAATAGAAAGAGAAAAAGAAGTTAATGCCTTTGTAAAAGAAGAATACTGGTCAATTCACGCAGAGCTTGAAAAGGATAAAATAGCATTTCTTGCTAATCTTTACAAATGGAATGAAAAAACTATTGCCACCCCAAAAAGCAGAGGAAGTAAATCAAGCTTAGTTCTTAGAGATAAGGAAACAGTAGATAAAATAGTTCAGGATTTGAAAAAGCCTACATTCGTTGTAGAAAATATTGAAGAAAAAACCAATCAACAAAATCCGTTCCCTCCTTTTATAACCAGTACATTGCAAAGAGGATGTTCAAATGTTTTTGGTTTTTCCATAAAAAAAGTAATGAAAATTGCTCAGGAATTATATGAAGGTATTGAAATAGGCGAAGAAGGTCCTGTAGGTTTGA
>MFRM01000020.1:23999-169593 GCA_001784555.1 Candidatus Melainabacteria bacterium RIFCSPHIGHO2_02_FULL_34_12 | reverse complement strand
AAAGAAAAATGTACAGGATGCACATGAAGCCATAAGACCTACAAGTGTCTTCAGGGCACCATCGTCGATGAAAAAACATTTAACAGGTGAGCAATACAGAGTTTATAAGTTAATCTGGGAAAGATTTTTAGCCAGTCAGATGGCATCTGCAAAACTTTCAACCACTACAATAGAAATTAAAGCAGGAAAAGGAATCTTTCATAGCACTGCGACAAAAATACTATTTGACGGATTTCTTAAAGCTTTTGAACCTGGCGATGAGATCATGGAGGAAGAAGAAAAAGAGAACGAAAAAGAACAAATTATTGACGAAGTAATAAGTACGCTACCTGAATTAAAAATTAAAGACAAACTTAATTTAAAGGAATTAAACCCAAAACAACATTTCACTGAACCACCCAGCAGATATAATGAAGCAAGTTTGGTTAAAAAACTTGAGGAGCTGGGAATAGGAAGACCTAGTACTTATGCCAGCACAATAAGCACAATTCAGGACAGAAAGTATGTCCAGAAACTGGATAAAAAAGCTTTGTCTCCCACTAAGCTAGGTGAAATAGTAACCGAGCTTCTTGTAAACCATTTCCCTAAATATCTTGATTATGATTTTACTGCACAAATGGAATCTAATCTCGATGAAATAGAAGATGCAAAACAAAAATGGGACAAAATGATTTCTAAATTCTATGTGGATTTCAGCCAAACTCTAAAAAAAGCACAAACTGATATGCAGAAAGTTGAAATAAAGTCAGATCATACCTGTCCAAAATGCAACAGTCCGATGCTGTTAAAAGGCGGAAGATTCGGTCCATTCCTTGGATGTTCTAACTATCCCGAATGCAAAACTGTTTTAAACCTTACAAAAGACGGTGTTCCATTCCCAAAAGATCGTGAGTCAGAAGAAAAATGTCCAAAATGCACGAGCAACATGACTATTAAACACGGTCCATATGGTGAATATCTCCAATGTTCCAGCGAAGAATGCAAACACAGAATGACACTGATGAAAACAATTGGAATTAAATGTTCAAGAGAAGGTTGTGAAGGGGAAATTATAGAAAAAAAATCGAGATACGGTAAATCATTTTATGGCTGCTCAAGCTGGTCAAAGACTAAATGCAATTCCGTTTTCTGGGCAAGACCAATTCCAGAGCATTGTAAAGAATGCAATTCATTATTAACCTTTAAAGAAACCACAAAACAAACTCAGATAGCCTGCCCAAAGAAAGAATGTGGCTTTAAGAGAAGTCCAACTGAAGAAGAACTTACAAAATATAGCAGCCACAAACCAGTTAAAGAAGCAAATCCTGTTTAGGGACATGCCGTAACAAGTAGAGGCATGCTGCCGCATGCCTCTACTATTAGTTAGCAGGTACATCAGCAGCTGGTTCAGCAGGCAGTGTTTCCTGAATGGTCTCATCAATACTAGGCTTATCTTCAGGCTGAGGTTCAGTTTCAGCTGGGTTTTCTATTTGAATCTCAGGCACTGCTTCTTTTTCATCAACTGCAGGCTCTTCTATATTTTCTGGTGTTTTTTCTTCAGGTTTAACTTCTTCCTGAATTTGCTCAGGAGCTTCAGGTTCTTCTTCCTTAATTATTTCCTGAGGTGCTTCTTCCTCTTCCTTAGGAGTAACTTTTTCCTGAGGCTCTATTGGAAATGGAGCAATAGGTTCACTGCGTTTTTTGCGTCTGCTTAAAATTAGCTCATCTACTACTTTTATAAGTTCTTCTTTTTCTAGTCCGCCTACGTTTACTTTGAATACAGATCCATCAGAACGGACAAATGTAGTAGTAGGAATTCCTCTTACCTGAAATCTATTTGAAAGTGTTGAGCCATTTGAATCATCCACATCAATATTTACAAAGGTAACTTTTTCTTGATACAAATCTTTTACCTCTATAAAAGTCGGTTTAAACTTTCTGCAATGTGGACACCACTCTGCTGTAAATGAAACCACCACTGGTTTTTGATTTTCAAGAGATGTTTTCATTTCTGTTAAGTAAGGAGACTCAGGCAAACCATCCAGTACTGTAATTTTGGTGCCTTTTTCCTTACAACCAGTTAAAATAACTGCAAAAATAATACAAGTAAAAACATAAAATGTTTTTTGAATTGATATTTTCATTGATCTTTAAAATCCCTTCTTGTTAGATACCTGTATAAAAGCACAGTAACCCTACCTCTACATTAGCTAATTAGAAGTATACTATAGGTCAGCAATAATTTATTTAGGATTTAAAACATGACAACCAAACTTTTAAATAAAGGGCTTGAGGTAGAGTTATTTGCAGGTACTAATGAGGGTAAAGTCCTGCCTCTTTCAGGCGAATTAAAAGATAAATTTGAAAATTTTTCACAAGAACCAGATCAGAGGAATTTTGAATATATAACAAATCCTACCAGGGACTACATTGAGCTATTTAAATTATTATTAGAACCACGCATTAAAGTAAGGAATTATTTAAAAAAGAATGATTTGACCATAATACCCGGGAGTACTCTTGCGCTTCCATTTGAAAAAACATTTTATTATTCAAAGCCGGAAGACCCTTACCACCAATATATTTTAAGTACTTATAAAACAGATGTCATAACCACAAGTCTACATATTAATTTTGGAATTGATGACAAAGAAAATTTTTTTAAATTGCTTTGTGCATTAAGGCTGGATACTCCCTTGTTTTTAGCTTTAAGTGCTTCTTCATGTTTTCTGGATGGAAAAATTACAGACTATAAATCATACAGGTGGCACAATTTCCCTAAAACACCTGATTTTGTACCGTTTTTCCTTACTCATGATGATTATATAAACTGGACAAATGAACAATTAAAATTAAAAAAAATGTTTAATATCAGGCATTTGTGGACTAGCATCAGACCAAACGGACCAGACAGACCATATGATTTAAACAGAATTGAAATTAGAATTTGTGATCTTGTTTCTGACACAAAAAAAGTATTGGCTATCGTTGCACTAATTGAAGTTTTAATTCAGCAATACCTTTCAGAAAAAAAATGGCCTAAAATTTTAAATCAAAATCAATCTGAATTAAATAATCTGGTTAAAATTATTGATAACCAAGAAGAACTGGTTGCTAAATCAGGCATGAGTGCACAAATCTGGGACTGGCGTAACGACAGAAATGAAAAAACAGAAAATATAATTGAGTCTTTATACAAAGATAATGAATATACAGCTAATAATCTGGGGGTTTCAGAACATTTGAAACCACTTGTTAATATTATTAAAGACGGCAATGAAGCTACTCAGTTTTTAGAACACTATAAAACAAGCAATTCAATCCCCAAAACTTTGCAGCATTTTACCGAGCAATTTAATATTATGGATTTAAGGTACTGGGACATGATAAAAAATCCTACAGAGATAAAATTTTAAAATAAATGAAGCAAGCAATAGAAAAAATCTCAATCCAAAATAACACAAAATGGCCTGAGCTTTTTAATTTAATCAGCAATGAACTTTCAATCGTTGAAGAAAATTTAATTTCAAAATTACCTGCAAAAAGTATACTGCTTAAAGAAATAATAAGTTATATATTCAGCTCAGGTGGAAAAAGAATTAGACCTGCACTTAGTCTTCTTTTAGCTTATGCTACAGGGAACCTGCATAAAAAACATATTATTCTGGCTGAGCTTACTGAATTAATTCACACAGCCAGTCTTATTCATGACGATATTATTGACTCTGCAAATCTACGACGAGGAAGAGAAACAGTTAATAATTTATGGAACGATAAGGTTTCTGTAATTACCGGGGATTTTCTTTTTGCCCAGGCATCAGTAAGACTAGGTGAGCTGGAAAATACTGAGATAGTTAAAATATATGCCCGGGTATTAAGTGATCTTTGTGATGGTGAAACTGAACAATATTCTTCACTTTTTAATATAAATACAAACTGGGAAACCTACATTAGAAAATCCACAGCTAAAACTGCAAGTTTATTTGCTGCGTGTTGCAAATCTGCAGCATTGCTTAATAATCAGGATGAAAAAATTGTTAAAGATGCAAATTCATTTGGAAATAATTTTGGCATTTCATTTCAAATCGTAGATGACATTCTGGACTTTACCAGTAATGCGAAAGAAATAGGAAAAGAAGTAGGCGCAGATCTAAAACAGGGCATAATCACTGCTCCAACATTATTTGCATTAAATAGCACTGATGAAAGAGCAAAACAAATTAAAACTCTTATAGAAAACCGGTTCAATAATAATGAAAAAGATTTTGATAAAACTATAAGACTTATACATGAGCTGGGTGCCTGCGAACAAGCAAAACAACTTGCAATTGAATATATATCTAAAGCTAAAGAAAATCTTTATTTTGTTAGAAATGAAGAAATAAGATCGTGTCTTATAAAAGTAGCTGATTCTGTTTTAGAAAGAATTTAATTACCTGGCTCAATCTTTAAGGGTCTTAGCATAAGCTCAGTATTTTTTTTCTGCTGAATTTGAATGGGCGGAGGCAGTGGCAATGGTTTAGTTATTGATTTTTGTACAGGTTTAACTATTGGTTTTGGATTTGGCTTAGCATTTATAACTTGTGGTTTAGATTTTGCAACTTGTGACTTAAAACTTGTAACTTGCTGCTTAGGTCTTGCAACAGGTGGCTTGAGACTTGTAGCTTGCAATTTAGGTTTTGCAACTTGTGACTTGAAACTTGTAACTTGAGACTGTCCTTCCTCTCCCCAGCTTATTCCTTTATAATCTTCAGGCATTTCCTCATCCTCATCTTCATCTTCATCTTCTATAACATTTTCTGACTTATCAGTATTTTTTGATTTTTCAATATAGACTGGCTTCCCATCTTCAATTACAAAAGTCGTGGCTGGCATTGAATTATATGAATTAGTTCTAAGTGTCTGAAATATCAAATATATGGCTGCTACAAACAATATTACTCCAATAAAAAAATAAAAATGATAACCCTTTAGAAAGCCTTCTTTAAATATCTCGGAGTCTTTATGTCCACCTTTTTTTTTCAGATTAATTATTTTAGGTTCTTTTGTTTTATAATCTTCTTTAAAAAGAACATCAAATGCATCTATTCCATAACTAGGAGATGAGTCTTTTATATTTTCATTTATTCCAACAGCTCTTGCATATCTTTTTATAAATCCCATTAAATAAAAATCTTCAGGTAATTCAGCTCTGTTCCCATTTTCAATAGCCACTAAATGATGCGTCGGTATACATGTTATATCTCTTATATCTTTAAGTGAGAATGATCTTTTTTCTCTGGCTTCTTTTAACGCTAGCCCGATTTGTAAAAGAGAAACCTGACTTGTATTATCTTTAATTTCTTGTTTAGTTTCTCTTATTGTGTAAGATCTCATATGCCTCTATTCTACCTAGTTCTTTAAATTTTCCTTTACCTAAATTACCAATTTGCAGATTTGCAATTTTTATTCTTATTAACTCAGCCACTGAGAATCCAAGCACCTGAAACATTCTTCTGACTTGTCTGTTTACTCCTTCATGGATGACGGCTTCAAATATGCTTTGTTTCCTGTTCTTGCGGGTCTGGTGCCCCAGATACCTTATAGAATCCACTTTAATAATTCTTCCATCCAGGTAAACACCTTCAAGTAACTTTTCCTGTATATAGCTTGCTTCATTTTCAGGCAACTGGTTATTCATTTTAACCAGATAAGTTTTATTTATAACATTTTTTGGGTGAAGAACACTATTTATAAACTCTCCATCGTTAGAAAGCAGCAGCAAACCTTCAGAATCTCTGTCTAATCTTCCTACTGGTTTTAAATGAGAAAGCTTTGAAGGCAAAAGATCATATATGGTTTTTCGGTTACGCTCATCTTTAGTCGTTGTAATATAACCTGTTGGCTTATAAAAAAGCAGGTATTGATTTTTCAGGAATCTAAGACTGATATTATTTACTTTTATTCTGTCATTTTCTGATATTTTAGAGCCAGGATCTGAGACAACCCTGTCATTTACCCTGACCATGCCTTTTTTTATCAAATCATCTGCTTTTCTTCTAGATGCATAGCCACACATTGCAATAGCTTTGTTAAGTCTGATAAATATATTGGTTCTATTTTTATTTAGGTTCATAACGCATTTCAATTATAATCTACTGAAAAAGTCACAAGAGCGAAGCATATGCCCTGGAGCGAGCGTATCCCTCCTAGGGTGTAAGGGAGCGGAAGGGCATATGCTGAGCATAAAAAGTGACTTTTTTAGTAAAGCTTAAATTATAATAAATGAAATGAGCACAACAGCTTATATCTTTAAAAGAATTCTTTCAGCTATTCCACTTTTGCTTATTGTTTCAATGATAAGTTTTGCAATTATTCGTTTAAATATAACACTTAAAGCTTTTAATCTAAGTCTGATAATATTTCCTGTAATTTTTTTAATGGTTTTTTATTCCCTGACTAAAATAAATTCCTGGTATTTCCTGGGCATTCCCAGTCTCATAATCTTAATTTATTTTTCATGGTATTTATCTTCATTTTCAATCTTACCTTTTGATATATTCCTTAAAAACCACAAAATATCATTTTTACTTTCCTTTGTATCTTTTCTTTCTTTCAATTTTCTGTACTGGTTCCAATCATACATAAGCAAATCAAACTATCTGCCTAAAATTATTGTAGGCATTGCAGTTTTAATTTTTTCTTTTGTCCCGGCAAATTATTTTCCAGCCAATATTTCAATAAAACCAATTGTACTGAAATCCGGGGATCCGCTTGCTGATCTTAGATTTAATCCTGCAATTAGTGAAAGTGTTCTCAACGCAGAAGAAAAAAGACTTGGTTTAAACGAACCTTGGCATATTCAGTACATGCTCTGGCTTAAAGGATTATTTCATGGTGACTTAGGAGTTACACAACAAAATCAACCTGTTTCAAGCGTTATTAAAAAACCAATTTTAAACACTTTACTCTTAAGTATTTGCACACTTCTTTGCACATGGCTAATTGCAATACCTCTTGGAATATGGGCAGCACTTTCACGAAATAAGTTTATCGACAAATTCCTAGCAATACTTACCTCATGTGGAATGTCCACACCTACATTTATTCTGGCTGTTCTTGGTTTACTTTTTGCACTTAACAGTCAGATTATTCCTGTCGGTGGTTTAACCAGCGTAAATTTTTATGAAATGAATGTTTTGGAAAAAATATTAGATTTAGGGAAACATTTGATTTTACCTACATTTATCCTGACGATAGTGTCTATAGCCGGACTTCAAAGACAAATGAGAGCAAATCTTCTGGATGTTCTAAGGCAAGAATATATTAAAACAGCAATTGCAAAAGGACTGCCTACTGATAAAGTAATCTATAAACATGCTCTAAGAAATGCAATAAATCCTTTAATTACTATTTTTGGATTTGAATTTGCTGCACTTTTAAGCGGTGCTGCACTGACTGAAACCATTCTTGCATATCCTGGACTTGGTGCACTGACACTTGAAGCAGCCAGAAAGCTTGATGTAAATCTTACAATGGTAAATCTTATGATTGGAGCTACTATGCTTATAGTCGGAAACTTAATTGCTGATCTCTTGCTTAAAATCGCTGACCCAAGGATTAAATACGATACGGCGTAACGGCGAGCCAGCGATAGGGCGAAAGAAGAAATGACAAAACCGGTGAATATAATAAATAAAATTACGAAAGACCCGATTGCAAGAATTAGTTTGATAATTCTTTTAATCCTTTATGCTTTTATTGCGTTTTGTGATTTTATTTCACCCTATCACCCTAATTCACGGGATCCTAAAGCCAGCTATTTACCGCCATCAATGATTTATATTTTTGATGATAAAGGGTTATCTTTTCCTTTTGTTTATAAAACTATTTATACATTTAATAATGAAACTTTCACAAAAGAAATAATTGAAGACAAAACTAAAAAACATTACTTACAGTTTTTTATAAACCATCATCTTTTTGGAGTTTCAGGCAATGAAAGAATTTATTTATTTGGAACTGACAGAAATGGAAGAGATATTTTTTCAAGAATTCTACATGGCGGCAGACCCAGCCTGACTATTGGTTTTATAGGCTTGTTAATAGTTTTTCCGCTGGGTTTATTATACGGCGGCATAGCCGGATATCTGGGAGGAGCCATTGATAATTTTATGATGAGAATTGCAGAAGCACTTATGAGTCTTCCTTATTTATATCTGATAGTGGTGCTGGCAAGTATTTTACCTGCAAACATTTCTAACTCTCAAAGATTTTTGCTCATTACAGTAATACTTTCATTTGTAAGCTGGGCTGGGCTTAGCAGGGTCATACGAGGACAGGTTTTATCAATAAAAGAAGAAGAGTATGTTCAGGCAGCAAAAGCAATAGGCATAAGCGACTTAAATATAATTATCCGGCATATCCTTCCTCAGACTACCAGCTACGTAATCATTGCAGCTACACTTTCAATCCCTGGATTTATCATAGGAGAAAGTGCTCTTAGCTTTTTAGGATTAGGAATAACTCAGCCAGATCCTAGCTGGGGAAATATTCTAAGTGAAGGAAAAGAACTTTCAAATATGTTAATTAGACCGTGGATTTTACTGCTACCAGCGTTTTGTATTTTTATTTCTGTACTTTGCTTTAATTTAGTCGGCGATAAATTGAGAGATATCCTAGATCCAAGAGGGTAACTTTGTTACCCTCTTATAAAGTATTGATTTACTGCCTAGCTATTTATACAGGGTTTCAACTGTTTTAGTAACAATGTTTTTGCTGGCAAGCAGTATTAAAACCAACAGACCTATAAAAAGTGCATTGGTTTGTGACTGTGTTAATGCCAACACATTGTTTAACAAGTGGTTGAATGAACCTGCAAGAGGTGCAAGCAGATGGTGAAGTGCAGCAATAAGAGCAAACAGATTTACTGCAAGTCTTGAAGTGGTTATAAGGTGTCCCTTATCTGAATTAGTAAGGTATTTAACAATCACTACTACAAAGTCAGAAATAAGAGCACCCACCAATACAATTAACACTGCTATGAATATGCTTGGCAGATAATGAATTGCACTATGAATGAAACCAATAACACTTACAAGCCCTGCAAGATCCAGTGCTGTAATTATTACAGTAGCAGTTAAAAACCATTTAACTGCATCACCAATAAGTGCCGAGGCACTGACATCAATGCCTGTAAGCTTTGATAAGTGCGAGAAAAGTATCTTATCCAGCACATCATCAATTTTTGCTTTTTTAAGTATTACAGCAATTTTATTCCCAAGAAATCCACTAATCCATAGACCCAGTACAAGTACAACCAGTACGAGTATAAGAGGCAGAAGTATTGGGGATACCGCTGACCACAATAGCTTAAAACTAGCTTGCAGACTACCCCATACGTCAGTTAAGATTCCATTTACAAGTTTCATGATTAACTCCTTTTCTTCCAGCGAGACATCTCCCTGAAAGATGAGCTGTATATGCCACATTGTTCCCGGCTTGTAACGATGTCAGTGTCAGAAGTGGTTTTTTGACAGTTTTTAAAGGATTTCTTACATGATTTATGAAACCCTCATGGCCAAAGGGTTTGCCAATATTAATTATTAATATTTTAATTTTTGCATTTAACTGAATCTAAATGATTGATTTGAAGCCTAAATTACAAGTGTAATTATGTACAGGGGAAAGAATTAAATTAACTTTTACTATCAAGCGGTTCAACAGATCTAACTGTAAATTCAGCATCTATTACATTACTTTGATCAACAGGTTGATTAATGACTGTGCTGTTTGGAGGATTCACTACTTCCTCTGCCATTTCTAATGCTCGACGTAATGTCTCTTCCGGTCCTCCTCTGTAGTAAGCAGCAAGAAGAGATGCTGCTCCACTACGAAGCTTTGTAAGGGGTAACCTATTAATTGCATTTGTAATGGCACCTGTTAATTCTTCTCCTCTTTGTAATAACCAGTCTATAACACCATTATTTCCAAGTCTTATTACGCTACCATCAGAATCAATCAATTCCACAGGTGAAATTTTTCGTGGAGGATTAGATGTTCCAGATCTGTCAGAAGAACGGACTATAACTGCAACACTTTGTTTGCCAGAATTTCCAGGACTGTCATCAGCGGCTCCACCTGTCATTCCTTCTCTAATTTGCCTTACAATACCTGTACGCCGATCTAATTCTGATTTAACTCTGTTTAAATTTTGCTCTCCAGCAACTCTTGCATGACTAAGTTGTTCATCCATTAAAGCTAAGCTTTGTTCATTTGTTAATTCAGTTGGACTTACAGAATGATTATCATTTCTTGGGGTTTTTCTTGGTCTAGACTCTCTACCACTAGCAAAATCACTTATATAAGATATGAATTTATTTAACTTATTAAAACCATATAAGCCATAAACCAAAAGTCCACCGCCAAGCAATGCTAAGAAACTAAAAATTATTTTTGACTTAGAAACTATTGCCCCTAAAAGTCCAAGAGCAAACACTCCAATGCCAAAAGTATTAGATGGAGTATAAAGTGCGCTTTTTTGTTCAGTTTTACAAAAGTTACTTATGGTTTCATAAGTCGGAGAGCCTCTGCATTTGGAAAGTAGCCATGTCCATGGCCTACAAAGCGTTGGCACTATTGATTGAGTTAAACTAATCACTTGTGTCTTCCTTAAATAAATAGCTTTAGGCTATATTTCGATACTAGCTTTTTTTAGTTAAGAACTCGGGTTAAGAAGAGCTATTTTGTAAACAAACTATTCCATCGGCATAATTTTTATCTTTCCTTTATTTTTCCGCCCAAGGCGGGTCCGTCCTTCGGCGGATAGATAAATTTTTTCTAATCTTTCACAAAACAAAAAAACATTTTGCTACTATCAAAATAGAAATAGAAAAATATTTAAAAAGTTTATTGGAGATTTTATGAAAATATTGCAGGTTATTGAAAATTGGCTCTTTGGTAAAGAAACACCCCATATTGGCAGCAAATTTAATACAAGAATACCCATACTTGCAGTAATGACTGAAAGAGCCGGACATACAGAACTGGCAAATTTATACAAAGACTTATTTGCAAGCGGATTTAAAGATTCTGATGCTGTAGTTGATTTTATTCAAAACATAAATCCTGCAACTGTTGCTGAAGATGAAAGAACTCTTTTAGATAGAATTTTAAGTATTCCAATGAAACATGGCTGGGTAGTTCATATAGATGTTGCAGGTGAAGCAGCAGTAAAATCAGGTGAAATAAGAAAATATGTTTCCAGTGATGAACCAGCTACCATTTCATTTACGTCAAATCAAAGACCTGCATGGCTAGATAATGGTCAGACAGCAAGAGCTGACGCTGCTTAGGTTTTAGTTTATTAACTACTGTGAGTTACACTTGGAAAATCAAGTGGCGGTAAACCTTCAGACATATTAGGCAGTCTTACTATTGGATTATCAAGCGGACATACACCGCTAATCGTTATTTTTACCAAATCTCCATCTTCAAGTGAAAATTGTTTTCCTTCTCTACCAGGAACATCTATACCTTCATAACCTGAACCCGAAAGAACATGTTTCATCGCAGGTACAGTATTTGTACCAGTAAGTAAAGCTACTCCACTTTCAAAAGTCCTGCTGTTAAATAAATAATCTCGTAGCTCTTGAAAAGTTCTTTGAATATCACTTACTCTTCCTTCCAAAGGAGTTATAAGTGGTTCACCATTTCGGAGGATTTCCAGCTTAATCACAGCTTCTTCTTTTAATTGATCTAAAGATGTACCTATCCTCATGAATGCTCCTATACCACATGATTGGTTATAAACTTTAGCCTGTGGTAAATAGAGAGGATTGTCACCTTCAATATCTCTTGAGCTCATATCATTGCCAGCTGTCACACCCAGTAATTGCCCTTGGCTATTAAACACAAGTGTAAATTCCCCTTCAGGAACATTCCATTTTGAATCATGGCGAATAGCAAGAGGTGCTCCAGGACCTATAACTTTCCTAGGATGAGACTTACCGAAAATTTCTGGTCTTTTATTTCTTCCTACTGCCTTATAAATATCAGTACCTGATTCATCAGTTCTTGCATCTATACTTGTCATGTAAGTGACTCCAGCAGCTTCTACTTCTTGATTATCAATACAGGGTAGAAAATGTACATTTGCCAATTTATCTGCTGACAAAGCTTTTGTAGTGCGAGCCAATTTTTTTACTACAGTTACAGGATCATTTAACTCTCCAAGATCGCTAACTGTTCTAACTTGCAAACGCTCAGCAAGTCTTTCACTTAAATCTCCTATAACTACATCTTTTCTTAAGCCGTCACCTTTATCTAAAACTAATCCTATTCTTGGTTTTGAGTCAGGACCGATTGCATAACGACATATATATAATTCACTATTTTTTTCTATTCTTGGCATATTTTTCTCCTAAAATTGATTTGTAAATCATATCATTCGGCTATAAGCAGAATTAGTATATTTAAAAAGAATTAATTTAAAAGGATATGTTTGAATGATTATTAAATATATTTAATTTTGAGATTAGTATTTATGTTGTTTCAGGCTTCCTTCCGTAGTACTTTGACACAGGCCAATAAATAGAATAAAAAATACCCATAACTATAATCAGGTAAAACATAAGTCTGGTTTGATTAAAAAATAAAAATATTGAAATTATAAGATATTGCTCACCCAGATGAAACTGAAGTATTGGAAGAAACTTATATACTTTTTCTCCAATTGAAAAAATTAAATTCAGGCATTTTGTAATAGGACATTTAGTTTCTTTTGTACTTTTATCAACATTTTTGACAGCTTCAAGTTTTATGTCCTGATTTACATAGTAATCAAACAAATAAACTATAAATAAACTGCTCATTGCCAGGGGCCATATTTTCCAATCAGAATAAACTCTGAAATGCCCAAATGCAATTGAAAAATAAATAAGAAAATCCTTTATTCTATCCGTAACCCTGTCATACCATGCACCAAAATTACTGGATGCTTCGCGATACCTGGCTAACTGCCCGTCTAAACAATCCAGGATAAAAACAATCTGGACTAAAACTGCACCTGTAATTAAAAATATTGGTGCACCGACAGATATAAAAGCTGCTGCAAGAATACATGTAAATAAAGAAGATGTGGTTACACAGTTCGGTGTTATCCATTTAACATCACAAATAAAAATTAATAAAATATTTGCAATGGGTCCTGAAAATATTGATGCCCACCAGCCGTCTTTTTTTTTTATTGCATTGCGTAATTGTTGTTTATTTACCATAGATTTATTATTCCACATAAAAAGGGCAGACATAAAGTCTGCCCTTACAGTTTCTCAGCCGTTTATTTTAATCTCTGTACCTCTGATTCTGACATAAAAAAGCTCTCGGCAATTTGTGGATATTTTTTGTTTTGTACATCAAAAATAAAATTCTTTACAGCGTTTTCAGTTTCTTTTCCAAGCTCAGCATACCTTTTTACAAAGCTGGGTTTAAAATCAGTAAACTTTCCAAGCAAATCATCTGTTACTAATATCTGCCCGTCACAGTCAGGACCTGCACCTATTCCAATCGTGGGAATATTTATTCCTTCAGTTATAAGTGCTGCAGTTTCAGCTGGAACCAGCTCAAGTACAATACCAAAACACCCGGCTTCTTCAAGAGCCATTGCTTCTTCAAGAAGTTTTTTAGCTGAATCTGCAGTTCTGCCCTGCACCCTATGCCCGCCAAGTGCATTTACAGACTGAGGAGTAAAACCAATATGGCCTAAAACAGGAACACCAATATCTACCATTTTTTTTATGGTTTTTAAAATATTCTTTGAAGCTCCTTCCAGCTTTACTGCATTCGCTCCGATTTGTAGGCACTTTCCGGCATTATAAACAGCTTCTTTTTTACTGACCTGATAACTTAAAAATGGCATGTCTACAACTACCATTGCATTTTCAGCTCCTTTTACAACAGCTTTTGCATGGTGAAGCATTTCATCCATAGTTACTGATAAAGTATTTTCATGCCCTAAAACTACCTGAGCCAGACTGTCTCCCACTAAGATAATATCTACACCGGCTTTATCAAGTGCTTTTGCAGTACTGTAATCATATGCAGTTAATGCAACAATTTTTCTGCCTTGTTTTTTATATTCTTTAATAGTGTGAGTGGTAATTGGCATAAGTAATATAATTCTACAATGATATGTCATTCTGAGCGTTAGCGAAGAATCTCCTTACGTTCAGAGATCCTTCATCTGTGGCTCAGGATGATAATTAAACTATTACAAATATCTCATTAAGACTAGTTACCCTCTTAACATTTTTATCTAAGCACTCATGATTTCTGTTAATAAGAATTGCATTTATATTTAAATCCAAAGCAGGATAATAATCAATGTCTAAGCTATCACCTATATAAAGAGCCTCTTCAGGTAATATGTTTAGCTCTTTAAGTGCAAACTGAAAAATCCTAGGATCAGGTTTTGAATATCTAACCTTTCCTGAATAAGACAAACAATTAAAATATTTATAAAGATCTAACTCTTTTAAAATCACCTCTAATCTGCTGTCAAAATTTGAAATAAGTCCTAATTTTAGAGAAGTTTCACAACATTTTTTTAAAGTTTGAATTGCATCAGGATAAATTCCCCATGCATTTTTACCAGTAAATTCTTTAAATATAGCTTCAAATACTTCTTCAGATTTTTCTTTTAAATCATATCCAGCCAAACCAAATGTTTTATTTACAATCTTTTTCCACCATTTCTTTTCAGCTTCTTCACCGCCCGTTGGCTGAGATTCTTGGTGAATAACACTTTTAAAAGCATAATCAAGTTTTTTTATGTCAGTTTTAATTCCATAAGAAGAAGCAACATTAGAATATATAGCCCCGACCGAATTTTTCACATAAATTAAAGTGCCTACAAGATCAAATAAGACAGCTTTAAAATCTTTATTCATAAAATTTATTATAATGATTGGCTGGCTAAAAGAGCTGCCCCAAGAAGCCCTGCATCATTGTTTAAAACACTTTTTTCAATGTGCACTGATTTTTCAAGAGCAGGCAAAAGAAGCTTTCTGGTTTCTTTAGTTAGATAATTTATATCAATTTCACTGGATAAACCTCCGGATAAAACAATTTTTTTTGGATCAATTAATTGAAATAAGTTACAAATTCCAAGTGCAATATAAAAATGCCAATCTTCAACTGCCCTGATTGCAAAAATAGCATTTTTATTTTTTGATTTTGCAAGCCTGAACAAATCCCTGGTAGTTATTTTTTTATAATTCTCCGGAAAATAATGTTTTATTAAAGCAAGTAATCCATTCCCAGAAGCATATGCTTCCAGACAGTCATATCTTCCGCATGTACAATGTCTCTGCTTCGTATAACTTAATTTTATATGCCCAATTTCACCTCCGGCATAATGTGCTCCGCGAACCAGTTTTCCATTAACTACAACACCGCCGCCTACACCAGTCCCCAGAGTAATCATAAGCAGAGGATTTGCACCTTTTGCAGAACCAATCTGATACTCAGCATAAGCTGCAGCATTAGCATCATTTTCTACCACTATCGGTAATCGATATTTTTTCTGCAGTGTTTCTTTTACTTTAGTTCCTTGCCAGCCTGGAATATTTCCAGTAGAACCGACAATTCTTCCATCGTCACTTACCATTCCTGCTGTTGAAATTCCAATCCCGCTTATAAGATATTTCTTAGAGAACTTTTCATAAAATTTACTGACTTGATTTAAGATTTTACTGCCGTGAAGCGTATGAACACTGTATACAGGAGTCATGAGCCTTCCGCTGGATACAAGTGCAGCAGCAATTTTTGTACCGCCTATGTCTATGCCCATGATTGTTTTTTTATCTTTTCGTTGTTTCATAACATTATTAAACCTTACAAGTTTTATGTAACCCAGATTTTCTCAAGCCGAGGGGACACTTTTTTGGGCTTTTGAGCGTAGCGAAAAAACCAAAAAAGTTTGTCCCCGGCAAGTGCTTGAGAAAATCTGCAATTCTGCAATGAAGTACAGAGATCTAGCGTTTCATTAAAAAAAAGACGCTAACGATAAATATTATAACGCTTATGACTTGTGCCCCTGCAAAATGACCAAAAACATATAAACTGTCTGTTCGAATAAATTCCAGGAAAAATCTTATAACAGAATAAGAAAGAAGATAAAACCAGAATACTTTCCCTGAATTTTTTTTCCATTCAGAATACTTTTTAAACAAAAAAATAAAAATTGCAAGATTTATCAATGATTCATATAAAAAAACAGGATGAAAATATTCAGAGACAATAAACCTATCAGGTCGAAATTCCTGAGGAATATATAAACGAATAAAAGAATTCTTTACAGGCAGCCCAAAGGCTTCATTGTTAAAGAAATTCCCCCATCTGCCAATTGATTGCCCAAGCGGAGCAACCAATGCAATTACATCAATGTATTTATAAAAAGAGATTTTTTTAATCCTGCAATATACCAGGGTAGCCAAGATTGTCCCAAAAATGCCGCCATGAATGGATTGTCCACCATACCAGATTTTCGGTATTTCATTTAAATGCTCCTTGAAATAATCCCAGCTTAAAAATACAAAATACAATCTTGCAAAAGCTACACTTGAAATTAATATCCAAAATATTAAATCAGCAAAATGCAAAACACTTAAATTATTTTTCTGAATAAGTCTTTCAGCCAGAAAATAAGCCACAAGAAAACCAAAAGCAACAAAAATTCCATACCATCTGACAGGCCAAGTGCCAATTTGAAATGCTACTGAGCCTGGGGATACAAGAGTTACAAATGGAATATTATTTAACATCATATATTCCTTCCTGCTTCAATAAAACAAATAATGTCTTAAAGAGAATCCTTAAATCAAGTAATAAATTCCAGTTTTTTGCATACCATCCATCCAGCTCCAGTCTTTTTTCATACGGTATTGAGTTTCTTCCGTTTACCTGAGTCCAGCCGGTAAGTCCAGGTTTTACAAGAAGTTTATCAAAATCACTCCCGGAGAATTCTTTTACCTGAGAAGGCAATGCAGGTCTGGGTCCTACTACAGACATATCTCCGATTAAAACATTTATGAGTTGTGGAGTTTCATCCAGACTGGTTTTTCTTAAAAGATATCCAGTCCTAGTTACTCTATCATCTTTTGGATCACTTACAAGTTTATTTTGGTCAGAATTAACTCTCATTGATCTGAATTTAAAACATACAAACTCTTTGCCATCTTTTCCAACTCTCAGATGCCTATAAAAAACCGGACCTCTGGAATCAAGTTTAATAAGAAAAGTAATAATTATCCACAAAAGCAAAAAAATTAAAATCCCAATCATGGAAAAAATTACATCGATAATTCTTTTAAAAAACAAACTCATATTTTATCTGACATTTTCAAGAAGGGACATGGTTTTCAGCATGCTAGCTAATCCATCTTCTATATTATATTTGCAATCCCATTGTAACTTAGACTTAATCTTCTTAATATCCAGATAAATTCCTTTACTGTTTTTCCCAGGATATAAGGTATTAATTTGAAGTTCTGGTTGTAAAACAGAAGGGAAATAACCATATAAAATATCCAGGACTTCTCTTAAGGTAGTTGGCTTACCTGAAGCTAAATTAAAAATCTCATTTTTTACTTCATCACCTGAAGTAATCCCTTTCATAATGCCATTTACAACATCATCGATATAAATAAAATCTGAAAAATTATCAATACTGTTAAATACTATAGGGCTTTGATTATTTTTCATTCGGTTAACAAACTTTGCAATGACACCTGATTTTAAATAATCCTGAGTGGCTCCATAAACACTGGATATCCTAAAAATAATGTAATTAAGATTACTGTTAATTATTATATTTTCTGCTTTAAGTTTATTTTCACCATATGCAGTAACTGGTTTAACTTCATGTGATTCGCCTACAGACAGAATATCTGAACATCCATAGACTGCCTGAGTAGATAAATATATTATTTTTTCAGGTTTCTTTTTTAATTCAAGCAGATATTTAATAAGAACTTGAGTAGACAGAACAGTATCTTCAAATTCTTTTTCTTTATTTTCTTCTGCTCTTGCTATATTTGAACCGCTTCCAAAGTGACATACAACATCAGGCATAAAATCTAAAATTATATTTTTAAATTCTGGAGCCTTAAAATCAGCTTGAACATCTTCTTTTTTATTTCTTCCTACAGATAAAATCTCAAAATTTAATTTTTTAAGCTCGTCTTTTACATGAGATCCTATAAATCCAGCTCCACCGGTAATTAATGCTTTTTTTTTCATTTTTTTATTGGGCAGATAGTTTACCCTTACTTATTTTTTTTCAAGGTCTCTTATTTCCTGGATACGTCTTTGGTGTCTTCCACCTTCAAAATCAGTCTCAAGCCATACCTTAACTATATCCTTAGCAGTATCAAACGTAGTAGTTCTTCCTCCTAAAGTAAGAATGTTTGAATTATTGTGCTGTCTGGATAATTTTGCAGTTTCTGCATCGTAACAATTAGCTGCAATAATTCCTCTGACTTTATTTGCAGCAATAGACATTCCAATGCCGGTTCCACAAATTAATATTCCTTTATCAGGATTTTTTCCTGCAACATGAGTTGCAACTGATTTTGCTATTAAAGGATAATCAACTGAATCAGTAGAATTAGTTCCCAGATCAACAACTTCATATCCCATTTCATGTAAAACATTTTTTATTTTTTCTTTTAATTCGAAGCCTGCATGATCTGCTCCAATTGCAATTTTTTTATTTTCCTTTTCCATAACTATAAAAGTATATAAAAGAAAGAGGGATTTTGATTAATCAAAACCCCTCTTATGTATATCGTCAATTAACTTTATCTGCTTCTTTTGCCAGACTTCTTTGAATTAGTCTTTGATTTAGAAATCGTTGGCTTTTTAGCTTCAACAGTTAACTTTGGGCATCTGCCGCTTGCTACTGCTGCTTTTAATTCAGAACCTGCAGAAAATGCTGGAGCTTTCTTTGCAGGAATCTTAATTTTTTCAGTAGGTCTTTGTGGATTAACGCCCATTCTTGCTTTTCTTTGGCGTCTTTCAAAAGTACCAAAGCCTACGAATGTGACTTTTTCTCCACGTGCAAGTGCTGCTGAAATATTATAGATAGTACCTTTTAGTGCACGATCTACATCTGCTTTTGACAGTCCAGTTGCTCTTGAAACTGCATCTATCAATTCTGATTTATTCATTTAAAGATCCTCCTTGTTTGTATTTTACAGGCCTTTAAAAACTGTTTGCTGTTTTTAAAAGCCTTTGTTTATCAGGGTTTAATTGGGATGTCCAATAACCACATTGAAGTATGACAAACATTGTAATCTTAGTCAAGAGTGTCTTCAAAAATTTTGCACAATAGTTTTAAATCTGTTACATTATAAGAATGACTTTGATAGCCACCCAAAAACCTGTTGATGAGCCGTTTGCCGAGGTAATATATTCCACCAGTGAAATGGTTATTGCTCAGTGCTATAAAGAATCAAACTCTAAAGCTCATAAAAAAGGCATCTTCAGAGGATCCATCGCTAAAATAGCAAGCTCGTATGACAATTCCCATGCATCTTACGGACTCATAACAAAAATCAATAACTCAAGCCTGGACAACATTCACAAACCCTCAGCACTTGGTTTAAATTACAAACAACTTGCCGAGCTTCAGCCGCAAGTCTATGAACTCTTAAGAAAAGAACTTGAGATTTACTTATTTGCTTATGGGGAAAAAGATGAGGAAATATTGCTGTATACCCCCTTAAAACCAATGGCAATTCATGATTTTGTATATGAAATAAATGAAAAAGATATTCTTAGGTTAACTGAAAACTTTTCAAATTTGATTAATGTAATTAAAAAAAACCAGTTGAAGCCAGATATCTTAATCGACCTTATTACTGCTGGGTATAAGCTTAGAAGTAATGATTATAACTATCTGCTTAAGACTGGACAGGAATTAACCCTTGCATTTTCAGATGAAATTGAATCCTTAATGCAAGTCCTAAAGAGACTTTCAGAACACAGCAAAAAATCACAGAACTCTTAAACAGCCAGTAATTGTAATTAATACCTATTTAATATAATTATTTATGCTATGGCACATTTCCTGTCAAATTTTTTTCACTTAATTTACGAGAACTCATGTCTTGTATGTAATCAGGGAGCAAAAGATTTATTCGTATGTTTAAATTGCGAGAGTAGTTTCCTGGAAAGAAAAGAAAACCACTTAAAGTCATTTAAAGAATATAATTTAGAAATATTCAGTTGGGGATACTATGAAGGTAATTTAAGATCCGGAATAATAGAACTAAAAAACGGAAAAAAGAAACTGGCAAAATATTTTGCTCAAAAGATTCATGGCTTTTGGAATGAAATCAATATTTCAAGCATTACTAAGGGGGCCATAGTTATAGCAGTTCCTTCCAGCAAAAAAAGAATAAAAGAAAGAGGATATTGTCAAACTTCTTTAATTGCAGAAGAATTTGCAAAATTGCAGTTATTAAAGTTTATAGATAATTTTGTGATAAGAAAAAAAGAAACAAGCTTCATGAACAAGCTTGAAAATCTGGAAGAAAGACAAAAAAATATTAAAGACGCATTTGAATTAACTAGAAACTTCGTGCCGACAAAAAGCATTTTATTAATCGATGATATCCTGACTTCAGGAAGTACCTTATGTGAACTCTCAAAAACCATACATGAAACTTATCCAGAAATTAAAATTACAGGATTAACTGTGGCAGCAGGAGATAGGTTTAATTAAACTATTCCTTTATAACCACCATAGGACCTTTTGCTGCACCTTCACGGAATTGTTTTGCATATGGGTCGTCTGAGCTAAATAATTCCGAAGAATTTCCTTCCCAGACTATTTGAGCATCATAAATTAAAATAACACGGGCTGGAATTTTCTTTATAACATTTAAATTATGAGTAACTAAAATACTTGAAGCATTTAATTCTTTCTGAAGCTTTAAAATAT
Source organism: Candidatus Melainabacteria bacterium RIFCSPHIGHO2_02_FULL_34_12 (assembly GCA_001784555.1). GTDB lineage: Bacteria > Cyanobacteriota > Vampirovibrionia > 2-02-FULL-35-15 > 2-02-FULL-35-15 > 2-02-FULL-34-12. The sequence goes on along the minus strand of MFRM01000020.1, from coordinate 148,628 downwards.
AATCCACGATTACATTTGAAACTACTGGATCCAGACCACCGGTAGGTTCATCATAAAGAATAACCTTAGGATTATTAATGATTGCCCGGGCAAAACCAACTCGTTTTTTCATACCTCCTGACAGCTCATCAGGTCGCAAATTTTCCACTTCAGACAAACCAACCATTTTTAATTTTTCCATTACTTTAGTATTTATTTCATCAGCAGAAATTTTCTTAGTCTGATTAACAAGAGGAAAAGCAATATTCTCAAAAACCGTCATCGAGTCAAATAAAGCTGCTCCCTGAAAAACCATTCCCAGGTGATCAGTTTTTAAAATAACTTCACCTGAATCAGGTTCTTCAAGTCCGCATATTAATTTAAGCAACGTAGACTTACCCGTTCCGGAAAATCCTATTATTAAAACAATTTCGTTCTGATATATATTAAAGCTTACATTATCCAGAACTTTCTTTTTACCAAAAGACTTAGTCAGGTTTCTGACCATAACTATTGGCTCTGAGTTTTGGATATTCTTATCTGACACTGGTCTTTTTTAATACTTCTTTTATCCTGAGTGCATCTCTAAGTAAATCTTCCACCTTATCCAGCGGCATCATATTAGGCCCGTCACTTAAGGCTGAATCCGGGTCTGGATGCGTTTCCATAAAGATGCCATCACATCCTGCAGCAACTGCAGCTTTAAGTAATGAAGGAATAAACTCTCTTTGTCCGGATGACTTATCTCCGCCACCGCCAGGTAATTGAACTGAATGTGTAGAATCAAAAATTACAGGAATGCCTGATTTATGAATAATGTCAAAAGTTCTCATGTCTACCACTAGATTATGGTAACCAAATGTAGTTCCTCTTTCAGTCATAAGTATATTTTCATTCCCAACGGCATATGCTTTTTTTACTATGTTAACTACATCGTCAGGTGCCAGGAATTGCCCCTTTTTAATGTTTACGACCTTACCGGTTTTAGCAGCTTCTACGATTAAATTAGTCTGTCTGCATAAAAACGCAGGTATCTGAATAATATCCAGAACATCTTTTACAAGATTAATTTCACTAATTTCATGAACATCAGATAAAACAAAAACATCAAACTGTTTTTTTACTTCATTTAATATCGTAAGTCCTTCTTCTATTCCATGTCCTCTAAAGCTGTCTATAGATGTGCGATTTGCTTTATCATATGATGATTTAAAAATAAAAGGTATTTTTAGTTTAGTGCAGATGGTTTTTAATTTTTCTGCAGTTCTAAAAACAATGTCACGATTTTCAATAACACAAGGACCTGCAATTAACGGTAATGCTTCTCCGTCGCCCCATGTTATGTTTTTTAGTTTTACTGTTTTCATATCAGATCAATAATACAACATTAAATTTCCGTTCTATTCTCTAGTGCCCTTGCCAGTGTTAACTCATCAGCATATTCCAGCTCAGTACCCACAGCTAAACCAAAACCAAGACGGGTAATTTTACTGCATAAAGGAGAAAGGAGCCTATGTAAATATAAAGTAGTAGCTTCTCCTTCTATGCTTGTATCCAGTGCAACTATTACTTCTCTTACCTCATTTTTTCCAAGTCTGCTTAATAAATCTTTTATAGTAAGGTTATCAGGACCTATGCCGTCTATGGGTGAAATTAAACCGCCAAGCACATGATATGCACCTTTAAATTCATTGGTTCTTTCTATGGCAATCAGAGCCTTAGATTCAGAAACCACGCAAATAATTTTCTTATCCCTGCTTGAGGCAGAGCAAATTTCACAAGGATCATCCGCACTTAAGTTTTTACAAACAGAACATTTTTTAATCTGGGTTTTTGCAGCCAGAATTACTTTTGAAAATTCTTCGATTTGCTGTATATCTTGATTTAACACATGAAATGCCATTCTCTGGGCTGATTTTGGACCTACTCCGGGGAATTTTTGGAATTCTTCTATCAGTTTTAATAATGGTTTTGTATATTTCATTTTAGTCCATAACCCTTCTCCTGTTCAGTAGAACATTTTATCAGGAAAAACACGTAGGGGGCATGCTATAGCATGCCCCCTATATTATATTTCAGATATAACCTAACTATTTACAACAGCAAAGATCTTGTTCTTCTTCACCTTCTGCACATTTACCATCTACAGGTTTCATTTTGCCTGATTTATATTTTGTTTCAAATTTTTCTTTATCCGTACAAAACTGATTACACAATTCATCAGTAGAATCTTCAGCAAATGTTGGAGAATAAGTCCATGTAAAGATCATAACTACCGTTAAAATTATTCCTATAACTTTTGACATTTTTCCTCCGCTTTATTAAGCTAACTTATTTTTTTGGACTGCAACAACAAATTGTTTCCACTACATCTTCATTTTCATTACAGCTACTAGTTCCTTCTTCACTTATATGCCCGGAACTATATTCTGCACTTTTACATTTTTCAACGCAAGGATCTTCAGGATCTTCAGCATATGAAGGCATAATGCTTAAGTATAAAAAAGCTGAAAATAACACTAATAAGAAAGTAAGAAATCTCATATCCTCATCCAAATTAAACTGATTTTCATACTTAAATATTCACTTTCTTAAGGTTCATTACTTAGGGGCAACCCCAACCGACCTAAAAAGAAAGGTTATGTATCAGTTAAAAACTTTATAATTTCAGGCAGAGCATTTTCCTGTCCTACAGCCATAACATGAATACCACCAATATTAGTTTTTTTAATTTCATTTACAATTTCTTTTGCTACGAGAAGGCCTTCTGCTCTTTGCTCGCCAGCCTTTTCAATTCTTTCCATAATATTTTTAGGAACTGAAACACCGAAGACTTTTTCATTCATGAAGTTTGCCATTTTTAAGCTCTTTAAAGGTGTAATTCCTAGTATGGTTTTCTTAGCAAGTTCACCTAATGACTCAATAAATTTTTTTATTTGTTCAGTTTCATAGCAGATTTGTGTTTGAATAAAACCTGCTCCAAGTTTAAATCTTTCCTCTAAAGTTTCTTTTTGTTTTTTTAAATCTGGGGCATTTGGGTGTGCTGTACAGCCGAACAATAAATTTGTTTTTCCTTTAAGTGGATTGCCGACCATATCAAAACCTTCATTAAGCTGCTTTAGAACTTTTATAAGTTCTGTGGTTTCAAGATCAAAAACAGGTTTTGCATCAGGATGATCTCCGGACTTTGGATCATCTCCACGCATAGGCAGAACATTTCTTATTCCTATTGCACTTGCACCCAGACAATCAGCTTGAAGTGCAATTCTGTTTCTGTCCCTACAAGTTACTTGCCAAATAACATCCAGATTTTCTTTAAGTAAAAAAACTGCAGCAGCCAAAGGAGACATTCTCATATTTCCTCCCTGACCATCTGTAAGATTTACTGCATCAACCTGATTTTTAAGTGATGACGCCATTTTCATGAGATTCGATACGTCTGTACCTTTTGGTGGAGCCAATTCACAGGTAATAATAAATTTTCCATTACTTAGTGCTTGACTTAATGTCATTTAGTGATCTTCTTTTTTAGGTTGCTTACATAAAGAAATTCAATGTACACTAGATTATAACTTATGTTCATTCATGAAGCACTGAACAAAAAGTAAAATAAACAAATATAAAATTAATCACTAAAAATAGTAAGGAAGTAAAAACAGTGTTTTGGAGAAGATTATCAAGAGATATAGGAATTGATTTAGGAACAGCAAATACCCTCGTATGCACGTCTGACAGAGGAATCGTTTTAAGAGAACCTTCAGTAGTTGCAGTAAATAATGAAACAAAAGAAGTCCTTGCAGTAGGTGAAGAAGCAAGAGCCATGATTGGTCGTACACCTTCATATATCGTGGCAACCAGGCCATTAAGAGACGGAGTAATTGCTGATTTTCGTCATGCAGAAATGATGCTTAGATATTTTATAGACAAAGTAAACGGGAAAAGTAACATAGGAAGACCTCTAGGCAAACCCAGGGTAGCCATTGGGATCCCTTCAGGTATTACAGAAGTTGAAAGAAGAGCAGTAAGGGAAGCAGCTGAAAATGCAGGAGCAGGCCCTGTTTATTTGATAGAAGAACCAATGGCAGCAGCCATCGGTGCTGGACTACCTGTAGCAGAACCCATAGGAAGCATGATAGTTGACATTGGCGGAGGCACTACTGAAGTTGCAGTAATATCACTCTCAGGAATTGTTGTAAGTGAATCAATAAGAGTTGCAGGCGATGAACTGAACGAATCCATAATGCAGTATATGAAGAAAATTTATAATCTGGCAATAGGAGAAAGAACAGCAGAAGAAATTAAATTCAGGCTGGGATCAGCATTTAAAACAAGCGAAGACAGCGAAAAGCTAGAAGTCCGGGGCTTAAATTTAATTAACGGTTTACCAAGAACTGTCGTTATTGGAAGACCGGAAGTAAGAGAATCTATGCAGGATCCTTTAGCTGCCATTGTTGAAGCAGTAAAAAGAACTTTAGAAAGAACTCCACCTGAACTTGCTGCAGATATTTATGATCGTGGAATAGTAATTGCTGGCGGAGGCGCATTGTTACATGGTTTGGATGAACTTATTTCACATGAAACCGAAGTACCTGTTCATATAGCCGAGGATCCTCTTTCATGTGTGGTTGTAGGCACAGGAAAAGTACTAATCGATAAAACTCTGCGCAGAATACTGGATGCATCCATCCAATATGATTAGTCTGTAAAACTTTTTTAAACAGATATGTTTCTAAAAAAGCCCTTATTTATTCAAAGCATCAATCCAAGAACACTTTTTACATTATTACTATGGTTAATTATTGCCTGGGTTTTGTCACGTCCATTAAAAGGAGTAGGAGAGTTTTTGTATTATTCATTTGGTTCAGTTACAAACAGTGCATTTGAAAACATAACCCATGGTAAATCAAGCCTAGAAGAACTTATAAAAGCAAAAAATATTCTGAAGGAAAAGTCTTATACAGTTTCAATACTTAAAACAAAAATCTATGAGCTGGAAAACGAAGTAGAAGAAACTAAAAAGCTAAAAGAACAATTAAATCTAAAGCGAAAGCTAAATTATAAAACCATAAGCTCAAGTGTGATTGCAAGAAGCGCAGACAATTGGCATAAACAAATAATTTTAGATAAAGGCATGCAGGAAAATATAATGCAAGGAGATGCTGTTTTAACTTCAAAAGGAATTGTCGGGCAAGTTGTAGAAGCAGGTAAGCATTCTTCAATTGTTCAGCTAATTTCCGATCCCAGCTATAAACTAGGTTGCAAAATTCAAAAAAAAGGCATTATGGGAATTTTGTCCGGTAAAAACAATAGAACTAGCCTTCTGGAATTTATACCTGTGGGAACAAAAGTAATGTTAGGAGATGTAGTCGTAACATCAGGAATATCATCGAAAGGTTTAAATCCTGTTTATCCTTCCGGTCATCCAGTAGGAAGAATAATCAGAATAAGTAAGAAAAAAAGTAAAGCAACTGATTTATACATAGAGGTTAAACTTTTTGAAGATTTAAATTCACTACATAATGTGCTGGTATTTTCGCCTTAAAGTAAAATGGTGTGTTCAATATTCCGGGTAACTGTCATTGCAATGACGTATCTCGCTTTAGATCTTTAACTTACATATGATTTTAGTGTTTCTTTTAAAAAGGGAATAAATGCTGCTTCTTTATTTTTTTGTTTAAGCTTAGAAAATTTAGTCTCGCAATCTATGGAGATTTCAAGGAATTGTTTAGTTGATTTTTGTGCAATTGCATTTTTTACAGGAAATAAACTCAAATCAATTTGTTTAATCATCTCTTTTTTTGTATCAATAAACAAATTGTTTGTGTTTTGATTATTGCTAAGTGATGTAGAAGAAAAATAGTAGTTATGTAATGGTTTAGAATGGTGATATATTTCTTCAACATAATCAAAACAACTCATAACAAAAACCAGATCTTCCATTACCGGATAGATTTCACAAAATTTAATGGGGATTTTTTCTATGTCAAGAACTATCATGCTATTGCCTCCAAAATTAACAAATGGAAAAGTATCTGCTGTGAGTATATTTTGGTTTGCATCATCACCAATAGTTGTTATTAATGTTTCATCAGGTTTTCTATAGTTTAAAGCACATGTAGCAACCCCATAATCAATCACTTTTGGAAGCAGTAATTGAAGCTTTTCAGGAATGAAAGTATCATCACTGTCCAATACTGCAACAATATTGTTCTTTACAAGTGATAAGCCAATGTTTCTAGCAAATGACGGACTGGTTTTATACTTCCCTGTATTAAAATACTTAATTCGTTTATTAATGATCCCTTTCGACTCTAAAAATTGTTTGTAATCAAATAAATCATCTGAAATAATAATCAATTCAAAATTCTGATATGTTTGACTTAAGACACTTTTGACAGCTCTTACAATATAATCCTGAGAATTAAATGCTGGCATTATTACTGATATTGCTTCATTCATAGATAGATATTAATCATTTTTTACTATATCTTTTCGCCTTGCTTATTTTATCAATAATACTAAGTAAGAAGATTGACCCATGGAAGCTCAAGCTGTCTTGAGCTATAATAATAACCGCTGTTAGGTATGGCAAAGATTCAGTGAACCTGGTCAGGTAGGAAACTAAGCAGCCATAAGTTAAATTTTTGGGTATACCTAATGGCTCTTACAGTAAGATAGCTTCTTGAAAGGTTGCCCCTAGCATATTGAGAAAACCCGAGAAGTTGCTTTAAACTAATTATATATGGGAACATAACTTAGTAAAGCAATTTTCCCTGAGCAGGAATTTATATAAAGTTGCAACATTGAAAAATATTGGTTAAGCTATTAAGAAATGACACAGAAAAAATATTTACTCGGTGAAATTTTAATAAGTCTTGGGGTACTCACCGAAGAACAGTTAAAAATTGCTCTGAATGAACAACAAGAACTCGATTTCCAAGGAAAAGAACACAAACCAGTAGGGCAAATACTACTAGAACATGGGTTTATCACTCCTAATGATTTAATTGAAGCTATTAAAATACAGACCAAACAAAAAGAGCCGATATAGTACAAATAGGGGATATAAAACTTTTTGAACCAAATTTCAGGGGTTTAATAATTCTTTAATGTTAAGGATCTAAATTCTATAGGTTATAAGACTATGAAATACTACTATTACTTTTTGTTATCTTTTATATTTGCTTTAAGTTTAAATAGCAATGCTTTTGCAATTAAAGAACTTGATCTTAAATTGCCTCCCTGGCTTCAAGAAGAAAATAATCAAGGCGTGACTTTAAAAGGAAACATCAGAGAAGACATTACTAAAGTAAAACCATTAACAGGTATCGGAGTAATTGGTTTAAAGTTCATACATCAAACAGGTTATTCATCATTTGTAGAACAGGTTTATCCAAATTCACCAGCTAGCAGAGCAGGATTAAAACCCAGAGATTTAATTTTTGCAATTGATGGAACGAGAACAGATTATCTTACATCAGATGGTGTATATCAAATGCTCTCAGGAAAACCTGGAACCAAAGTAAAGGTATTTATTACCAGGGGACAAACAATGTTTAATATTGAACTTCAAAGAGAAGACCTGGCTAATTTTTCACCTGAAATACAAAACAGGTATTTATCAGGACCTATTGCAGTACCGTTTAATCCTAATGATTTCGTACCATATCATTAATAATTTGCAGGGATAAGTATCTTACTTTAAAAAATAATATTTGTTATTCCAAATATTTTGCGTGGTAAAATGACCAAGTTATAATTCATTATGGCTTGTCCGTTGAATATTAAAAACAAATAAAGGGGAAAATACACTTTTTAAGATGCAAACTGTAGAAATAAAAGATCTATTAGAAGCCGGTGTTCATTTGGGACACCTAAGAAAAAAATGGAATCCAAAAATGCAACCTTACATTTATGGAGATAAAAACGGGGTATGCATAATTAATCTTATTAAAACCACTGATCTTCTTGAAAAAGCATGTACATTTTTAAAAGAAGCAGCTTCACAGAAAAAAAACATTATTTTTGTCGGCACAAAAAGACATATTTCAGAAATCGTTAAAGAAGAAGCTATTAGATGCGGAGCATTTTATATAAACAGAAGATGGCTAGGTGGACTTCTGACAAATTTTGACACCATCAGACAAAGACTAAACAGACTAAGAGAACTGGAAGAAATGGAGGAAAGCGGAACCCTTGCACATACAAACAAAAAAGAGCTTTCTGTTTTTAACAAAGAACTTGATAAACTCCAAAAAACTCTGGGTGGAATTAAAAACATGAGAGGAAAAGCTGATATTTTATTTGTAATTGATCAGCAGGAAGAACAAATTGCTATTAAAGAAGCCAAACAAATGGGTGTAAAAGTTACAGCAATGATAGACTCGAATTGTGATCCTGAAGGAATCGATTATCCTATTCCCGGTAATGACGATTCAATCAGGTCAGTAAAATTAATCACTGGCATAGTTGCAAATGCAATTATCGAAGGTCACGAAGGTCAGATTCCTGATGTACATAAATCATCTGCAAGTAAAAACGGATTTTCAAAAAAACTATCTAACACAAATCTAAAACAATCTCCTGTAAAATTAGTACAGGAAATAATAGCTACAGCAATTCCACAAGAACAGGAAGCAACCTAAAAACATGGCATTCACTGCAAAAGACGTAGCTAACCTCAGACAAAAAACAGGTGCTGGCATGATGGAGTGTAAGAATGCTCTTACTGAAGCCAATGGTAATATTGAAAAAGCTGGGGAACTTTTAAGACAAAAAGGATTGGTTGCAGCTGCAAAAAAAGCAGAAAAAGCTGCTCTTGAAGGTATTGTGGCTAGCAAAATTTCAAACGATAAGAAAACAGGAGCCATCCTTGAGATAAATACACAGACTGATTTTGTAGCAAAAAACGAACTGTTTGTTGAACTGTCTAGAACTATATTAGACTGTATATTAACAAACAAATCAAAGTCCATTGATAATTTATTAAATATTAAAGCAGGCGGAGCATCTATATCTGATTTAATTTCAAGCAGAATTGCAACCATTGGAGAAAATATACAAATCAGAAGATATGAGCTTTATGAATTAAACAGCGATGAAGGAATCATAGGAACTTATATACATCCTGTAGGAAACAAAATCGGAGTGTTGGTAAAACTAACTGCAAGTTCAAATGCAACATCAGCTGAGCTGGAACAACTGGCAAGAGACATTGCAATGCACATTGCAGCTGCTCAGCCTCAGGCAGAATATATTGATAAAACAAAAATTCCACAAGACATTATAGAAAACGAAAAAAGAATTGAACTGGGTAAAGAAGACTTAGCTAATAAACCAAAAGAAATAGCAGAAAAAATTGTAAAGGGAAGGCTGGATAAAATACTTGCTCAAAGATGCCTTCTGGATCAGCCATATATTAAAGATCAAACCATAACAATTGAAAAATTAATTAAAGATAAAAGCAAACAATTAAATACCGATATTCGTGTAGCTCAATTTATACGTTACAATGTTGGTGAGACATTTGAAAAATCTTCAAATGATAGTCAAAAAACCACAGTGGGTATATCTTAGTTAACAATTTACCAACTTAACAATTTAACAATGTCAAAGTTTGTTTATCAAAGAATCTTACTTAAATTATCCGGCGAAGCTTTAATGGGTAATCAATCCTCAGGAATTGATCCAAGAATTGTAAATCAAATAGCACAGGAAGTTAAAAGTGCACATGAGCTTGGAGTACAAATAGCCATTGTCGTTGGCGGAGGAAATATTTTTCGCGGGGTGCAATCCAGCGCTGCCCTAGGAATGGATCGTGCAGCAGCAGATTACATCGGAATGCTTGCCACAGTAATGAACAGTCTTGTTCTGCAAGGAGTTTTAGAATCGTTAAATGTAAACACCAGAGTTCAGTCAGCTATTGAAATGAGAGCAATTGCTGAACCTTATATAAGAAGAAGAGCAGTCAGACACCTTGAAAAAGGAAGAGTAGTAATATTTGCAGCAGGCACAGGTAATCCATTTTTTACTACAGATACCACTGCAGCTCTAAGAGCAGCTGAAATTGATGCCAATGTTCTGCTTATGGCCAAACATGGCGTAGATGGTGTTTATGACAGCGATCCTAAGAAAAATTCCACAGCTAAAAAATATAGTAATTTAACTTATAACGAAGTTCTAAGTAAAGAATTAAAAGTCATAGATGCAGCTGCAGTCGCTCTTGCACAAGAAAGCAATATTCCAATTATTGTTTTTGACTTCAGCTCAAAAGGATTAATTAAACAAATCGTTCAGGGTGAAAAAGTAGGAACCTTAATAGGCACTAATCTTCAGCCACAGAAGGGGTAATCAACAACATTCTTGTTATGTAGAGGCGTTGCATGCAACGCCTCTACTATAATCGTTAATTATGCCATCCAAAAAAAATAAATCGAAATCAAAAAGACAATCAGTAGTAATCGAGAATCGAAAAGCACGTCATGATTTTTTCATTGAAGATTCAATTACTTGTGGAATAGCATTGACCGGTACAGAAGTGAAATCTATTCGTACAGGCAGAGCACAGCTAAAAGACAGCTATGCAAAAATTGAGAAAGGAGAAGTTTGGTTATATAACTGTCATATTTCACCTTATCAGTTTGGAAACAGATTTAATCACACTCCTTTAAGAAAGCGGAAATTGCTTTTAAATAAGAAAGAAATATTAAAAATTTACTCGAAAGTAAAAGAAAAAAATGTGAACTTAATCCCTCTTAAAATTTACTTTTCAAAGAACTGGGCAAAACTTGAACTCGGGCTTGGCAAAGGCAAAAAGATGTATGACAAAAGAGAAGCCATTAAGAAAAAAGAATTACAAAGATCAATTAAAGAAGCAAAAAGTAAATATACATAAAAGCATGTTAAAATAAAAACCCTATGTTTGCAATACTTGAAACAGGTGGAAAACAAATAAAAGCCGCAGCTGGCCGCTTTATTGATATTGAAAAAATCCCAGAAGATAAAGGCTCAAAGGTCTCTCTTAATAATGTTCTTATGCTGGTAAACGGAAAAGAATCCAAAGTTGGAAGTCCATACATAAGCGGTGCATCTGTAAAAGGTGAAGTAATAGAAGCTGGCAAAGACGATAAAGTAATTGTTTATAAAATGAGACCTAAAAAAGGTACCAGAAAAAAATTCGGTCACAGACAATTTTACTCAAGAGTTTTTATTGAAAGTATTGAACTGGATGGTAAAGTACTTTCAAAAGCAGAAGAAAGAAAAGCTAAAGTAAAAAAAGAAGAGATTAAAACAGACACAGAAGATACTTCAAAAGAAAAAAGCACAAAAGTAAAGAAAAAAGCAACTAAATAAGCTGTTAGGAGAAAAAATGGCATCAAAAAAAGGCGTAGGTTCAACAAGAAATGGCAGAGACAGCAACCCCAAATATTTAGGAGTTAAGGCTTATGGTAGCGAAAAGGTCATTGCTGGAAATATTATAATCAGACAAAGAGGTACGAAATATCACCCTGGAAATAATGTAGGAATAGGAAGAGATCATACCTTATTTGCACTTTCTGATGGGTTTGTGCAATTTGAAAAACGAAGAGGGAAACAACTAGTTAACGTTCTTCCTGCTTAGGTTTATTCATGAGACTTAACGAATTATCACTATTATTACTTCGACTTTCAATAAGTTACATTTGGCTTAGCACAGGGTTAAGTAAACTTTTTAACAAAGAATTCATAAGTTCATTTCCAGGAACACTATCTAGTTTTGCAAAGAACTCACCATTTGAATTTTATTCATCTTTTTTAAATCAATATATAATGCCAAACTCTCAGATTTTTGCACAGCTTACTGTATGGGGAGAAATATTAACTGGTATATCATTTCTTATTGGATTTCCATTGGGAATTGCAGCTTTTGTCGGAATATTTATGAACTTAAATTATTATTTTGTGGCCACTACTATTCCTTCCCAATTTGTAAACATCATTTTAATCTTTTCTCAATTTGCAGCATTTGCAAATGGTGCTGGAAGAGTCTGGGGATTAGACGCAAAATTAGCAAAGAAATAAGAATGTTAGAATGTCGCTATGGAAACAGACATTAAGGATATTCCACAGCATGTTCCATTGCACCTACATACTGAATATAGCTTGTTAGACGGTACAAGCAAAATAAAAGATTTAATTAAAAAAGCTAAGCTAAATAATATTCCAGCCCTTGCAATAACAGACCATGGAGTGATGTATGGCGCTACTGAGTTATTCCGGGCAGCTAAAAGTGAGGGAATAAAACCAATAATAGGATGTGAGACCTATATTGTAAATGGGGATCACCTTGATAAAACCACACGAAACCCACTTTATCATCTTATTCTACTGGCAAAAAATGATATAGGCTATGTTAATCTCTCAAAAATTGTTACTGAAAGTAATTTAAATGGTTTTTATTACAAACCAAGAGTTAACAAAGAGTTTCTTGAAAAGCACAGTAAAGGATTAGTAGCACTTACAGCCTGTCTTGGAGGGGAAGTTCCAAATACAATTTTAAAAGGAGAATATGAAAGAGCACGTGAAATTGCAGGCATATATAAAAATATTTTTGGAGAAGATTTCTATCTTGAGATTCAGGATCATGGCTTAATTGAGGAAAAGTTTGTAAATCCTCAAATGGTAAAACTTGCAAAAGAATTAAATCTTAAAATTGTAGCCACTAACGACAGTCATTTTACAAATAAAGAAGATGCAATAGCACAGGATGCAATGTTATGTCTTCAGACTAATAAACTTGTAAAAGACTTTCCCAGGATGCATTTCACAGGAACTGAATATGTAAAAAATGGGAATGAAATGCTTAGGCTTTTCTCTGATCAGCTTGATAACGAATCAATTAGACAAGCAGTTTTAATGTCTCCTCTTGAGATTACAGAAAAAATTGAAGGATATAATATTCTGTCAGAAACGTTTATGCGCTTACCGGAATATCCGCTTCCGGAAGGCTATACAAAAGAAAAATTTCTTTCTAAGCTTGTCTGGGAAGGAATTGAAAAAAGATATAAAAACACTACACCTGAAATTAAGGAAAGAACAGAACATGAGCTTGAAGTAATTTTTAATCTGGGTTTTGCAAATTATTTTTTAATTGTATGGGATTTCATTAAATATGCAAAGGATAACGGTATTGCTGTAGGACCAGGAAGAGGCTCAGCAGCAGGTTCTATTGTGGCATTTGCATTAAGAATTACAGACATAGACCCGCTGAAGTATAACTTGCTTTTTGAAAGGTTTTTAAATCCAGAAAGAAAATCACTGCCTGATATTGATACTGATTTTTGTATAGAAAGGCGTGACGAAGTACTTGAATATGTAAAAAACAAATATGGTACAGATCGGGTTGCACAAATAATTACCTTTAACAAACTTGCCTCAAGAGCAGTAATTAAAGACATTGCAAGAGTTTTAGATTATCCGTACAGTGAATCAGAAAAAATAGCAAAACTAATTCCTGTAGTAAGAGGTAAGCCCAGAGAATTGTCCTGGATGAAGGAAAATCATGAGGAATTTAAAGAGTTAAATAAATCAAACGTTGAAGTAAAAGAAATTGTCAGTCTTGCTGAAAAAATCGAAGGTGTTAATAAAACATTTGGAGTTCATGCTGCAGGTGTAGTTATCTCTGATAAACCCCTTAAAGAAATTGTACCGCTTTCAAAAAACAATGAAGGTACCATAATTACACAGTACAGCATGGATGATCTTGCTTATCTTGGGCTTTTAAAGATGGACTTTTTAGGACTTAGAAACCTGACCATGATAAACAGAGCAATTGAAATAATTAAGCAAACAAGAAACCAAACAATAGATCTTTTATCAATTCCACTTGACGATTCAAAAGTGTTTAAGATGATTTCTGAAGGACAACTTGCAGGTATCTTCCAGCTTGAAACTTCCACAGGGATGAAGCAAGTAGCCCGTGATATGAAGCCATCTACCATTGAAGATTTATCTGCATTAATTGCACTTTTCAGACCAGGTCCCCTGGATACCGGAATGATTAATGAATTTATAGACAGAAAAAATGGCAAGAGAGAAATCCGTTATTTGCTTCCTGCCATTGAACCGATTTTAAAAGATACCTATGGTTCTATTGTTTACCAGGAACAAATCATGCAAATTGCTGTTAAGCTGGCAAACTTTACCCTGGGAGAGGCCGATCTCTTGCGTCAGGCAATGGGTAAAAAGAAACCCAAAGAAATGGCAAAATACAGGCTCAAGTTTATCGACGGATTTAAACAAAATAAATACGATACAAAACTTGCTGAAGAAATTTATGACATGATGGTTAGCTTTGCAGAATATTGTTTCAATAAATCACACAGTGCAGCTTACGGAATGCTTACTTATCAAACAGCATATTTAAAAGCTAATTATCCTATTGAATACATGACAGCACTTCTTTCAAGTGTTCTAGATGATCAGGACAAAATAAAATATTACATGGCAGAATGTAAAAAAATGGGGATTTTGATTCTACCGCCAGATATAAATTTATCCGGAGTAAACTTTACTGCAGACATTCAGAACAATTCAATCAGATTTGGACTTGCTGCAATTAAAAACGTAGGTATTCCAGCAGTAAACGAAATAATCAGGGCTAGATCAGAAAACGGAACATTTAAGTCTTTATCAGAGTTCTGTTCACTGATTGATTTAAGAGCTGCAAATAAAAAAACTTTGGAATCGTTAATTAAATCCGGTGCATTTGATTCTCTGAAACAAAACAGAAAATATCTAATTGAATCTCTTGAAGAAACAGTGGGCCTTAGTCAAAGAAGAAAAGAGCTTTCATCCAGCGGTCAGTTAAATCTATTTGGGGCTCCTTCAGAATTTATCGAAAATTTAAATGGGAGCGGAAAAACCCATAGTGATATAGGAGAATTTTCCCAGAAAGAACTTCAACTTATGGAAAAAGAGCTCACCGGTTTTTACATTTCAAGCCATCCACTTGAAAATGTACCGGACTATGTTTTAAAAATTGCATCCTGTAATCTCTCGGAAATACATGAAATACCAGACAATACTGAGATTCTGACAGTTGCTGTTGTTAGTGAGGTAAATAAAAGACTGACAAAAACAAATAAAATTATTGGAATTGTACAGTTAGAAGATATGTTAGGAAAAGTAGAAGCTGTGATTTTTTCTGATCAGCTAGCACAGTTTGGAGAATTTCTTGTACCAGAAACGACTCTTGCAATTATAGGCAGACTGCAACAAAAAAGCGAAGGTAATATAAGCCTTCAAATTAAAGCATTACATCCATTGGAAGATTTAAAATTTCTTCTTATAAAAATACCTGAGAAAGTTTCATTGAATAATGATACTTATACCACCATTCATTCACTAAGAAGTATTCTTCAAAAAGAAAAACCCAATCAGTTTTGTCCGATTTTTATCGAAACCACAAAGGAGAATAAAACCACCAGGCTTATGCTTGATCGAAAACTTTGGGTTGAGCCAGGCGAAAATCTCATAAAAAATATTTCCAATATGATGCCTGAAATTAAAGTTGAAATCCTGATACCAGGAAAAACTTCAACTCCTACTAATGTGTTTCAGGGCTCCCAAAACTAACCATATTGTTTTGTAAGTTTAGAATATTTAAATATATATCATTTATGCCTCAAATCCCTTCCAAACCTTAAGAACAAGTAAAATAGAGGGTTTTAAGCTATTTTAGGGAATATAGTTAAAAATCAATTTCTTAAAGGTTCTTTAGATTATGATGTTTTTGTCGAATTAAAGTAAAATCGTAATGAAACATATTTTAAGGTAACTAATAATGATTGAAATGTTTGTAACAGGAATTGCACTTGACGTTAGAAATAACCACCCACTGGTTATTTTAAATGACGAATCAAAAAAACGTGCTCTTCCGATATGGATAGGGCATGCAGAAGCACAGGCTATTGCAAGAGCACTTGAAGGATTTAAACCAGAAAGACCACTGACACATGATCTCATTATTAATATTATTGAAGGAACCGGACATAAAATACATCACATAGAAATAAATGACTTAAATGAAAATACTTATTTCTCTTCTATTATTCTTGAAAATAAAATAGGGGAAATGATCCCTGTTGATTCAAGACCAAGCGATGCAATTGCAGTTTCATTAAGAGTAAATTGTCCTATTATGATTTCTGAAAAAGTTTTTGCAGACGGTACTATACCTACTGAAATGGAGTCTGACGATGAAGACACTGAAGCATTTAAAAGCTTTTTACAGAATGTTAAAGCCTCAGATTTTAAACTAGCAAGTTCTGACGACTAAATCTCAAATGTGATTTATGCAAAGTTCACAGGATAAGGCACCACTTCGCCTGCTTGTGCACACAAGGCACACGCAGGCTTCGGATGCCCTATCACTGCTCACTCTTTTGCATAAATCCTGTTAAAGTAAAATGCTCGATTTGATTCTGGTTCTGAGTAAATATCTTATCTCTGAAAAAAGTACCTGAAGTTCATAAGGTTTTGGAAGATAAAGATCTGCACCACACTCAAGCGCTCTGGTATGATCTGAATTTTTAGTGGTCATAATAATCCATATTCTTGCCAGTTGAGGGTTTTGTTTTACTTTACTAGTTAATTCCCACCCATCAAATTCACCGTAAGGCATATCTGTTTCAAGCAAAATTAATTCCGGCTGCCATTTATTTGTAAGTGTCCATGCCTCATGAGCACTATGAGATACTTCTACAAAATAACCTTCCATTTCCAGTGTATCCTTTAATAAAAGAGACATGGATGCATCCGGTTCAACTACTAGTATTTTTATTCTGTTGTCTTTTTTCACAGTCTCATTTGCTGCAAGTCTTAATCTGTCACTTACCCAGTCAGATCCAATCTTGCTTTTTGCCAGATATCTCATATCACGTGCTACCTGTAAAACTTCAACTGCACTTGAAAATTTTCTTCGTCCTTTAGCAGTAACTCCTATACTTATGGAAACAAGAGGGACTCTTCTCCTAATACCTTTTGGACCAACTCCAATTACATATCCTCGTGAAGCATCTTCCTGAGTATAAAAACGTGGTCCTATAAAATCAAATCTTCTGCATATTTCTTCAGCTACAGCTTCAGGATTTTCAGTACGTGCTACAAGAATAAAATCATCACTGTCTCTGTGAGCAAGAAAATCATCTGGAGTTAAAACAGATTTAAGTACTGCTGCTAGTGCTTTAATCATTTGATCTCCTCTGCTCTCACCATATGTTTCGTTATAAACTCTTAAATTATCAAGATCAATTGAAAGCACTGCCCAATTATCTACCTCAGCTATGCAATGTTCTATTAAATTATTTGCTATTACACCGTCTGGAAGTCCGGTAAGTAAATTAACGTGAGTCTCCTGTCTTCTGCGGATGTGAGCCATTATTCGGAATGCAATTTCTTTGCCGGAAATTGGATAAGAAATTACATCATCTGCTCCAGCTCTTAAGACTTCTATTCTTTCGTCTGGATTATTTTCATGCACTAAAAAAACAATAATAGGGCGGGGATTAATTTCAACAGATTTAATAAAAGTACAAAAATGTTGTCCATGATCACCGGTCATATCGCTGTAAAGCAATATTAAATCCGGTCGAAGAGACTTTAATATATTTTCAGCTTTAGTAATATTGTCTACCTTTTCAACCTTAAATCCTGCCTGCTCCAAAGCCATCATTACAGGCTGATTTTCTTCCCTGGTAACTATAAGGACTCTGGTTGTAAGTTGAACTGAACTCATATTTGTTTATTTTCTAACTCACTTACTTTTAAATCACTGCCTGCTCCAAGTGGAATTGCCTGGCTACTAATAACAGCTGGAAGAATTACAGTAAAAGTAGTTTCTCCTGGCTTGCTACTAACACTTATATCTCCTTTTAAAGCAAGTACAAGAGATTTTGTAATAAATAACCCAAGTCCAGTGCCCTGTGTTTGCCTGGTAAGTGGATTATCTAGTCTTCCGAACTTACTGAATATTTTTTCCTGGTCTGTCTGACTTATCCCTATTCCCTGATCAGTGATTTGAATTTTAAGTTTGTCCTTTAAACCTTGATCATTTAAAAGTGATGAACCCACGATGGTTACAGAAGAACCATTCGGTGAATATTTAATTGCATTATCAATTAAGTTTGTAAGTATTTGTTCAAGGCGATCTGCATCAGCCCAGACATTTGGAATATCATTTTCGATTTTTTGTATGATTTTATGATTTTTACTTTTTGCAGAGAGTGATTCACATACTTTGTTTACATACTTTTTTAAATCCAGTGCTCTGACTGTAAGCTGAAAATTATGTGATTCAAGTCTTGATACAGCCAATAAGTCTTCTACCAGTCTTATGAGTCTATCTGCTTGCTCCTTAATAATGGTTATATATTTATTTTTATTTTCTTCAGCCAGTATACTCCAGGATCTAAGCAATGTTTCAGCAAAGCCTTTAATGCTGGTTAACGGGGTTCTTAATTCATGGCTTACAGTACTTACAAACTCTACCTGAGCCCTATCAGCACTAGAACCTGTCGGATATTCAGTATGAAAGATTGTCAGATAGCCACAAAATTTTTGGTCATTTTTATTTTTATTAGTTTCTCTTATCTCGATTTGTCTTGCACGCAATGTGATTTTTTTTCCATCTCTCCGAAATAAAATTGCTGCCTGCGGCACTGAAACAGGTTCACCGCTTGAGAGACTACTTATTAAACTCTCAGGCAAAGAATAAAATTTTGCCACTTCCTGACCAAGAAGTTCTTTATGCGTCCAGCCAGTGATTTTTTCTATGATTTCATTAACAAAAGTTATTTTGCCAAATTCATCTGAAGCTACATACCCATCTGGGGAACAGTTAACTATTGCATTAAGTAATTGTTCAGGTTTATAACTCATATTTTTTTTCACCGCCGGCTCGTTCATAATTCACTTCGCCGGCTTTGCAAAGTGCTCTTGGCAATTTACACTTCCCATTAACCAGGTTTTGCCGAACAAGTCGGACAAAACCTTTCTTAATAACCGTTTTATTTATCCTATATTTAGTCATGATTATAATTACAATTCACACTTAATTTACATTTTGCACATATGATTTGTAAGACTAGCTTTTATATATTCCCCTGGTCATATAATAGGGCTTATGTGTCAAAATACCAATAAAAATGAGGATTTTTTAATATTTTTGAATATAATTTTAACTTTTATCTAAAATCTGCCTCTGATTATCTCTCTTCAGATATTTGACAAAAAACCAGTAAAGCATTGTAGTATTTTACTTTGCGGGTTTATTTAAAGTAAGGAAATAAGATGCCCACAGTTAATCAGTTAGTCTCTAAAAAAAGAAAAAAAATAACGGTAAAAACAAAATCACCTGCACTACAGAGTTGTCCTCAGAAAAGAGGTGTTTGTACACAGGTTAAAACTACCACACCAAAAAAACCAAATTCAGCTTTAAGAAAAATTGCACGTGTAAAGTTAACCAATGGAGCTGAAGTTACTGCTTACATTCCAGGAGTCGGACACAATCTACAGGAACACTCAGTGGTATTAATTCGTGGAGGAAGGGTAAAAGATTTACCTGGTGTCAGATACCATATCGTAAGAGGTACTCTTGACACACAAGGCGTAAAAGATAGAAAACAAAGTCGTTCAAAATATGGAACTAAGCTCGAACAAGGCACGCCAGGAAAAACACCAGCAGCAAAATAGAGGAATATAAAATATGACCCGTAAAGGCGATTACGAAAAAAGAAAACCAGTTGAACCAGATTCAAAATTTAAAAGCACACAGGTTCAAAGATTTATAAATCGTGTAATGAGAAACGGTAAAAAATCCACTGCGCAAAGAATAGTTTATAGTTCTTTTGATCTTGTAAAAGAAAAAACAAAACAAGAACCAATAGAAATATTCAAAAAAGCAATTCGAAATGTTACCCCGCTTGTAAAAGTTAAAGCCCGAAGAATAGGTGGAAGTACATATCAGGTACCTATTGAAGTAGGTCAATTTGAAGGTGAATCACTTGGATCCAGATGGCTTATAAATGCAGCCAAAAGCAGATCAGGAAAATCATTTAGTGAAAAACTTGCCAGTGAATTATCAGATGCATTTAACGGACAAGGAACTGCTGTTAAGAAAAAAGAAGATACACATAAAATGGCAGAAGCAAATAAAGCCTTTGCACATTATCGTTATTAGATTTATCTCCCTACGCCACCAGCATATCTAAGTGATTCAGTAGCAGGAACACTTCCTGCAATCATTGGTCCTTCATTTCCAAACGAATTGTCCTGTTCTTCAAATTCAACAATTATATTCCCATCATTATCGAGGTAATAATGAGGCAGATCTTTACATCCAAAAAAACTAAACATTGGAGCTATGCAATAATTTCTAAAACCACTACTCCCTGGGCCATTTTCATCTGATTCTGTACCTATTAAAAATTCTATAAACCTATCATAAGGCCAAAGAAGTTTGTAGTCATTTTTTTCTTTATCTTCTTTTCTAAGAAAGAAAAAGGGATCATCTGAAAATTTCACAAGTCCTTTTAATTTCTCTCCTTGCCACTTTTCGGGAAGAAAAGGGAACATTACTTCACCCTTATCAATACGCTCAGCAAATGTTTCACAGCCTTCCTTAAGAGCAAAGTAAGATATTAAAACATCAGCTACTTTTTTTAACCATGTAAAGTTATACAGCCAGGGAAGTAAAGCCATTCCAAACCATTCATACTGGCACCTTCTGTCACTTTGAGCAGAAGATCGGCTTGTTCTATATTCAGGGATTGATCTTAGTTCATTGTCTTCGTCCCTATTTTTACAAACCATGGATAATAAACTTTTTTCAATGGCACCTGAAGCCATTGAAAATACATTAAAAGCAGAAGCAACACTTAAACCTACTTTTTCCCAAAAAGGAACACGGCTGAAATCATGTTTTTGACTATCAAATAAATTTTCTTTTATTACTCCAATAAAACCTGAAATCCCAGCAATAACTTGTAACCATGCAAGAAAATCTTCTTTTATAAGTTTAGGGATTTTTTTTGAATTTGAAACAGCTGCATTTACAAATTCAATTAGTGTTGTAGCAAGATTAACTTTTGTTGTTATCCCAGGAAAACATTTTAAAAGTGCTCCTGCTCCTGCTGTTTCAATTGCTGCAGCTGCTATCCCTGGACTCCATGGAAAATTATTTTGTGCTCTGAAATATCCATCTCCTAATTCAGCAGTAAATTGTTGTGAACTCAGGCCATGAATTAATGGACTACTCCTGGAAGAAATCATTTTCCCAGCTTTATTAAAAGCTTCTCGAAGAACTAATACTTGTCGCGTAGCTATGGGCATAATTTATTGATAGTCTTTCTCAAATAATTATTATTACTGAAAATCTTTCTCAGATTAAGCCTCTATTGATAAATGTTCTCAAAATGTTACGTAGGAATCAATGAATTTCATTTAAAAATCCTGCAATAGATATATACATTTTATTTTCACAAGATCACTTGAGTTGTTTAAAAGGCGAGGTTGATAACCTCGCCTTCAAGTTAAAATATAAGCTCATAGCATTTAAGAATTTTATGTCCAAACTCATCTTCGAAAAATCAAAACCCGGCAGAATCTGCGCAAACGTACCTCAGGCAGAAAATGAACCTTCAAAACCTATCTTAGATCTTATACCTGAAAATTATATTAGAAGAGAAAAACTGAACCTACCCGAAGTATCAGAGCTTGAATTAATAAGGCATTTTTCAGAACTTGCAAGTAAAAACTTTTCAATTGACAAAGGATTTTATCCCCTTGGCTCCTGTACCATGAAATATAACCCTAAAATAAATGAACTTGTATCAAGATTTGAAAGACTTTCAAACCTTCATCCATTACAACCAGAAGACCAGGTTCAAGGCGCACTTGAAATAATGTTTATCTTAAGTGAGTACTTAAAAGAAATCAGCGGCTTTAAAGCTATAACATTGCAACCAGCAGCAGGTGCTCATGGAGAATTAACCGGACTTCTGATGATAAAGAAATACTTTGAAAAAAAAGGTGATAAAAAAAGAACAAAGGTACTAGTACCTGATACTGCTCATGGCACAAATCCAGCTACAGCCAGCATGTGTAATTTTACAGTGGTAGAACTTAAATCAAACAATAAAGGACAGGTAGATCTAGATTCGCTTAAAAGTAACCTGGATGAAACCACTGCTGCAATAATGCTTACAAATCCAAATACTCTTGGAATCTTTGAAGAAGATATTCTTACCATCACTAAACTTGTTCACCAAGCTGGAGCTCTTCAATACTATGACGGTGCAAACTTAAATGCCATCATGGGCATAGCCAGACCAGGAGATATGGGATTTGATGTTTGTCACCTTAATTTACATAAAACTTTTTCTACTCCGCACGGCGGCGGCGGACCTGGAGCAGGCGTGGTCTGCTGTAATGAAAAATTAGAACCTTGTTTACCAATTCCTATTCTAAGCAAATCAAAAGACGGAGTCTTTTATTGGGATTATGACAGAAAAGATTCCATAGGAAAAGTGAAAGGATATTACGGTAATTTTGGAATGTTTGTCAGAGCATTAGCTTATATCTGGGCAAACGGAAAAGAAGGACTTAATCAGGTAAGTAAAGATGCAGTACTAAATGCAAATTATATGAAAGAAAATTTAAAAAAAGATTATGATTTGCCCTATGACATAGACTGCATGCATGAATTTGTTCTCTCGGGTAAAAGACAAAAAAAACACGGTGTAAGCACTCTGGCAATTGCAAAAAGGCTTCTGGATTTTGGAGTACATTCACCTACGGTTTATTTCCCGCTAGTAGTACAGGAAGCAATAATGATTGAGCCTACTGAAACAGAATCAAAAGAAGAACTGGACAGATTTATTGAAATTATGAAACAAGTAGCTGCTGAAGCTATATCAAATCCAGAACTTGTAAATGGCGCACCATATAATACACCAGTAGGAAGAGTTGATGAAGCTCATGCTGCAAGAAGCTTAAACCTTTGCTGGGCTTCTAGTTGCAAGTAACCATCATGGATTTGACCTCATTAGCAAAATATTTTATTTTTTTTGGAGTTTTTTTTCTTATCTGCGGGAGTATCTTATTTTTCTTAGGGAAACTTGGGATTGGCTTAGGAAAACTTCCTGGCGATATTCTTATTCAAAAGGGAAACTTTACATTTTATTTTCCGCTAGCAACATCAATTATATTAAGCATAATTTTAAGCCTTTTGCTGGGCTTAATTCTAAGAAAATGAAAACCCAATTAAAAAATATTTTATTTAACTTCTTGTTTTTTATTGGCTTATTTTGCTTTACTTCTTATGTTCCTGCAATAAGCATGAACATAAAAATAGGCTTGATTACCTCTGATCAAAATATAAAAATAGGATCTGACACCAACTCAAGACTTATTAATATCTTCACGAACAAAGAAATAATTAAAATAAGAAAAATGGAAACTTATCTGATAAAAACCGTAAATGGTGTTATCAGCATTACAAATAAATTAACTGATGCAAGTATAGGCAGCTTTACAGGACCTATAGAGCTTATTCCGGACAAAGGTTTGGTTTTCTGTAATGATCGCTGGTATCGCGGAAGATTAATAATATTTACTAATGGAGACAAAAAAAATATTACAGTAGCAAATAATGTAGACATCGAAGATTATTTACTCAGCGTAGTACCTTCTGAAATACCAAACAAATGGCATAAAGAAGCCTTAAAAGCACAGGCAGTAGCAGCAAGATCTTATTCTTACGGATATATGGGAAGGCGAAAAAGTAAAGGCTATGATCTTGAATCCAGTGTAGAGGATCAGGTATATCTGGGCATTTCTTCTGAAAAAAAATCCACTACAAATGCAGTAAAAGAAACTGAAGGAATTATTCTTTTAGGCAAAGACGGTAAACCTTTAATTGCTTTATATCATTCAAGTGGCGGCGGTTACACTGACAGCATTGAGAATTTATGGAATGAAAAACCATCAGAACATATAAAGCCCAGACCAGACTATGATGATAACTCCCCTCATTTTCAATGGTATAGAAATTATTCAAAAAACGAAATTAATAATCTTTTAAAGGATTTAAATATAGGAGAAATAAAAGATATAATTCCTATTTCTAAAAGTGTTGCAAACAGAATCATGTGGCTTAATGTGATTGGTATCAAAGGACAAAAAAAACTAAGAGGTGAAGAGCTTAGAAGAGCTTTAAAATTACCAAGTTCTAAATTTAATCTAAAGATTGAAAAAGACGTTGTGAAATTTGCTGGAAGAGGGTACGGGCATGGACTAGGGCTTTCACAATGGGGCTCTAAGGCACTAGCTGAAAAAGGCTTAACTTATGAACAAATTCTTACACATTATTATTCTGGCGTAAAAATAGTGAAAATCACTAAATAAAGGATAGTAAAATAGTAAAATGCCTGAGATAAAAACCAAAAAAACTGATCTTATAAGCATAGCTGATATTACATCAGATTGGTTACAAGAATTATTAAGTTTAACTAAAAACATAAAATCAAATCCTCACTTAAAATCAGATGCACTCTCAGGAAAAAGCATTGCACTGATATTTGCAAAACCAAGCCTTAGAACAAGAGTTAGTTTTGAAGTTGGAATTAATCAGCTTGGTGGACAGCCCGTCACTATTAAAATGGATGAGATAAGCGTAGGTACCAGGGAAAACGTGGAAGACATTGCAAATGTTCTAAGTCGATATGTAAGTGGAATAGTAATAAGAACATTTGAACATAAACAGGTTGAAGAACTTGGCAAATATTCATTAGTACCTGTAATCAATGGTTTAAGTGATGAAGAACATCCTTGCCAGATTATTTCAGATCTTTTTACAATAACTGAGATTTTTAAAGACTTGAATGGATTAAAATTAACTTATGTCGGAGATGGAAATAACGTGGCACATAGTTTGCTTTTGGGTTGTGCTTTGGCAAATATTAATATATCCATTGCTACTCCTAAAAATTACGAACCTAGCGAAGAATTTATACTAACAGCCAGAAAATTAAATCCAAAAATTAAAATTGAAATTACAAATGACGCTCATGCTGCAGCTAAAAATGCACATATTCTTTACACTGATGTATGGGCAAGCATGGGACAGGAAAAAGAAGCAGAAAAAAGAAAGAAGGATTTTGCTCCTTATCAGATTAATAACGAGCTTGTTTCACATGCTGATAAAAATGCAGTGGTCTTACATTGTCTGCCAGCACATAAGGAACAGGAAATATCAGCAAGTGTTTTTGATAAATATTCTAAATTTATTTATCGGCAGGCAGAAAACAGGCTTCATGCTCAAAAAGCAATCCTGTTAAAACTTATTTGTGAAAAATAATATTAACGATAAAGATTTTAATGATTTTCAGCTTCATAAGCCTGTCTTATTAAACGAAGTAATTGAATTCCTGAATATTCAAAAAGATAAAATCTATGTAGACTGTACTTTAGGTTGTGGAGGACACAGTATTGAGATTCTTAAACAGCTTGGTGAAAACGGAAAACTTATAGGGCTGGAAAAGGACGAAATAGTTCTTAACATTGCTAAAGAGAGATTAAAAGGTTATAAAAACTGTTATCTTTTCCATTCAGATTTTACTGAATTACGAGAAGTACTAAAAAGTATAAATATAGAAAAGATAACAGGCGGAGTTCTTCTAGATCTAGGGGTTAATTCACTGCAATTAGATGACCCAAAAAGAGGTTTTAGCTTTAAAGCAAGTGCTTCTTTGGATATGAGAATGGATAAAAGCCAAGGCTTAACAGCAGAGAAAGTAATAAACTCATATAGTGAAGTTGAACTTGCAGATATTATTTACAAATATGGAGAAGAACGGTATTCCCGAAGAATTGCAAGAAAAATCATAGAAATCAGACAAAGACAAGGCAAAATAAAGGATACTGTAGAGCTAGCAAGGCTAGTTTTATCTTGTTATCCTAAAGGCAAATTTTATAAAATCCACCCTGCAACCAGGACTTTTCAGGCTTTAAGAATAGAAGTAAATAAAGAACTTGAAAACTTGGAACAATTTTTTTGTTTTATTCAGGAACCACTTTTACCCGAGAGCCGACTAACTGTGATATCTTTTCACTCATTAGAGGATAGAATTACAAAAAACTTTTTAAAGTTCAATAAAAGTTTTAAGATTTTAACAAAAAAGCCAGTAATTCCTTCCGAAAATGAAATGAGGGATAATCCACGGGCAAGAAGCGCAAAATTAAGAGCAGCTGAAAAAATTATATAAATGACTTTATACTCAAAATCAAATCCAATAAACGAAAACTACATTTATAAAAGTCAGGTTTTAAGTTCACTTGTCCTGAATCCTCCTTATAAAGTTGACGGATTCACAACTTCTCCAAAAGTTGCAAAAATACTTACTCTCCCATTTGGAGTAAAAGTCAGCTCAAGACTTTTACTCAGATCTGCCTTTAATTTCATCGTTCTCTCTTCTGTCTTTATGATTGCTTGTTGTTTGTTTATAACCTGCGTTTCCCTTCCCTTACAAGCTCAAAATTTTCAATTATCAGATAATGCAAAAAACCTCGCAAATAAAAAATCAGTTTTACTTGCAAAGGTAAATCAGGCTTCTAGTTACAATAAATTATTTTTAAATGCAGAGCTTTATAAAATGGAAGATTCAAAAGAAATTATTTACGTAAAAAACACAAATGAGCGAAATAACAACATCTATTCAAAAGTTAATCAGATAAAAAAATATCCTTCTATTCAATTTGCAGGTTTTTAATATATAATCTTGCTTGCATATGTTTTTAAATTTCAAGCAACGATTTTATATATGGCTATTTTTCTTCTTTTCATTTATTTTTTTAATATGGCTAGAGCTGTTTAATCTGCAAGTAGTAAGCTCTAAAAAAATTGTCTCTAAAGCTAAGTTACAATTTAGCATGCCAAAGATCATATTACGTGGAGATATAAGAGATAGAAACGGCTCTTTGCTTGCATTGGATCTTGTCACCTATGATATTTACAACAACGTCGATAAATCAAAAGCAATTCCTGAAGATAAAGTAATTAAACTAAGTAAGATTTTAAGAATAAGTCAGCAGAATCTTATTAAAAAGCTTAATCAAAGAAAGAACACAAAAATATTCCCGGAAGTTAGCCTGGATATAATGAAAAAGATTAAAGATTCACAGATTGATTTTGTGCATTTTGAACCCAGAGTATCTAGAATCTACCCGCTTAATAAAATGGCATCTCACCTTCTTGGCTATGTAAACACTGATCACATAGGACAAAACGGGGTTGAATATTCACACGAAGATTTATTAACAAAAATATCAACAAAAACCACTAATAAACTTTACCCACAGGGAAATGACATCGTGCTAACAATAGACTCAGCACTTCAGGAATATGCAGAAAAAGAATTAATTGAAGCAATTCAAAAATCAAGAGCCGAACGTGGTTCTATATTAGTAATTTCTCCAAAAACAGGTGAAATTTTTGCATGGGCAGTATATCCCAACTATAATCCAAACTTTTACTACAAAGAAAAATCCATTAAAAACTGGGCAATCACTGATATTTATCAGCCTGGCTCTACTTTTAAAATAGTTACCATATCAAGTGCCCTTGAAAATATGCTAATTGATGAAAATTTTACTTACTTTGATACCGGTTCAATCACAGTAGGCAAAAGGATACTAAGAAATCATAACAAAACAAAACCACAAAACATTAATTTACTTGAACTTTTTAAACAATCCAGCAACGTAGCCAGTGCTCATATAGGACTTTCTATGCCACCTGAAGTTTTTTATAACTCCATTCAAAAATTTATGATTGGTACCAGAACAAAAGTTGATCTTCCTGGGGAATCACTGGGATTATTATTAAATCACAAAAAGTGGAGAACTATTGACTCTGCTACAACCGGATTTGGACAAGGTGCAGTTTCTGTTACTCCCATACAATTAGCCTGCGCAGTTAATGCTGTAGCAAATCATGGCATTTGGGTTCAACCTCATATATTAAAAGGCACGTGGGATCCAGAATATAATTTAATCAATGAAAGTCCTTATCAACCAATAATCGAAGAAGTGATTTCACCGGAAGTTGCAGATTATGTTTCAGGTTTATTAAAACAAAGTGTTAAAGAAAGCGTGGAAGCAATGGCATATATAGGAGGTAATGTACCTGGATATGAAGTGGCAGGAAAAACCGGCACTGCACAAAAAATAAGAGCTGATGGAAAAGGATACCTGGCAGGACATACAGTTGCATCATTTATAGGCTATCTGCCTGCTAGTGATCCAAAAATTCTTACTTTAGTCGTAGTAGATGATCCTAAAACTGGTGGAGGATGGGGAAATACAGTCTGCGGACCTATTTTTAATAATGTTGCTAAAATGGCAGCTAAAAGAATATTAGAAAATTAAAACATGACAAATAAAAACCTAGATTTAATGTCAACCAGTGAACTAACTAATTTATTCCTGAATAAAGAACTAGCTGCAATTAATTCTATAAAAAGTCAAAAATCAAACATAACAAAAGTAATTAATAAAATCATTTCTAAAATAAAAAGTGGCGGGCGGATGATTTACGTAGGTGCCGGAACCAGCGGAAGATTAGGGATATTAGATGCAGTTGAGTGCAAACCTACATTCAGTACAGATTTATTTCTAGGAATTATTGCAGGTGGAAAAGAGGCTGTGTTTATGGCAAAAGAAGGTATTGAGGATAATTTAGCACTGGCAGCTAAAGATCTAAAAAAAATCAATCTTACAAAAAACGATGTGGTAGTAGGTATATCAGCCAGCGGAGAAACTCCTTATACACTTTCTGCTATTAAATTTTCTAAGAAGAAAAGCGCTTTAACAATTGGAATAACTACAAATCCAAAATCAACCCTTGTAAAAATATCAAATTATAAGATTACACCAGATATAAAAGATGAAATTATTGCAGGCTCTAGTCGGCTAAGCTCAGGCACTGCACAAAAAATTATACTGAATATGCTCAGCTCAATTTCAATGATTAAGTCAGGTAAAATATATGAAAATCTAATGATAGATGTACAACCCACAAATAAAAAACTAATTAAACGTGCAATCAGTATTATCTCCATTATTTGTAAAATACCGCTTAACAAAGCAAGTTCTCTATTCACAAAAGCTAAAAAAAACACAAAAGCAGCCATTGTTATGCACTATAAAAAATGTGATTTAAGCACTGCTTTAAAACTTTTGAAAGTAACAAAATCAGATTTAAGAAAAATAATTGGCTAATTCTGGGTAAATCATACTAAGAAAGAAAGTCTATGATAATTATTAGTCAAATATTTTTATTGTTTGGAATTCTAGTATTAATATCTTTTTTAATGTCATCTTTAAATGAGCATTTGAATAAGAAAGATGATTTGTGATTTTCGAAAATAACTTGGGCCACAGGGGATTCGAACCCATAACCTAACGCTTAAGAGGCGTGTGCTCTACCATTGAGCTAGTAGCCCTATTGGGCGCTAGAGGACTTGAACCTCTACGGTTGCCCACATGATCCTAAGTCATGCGCGTCTGCCATTCCGCCAAGCGCCCGTTTCAATTTTCAATTTACAATTTACAATTGAAAATTGAAAATTTCTATGCGCGCCCGAGACGATTCGAACGTCCGACCAACCACTTAGAAGGCGGTTGCTCTATCCACTGAGCTACGGGCGCAAATTACCATAGCTAAAAACTAAAATGGTTGCCTATCTATAATAAACGTTTTTCTTAACCAAATAAAGAGAAATTCATAAATAAATTGAGAAAAAAATTTCTAATTAAAGTTAAAGCCTTAACCAAGATATTGGTTAAGGAAATTTGTAGAGTGCAATACTAGACAGCAATTCCTTAATGTTCATACAATTCTAATATACACATTTGTGTATATTAGCTGTTTTTTAAAGACAGTTTTATTAGCTTATTATTACATAATCAAATAAATGCAAACTTCAGCAACTGACAAAAGCGTAGGCCGCTCTACATCCTATCGAAGGCAAGCTAGTAGTTTTTCAAGAACTGAAAAACCACTAGCTCAATCCGGCCTTTCTGCCCAAGAATTAAACCAAAGCAAAACTTCTACAAGAATTGCCCTTGGGGCTGTAGCAGCCGGAGCTATTGCATGCGGCATTGCTTTTAAGGATGGAGCCAAACAGGCACTTAACAGAATTGGAAATGTTGGGGAATTAATAAGCAGCTTATTTGCAATACCAGCCACACTTTTTATTCCACTTACAACTGCTCTTGGTGAATATGAAGGTTATAAAGCAAAAGATCCTACCGAACAAAGCAGCAACAAATTAGTAGAAATAGTTTATCCGATTTTAAGTATTGCTTTTGCTCCCATGACTGCATTTGGTCCCTTAAAAAAAGCTACTCAATCTACAGGTCATATGATTACTACTTTAATCAATATGCCTCATATATTATTTACTCTTTTTTCATATACAGGAGGCAGGGCAGCTACATTATGGAAATCAATTAACCTGGCTAGTTCTAAACTTTCAGATGGAGAAAGATTTAAATTAGAAAATGAAAGAAAATTATTTAGACAACTCGGTGATATTGGAAGTGATAATGCTGCAGTAACACCTCAGGGTCATCAGTTTATGACTGGAATATTAAATATTGTAGATTTTTTTAAAGGTGATTTTACATCCATAAAAAACAGATTTTCAGAAGCACCTGTTACATCTTTTCTGGGTACTTTTATAAGCTCAGTATGCTGGATTCCAACATATATTGGTAAATCCTTTGACACTATAATCAGAACTTTAGAATCAGTTGAAAGTTTAAAAAACGCGATTTCAGAAGATTCTCCCATATATAAAAGCGCTATGAAAGCTAAAGACTGGTGGCATACAAACTCAGCCAGCGGAAGTTTTCTGGGAAATATTTTAAAAGGAGGCAGAGAATTTGGAAAAATTGTACAGGCAGTGGCATCTCCCTTAGGAATGATAAACGTTGTATGGCCTGCATTTGATCATTTCCGGCATGGTTTTAAAAATGTAGAAGCAGGTGATACTGACAGCACTATAAGGTTTTTTGACAGGGTGCTTAATATTGGAGCATTTGCAGGTCATTGCTACTTTACTATTCTCTATGGTTTATTTGTCCGACTTCCACAAACTATTACTACTACTACATTTTATGTTTGCAATGCAATAAACCGGGCAAGAGGAGTATTGGATAAACCAAATGATCCAAAATATCTTGATCCCAGAAAATACCGGGATATTATATTTAATCCAAATAAAGGTTGGGCAAAATCAATTTCTGATTTTGCAAGAAGTCTCATAGAAAAGAAGACAGGTAAAAAGTTTTTATACGATGACATATATAAGGTTATTGCACGACAGGAATGCTTTACTCCTTTAAGAGAAGCCTTATATAAACAAATATTTGAAAGTGAAATTACATATGAAGACACTGATAAATCAACAAATCAGCTGGTTACTAGAATTAAAGAAAAAGATCAAATAGTACCATCAAAATTATGGGGAGAAATACTGAAGGATAATAGGAATACTATGATTTCTCAAGCTAGAGAAAGACTTAAAAAATATTTAAAAGAAGCTTCTTTATTTAATGAAAATCAGATCAATGATTTCTTTAATCGTTATCATGTCTATGACAGGATAAATGCAGAGCTTGAAGCAATTATTGATGGCGAAATAAAAGCCTGTGAAACAACTACTGATGAATCAGTAAATCCTCAATTACAGTCCAAGATATTTAAAAAACCAAAGATAAAGTCAAATAGTTTTCAAGAGATGATTTTACATCCCATAAAATATTGGGATGATATTAAAGAGGTTTTTAAATTTAGAACATTTTTTGCCCAATTTGTTGTTTCACCATTAAATGTCCTGGACTTTGTAAATATAGTTGAAATGGGAGATAAAAATCTTCCTTACCACTTATCTGACTGGTTAGTTAAAGAGAGTTCTATTAGAATAGGTGACTATGGTGCAGGAAATATTGGTGAAATGATGCCAGTATATTTACATGCTGTACAAAGCTGCGGAAAAGGAATGTCTCATATTTACAAAGCAGGCAGAGCTGTTGCATTGCATATGGCAGGCTAAGTGATTAGCCCTTGTTAGAATAAACATCGTGACTAAAACATTACACCTTGCAGAAATAATAATTTCAAATAATAAAGAGCCTATTATGGGTGGTGGCTTACTTATAGTAGATTCAAAAATAGTTTTAATAGGCAAAAAAGAAGATTTTGGAGATTTAAATAGCTTTCAGGGGAAAATAATCGACCATGGCAAATCTTTAATTTGTCCTGGCTTTATAAATTTACATACCCACCTGTTTTACTCCAGTTTAAATCTAATCGAATGTCCGGATGGATTATTTCCATGGCTTGAAAAATTAATAGATAAAACTACTCAATGGTCTGAGAAAGAACTTAAATTATCTACAGAAGAAGGAATTAAAAAAGCAATTTCTACCGGAACAACATATCTGGTCGAAAATACACCAAGCAATCTCAGCGCTGAAATGATTTCCAGATATCCTTTAAAAGCCACGATAGGTCTTGAAATTTTTAGTTCGGATGAAAAAGAGGCTGAAAAAATATTTTTACAATCAGTAAAAGAAATTACCCAATTAAATAATCATCTGAATGGGCAGGATAAATCCTGCCCCTACACTACTTCACGTTTAGAATTCACACTGTCCCCTCATGCTCCATATAATGTTTCAGTCTCTCTCTGGGAAAAACTAATGGCGTGGTTAAAAGAAAACAACAAACCACTCCTTACACATCTTGAAGAATCTCCTCAGGAAAAAATCTGGTGGAATGAAAAATCAGGACCAGCTTTAAAATTTTGGGAGAAAATTAAAAAACTTGATCCAAAATTAAAATACTGGAAAAGATATGATTCAGGAATAGATTTCTTAAACAAAAACGATTTGTTAAATGAAAATATAATTGCTACCCATCTTTCACAGATAAATAATAATGACTTGAATATTTTAAAAACCCATAATATAAAACTGGTCCATTGTCCTAGAAGTAATTATTATTTAAATAACGGGACTGCAAATTTAAAACTCTGGAATAAGCTTGGATTTTTATGGGGGATAGGCACTGACAGTACTGCAAGTAACAACGATTTAGATCTTTTGAATGAAGCAAGATTTGCAATTAATCAACAAAGCATTATTTATAATAATCAGATTTCGGCCAAAGAAATGTTTGCTGCAATGACTATTAATGCTGCAAAGATACTAGGCAAAGATTCTGAAATAGGGGCCCTGCAAAAAGGGCTATCTGCAGATTTTCTTATATACGATATTAAGAATAAATCGGGCTGTACATATCAGGATCCTTATCATTTGCTTATCTTTGAGACTAATAACAGTGAGGATCTTAAAGAAGTATGGATAAATGGTAATAGAGCTTGGTTAAACGCTCCTATCTTAAATAAAATGTAACTTATGTTCTGCGTAACCTATAACAAAACTGAAAAATTAAAACTTACTGAGATGCCTGAACCAGAAATAAATGGTGATGAGGCTTTGCTTAAAGTAGATGTATGCGGAGTATGTGGTTCAGATCTTATAAAGGTAAAAAATAATCTTGTTCCAGAGGGTACTGTTTTAGGACATGAAGTTGTAGGAACCATTGTAAAAGTTGGCAGCCAGGTAAAAAAGTGGACCCCGTCACAGAAAGTTGTTGTGGCACATCATGTTCCTTGCCTAAATTGTTATTTCTGCAGAAGTGGGAATTACTCCATGTGTTCACAATTTAAAAGTACAAACTTAATACCTGGAGGATTTTCTGAATATATAAGACTTTCCAGATCGCACCTTGAACAAACTACATTTTTGATTCCAAAAGGAACTGTTAGTGATCATGAAATCTCCTTGACTGAACCACTTGCTTGTTGCCTGCGTGCAGTAACAAGAGCACAAGTAAGCACAAGCAATACCGTTCTTATCAGTGGATTAGGATCTATCGGAATTATGCTTGGTAAATTATGTATGGAAAAAGGAGCATATACATTTGGATGTGATTTGCTTGAAGAAAGAATTTCACTTGCAGGAGAAATGACGGCTATTCATGACGGACATATTGCTAATTCTCCGGATTTAAAAAGCTGGGTATTAAATAAAACAGAGGGCATAGGTGTAGATATTGTTTTTCTGGCTTCAGGAAGTGAGAAAAGCTTAAAAGATGCTTCAGAGCTTGTGAGATCCGGCGGCAAGATAGTTGTTTTTTCAAGCATTCCAAAAGAAAAAGGCTTTTATAATAACGAGATCTATTATCGAGAGCTCTCAATACTAGGGAGCTACTCTCCTTCACCACTGTCACTTAAAGAAGCTTACCAGTTAATAATCACTGGAAAAATTAAACTTAAAAAATTAATAACCGATACAGTCTCTTTAAAAGAACTTCCTAAAGAAATAGAAAAGTGTTTTAAAAACAAGTGTTTAAAAATGATAGTGGAAACATAAAAAACGAGACCGCGATGGGGCGAACCGGCGATACGGCGATTTTTATTTGTAAAAAATAAGCAGCCCATTGCTAATTTTTCTTTCATGTCTGTCACTCAATTTGTTCACAACTTTTCCTTCAACCACCAGGGTTGTAGAGCCTCCGCCGTCAAGATTTATTGCATCCGTTATCTCAAGTTTTTTCAATAAGTCGGCAAGCTCATATAACGATAACCCTACAGAATGATTATTGTTTCTTCCGTCAACAGCTATTAAAAATAAATTATTATTTTTCCCAATACCCACTGCACTTCTGGGAGCATATGTATCGTTTTTAGAAAATCTGAAGTTTTCTTCTTTTTCATCAATAAATATCATTCCTTCTTTTAAGAGATAAGGTCCACCGCTAATTGCCTCAGTAACTAAAGACCAGTCAGGTTCCCTAAGCCACTCAATTTTTAACCGATCACCTTTTTCTAAAAAGTCGAGGACATAATCTTCTCTTGCAATTAAAGCATAACCATTTGAAGGAATCTTAATTTCTAGCACATCTTCTTCAATCTTATTTATACGTCCGCCTTTAACTATTCTGGCTACTTTATTTTCTGGTAGAATCAGTTCCTTCCCCCAGTTAGAAGTAAACAATCCTACTCCTTTATAAAAATCATATGGAATATTTAATCCATCTACAAAAAACATACCAAGTTCTTTTTTCCTGAATCCTCTGTAAACAGTTACATTTCCGATAAGCATTACCTTATCAATAAACACTTCATTGTCTTTTGAAATACCAAGAGCTGCGCGATTATAGACAGGTCCTACTATCCATTCATTATCAGCAATTAAAGTACCTAGTGGATTCCCGGCTTTAACATCAAAATAATTTGCATTTATACCTGCAAATGCCCTGTGACTCTTTACTATATTTGTCAGAGTATCTTTAACTTTAATTTTATCTTTATCTGGGAGACCTGCTTTTATTGAAATATTTTTATTTGCTAAATCAACTTCAAGAACATAAGCTACAATTGGACCACGATTATTGGTCGTCTGTACAGTGTGTAATTTTATTCCAGGTTTAAGTTCTTTTATTTCATCTTTAATAAGGCATTCTGTAGGGGCGTTGTGCACGACTCCCTTACAGAAAACAGGTTCAATAATAATTGAACCAAGAAAAACAAATAAAAAAATTAAAAGCGGGTTAGTCTTAGTTATAGTTAACATTTAATTCTTTGTGCACAATTTTCCCGTTAACTATTGTATATAAAGCTTTGCCTTTAAGTGTTTTCTTATGAAAAGGTGAGTTGCGGGATTTTGACAATGATTTATTTACATCATATTTCCAGGAGTATTCTGGATTAATTATTGTAATGTCTGCAATATCACCTTTTGATATTGAACCTCTAGGAATATTAAGTACTGAGGCAGGATTTATTGTTAACATTTTAATAAAACTTAGCGGTGACAGCTTTTGTGTATGATAAAAGACCTCAAGATAAAGAGAAAGCGCAGTTTCAAATCCAATTATTCCAAACGGTGCCTCAGAAAGAGATCTGGATTTTTCTTCCTGCGTATGTGGGGCATGATCAGTTGCAAATGTATCAAGCGTTCCATCTAAAACTCCTTTAATCAATGCATCTTTATCTTCTTTTGATCGCACTGGCGGGTTCATTTTTTTATTAGTGTCAAAATCCTGAATATCTTCATCTGTAAGAATTAAATGATGAGGTGCTACCTCAGCTGTAATTCGCAACCTATCACTTTTTGCCTGTCTAATTAAATCCACAGCTTCTTTGGTACTTACATGAGCAAAATGTAATTTGCCTTTTGTCTGCCTGACAAGTTCAATCTCTCTGGCTACGCATGTAGCCTCACTGCTTGAAGGTATTCCGGGTATACCAAGTTTTACAGACCAGTATCCTTCATGAACTGCGCCTCCACAACAAAGTTTTGAATCTTCAGCATGACTTATAATATTCGCATCAATAATCTGCGCATATTCAAGGGCATGTCGAAGAAGCTTTAAATTTTCAATTGGTTTGCCGTCATCTGAAAAACCTATAGCTCCTGCAGATTTCAGTTCTTCAAAAGGAGTTAGCTCTTCCTGCATAAGACCTTTAGTAACTGCTGCAATCTGAAAAATATTAACTATTCCAATCTTTTGATTTGTTTTGTTTACATACTCCACTAAAGCAGCAGTATCAATCGGTGGTTTAGTATTTGCCATTGGGCAAATACTAGTAAAACCTCCGCTAGCTGCAGATTTTGTTCCGGTTTCAATGGTCTCTTTTTCAGGTTGCCCAGGATCACGTAAGTGGCAATGTATATCAATAAGTCCAGGCACTACCCATAAATTCTTAGCCTCAATTACAGTAGTATCACCGTTTAAATTTATTTCTTTCTTTAAATCAACTACTTTGCCTTCTTGTACTAATACATCAAGCTTCTCATCTGTATTGGTTTTTGGATTAATGTATCTTCCGTTTTTAATAAGTAGATTAGTCATAAATCATTTAAAATATTAGCATGTCGTTTTAGAAATTGACGATTGACAATTATGAAATTTTCAGTTGAAAAGACATCCTCAGAATTTAATGCCAGAGCAGGAATACTGGATCTCCCGCACGGACAAGTATTAACCCCGGTATTTATGCCTGTAGGTACAAACTCTACAGTAAAGACTTTAACCATGGAGCAACTTGAGGGAACTAATTGTCAGATTATTTTAGCTAATGCCTATCACTTATTTTTAAGACCTGGGCCAGATCTAATTGAAAGTGCTGGAGGTTTACATAAATGGTCTAACTGGAAAAAACCTATATTAACTGACTCTGGTGGATTTCAGATTTTCAGCCACGGACGATTGGGAAAAAGTAAAATTATCGATGAAGGTGTTTATTTTAAAAATCCATGGAGCGGGAAAGAACATTTTATAAGTCCAGAAGATGCCATAACAATACAAAACAAACTTGGTGCTGACATTATAATGGCTTTTGATGACTGTACACACTTTCCATCTACTCCGGAAAATCTAGAGATATCTCTAAATAGAACTCATGACTGGGCAATACGATCATTAAAGGCACATAAAAAAAAAGACCTACAATCACTTTTTCTAATAATCCAGGGCGGCACAAATGAAATCTTAAGACAAAAAAGCATTGAATTTATTTCAAACTTAAATCCTGAAGGGATAGCAGTAGGTGGAGTAAGCGTAGGAGAACCTAAAGAAGACATTTACAGAATCACTGCTTACACTTTAAACAAACTTTCTGAAAACAAACCAAGATATTTAATGGGAGTAGGTACACCTGAAGATTTAATTTTTGGAATTTTGTCAGGAGCAGATATGTTTGACTGTGTCATGCCAACAAGAATTGCAAGGCATGGCACATTTTATACAAATGAAGGCAGAAAAATAATAAAAAATGCAGAGTTTACAAATGATTTTTCAGCACTTGCAGAGAATTGTAAATGTTACAGCTGC
This sequence comes from Candidatus Melainabacteria bacterium RIFCSPHIGHO2_02_FULL_34_12, assembly GCA_001784555.1. Lineage (GTDB taxonomy): Bacteria > Cyanobacteriota > Vampirovibrionia > 2-02-FULL-35-15 > 2-02-FULL-35-15 > 2-02-FULL-34-12. The sequence continues at coordinate 110,641 of MFRM01000020.1, read as the reverse complement.
ACTAATCATACCAAAGCATATATAAGGCATTTATTCAAAGCTAATGAACCTACAGGTCCAGCATTACTCAGCATACATAATATTTATTTTCTGGTAAATTTAGTAAGTCAAATTAGACAATCGATTTTAAACAACACTTTAAGTGAATTCCTGAAAAATTTCCCCTTAACTCCCCATGAAATGATAAAACGATTTTTACAAAAACCAGCTGAGGTAACACTACAATAATTAATTATGGTTACCAGGTTAGTTTCATTATTTTTAGTTTTCATTGTTAGTGTAAACCAGATCTTTGCACAAAATATTTTAAATGAAACGACCTCAGTATCTTGGGAAAATAATTCTTTAATTTTAAACACCACAAATAAAATCACTTATGCAGAAGCAAGACTTAAAGATCCAGAAAGACTGATAATTGATATTTTAAATTGTTCTCTCCAAAATAAATCTCTCGAAACAAAATTTAGAAGCGAACTGGATGAAAACATTTCAGTATCAGAACCCACGCAGGGACAGGTAAGAATTATATTTCAGGGTATTTCTTCTATTAACAGAAAAGCCTATCTGACAAACAATGAACGAACTCTCATAATCAAAGTGGCTAGAATAGACACCGAAGAAAACGGGAAGATAACTGAAAGTAGTGATCAAACAGATCTGGAAAAATATACTCCGGGTAAATTTAAAGATATTATAGTCGAAGGGATTCAGGATGAAACTGAAATAACAATTTCAAGCACAAAATCAATTAAATATAATACTTATGCGTTAAAAAATCCGGACAGAATTGCAATTGATTTATTAAATGTTCTTCCTCCTGAAAGCTCATTACCAAAATTCAATCCTACATTCCTGGTCAGTGGAATAAGGATTGGCCGTGCGGCAAGCAGCATAGACGCCACAAGAATTGTCATTGATCTTGCAAAAGAAAATATTGACTCTAACATTGATTCAACTTTACTTGGAAACAAACTTAAAATCAAATTAAAAATAAACAAAGAAAAAGAAGAAGAAAGAAAAAAATCATCTATAAAAGTAGTTATTGATCCAGGACACGGAGGTTATGATACAGGCGCAAGTTACGGCGGGTTTGACGAAAAAGATGTTAACCTTGTGATTTCTGAAAAGCTTAAGAAAAGTCTTGAAGAATACGGTATTGCCGTATTTCTTACAAGAGACGATGATGGTTTTCTTTCTCTTGCAGAAAGAGTAGAAATTACAAACAGTATAAAACCTCACGTATTTATAAGTATTCATGGAAATGCTCTTAAAACAACTCGAACTATTAGAGGAGTAGAAACATACTGGTGGACTGGAAAAAGTGAGAAACTTGCATACCTGATTCACAAGAGTATATTAAGCCACATAAAAATACCAGATCATTTTATTCGAAAAGCCAGGTTCTTTGTAATACGACACGCTTCCTGCCCTGCTATTCTTGCTGAACTTGGTTTCTTAAGTAATCACGATGATAGAAAGCTCTTAACAAACTCAACTACTCAAGACAAATATGCAAAAGCATTAACTGAAGCTATACTTAAATTTTTAGATGTAGAACCCAGGAAAGAGGAAAGAAACGGCGAATCGGCGATGGGGAGAGACGGCGAAAAGAAAAAACAATGAACAAACCTATATGTTTATTTGACTCAGGAATAGGGGGGCTTACTGTCCTGAAAAAGCTCTTGGAAAAATTTCCTGACGAAGATTACATATATCTTGCTGATCTTGCCAGAGTACCTTTTGGAGATAAAACAAAAGAAGAAATTAATAGTATAGTAAATGAAATCGTAAAATGGTTAGTTAAATTTGATCCAAAAACAATAATAATGGCCTGCAATACCAGTTCAGCACTGGTTCTTACAGAATATCAAAATAAATTAAATGTACCTATCTATGGAATGATTGAGAGCTGTGCAAAAGAAATTGCGAATTCAAAATATAAGAGAATATCAGTCTGGGCAACAAACCTGGTAGCTAATAGCGCTGCATATAAAAAAGCAGTTCAAAAAACGAATAACTCCTTAGAAGTAGAAGAAATTGCCTGTCCTAAACTTGTACCCATGATTGAGGATTTAAATTATGACAATGATGAAAAAGAAAATATAATTCGCGAATATCTAGAAAAAACATCAAAAGATTCCGAGGCTTTAATTTTAGGATGTACTCATTACCCTATTATTCAGGATAAATTAAGTGAACTTACAAAAGTACATCTTATTGATCCCGCTGTTAGTTTAATAAATGAATTTAGTAGAGGTGTTGTGCGCAACGCCTCTGGTGGAGCGAAACCTCAGATTTCTCTTTATACAACTGCTCAGGCAGATAAGATGCGTAGATTCGCTAACTTATATCTATGCGGTGATTTTAAAGTAAATCTTATAAGCTTAAACACAGTAGCTGTTTAAGAAAAAGTTTTTACAAATTTTTTTAGTTTTAAAAGTCTATGGTTATTTTTAGATTCTTTTAATAACTTTATAATCGCACTGCCTACAACTACACCATCAGCACCAAAAGATATCACTTCTTTTGCCTGCTTGGCATTACCTATTCCAAATCCGACAGCAACTGGTTTTGAGGTAAAGGATTTTATTTCTTTAATTTTTACTTTTAAATCTGAAGAGAGTTTCTTTCTTTCACCGGTTACTCCTGTAACTGCAACCAGGTAAATAAATCCACCAGACATTTTTGCGATTTTTTTTAATTTTGTTTTTTTTGTAGTGGGTGCTGCAAGAAGAATTAAATTTAATCTGTGTTTTTTAAATAAAGGTAAATATTTTTCAGCTTCTTCCAGAGGCAGATCGGGGATTATAAGTCCGTAAAATAACGGCTTTGGAAGATCCTTCAATAATTTTTCAAATCCATATTTTAAGATCGGGTTTAAATAAGAAAATAAAATCAGAGGTTTTATTCCGCGCTGTAGAGACGTTGTGCACAACGTCTCTACGATCCATCTCAACGTCACTCCATTTTCTAAGGCGATTTTAGATGACTCCTGAATAACAGGACCATCAGCAAGAGGATCTGAATGGGGCACTCCTACTTCTATAAAATTAGCTTTTGAATCTGACAACGACAACGTCTTTAAAATTGGTATAAATAATTTTTTTGAAGGATAACCTGCAGTTATATATGGTATTAATAATGATTGTTTCTTCATTTCGAGATCATTATAGAACGTAGGGGCATACCGCAGTACGCCATATATCATGTAAAATGAATTAAATGGCAGTCGTACAAATAAAAACAAAATATGAAGTGGTTATCGGGCTTGAGGTTCATGCTCAGCTTAAGACTAAAACAAAAATCTTCTGTAATTGTCCAGTAGATTTTGGAGCTGAACCAAATACAAATGTCTGTCCTGTATGTCTTGGAATGCCGGGAGTATTACCTGTTTTAAATAAACAAGTAGTTGCATTTGCAATTAAAACCGGGCTTGCATTAAATTGTGAAATATCAAAGCATTGTAAGTTTGACAGAAAACAATATTTTTATCCTGACTTGCCTAAAAATTATCAAATTTCCCAATATGATCAGCCTATTTGTAAAACTGGTCACTTAGAAGTAAACGGAAAAATTATTGGAATTGAAAGAATCCATATGGAAGAAGATGCAGGAAAGCTTGTTCATGCAGGTTCAGATCGTTTACATGGTTCTGAATACAGTCTGGTGGATTATAACCGTACCGGCACCCCGCTTATTGAAATAGTCAGCAAACCAGATATAAGATCAATGGAAGAAGCCAGGGAATATGCACAAACTTTAAGAAGCATACTTAGATATCTAGACGTCTGTGACGGCAATCTGGAAGAAGGTTCTATGCGCTGCGATGTGAACGTAAGTTTACGTCCGGTTGGAACTAAAACTTTAGGGACAAGAACTGAAATTAAAAATGTAAACAGTTTTAAGTCCCTGGTTAGATCTATTGAATCTGAAATTGAAAGACAATCAGAAGTATTAGACAGCGGAGGAAAAATTATTCAGGAGACCAGGCTTTTTGAAGAAAATAGCGGAAGAACTGTATCCATGCGAAGTAAAGAAGAAGCTCATGATTATAGGTACTTCCCCGAGCCAGATCTAGTGCCACTTGAAATATCACAAGAATGGATAAATCAGATCAAAGAATCAATTCCTGAATTACCGCACCAGAAAAAAATCAGATACCCGCAAGAATATGGCTTAAGTACAGAAGATACTAAAGTCTTAGTGGAAGACAGAAATATGGCTGAATATTATGAAGCAGTAGTAAGAATTGGAGCAAACCCAAAAAAAGCTGCAAACTGGCTTATAGGACCAGTTACAGCATATTTAAAAGAACATAAAATAGACATAATTAACTGCTGCATGACTCCAAAACAACTCTATGATCTTTTAAGCTTTATAGAAAAAGGAATTATAAATGATAACATTGCCAAAACCGAAGTTCTGGATGAGCTTCTGGGCAAAGGTACTGATACAGAAGAAATAATTAAACAAAAAGGACTTGCTCAAGTTTCCGATGAAGGTCCCATTAAGCAAGCTGTAAAGGAGATTTTTGATGCTAATCCAAATCAGGTAAAAGAACTGAAAGAAGGAAAAGACAAAGTAAAAGGATTTTTCGTAGGGCAAGTAATGAAAAAAATGAGTGGAAAAGCTAATCCAGCCATTGTAAATAAAATAATTGATGAATTAATACAATCTTAAAGAAAACGTAAGGGCAGGTTTTACGCCTGCCCCAATATTAAAACCCTGTCCCACGCAGTATACAAGCCTGTGCAACTCTTTCAAGTCCGATTGTATATGCTGCCTGACGCAAAGAGATCTTATTTTTTCGTGATTGATCTCGTACGTTTACATAAGCATTACAAATAATTTTTTCAAGTTTTTTGTTTACTTCTTCATGGCTCCAGTAAAACTGCTGGAGATTTTGAACCCATTCAAAGTAGGAAACAATTACTCCACCTGCATTTGCAAGAATACCTGGAGCCACAACCTTTCTCTTATCAAGAAGAATTTCATTTGCCGATGCTGTAACAGGACCATTTGCACCTTCAATAATAATCTGAGCATTTGTCTTGTCTGCTACTTTATTATCAATGGAGCCCTCAAGTGCTGAAGGGATTAAAATATCACAATCAGCAAAAAGGAATTCTCCAGGAGTCATATGATCTACATTTGGAAATCCTTTTAAAGATCCATTTTTAGAATAATGATCATGTGCTGCTTTTACATCTATTCCTTTTGGATTATAGATACCACCCTTAGATGTAGAAACTCCTACGATTTTTCCTTTTAGTTCTTCTACTATGAGCCTGGCAGCATGATATCCGACATTTCCAAAACCTTCTATCAGAATTTTTGTCTGACTTAGATCAATCTTTAGATCTTTTGCAATTTCTCTAAGCGTATACATAGCACCCCGACCTGTCGCTTCTTCTCTACCCTCAGAACCTCCAAGCCCAACTGGTTTTCCAGTAACCACTGCCAGTGCATCAGTACTGTGAGATTTTGCATATTCATCGTAAAACCATGCCATCGTCTGTGCACCAGTGTTTACATCAGGTGCAGGAATGTCAGTATGAGGACCTACATTATCACCTAGATTATATGTATAAGCTCTCACTAATCTTTCAAGTTCAGTTCTAGTTAGAGTTTTTGGATCAAGTGTAATTCCACCTTTTGCTCCACCGAAAGGAATATTTACAACAGCCCCTTTCCAGGTCATTAAATTTGCAAGCATCCGAACTTCTTCAAGGGTGACATTTTGATGAATTCTAAATCCACCTTTGTAAGGTCCACGGGCATTGTTGTGTTGGACTCTGTAAGCTTTAATTGTAATAAGAGTTCCGTTATCTTTTCTAAGCGGAATCTCCATAGATATTTCACGCCTGAAGCTATTCAGAACTTTTAATAAGTTTTCATCTATAAAACTTATTTTTTGAGCAACTGACTGAAAAAAGCAGCTCTCAGCATCAAAACAGGTCGGTCCTTCGATTTTTGGTATTGGTAAATTCATGGTTGGCATAATTATTAACTCCTTTGTTAATTTTTATCCTAAACTGTTTTCTTAACTTTCATTTTCCACTGAAAGGTATAAAACCTTTCTACAATATTATTCCACAACTTTTAATTGATTGATCAAAAAAAATACAATTTAAGGGGCTGCCTCTAAGGTAAAATGTCAATCATATATGTCCTTCAATATCATTGAAATATCAAAGACCAAAGACTTTAAAATAAAGGTTTTATTAGGAATAACTTTAACTTTTACATCCATCCTTATATTACGTCTTTTTTATCTGCAAATTTTTCAATACAAATCCATTACCCAAAGAGCCCAATATTCTACCTCACGCATCTCAATACTTGGTGCTCCCAGAGGAATAATTTATGACAGAAACGGGAAAATTCTTGCTACAAATAAACAAGCAATTTCTGTTATTGTTTATCCAAATAAACTAAAGACAAAAAAAGAGAAGCTGGATATTTACTACAAACTCACTAGAATTCTAAAATCAAATCATGAAAAATTAAAACAGATTTTACTTAAGCTTCCTGAAAATGCTCCACTTCCAATACGGCTTCAAAGCAATATTACCGTAGAAGAAGCAATTCAAATAGTAGAACAGCAACACTATCTTCCTAGCATTAACATCCAAAAAGAACCAATTCGGTTTTATCCAAATGGCCCTCTTGCAGCACATGTACTGGGTTATATAGCACAAATAGATGAACATGAACTTGCAAAAAGATCGGATAGAAAGCTGGGGGATCTGGTCGGAAAATATGGAATTGAAAGATTATTTGATGATATTCTTCGTGGAGTAGATGGAAAAAACATTGTAGAGGTAGATCGTTTTGGTAAACCAATAGATCCTGATTATAAACATGCAGTCATTCATGTTAACCCAACTAAAGGAAAAGATATAACACTTACAATAGATCTAGAACTACAAAAAGCCACAGAAGAAATCATAAAAAGCTCAGGCTCAAATGCAGCAGTGGTTGCTGTGAATCCTAATACAGGTGAAGTGCTTGCACTGGCTAGCTACCCTGATTACGATCCAAACATTTTCACAAAACCACTTTCAAACAACACCTGGAATTCACTAGTGGCAAAAAAAGCTTTTTTAAATCGTGCATTACTCTCATACGTTCCAGGCAGCATCTGGAAACCTGTTACACTTTTAGCTGCACTTGATTCAATGGCTGTAAAACCTCATGAAAGATTTCATGTAAGTGGTGCATTTTATCTGGGAAGTACTAGATTTGGCGACTGGACATCTAAAGAAGAAACTCTCCCTGTAGAAGAATGCCTGGCATGGTCACGTGACACTGCTTTTTATCAGATAGGAAGAAGACTTACTCCTGAACAAATAAAAAAATGGGGTGATCTACTTGGAGCAGGGGAAAAAACAGGAATTGAGCTCTTAGGAGAAGATACTGGAATACTTCCAGACCAAAAATGGAAACAAAAAAACTTAAAAGAACCTTGGTATCCAGGAAATACTCTTCACTATGCAATTGGTCAGAGTTTTTTACTGGTAACCCCGATACAAGTAGCCAGAATATACAGTGGAATTGCAACTGGATCTAAAGTATCAAAATTACAGCTAGTAAAACAAATCAGCACTTATACAAAATCACTTCCGCCTTTTGATACTTTTAAAATTGATTCAAATCTTTTAAAGAGCGTAAAAATTGGACTTGAAAAGTGCGTAGATAGTGGAACCGGTCAGGCAAGCAAACTTGAAGGGGTTAAAATAGCTGGAAAAACCGGTTCAGCTGAAATCCATGGCACAGGAAAAACTCACGGATGGTTTGCATCTTACGCTCCTGCAGATAAACCTGAAATCGTAGTCATAGTTCTAGCTGAAAAAGCAGGACATGGTGGAACAGTAGCTGCACCTATAGCTAAAAAAATCTACGAACAATATTTTGGATTAAATAAACCTGAAGAAAAACCAATTGCAATAACACAATAAATGCTTATAAAAAAGTACAGACGCTCCAATGGGGCGTCTCTCCTAATTTTTAGATACGCCTGCTAATGATCTTACATTCTCAGACATCCACCCAAGAAACCCACCTGTAATTCCAGTAAAGAGAGGCATGATAGCACCAGTAGCTTTATTCTGTGACATGTAATAAGAAATAGCACTAACTATAAGACCAATTCCACTTTGTGCCCAGGCTCTTTTTCCACCTATAGAGCCACCTTCTTGACTTGATTTAATTGCACTGCCTGCATGAGCACCTACAAATAACATTCCAAGACTTGAAAAGAAATCTGTTTTTTTCTGACCTGAAAAAATAAATCTAACTGCTGCTACAAGTGCACCGACAAGAGCTCCAATAAGAGGGATTTTTGAATCACTTTGAGGTTTTGAATCGCTTTGAGGTGGTTGAGCTGGTTGGCGGGATCGAGCAGATTCTGAAGAATCTGCTTCTTTAATTTCTCTTATTTTTTCAGAAAGAATTGGCAAAACACTGTAAATCAATTTAACTTTAGATATTAAATCTACATCTGTTGCCTTAGTTTGAAAAAACTCTGGTCTTTGCAAAATAAATCTTCCAACTACACAAGCAGCTTCATAATCATAAGGATTTTTCTGAAGTTTTTGAACAGATGGCTCTATTGCCATTAAATCTTCTTTAAATATGTTTCCTAGACCATTAATATCTTCTTCCAAGGAAGTGGTTAGGCTTACTCTAGCTGCTAGTTTAAGTTGTAAATCATATTCACTAAGATTTTCACCTACCAATGCATTTAAAGTATCTTGTTTTACTTCTTCGCCAGAAAATAGTTCATTAATTAAAAGTCTAAAGAATGATTCTTTTTTTGCCCATTCAGCACGCTGGGCAGGTTGTAAATCTGGACAGTCATTTCTTATATGACAAAGATATGCTACAAGCGGTGCAATAGTTTCACCATCAAAATCTATCACGCTTAAAATCTTTGCTGCTGCTTCATCCAACTGAGGAGTAACTTTTAAAGCACCAACTACATCATCAGCTGTTGGGCCACTATCTTTCCCTAATAAATCCTGCAATGAAGCAGGTGGCAATAAGCGTATGAGACTATATGCTTGTGTTGAAGTTATTTGCATTTAAAATCTTCTTTAATAAAACTATTTAATAAGGTCTTTCTGATAGTAGCAAAATATGATTTTTAAAGTCAATGAAATTGCTTAGGTTAAGACTTTAATTTTACTTTTATTTAATTAATTTAGTTATTAAAGCAAAAAAGCAGGTTTTTTATATATCGCTCCGTGTTTTTAAGAAAACACTTCGCTCTTATGGATGTCACTTCACAGCGCTCAGATTTTCATTTTCAGAAAATCTTCGCTTGGGAATTTTCTACCACACTTGCAAATATAGGATTTGTCTGGTTCACCCAGCAAATCCAATTGTTCGTATTCACTTTGCAGCGAGAAGCTCAAGCTTGTCTTGAACTATAAAAAACAAAATGTCCGAGAAGGGACTTGAACCCTTACGGTTGCCCATACGCCCCTCAAGCGTACGCGTCTGCCATTCCGCCACTCGGACTTTTTTTACCGCCGGCTTTGCAAAGACCATCACAAAAACTGGCAAAGCCAGATTTTTGTGATTTTATTAAATTGCAAAGTGCACACTAGCTAAAAGTTCTTAAAAAACTTCCTGTCTGCAAATAACAATTCTACCAATGATTAAGACAAACTTAATTTCTTTAAAAAGTCGTCATAACGGTTTATTATTTATAGAATATTACTATGAGTCAGCAAATTCAAATATATGACACCACACTCCGCGATGGCGCACAGATGGAAGGTATTTCACTTTCTGTCGATGACAAATTAAAAATTGCACAGCTTTTAGATGAGCTTGGTGTGGATTTTATTGAAGGCGGATGGCCTGGTTCAAATCCAAAAGATGAAGAGTTTTTTAAAAAAGCAAAAGATTTAAATTTAAAAACCTCAAAAATCGTTGCATTTGGCAGCACACGCCGTGCAAACTCAAAAGTTCAAAGTGACATAGTCTTAAATGCCCTTCTAAAAGCAAACACTGAATACATAACCATAGTCGGCAAAAGCTGGGATATGCATGTAGACGTAGCACTGAATGTTTCAAAAGAAGAAAATCTCAGCATGATAAAAGAAAGTATTGAATATTTAAAACTTCATAATAAAAAAGTTTTTTTTGATGCAGAACATTTTTTCGATGGATTTAAAGCAAACCTTGAATACAGTCTGGAAGTTATAAAATCTGCTAGTGATGCCGGCGCAGACGGAGTAATTCTCTGTGACACAAACGGTGGCTCCATGCCGGAAGATATAAAATCTGCTGTTTTAAAAGCGAAAGAAGTTATAGGTGGAAAAACAATAATCGGTGTCCATGTCCATAATGATGGAGATCTAGCAGTAGCTAATTCACTGGCTGCTTATGAAAGTGGTGCCAGGCAAATTCAGGGTACGATAAATGGAATAGGTGAGCGCTGCGGAAATGCAAATCTTATTTCAATCATTGCAAATCTTGAGCTTAAATATAAAGAAAAAATACTTCCAGAAAATAATCTTTTAAAACTTACCCTTATCTCCAGACAAATCTCCGATATCTTAAATTTAAATCCAGCTGACCACCAGCCTTATGTCGGATTCAGTGCATTTGCACATAAAGGCGGTCTTCATGCCAGTGCAGTAAACAAAGACTCAAAAACATATGAGCATGTAAGTCCTGAAACTGTTGGAAATAACAATAGGATTTTAATCAGTGAACAAGCCGGTGTATCAAATATTTTTTCAATAGCTGAAAGATGTGGAATTGATTTAGGTGAAAATCCAAAAGATACAGCAAAAGAATTGCTTAAAAAAATTAAAGAGCTGGAGCATAAAGGTTACCAATTCGAAGGAGCAGGAGCCAGTTTTATTTTGCTGCTTCTTGAGCTTTTAAATCAAAGACCAAAGTTTTTTGAGCTGGTTGATTACAGGGTAATAAGCAGCTCAAAACAGCTTGCTGAAGCCACTGTAAGGATAAAAGTTAAGGGAGAAGTCATTCACACAGCCAGCCTCGGAGTGGGTCCAGGAAATGCCATAGACAATGCACTTAGAAAAGCATTGAATCATTATTATCCTGCACTAAAAGAATTTCAATTAGTCGATTTTAAAGTAAGAATTTTAGACGGACATGACGGCTCCAGCGCAAAAACCAGAGTGCATGTTGAAAGCTCAGACGGAAGTACAAACTGGGATACAGTAGGAGTCAGTGCAAATATTATTGATGCTACATGGCTAGCAATAACAGACAGTATTGAGTATGGGTTATGGGTAAAGCTGAAGGACAAATCCCCTACAGAAAAAATCTCAGGCAAGTCTGCACATATAGAATTACATTAGATGTAATAATCTAGTAGAATGTCAAATAAATTAATCAACATTCCTTCAGGGACTGTCGCAAAACACCTTAAAAACTATAAAGTTGCGCGTAGCTGAAGTGTTATTTGCGCAATGAGGCTCTGCGAACAAGCAAAAATACTTCAGCGCTAACAGCAACTTTAACAAAGCAACTAGCTTTGCGACAGTTTCCTTCACTGCAGGTCCTGTCGCCTGCAGGTACCCTTCAGAGCTTCGTCACAGAGCACAGAGTTCCTCGCTCTGAACCCTTCCCTTCCGGCGCCACCCGCAGTGAAGGAAACTAAGTTGAGAAACTTAATTCTTTTTAATAAATCCTCCTGACATTGTTTTTTCTATAAAACCTTTAAGTTCCATCATAGATAGATTCATCGTAATATCCTGGACTTCTAAACCAGTTTCAGACAATATACTGTCAAAGTTTTTAGGTTCAGAAGACAAAATTTTATAAATATCTTTTTGAGTTTTATTTAATTCATCTAAGGTTTTTCAACTGTAATCTAGAAGTATTTTACTATTAGTGTGTTGGACCATGGGGGAGCTGTGGGGGGGGTGGAGGGGGGAAAGGTCGTGGCTTAGCCTCCAACAAAGCCTCAAGGTCACGGACTCTTGGTGGTTGTCGTGGGACAGGCATAATAGTTGGTTCTAATTCTTCTGTATCAATCACATCAGGAGCCTCATCTGGTGGTATTAATTCTGTGGGTAGTTCAAGTGGATTATCATATGAATCATCAAATGAAGCCATTGATGCTTGGTTTGATTGGATAAGCATTAAAGTACTAACAATAAATCTTAGTGATAAATTAATTCTCATTTATTTTCTCCTAAATAAGGTAAGTGTATAATATATTTACCCGGGTTAGCCTAAAATAATTCTGGGGCTAAACCTAAAAAATACCGTTTCAGTTTTCGTCAAAATGCCATTAAATTCTATCATGGATAAATCCCTTGTAAGCTCTGAAACTTAAATGTCAATTTTCAATTACCTCATAATCCCCTCTACTAGATTTTTCTATAAACCCTTTTAATTCCATCACAGACAAGTTCATCGTAATATCCTGGACTTCTAAACCAGTTTCAGACAATATACTGTCAAAGTTTTTAGGTTCAGAAGACAAAATTTTATAAATTGTTTTTTGTTTTTCATTAAGTTCACTTATATCTACATCATCTTCTTTAAAGTTAATTTTTACTTGTTTTGTTTCTCCCAATGCTTCAAAAATATCCTGAACCGATGTTAAGAGCTCTGCTGATTTAGATTTAATTAAAATATTTGGACCGTTAGACATAGGTGAATCAATGGGTCCTGGCAGAGCAAAAAGTGGCTTTCCTTGTTTTATAGCAAAGCGTGCTGTAATTAATGCTCCACTTTGTAAGTCACCTTCAGTTACTATAACAGCATCACTTAATGCACTTATTATTCTGTTCCTCTGAGGGAAATTCCATGGAGCTCCTTCTGTACCAGGAGGGTATTCAGATACTATAAGATTACCTTTATCCAGCATTTCATTAAACAAATCTTTATTTGATGATGGAAACACTATATCAAGTCCGGTTCCAACCACTGCAATTGTTCTAGCTAAGTCTTTTGCTCCAAGATGAGCACTGGTATCAATTCCACTGGCTAAACCACTTATAACCACAATGCTTTGTTCAGCGATAAATGAGGCGATTTTTTTTGAAATATTTTTTCCGTAATTTGTTGCAGTTCTTGTTCCAACAATAGCTACAGATTTTGAAACCTTTATTAAATCAATATTACCCTTATAAAACAATACAAAAGGCGGATCACTTAGTTCTTTTAATTTCTGCGGATAATCTTTATCACAAAATGCGACATATTTAATTTCATGTTTTTCTAATATTTTCTTCATGTCATTTAAATTAAATTTTTGAATTGCATTTTTAATTGATTTTATATTTTCAATTTCTTCATATTTTAATTTTGATTTCATTAGAACAGTATCATCAGTAAACAATTCATTAAAATTACTTAATGAGCCATAAAGCTTTTTGATTAGTGGTTTACTGGCATACCCATCAGTTATAAAAGAAAAAAGTAAAAATAAATTATCAGATGTTTCCATAAGAACATTGATTATATATTATTGAAATTTGAATTTGTGTAACCGTAGGTTACATGAGCTCTTAATCTTTTAACATTTTTGCTTTAAGAAGCGAAATTGCCCTGGCATGAATTTGGCTGGCGCGGGATTCAGAGAACTTCATTACTTCTGCAATTTCCTTAAACGTAAGTTTTTTATAGTGATATAGACCAATTACTATTTTTTCTTTTTCAGGCAGTGTATCAACTGCTTTGGTTAATCTATCTTTTAGCTCATTTTCTTCCAGTTTTTCCAAAAGAGGAATACAATTTGAAGAAATTGTTTCAGCTACACTAATACTTTCTTCTGAGTTGTCCCTGGGTTCGTCCAGCGAATAAATTCCTATTTGTGCTTCCTGTTGAATAAGCCTTAATTCCTGCGGCGTGATTAAAAGTTCTTCAGCCAGTTCAGCATTTGTCGGATATCTTCCAAGTTTATTTTCAAGAGTTGCTGATGCCTTAAAAAGATTTTTTACACGTTTTCTGGAACCTCTGCTTAACCAGTCAGCAGCTCTAAGCTGGTCATATATTGAACCTCTTATTCGTGCAATTGCAAAGGATTCAAAGTTTGTATTTCTTGAAGTATCAAATCTGTCCACTGCTTCAATTAAACCAATGGTTCCATACCCGACGAGATCGTCTCGTTCCATACCTTTTAAACTGTTAAGTGGAAGTCTGCTTACAACCCAATTTACCAGGTATGCATATTTTCTTATAAACTTATTCCTGTCAACCTGAGGAACAGGTTCTTTATTTCCATTATCCTTCTTGAAGTTTCTTTTTAAAGACTGCGAGCAAGTATCTTTCTTATTAGACGCATTCAATTTACAAATTGACATCTTCTTATTAGTACTAGAAGAGACAGCAGAATCCATTTCTGATTTTAAGTTTCTTATAACCATTTCTTTAATACTCATCATTAATTCTTTTTATTCCATCGTCTGAGAAAATGAAGTCGTTACCCTTGGGGACTCCTACCTTTTTTTTGAGCATTTTGAGCTTTATTACCAAACTTATTAAGGTAGTTTATATGTACTGAACTTGAATTCCCATTACCATTATTTAAACCAATTCGAGGGTCTTCCACATCCAGGATTACGTTTTCTTCAGATTCACTTTCCATGCTAATGGCTCTTGAAATAAGTTCGTGTTTTCTTCTTAATCTATAAATTTTTTGATATTCTTCCCGTATATTTTTCTGAAAGCTTTCTCGTTCCTGTTTAAGTTGCTTAATTTCACTATATAATATTTCAAGCATATGCATTAAAGTAACAAAGAATGATGTGACTAAAGCCACTGCAAACGCAGCTAGAATGCATCCTTTCAAATCCCCATTTACAAGAGCAATAAAAACAAAACAGGAAATAGCATACAGTAAGAAAATTAATAAAACATCTCTTTTACTATATGAAAAATATATGATTTTATTTGAGCTATTGTTGTCCAATTTAAAACTAAATATCCCCCTGCAACCAGCATTACTAAGATTTATTTTCCCGCTTAAAATCAATCATTACATTAATTTATCTAAACAAAAAATAGCACTAACCATTGATTGATAAAGATTATGTTAGGGAAATTTTTGTTTTAAGGGCCTGCCCCATTCTCAATGAATTGCATCCAATAATATGTGGTACAAGCGAGCACTAGAAGCAGAGAGGCAGAGAAGCAAGAATAAAACTATTTCCCAGTAAATAGGTACTAATCATTTGATAAGATTAGTGAAAGAAAGGGATAGCATCAATGTATAAAATAGGGGTTTTACTAAGCGGTTGCGGCGTTATGGATGGTTCTGAAGTCCATGAAGCAGTGATTACTTTATTGGCCATTGACAGAGAAGGAATGGAAGCAGTTTGTATGGCTCCAAATAAAGACCAATCACAGGTAATAAATCACCTAACAAACCAACCGCAAAATGAAAAAAGAAATATGCTCCTTGAATCTGCAAGAATTGCAAGAGGAAAAATTAAAGATATAAAAGATGTAAAACCTAGTGATATTGATGCAGTGATTTTACCCGGCGGATTTGGTGCTGCATGTAATTTAAGTACATTTGCTTCTCTTGGGTCAAACGCTAAAGTTCTACCCGAAGTAGAAAGTTTTTTAAAAGAAGTTCACAGACTAAAAAAGCCTATTGGTGCCATATGCATAGCACCTAATGTCATTGCAAAGATTTTTGGTTCAGAGAAAATTGAGGTTACTGTCGGAAATGACGAGCAAACTGCTAAAAAAATAGAAGCAATGGGAGCAAAACATATAAATAAAAAGGTAGATGAAGTAGTAGTAGATGAAAAAAATCTTTTTGTTACAACACCAGCTTATATGCTGGCTAAAGGACCTGCTGAGGTTGAAGCTGGTATAAGCAAGCTTGTTAAAGAAGTACATGCATTAATAAAGTTAAAAAATAAGATTACGGTTTAAATAGATTTGGTAGCCTTTATTAAAAAAAATTAATGCAAAATGACTTGCTTTATAGTAAGATACTGTTAACTTAAAAATAGTTAAGGTTATCAAGGTTACAAAGCAATGAAATACGCATTAAAAGAATGGAATACCACTATAGAAGCCCTTGGAAAAGGGCAGGTAATAGCCATTTGGAGAAAAGGCGGAATTGAGGATAAGCCTAATGTAAAAACTCCTTTTGAAAGTTTTAATGTTGAGCAAAATCAATTTGTTTTTTCCCCGACATTTACACACGAAAACCCCGATAAAATAAAAAGCAATTACTGGCTTCTCTCAGATCAAAACAAAGGACCAAACAAAGACAATCAGATAAAAATAAAATACTGGGCTGAAATTGAAGAAGTAATTTCAGTTGAAAAGCTGGAAAACCTTATAAATATTTCCAGTGAGCTGGTAAATACTGACGAATATTTAATTTCTTCATGGAATTTATATCCAAGCCATCAGGGGAAAATTTTAATTTTACGTGTTTACTCTCTTGGTGATCCTGTTTTAATTACATATTCACCAGAACATGCAGGCTGTAAATCATGGATTGAACTTAATATAGATATTCCAAAAGCCGGCAGTAAGCCTGTCTTTTCTTTTAAAGACTTCAGCAAAAAGATAAGATTAATTAAAGCACTCCTTGAACAACCTATACGAGAAGAAGAAATGAAAGTCTCAGCAGCAGTTATTAGCTAAAAGCTAAAGCTAAGGCGTAACCCGAATTATCGTTATATCATTTCCTTCACCGCTTGAAAGTAAAAATGGTTTTGAATTTGCCAGAATCTTAGCATTTAAAGGTTTTGAAACAGTGGTTCGTTTACCGTTTGATTTAACTACATTAAGTGTATTCTTTTTAAAGGCTGCTACCTGTGCAGGTATTTCATCATTTGCATTAAGGAGTGCACCAATGCTCAGAGCAATAATTCCATTTTCTCCTAATGCTAAATAAGCTATACCGTCAATAACCACTAAATCCTCAATCTTACTTTTAATGTTTAGTTCCTCATCTACTGGAACTGAAGTAAAACTGTTTAAATCAAAAAGTAAAACATCCCTTTGTGTAGATGCTACTAAAAGATCTGTAACTTTTCCGTTCACGGTATATCTTCCGGCAAAGTCAATCATTGAGATTTTTTCACCTTCAGTGGAAATTGTCTGAACAGAAGCATTAATATCAAGCAGGTTAACAATTGATATGGTTTCATTTCCATCATATACGACTGCAAATAGACCTGCCTGTCCTCCTAACTTCTCAACAAGAGTAATGTTTTTTGTAATACCTGGTAATTCAAAATTTACAATTCTTGGCTCATCATCAGTAATTGGGAAGATTAGATCCACTCCTTTCTGCCCCACTGAAACAACTGCTGCATTCTGATTATCTATTTTAGTTAATTTCATTTCAAATCCATTTGCAGAAAGAGAAGAAGATGTTTCTACATCCCCAGACTCTTGATCAAGAACAATAACCTTTGAATCTTTAAGTGCAGCAATTTTTGTCCTCCCAAACTCAAAAAGCTGAAGGCTGGTTACATCTGAAAGACTGTTTATCATATTAAACTGACCGTCAAGATTTTTAGTTACCTCCTCATCAAATTCAAGAGTACGGAGTCCGTCACTACTGGCAATTACTGCTACTGGACTTATATCCAGATTACTGGAAACAAATCCTCCAATTGCACTTGGCTCAACTGAAAGCGGTGCTCTAAAATGATCTCCTCTTCCGTTTACTGGAGTTCGCGGAGTAGTAGTTAAAAGATCAATTCCAAAAACTGGTCTTATAGTAAATAATCCGGTAATCGTAGAACTATCAACAGAACTTTGAAGGTCTACAGGAACATATAAAGGAAAAAGATTATTTGAAGATAGTCTGAAATCTTCTGCTGAAAAGCTGATAGGAGTTAATCTGTTTACCGTAGATATCTCAGCACCATTAGCACTAAGTAAAGCTAAAGTAGTACTGCTAATTGGCGTGGTAGGAAAAGTTGGCGTACCAGTGATTTCTGTAGGAACTGATAAAGATAAAACGTCAGGAAAACTTATAGAGAAATTTATGTTTGTGCTTCCTGGCTTTATTGCATTAAGAGTAAACTGAGTAGCTAATGTCCCTGTAACTGAAGATATTCCTGTTCCTCCAAGATTTAAAAGTGCAGGATTTTCAACAGTAGCAACCACCTGTGTATTTGAAGGGACTGAGGTTAATTCAGTTTTACCATCCTGTGAAAAAACTTTAAGTTGAATCATTTCAGTATTATCAGGTGCTTGGTTACTAAGTGAGACACCAAATGCTGGCACGGAAGATAGAAATGGTTTTGCACTGTCAGAAACATTTACTTTTAATTTTGCAGGAATAAAATCATCTTTTGTATCTGCAGGCAGAAAAATAACCTCAAATTCTCCCTGTACAGTGCCATCTTTTCGAATTATTGTTACATCTTCACCTACCTGAAAAAGAGATGGGCTGACTACAATGGAACCATTGGGATCATTTACCTGAGATTTAAGTAAAATATTTTCATTGTTTGTGGTCAGTACTTTTAAATTTGCAACAAAGCTGTTTGAACTTGAGAGATTTACAGTCTGCGGCTCCACTAAAATTGAAGGGACTTTTGTAAAGTCATCCAGGCTGACTAATAATTGACTTAAGTAACTTCCTTGTATAAATGCTTCCGGAGAAACACTGATTTTTCTTCCTTCAACTGTGTCATTTGATTCAATTTGAACCAGCTCGCTTATTTTTGTAGGTAATTTTCCAATGCCATTTGTAAAACCACCTGAAATATAAAGTGCACTGTTTAAAAATGAACTTGAATCAGAAGCAGAAAGCAATCCCAATGTTTTATTTTTAGGGGTAACAATTGCTGCTGTAGGTAAAATTCTGCCTGTTAAAGTTTCAAGTGATGGAGCCTGATCAGCTACCAACTTACTGCCTGAAAAGGAATTTAAATCAGGATTAAGAACTTCAATTGTAGTAACTGGAGTACTTATGAAGGTAGAAGTTGAAGTGCCAGCTTTTATATTTAAACCACCAATAACAGCAATGTTTCCATTAGGAAGCAAAACAGAACTATGTAAAAATCTAGTGTTTTGAAGTACTAAATTTCCACCTGATTTATTAGTTATCAGATTAAAACTTTCATTGGCAGGATTATAAAATTGTAAGACCCCTTTGCTCAGACCTTCAATCTGGTCACCTTCTCTGCGAGTAAAGAAATCTGAGCTTCCGCCAATAATCAAAACAAGACCGTTAGTTAATAATGTAGCAGTGTGACCACCCACAGCATCATTTTCTCCATTAAAAAGTAATCCTGTTTTTTTTATGCTTAAGTTAGTTACATCTATAAGTTCTGTAGTTTCAGTAGCAGGTCCTATACCGAATTCAGACTGCTTTTCATTTGTAAAACCACCAACAATTAAAATATTTCCATTCTGCAGAGTAGTGGAAGTATGCAAAAGCCTTGGGGTATTTAAAGTTATTTCTGAAGGTAAAACACTTTTTGATATGGGATCAAACAACTCAACACTGTTTAAAGCCCCAAAATTAGTCATATTAATTCTGCCCTGACCACCTATAATCAATACTTCTCCGTTAGGTAAAAGATTTGCACTGTGAAAAATTCTTGCTTTTTTTAATTTTGATTTATTGCCGGTTAAAAGAGTGCTGGTTCCTGTGTTTGTACCTACCTTTATTTCTACAATTTCAATGGAACTTTCAAGAAGCCCTTCTTCTGAAAAACCACCTACTATTAAAACTTGCTCAACTGGTCCTATTACCATTCCTATTGGATCTTCTGTAATTCCCAGATAAGTAGCTGAATGCTGGCTTCTTGAAACTTTAAGTCCTGACTCTTTTTTCTCGTTAGGAGTTTTTAAAGCTGTACTCCTGCCGTTTTCAGGATTAAATATTTCAATTGAATCAAATGAAGATTCTGCAATTCCTTTGCTTCCTCCTATCAGAACCACGCGACCATCTGAAATTTTAGTTGCAGTATTTCCTGCCCTGGCTTTTACAAGAGAAGGTAAAAGAGAATTTCTTAATACCCCGTTTAAAGAAGGTCTGTAACTTATGGTTTTTGAAACAGTAGAACTTCCCGCACGAACAACTATGGTTTTTTCAGGACCTGAAAATGGAGGAGGGAAAACCACAAGTGATTTTGTGTTACTGTCACGATAAGGTCTGGGCTGGTTTGGAAAGTCTGCAATAGTTACATCAATATCTGAAATTAAATTTAAGTTAGCTATATCAATAACAACCGGCTCACCGCTTGAATTTGGGACAATAAAATCTGCTGCATACAATCTGGTTTGATTAAATAAAAATATACAGAATACTATAATTAATGATTTATTTATTATTTGAATATTCATGTGTAGGGGCGTATGGCTATACGTCTCTACTTTTAACATTTTTTTCTGATTTTTTATATGAATATAACTTTAAAATCTATTTATCTTTCGTATACAATTTATCTTACCTATGACAACAAATACCCATAATCCTACCTGCCTGTCAGGACTTTCAGAGCCAGAGCTTATTAAACTCACAGAAAAAATGAACTGGCCTTCCTATAAAGGAAAGCAACTTCACTCATGGATATATAAAAAATGGGCGTCTTCTTTTGATGAAATGAGTGATTTTAGTCTGTCTGATAGAAAAATTTTAGGAGAAAATTTTACATTAAGTACATTAAAACTATCTAAAAAACAAGAAAGCAAAGACAAAACCATAAAATATCTCTGGGAATTAAACGATAAAAAGCTTGTTGAATCTGTAAGAATGTTTATGGAAGACCATGACAGCTACAGTGCATGTATAAGCTCACAGGCTGGATGTGCCATAGGATGCCCATTTTGTGCAACAGGTGCCATTGGTTTTAAAAGAAATTTGAAATCAAATGAAATCCTGGACCAGATTTTAGCTATTCAAAGAGACACAAAAGAAAGAATAAACAACATTGTTTTTATGGGTCAGGGAGAACCTCTCTTAAATTATAATGAGTTAATAAAATCCATAAAATTAATAAGAGAATCAATAAATATTGGTGCCAGGCATATTACTGTTTCAACCAGCGGAATTGTCCCTCAGATTAAAAAACTTGCCGATGAAAAATTACAGATTACGCTGGCATTATCTCTTCATGCCCCGGATCAAAATACTAGAGAATTCCTTGTTCCTATATCAAGAAAATATAAAATGAAAGAATTATTAGAAAGCCTTTATTACTATTATGAGAAAACCAAAAGAAGAATAACTATTGAATATGTAATGCTTGAAGGTATAAATGATCAGATTGAAAAAGCAAAAGAACTTGCAGATCTTCTTAGAAATTTACACTGCCATATAAACTTAATACCATACAATCCTACTGATAACAATGCACCATTAGAGTTAAAAAGACCCGCAAATAATAAAATCTATAAATTTAAAGAGGTCCTTGAAAAAACCAGCCGTAAAAAAGTAACCGTAAGGCAGGAAAGAGGTACAGATATATCCGCTGCCTGCGGCCAGCTGGCAAATCAGCTTGGTCCATAATTATTATTTTTACCATTTAATAACCTTTGACTACTATTATGTAGGAAGTAACCCTATAGATACAAAAACACAGAATTTGCTAGGATTAATTTTAAAATAAGCCTTAAACAAGTAGTTTTTTGAGATTTTGGGAAAATTAAGAATAGTAAGGGTAAGAGAGTAAAAAAGTAAAAGTATAATAAAAAATATGAAATTAAATTTTAATGTAAAAACTTTAGTAAAAGCAAATATTTTTGCAATTATTATTTTATGTCTTGTGCTTTGTACAAACTATAAATTTGGTAATGCAAATGCAGGCATAGAAATTAATCCTACTGTAGTTACGGAAGCTGAAGGTAATGATATTGCACCTGAAATTCTATACTTAAAAGTATGGGAGCTCATTAGAAAAGATTATGTAGATCAAACATTTAACGGACAGGACTGGAACATTTGGAAAGAAAGATATGCGGGGAAATTAAAAACCCTGGAAGATGCTCACAAGGCTATCCAAACCATGCTGACCAGTCTTGGAGACAGATACACAAGATTTCTAAGTAAGAAAGATTTTGAAGATGAAAAGCAAGCTATCAACGCAAAACTTACCGGAATTGGAATTCAAATTGGGTTAGATAAAAGTCAGAGACTAATTGTTATAGCACCAATTGACAGTACTCCTGCTTATAAAGCAGGCTTAATGCCAGGAGATGAAATTACTGAAATTAACAATGATTCCACAAAAGGCATTTCAGTAGAAGAAGCTGCTACTCAAATCAAAGGACCAATAGGAACAGATGTTACTCTTACCATTGCACGTGGCAAAGAGACATTTAAAAAAACAATCACACGAGCTGAAATTCCAATTAAAGCAATAGCTAAAGGACATGCAAAATACATAAAAAATAATCTGGCATACATCAGATTAAACAGTTTTATTTCTCAGGACGCCACCAAAGAAATGAAAGATGCCATGAAGCAGCTTTCGAAAGCTCAGGGATATATTATTGACCTGAGAGATAATCCTGGCGGGCTACTTACTAATTCCATAGAAATTTCCGATATGTTTCTTGATGCCGGCATAATTGTCAGCACAGTTGATCGTGACGGATACATTCAGTCCGTAGTTGCTGATGAAAAGGTAGTTTCTGATAAACCAATTGTAATTCTTGCAAATGAAAACAGTGCCAGTGCCAGCGAAATTTTTAGCGGAGCATTAAAAGACAATCAAAGAGCAAAAATTGTAGGCAGTAAAACTTTCGGAAAAGGTCTGGTTCAGGGAATTAATAAGCTTGATGACGGTTCTGGAGTAAATATTACTATTGCTAAATATCTTACCCCTGCAAAAGTAGATATAAATCAGCTTGGTATTAAACCAGATATTGAAGTAAAACTTACCATTGATGACTACAAAGCCAGCAAAGGCCCATGGTTTAGTGATCCTAATAATCTTCCCTCAAAAAGAAAGCCAGATGATGGAAAAGATCTTCAACTTGTTAAAGGAATTGAAACTTTAAAAGAAATGATAAAAGTTGCAAATAACAATCACGAGCAAAAAATCAAGACTGCTGAAAAAGCAAAAGCATCTTTGTAAAGTTAAGAAGGTTTATTGATTTTTTGTATTGCTCTTAATACCCAGCTTTGTGCCTCATTTTTGGTCTTTATTTCACCCACAGCAATAGCCTCATCAAGTTCCTTAATAATATCTCCAAGATATCTACCAGGCTTAAGTCCGGTTAATTCCATTATTTCATTCCCATCCATTAGTTTTGTTTTTTTAGCTTTTTCATTCTCTCTTTCTTTATGTTTTCTATACTTCTCATATAGAAATAGAAGAAGTTGTTCTCCTTTTTCTAAATCACTTTTTGTAACCTTCGGTCCTATCGTGGCATATAAATCAGCCACAGCAAGCATTAGTAAAAGTGGCATATCTTCACCGACATCTCTGAAAAATCTATACAAAGCTCTGTCACTAATGGAAGCATCTCCCTGACTTAACTGAAAGGGCCTTAAATGATACAAAATAAGATTTGAAATTGTCTGGATAATTGAATTACTGAATTTCAGTCTCTCGCCTGTTTCTTTAAAAATATCTGCCCCTAGTTTGTCATGCCCATAAAAAGTATGTTTTTCAGTATTGTCTATTTTTTTTATTTCCCAGGTTGCAGGTTTTCCAACGTCATGAAACAAACAACCAAGTTTTACAACTGCTTTCTTTTTAGGTGATTCAAGCAAACCAAACGGACTGTTTAGTTCTTCGTTTGCCCAGTCAGGGATTTTATGAAAGTTCTCTTCAAAAGTTTTTATTAATTCCACGGAATGATCAAAAAGCCATAAATGATGAAAATCATTTGGGGTTACCTTTCTCATCGGAATTAATTCCGGAAATATTTTTTCAAGCAAAGAAGAATCTGCAAGCTTTCTTAAATAAGAAAATGAATTATTACAATCTAAAATTTTCCATAATTCAACAGATATTCTTTCACGTGATACGGAATCATCAAAAGAATTTATGTTTTCAATAATATAAGATAATGTTTCATTGTCTATCTCTCCATTAATAAGACAGGCAAATCTAAAAGCCCTTAAGAATCTCAGTGGATCATCCAGAAGGTTTTGTAATTTAACAGCTTTAATTACTTTTTGTTTTAAATCTTCCAGTCCGGAAAATTTATCAATTAAAATATCCGGCTCTTTAATGTTTATTGCCAGTGCATTTATTGTAAAATCTCTTCTTGCAAAATCTTTTTCAAGCTCCTGTTTTTTAACCGGTGTAAAATCAAATGTATATTGTTTGCTTGATTCATTTTTTAACACTAATCTTGTAGTTTCAGTTAACTCATCAAGAACAAAAAAATTCCCGTCAAATTCTAAAGCTAATTCTGTTGCAAGCTCAACAGCACTCTTATCTATAATAATAAAATCTAAATCGGTAGAATTACGCCCAAGAACCATATCTCTGACAAAGCCTCCGATAAGGTAAGTCTCAGATTGACTTAGAGCCAATTTATTAATCAGTTCTTTAACCTTTTGGGGTAAATCAAGTTTATATAAACTGGGTAAATTAAATTCAGATAGTCTTATTTGCTTATTAACCATTTATCAATCTTCCTCTGAATATCTTAAATCAAACCACAGAAAAAAATGAAAAAACATTTAAATTTACTTATAATTACGGGCCTTGTAACAGGCTTTTCATTATTTGTAATAATTACATCCTGCTACATATTTATCAGTCAACCAAATCGAAATGGCAAGCTTGAATTACATAATTTAAAAGATAAGGTTTCTATTTATTTTGATAATCACGGCAGACCTCATGTATACGCTAATAACCTGCATGATCTTGTTTTTACACAAGGTTATTTAACAGCACAGGACAGATTGTTCCAGCTGGATATTACAAGACGCGCAGCTAAAGGAGAGCTTGCAGAGATTCTAGGTAAAAAAGGACTGATTAGAGACAAATTCAGCCGCGACATCGGTTTAATTGAAAGTGCAAAAAACGAACTGAACAATTCAAGCAAAGAAAGCCTCGAACTACTTAAGTACTACAGTGAAGGAGTTACTGCATACATTGAGAAACACAAACATAATTTACCCCTTGAATTTAAAGTATTAAATTACAGGCCTAAGCCATGGGAGCCAATTGATTCAATCTTGATATTTAAACAAATTGCAGAAGTAACAGATACAAGCTGGCAACTTGATCTGATAAGGCAGAAAATATTCAGTAAAATACCAATTGAAAGAGCAGAAGAACTTTTTGAGCAAGATTTTCCCGGCAATCCTATAATAAATTACGATGCAAAAAAATATCTTGTATTTGACGAGTATATTTTAAAGAAACCAAATCTTCTGCAAAGATGGAAAAACATAAGACAAGATGTTGCATTCAAGAAATTAATTGCTTCTCCTTATTTTAAAATTAAAAAAACAATAATAGAAGCTGCAGACTTTTTAAGAAACGGTTCTGACAGATGGGAAGGCTTTAACTGGGGTTCGAATTGCTGGGTAGTGGGGCAAAATAAAAATAATAATCCTATACTTGCAAATGATCCCCATATGGAACTAGCAAATCCAAGTTTCTGGTATCCAATACATTTGGTAGACAAAACAAATAATATAAATTTTCTTGGGCTAAGTATTCCAGGAATACCTGGCATTCTTATCGGACATAACAGCAAAGTCGCATGGGGAATTACAAGCTTATCTGCTGATGTACAGGATTTATTTATAGGTGAAATTAAAAAAGACAAATCCCCTTATTGCAAAGTAGAAAATGGCTGGGAAAAAGCAAAAATAATAAAATCAGAAATAAAAGTCAAAAATCAAAAAAAACCTTATCTTCATAAGACCATTGTTACAAAATGTGGACCAATCTTAGATCACAACGGTAAGTCAGCACTTGCACTTAAGTGGAGCATCACTGATGTAAAAAACAGTGACTCAGTAAATTCAATATGGAACTTAAACATGGTGAGTAACTGGGAAGAATTTAGAAATGATTTAAGAACTTACAACGGATCAACTCTTAGTTTTCATTATGTAGATAAAGAAGGAAATATCGGTTATCAGGCTGTTGGATTTATTCCACATAGAGTGGGTATTTCAGGAAATCTTCCTGTAGCAGGATTTACATGCGATAAGTACTGGGTTGGTAATATTCCATTTGATGAATTGCCGCATGCTTATAATCCACAGACTGGATATCTGGTCAGTGCAAATAATAAAGTCGTAAGCCCTGATTATAAATACGATCTTGGAAATAATTTTCTTTCTCCATTTCGTGCTGGAAGAGTAAGCACCCTTCTTTCCCATGCTAAAAGCATAGATATAGATGAAACTAAAGAAATGCAAAAAGATCTTTACAGCTGGGTAGCAAATTACCTGACTGTTCAGATTCTGGAAGCATACTATAACTCAAAGATGTCAAATAAAGATTTACTGCCTGTAATTCAGCTGTTAAATAAATGGGATTTTAAATTAACTGCTGACAGTCCTGAGGCTTTAATTTTTGAAAAAACTTATGAAAATCTGCTTACTAAGATTCTGTCAAACAAGCTTGGCATAAATCTTTCAAAAGATTATTTAAAAGAATGGAGAGCTAATAGTTTGGCATTAATAAGAATTTTAATAACTGAGGATAAATTCTGGCTGCCAGAAGGAATAAAAAATTATGACTCTCTGCTTTTGCTTTCTCTTTCAGATGCAGTTAAAGAAATAAAACAAATCACAAAAACTGAGGATCCTTCTAAATGGCAATGGGGAACTTATCATACTTTAACTATTCAACACCCCTTCAGCAAAGCTTTTTCATTCATTGGCTCACTTACAAATGCAGGCCCCATGAAAGTAGGCGGAGACAGAGATACTATAAGTGCTTTTGGTACAAATAATAATTTAAAAGTGGTATGGGGACCATCAGCCAGAGTAGTTATTGATTTAAACGATTTAAATAATGCTCATGTCCAGATCCCTCTTGGCACTTCAGCCCAGCTTGGAAGTAAATATTACAGGGATCAAACCAAAGGCTGGCTTGAAAATAATGATATTCCGTTTGTTTATGATGAAGGTCTTATTACTCAAAATTCGAAAGATACATTAATTTTATTACCGGAATGATGATTTACGTATCTCATTCACTGTGGGTCCTGTCACCTGCAGGTACCCTCCAGCCCTTCGTCATAGGGTTCCTCGGGCTGGACGCCTCCCTTTTCGGTGCCACCCACAATGAATGAGTACTGAGTAAACTACCTGACAGAATATTAATATGATATATTTATTTTGTTCTGCTAAAAGTTAACAGCTAATTTATGGACACACAAGAATTACAAATTAAACTTAATAGCTTAAACAACACCTGGCAATCCATAAGGGGGTTGCTTTGATTTAAATAAGATTGATTTAGAAATAAAAAATCTTGAAGAAGAACTTGCTAAGCCTGATACATGGAATAACCCGCAAGAAGCAGCAAAAAAAAGCAGTGAGTTTAGTTTACTAAAAAACAAAAAAGAAAAATTTTTAAACTGGTCAAACAAAGTTTCTGAATTAAATGACCTATTTAACCTGGCTATAAGAGAAGAAGAAGAAAATATTCTCTCTGAAATTGATATTGAAATTACAAAACTAGAAAAAGAACTTAATATAAGTAAAACGGAACAGCTCTTAAATGGAGAATATGACAGCTGTGATGCCATCGTCTCCATTAATGCCGGAGCCGGCGGGACCGATGCCCAGGACTGGGCAGAAATGATTTTACGAATGTACGAGAGATGGGCTGAGATGTTTCATAACTTTAAGTTTGAAGTACTTGAAAGATCTGACGGAGAAGTTGCAGGAATTAAAAGTGCTACATTTAAGATAACTGGTCCTTATGCTTTTGGATATCTTAGAGCTGAAAAAGGAGTTCACCGCCTCGTACGCAAGTCACCATATAAATCAGGCAAAGACAGCAGGCAGACAAGTTTTGCAGGATTAGAAGTGACACCAGTTATACCAGAGCTTGAAAAAAAAGTTGAAATAAAACCAGAAGAGCTGGAAATAGACACAATGAGATCAGGCGGTGCTGGCGGACAAAACGTAAACAAAGTAGAAACTGCAGTAAGAATAAGACATATTCCAAGCGGAATTGTAGTCAGATGCGATCAGGAAAGAAGCCAGCTTCAAAATAAAGAAAAAGCCATGGAAATTCTTCGCAGTAAACTTTTCTCAAAAATGCAGGAAGAACATGAAGCAAAATTACAAAAATTAAAAGGTGATATTGTTCAGGCTACATTTGGAAATGCAATTAGATCCTATGTTCTGGATGAAGGACGTGTAAAAGATGCCAGAACAAAACATGAAACCAGAGATCCCCAAAGAGTACTGGATGGCGATCTGGATGATTTTATTTATGAGTATTTAAAGCACTCTTTATAACAGTTGCATTAATATGTAACCTAAAGTATCAAGAGAATAAAGTCTTGTTAAAAATTTTAAATGTAACCGTCGGTTACAGATTTTTTATTACCTTTATGATAAATTGCTTTTTATGCAAAATGAACATTTCAATAATCTTGAAAAAGAAAGAGATTACAGAGCATGGACGTTTAATATTAGTGGCTTTGCTTTGATGACGCCTTTAGGACATATTTTTATGGATCCAATTTATATCTTTACTAAGTTTATGTTAATTTGGGGTTCTATATATTTCATTTCTTGTTTAATCTCTTTTATATGTGGTCTTTATTTAATTGAAGCAGGGCGTGATATATTGTACAAAAGGAGATAAACTAATGTCTGAAATTAATGAAACTCCAGAATTTATATTATTTGCTGTAATAATGATTACTGCTTTATTGGTTCCAGTTGCTTTTATTCTAATGTGGGGTCCACAAAGATTTGAAAAAAGAGATAAGAAAGCTAAGTAAAAAAGTAACTTAGGCAGCTTTTACCTGTGAGACTAATTGTTTAAATGCATCTTTATCAGTTACTGCAAGATCTGCCAGAATTTTTCTATTTAATTTTATATTTGATTTATTTAGCGCATTAATAAACTTACTGTAAGTCAGTCCTAATTCTCTGCACGCTGCATTAATTCTAGTTATCCAAAGTGCCCTGAAATCTCTCTTCTTTTGTCTTCTGTGTCTGTATGCATATTTCCAGGCTTTCATTACAGCTTGGTTTGCTGATTTAAAGAGTTTACTCTTTGAGCCGACAAAACCTTTAGCTGCTTTTAAAACTTTTTTATGTCTTTTCCGTGTGGCTCTTCCGCGTTTTACTCTCATTTATCGTTATCTCCTGTTTGTTGATCGGATGGTTTATTTTCGTTTAAGGGCTTGCTGCAGCAAGCCCCTACATATTTTTCCTTATCTGGCGTATTTTATATAGGGTAATTGATTTTTTATATGCTCAACCAACTGCTCAGGCACCTGAAATTTAGGGGTTCTTATATGTCTTTTTTTTCTTGAAGACATATGTTCATTTATGTGTTGTTTACCGCCACCTTTGGCCAATACTTTTCCGCTCTTTGTAATCTTAAAGCGTTTTTTTGCAGCATGATTTGTATGTAATTTCGGCATATTGAAGAAAATTTATTATACAATACATTAATCGTAGAGACGCAATTAATTGCGTCCTTACAGAAATTTTATTTTTTATTCGGATGCGGCAGAGGATTTAATATTACCAGTGCCATTTTACCTTCCATTTTAGGTAGTTTTTCAGGTAGTCCCCACTGTGCAGTATCATCGACAAAACGTTTAATAAGTTCTATTGCAAGATACTTATGTTCCATTTCTCTTCCTCTGAGCACAACAGTTACTTTAACTTTGTCTCCATCCTGACTTAAAAACTTTTCAGCCTTTTTTACATGTACTAAATAGTCATGCTTGTCAATTTTATAACCCATTTTAATTTCTTTTACATCAATCACACGTTGTTTTTTTCTGGCTCCACGGGCTTTCTTTTCAGTTTCAAATTTAAATTTCCCGTAGTCCATAATTTTTGCTACAGGAGTTTGTTGTTCTCCACTGCTTACTACTACAAGGTCATAGCCTTTTTCT
Source organism: Candidatus Melainabacteria bacterium RIFCSPHIGHO2_02_FULL_34_12 (assembly GCA_001784555.1). GTDB lineage: Bacteria > Cyanobacteriota > Vampirovibrionia > 2-02-FULL-35-15 > 2-02-FULL-35-15 > 2-02-FULL-34-12. The sequence goes on along the minus strand of MFRM01000020.1, from coordinate 80,668 downwards.
TTTGCAATCTTCACTGCCTGCATGGTAGGCATAACACCTAACATCTCGCCTGTCTCAGAAATTAATCTGACTTCCCTGGCACGAATCCTCTCATTTATATTTGGAATCTCCCTATAGGGCTTCCTTTCAAATCGTTCAAATCTAACCAAAATTTTCTCCTTTCTTTCTAATCCCCTGATCTCTGATGCTCTGATCCTCTAGAATTGCCAAAGGCGGGAGTTGAACCCGCAAGGGCTTGCGCCCGCTACGCCCTGAACGTAGTGTGTTTGCCAATTTCACCACTTCGGCAAAGCAAATTTGGAGCTCGAAGCTCTTTGTTATTAATGATAGAAATTGTAGACCTATCATCATTAATTTAATATTTTAATTTTCTTAAAACTTTATTGGCAAACATGTAAATTAGCTGGCGACTTTTTCTTTTTGTCAAGCATGAAATCAATATCTACTCCGAACTCCTTTTTAAACTCTTTACTTTTTCCTGTTGCTGACCATTTTTCTAATGCACAGTCATAATTTTCAAAATTACTTTTTAGCTTACATCTTAATTTCTTCTGGTTTAAATTAACTATAATTTCAATATCATTTATAGCACATTTATGTCCTTTGTCCAAACCTTCTGCTATTCGCAGGAATGAGCTAAGTTCTTTAACCATTTTTTTATGTTCTCTTGGCAAATTCTGGAAATTCGGGTGATTGTCTTTTGGATTACTCTGCCTGTGATACCTAGCAATATTTGCAATTAATTCTACCTCTTCATCATTAAATCCCAAAAGACCACTATGTCTTATCAAATAATAAGAGTGTTTATGATGATCATTATGTGTAACAAGTGAACCAATGTCATGCAGTATTGCAGCTGCTTCCATAAGTTCTTTTTCTTTATCACCATAAGAATGCAACAAACCTTTAGTTTGATCAAAAATTCTTGAGCTTAATTTTTTAACATGCAAAGCATGATCTTTTAAGAAATGGTATTTGCTTGCAAGTTCAATTACACTTCTTTGTCTTATTGTTTGTTGATATTGCAATCTATCCTTGATTATTCCTTTTTGAAGCAACTTATCAATTATTAGTCCTTCTCTAAGTGCCCTGTCACAGTAAAATATTTCAGTAGTATTTAAGTTTTTCATTACAACTTTTAATGTGATGGCACCTGCAAGTATAATTTCTGCACGGTTTTTACTAATATCAAAACTATCAGCCCTTTTTTCTTTTGGAGTTGTCATCATTTTGTCAATTATTGAACATACAGAATCATAGGTAATTCTGTACTGATTTAAGGTAGGAGAATTATCAGAGTCAGTAAAATTATGCATTCTATAATCAATGTTTGCTATGGTTTGAATAGTCCCTGATGTGCCTACCAGAAAATCAAAACCTCCGATTTCTTTAATCTGCTGGATTTTGGTGGACAGGAGACCTTCTATATGATTCTCCATAAATTCAATTTTCTGAGGTAAATCAGTCTCATCTTTTAAATCTTTTTCTGTAAGTCTTACTGCTCCAACTTTTGTACTGGATAGGTGATAAATAAACTGCTCGTCTCCTATTATAATTTCTGTGCTGCCTCCGCCAATATCCACAATGCCAATTTTTCTTCCCTGGAGTTCAGTTGCAGAAAGCACCCCAAGATAAATTAATCTGGCTTCTTCCACACCGGAAATTACATGTGCATCTATGCCCAGTTCACTCCTTATTTTTAAAAGCCATTCTCTTCCGTTTGATGCTTCCCTAACTGCACTGGTAGCTGATGCAAATATTTCTGTTACATGATGTCCTTCTGCTAATTTTTTAAATCTCTTCAGTGTTTCAAAACCACGTTTCATGTCTTCCTGGCTTAATTCTTTTTTTATTTTTGGTTCATGAAAGGTACCAAGCCTAACAGTTTCTCTAAGCCTGTCTAAAACCTTAAATGACTGTGTTTCTGGATTAATCTGAACAACAATAATATGAAAAGAATTAGATCCAATATCTATTGCAGCTATGTTTTCATTTGAAGTGTTCATAGGATTTTTTCAGATCAAGTTTAACAAGCTTGCTATTTCTTTGTTTTAAAAATGCACCTTTACCTTTTAATACTTTGCCTATAATGTGAATTCCTTTAATTTTCTTAATTTTTTTTATTTCATTAATTGATGCTGTACCTATTAACTGATAATCTTCACCGCCGTACAAAGCTAAATTTACTGTTACATTTTTTGAAAGCGGTATTTTTTCTTCATCTAAAATTATTTTTACCTTGCTTTCATTTGCAATTTGTATCAGACAATTAGCAAGTCCATCACTGGTATCCATTAATGCAACTCGTTTACAGCTTTTTGCAATTTTTACTCCTTTTTCAATTTGAGGTATAGGTTTTTTATGTGTCATTGCGAGAAGGGCTTTGCCCGACGAAGCAATCCCGATCATTTTATGCAAGCCCGGTCGAGATTGCTTCGTCAGCTCTTTGAGCCTCCTCGCAATGACATTAAAACCAAGAGCACTATCCCCAAATGTACCAGTCGCAAAAACCAGATCTCCTGGTTTAGCATTTGATCTAAGAGCAGGTGCAAGACCTGCCCTTACTTTGCCTATCACCATTATCGTTATATTGATTTCTATAGATCTGGCAAGGTTACCACCAATAATTTTTGTCTTATATTTTTTTGCACAGGAGTTTATTCCTTTATAAAGATTTTTAATCCACTGCAAACTAATCTTTCCGGGAAGAGACAGTGAAACCAATGCATAGAGTGGTTTTCCTCCCATAGCAGCTATATCACTTAGATTCACAGCCAGTGCCTTCCACCCAATTTCTTCTGGCGTATACGTCTTTAGTGTAAAGTGTGTGTTTTCAACAAGAGTATCAGTAGTAAGAACTAAATTATTTTCAATAATGGCTGCGTCGTCATGAAGATATTTCTTCGAATCTGGAGTAATTTTTCGAATAAGATTTAATATTTCTTGTTCAGTTGGCATTTTTATTTTAGTATTTAATCAACTAAGTTTTTTAATTTAGTTTTTTCCACTGTGGGTGACGCCGAAAGGGAGGCGTCCAGACTGAGGAACTCTGTGACGAAAGTCTGGAGGGTACCTGCAGGCGACAGGACCCACAGTGGAAAAACGCAGAATAATTTATCTGAAAATATACTTGATTCACTGTATCACCCCATTATCAGTTCGTCCTCAACCACATTCATACCAGTTCTTACCCCAGCTTAGATTTACTACCAGAGGCACTTCAAGAGGTTGCTCTAATTCCATTGCCTCTTTTAACATTTTTTCAACTTTGTTGTTCTCATTAGGATATACATCTAAAATCAGCTCATCGTGCACCTGTAAAATAAGTTTTGATTTGTAATTTTTTAGTTCATTGTAAACCTTAATCATTGCCAGTTTCATTATGTCTGCAGCAGTTCCTTGAAGCGGGGCATTACATGCTGCTCTTTCATCTTCTCTTTGCAGCGCTTTATTTCTTATATGCAGATTTTTAAAATATCTTCTTCTGCCATAAATAGTTTCTACATAATTCTTTTTTCTGGCTTCATCCAGGATATTTTCAAAAAAAGGTTTTACTTTTTTAAATGATTCAAAATATTTATCTATAAATTCTTGTGCTTCTTTCTGGCTGATATCAAGCTGTCGGGCTGTAGCAAATGCTCCCTGCTGGTAAATTAGTGCGAAATTTAATGTCTTACCATGAGAGCGCATTTCAGATGTAACTTTATTTTCAGGTACACCATAAATTTCCATTGCAGTTCTTTTATGAATATCTTCACCGGCTTTAAAAGCTTTTACTAATACCGGATCACCAGACATATGAGCCAGAATTCTAAGCTCTATTTGTGAATAATCTGCACTAAGCAACATTCCATCATCAAAACTGCTTGTAAATGCTTTTCTGATTTTTTTACCCAGTTCAGATCTTATAGGAATGTTTTGTAAGTTAGGGTTACTTGAGCTTAGTCTTCCTGTAGTAGTAATAGTTTGATTAAAATCACAGTGAATATTTCCTGTTTTTTTATTTATCTGCTCAGGAAGTGAGTCTGTATATGTAGAAATAAGTTTGCTTAGCTGTCTGTATTCAATGATAGCAGTAATTATCCCTGTCTTATCATGCTGAGAGAGGGCTTCCAGCGTTCGCACATCTGTAGAATACTGACCAGATTTTGTTACTTTCCCTTCATGTTCAATTTCAAGTTTTTCAAAAAGTACTTTTCCAAGCTGCTGAGGGGAATTAATATTAAACGGTTCCTTTGCTACTTCAAAAATATATTTTTCAAGTTCACGAACTTTTTTTGTAATTTCCCGGGAAAGGTCTTTTAAAACTTTAACATCGATTCTTACACCATTTAATTCCATTTCAGACAAAACAGGCACAAGTGGATTCTCTATTTCCTCAAGAACTTTAGATAGCGATTTATCAAGATTTTTTTTATAGTGTTTTGCCAGCTCAAGCGTATAAGTAGTATCACTTACTGAATAAGGAGCTGCTTTTTCTATATCAACTTCAGCCATGGATATTTGTTTTTTACCTGAGCCTATGAGTTCATCTATTTTTGTCATTCTGACACCGAGAATCTTTGCTGTTTGATCTTTCAGACCGTGCTTCTCATCAGGGTTTGAGACATAACTAGCCAACATGGTGTCATAAACATTTTCACCAATACTTATTCCGTACCTTTTTAAGATTTTATATTCAAATTTACAATTTTGTGCAATTTTTTCAACTTCTGGATTTTCTAAAATTGGTTTTAGTTTTTTAATTACAGTTTCTTCTTTTAGCTGTTTACCTGAATTATGACCTATAGGAATATAACAAGCTTTTATTTTTTCATCTTTTGCATCTTTTCCATCTTTTACACCTGTAAACCATGAGAGTCCTATACCTACGATTTGACAGGACATGGTATCAATAGAAGTAGTCTCAAGATCAATGCATATAATTTTTTTCTTCTTAAGCTCATCTGTAAGATCTTCAAGCTCTTTTTCTGTATCAATTACAACTACTTCAAGATCAGGAGATTTTAAATGTTCAAGAGGATCTTCATGATGTGGATCTTTACCGTTATCACCAATATCCAGTTTCATTTGCTCTGTTCTTTTTACAATAAATTTTTCAGTATTCTTTATATCTACTTCTTTACCTTCATTAAATGAAGCAAGAACTTTTGGAAGTCGTTTAATAAAGCTGTTAAACTCAAACTTCTGAAGAAAACCAACTAGCTTATTCATTTCAGGCATATTTAAATGTGAATCTTTAAAATTAATGTTTATAGGGACATCGGTATGAATTGCAGCAAGCTTTTTCGAGAGCAAAGCACTCTTTTCACCATTAATTATTTTTTCCTGAAGACCTTTTTTGGATATGTTTTTTACATTTTTATAAATATTTTCAAGCGTTCCATATTCGTTTAAAAGTTTTGCAGCTGTTTTTTCTCCTATACCTTTAATTCCCGGGATATTATCCGAGGCATCTCCAGAAAGACTTTTAAAATCAACTACCTGCTCAGGCCATATTCCCCAGTACTCATACACTTCATCTCTGCCATATTCTTTAAGTTCGCCTTTTGAGGGTACAAGAACTTTTACTTTATCGTTCACAAGCTGAAACGCATCTCTATCTCCGGTAAGAATTAAAACATTTTGTCCGTTTTTTTCTGCTTTTTTTGCCAGAGTGCCGATTACATCATCCGCTTCATATCCGGGCAGCTCATAAATAGGAATTTCAAAACTTTCAAGTCCTTCTCTTATATAAGGCCATTGGACTGAGAGTTCTTCAGGCATTTCTTCCGGACGATTTGCTTTATATTCTTCATATGCTTTATGTCTGAATGTCGGTTCTTTACAGTCATATGCTGCTGCAATTGCTTTTGGTTTAGTTCTGTCAAGCAGATCAAAAAGTGCTTTTAAAAATCCATATGTAGCCCAGGTAGGAATACCGCCAAGTGTTCGCATATTTGTCCGCTCCATTGCAAAAAACATTCTAAATGCAAGGTTTGGAGCATCAATTAAAATTATGGTGTTGTTTTGCTCGGACATGCAGGTTTATTTTACACCGTAGGGACATGCCGCGGCATGTCCCTACGATTAAAAATTGCATTTATGTCTCAGGTACTAAATCAGCATTAGCAGCTTTATCATTACCTGAATTAAAAAATGCCGTGGCTGCCCTGTCAAAAACATACTCTAATTCACTTAAGCCTTGTATTCTACTCGATATAAAATCAAACCGTTTAAAGAAATCAATAAACGCTGCAACTCCCCAGACTAATCCTGCCCAACAATAATCACTGGAATTTTTTAATTTGTCCATTAGTGATTTTGGTGCATGAGAAGAAACTGAATCATCGGATTCGGTCTGGTTATTTAATCCGTGAAGTCCGCATCCTACATCTACTCCAACTGCTCCAACATTTCTAAATCCAGCTCCTGTTCTTTCATATCCAAAAAGTGCCAGAACTGCTCCGATTAACTGACTGGTAGTAGAAAGAAAAACTACATGGGAAGAGCTGGTAAATGCTTTTTGAGGATTTCTTATAAAGTCCCAAAAAATATGTGGCATTTCAGATAGCATTATTTTCAGTCCTTCAAAGTATCCTTTCCAGCCAGGAAGATTTTTAAATAAAGTATCCATCTTAATTCCAGGAGTACGTTCATTATTTTCATCTCTTGCATCTAAATTAGAAAATATTAATTGTTGGTTTTGCCCAAAAAGAGGGATTCCTCTAAACAACCATAAATTTTTTCCAACAGCTGCAATGCTTGTAGGAACTTCAGCTCCTGCACCAATAGCAGCTAAAATATTTTTACCCTGAATAGCACTGTGAGCATTTACTGCTCCACTTGATGCTGTAGCAAAACTTGTAAGTCCAAAACCCAGATACCTGGCAGCTTTCTTTAAAACTTCAGGTGCACCGGTATTAGCTAAAATAAAACTTAAACCACAGACAACAGCACTGGAATAATTAGTCCATAGATTAATTTTTCGTTTGTGAGTTGTTAAAAAGTTTTGTGCTTGGGCAGCAAAACCAGGCGTTGATTGTAGAGTTGATAATAAGGGCTCATCAGTAAAACTTCTCTCGTCTCTTCTTTGACCAGGTGAACGAGATAAAACACCGACATTTGATGATGGAAAGGCCGCAGTTACAGCACTTGATCGATTCATTTAAAAAACTTTTTTATGTTTATAGAAATAAGATTCTATATATTCGTCTTTGAATATTACTAATTATAGGAAACTAAAAAAAGAAATACAAGCTTTATTTCTCGCCTTGTCTTTGATTACCAAATATAAAAAATAAACCAGCCACCCTGTCTAAAAATAGTGCTAATTCAGTTGAATTTTTAACCCTGCTTGAAAAGAAATCAAAATGCTTAAGAAAATCTGGAATAGCTGCTAAGACCCAAACGAAACCAGAAATAGCATAGTTTGAAAATCCTTTTGGTCTTTCTGTTGCTTTTTCTGAGGTTTGTTTAACATTTGTATTTGTTTTCATATCAGTTGCTAGTGCAATCCCTGCAAGACCACCAAAAACATGTCTTATACCAGCACCTGTTTTTTTAAGTCCAAGAAATGCTGTAAGTGAACCTAAAATCATAAATGAAGAACAAAGGAAAAACCATCTAGGAAATAAATATCCTTTAAATGGCTCAGTATAAAGTTCTTTAGTAAGTATAGGCACATGACGACAAATTATTTTGAAACCTTCAATCCAACCTTCTTTTTTGAAGTCGTCATAATATTGTCGATTTCCCTTAACATCCAAGACAGGAAGTCCATTTAGTATTTTCTGAGTTCTTGAAATTATACCGTCAAAATGATTTAAACCAGCCGATATACCACGTGCAAGGAATAAATTAAATCCTTTAATAAATCCTGCGATTGGAAGCTCCAGCAAACCTCCTATCATTGCAATGATATTTTTCTTATCAAATGCAATCTGAGCATTTAAAAGACCCTGAACAGCAGTTGCAGATTTAGAAAGAAATGCACTTATATTTTCAAGAGATTCCTGAATAGACTGAATTAAAGAAAAGTTTCCATTAACCATTGTTATGAAATTAGATGCTGCTGCTACACCATTAAATCCAATGTTTATTTTTCTTTTTACATCGTCGTTGAGCCAGGATTCTCTAGCATGAGTAGGACCTAAGCCAAGAGCAACACCTGTAGGTCGTACTACACCTGCCTCTATTACCATTGAACCTGCACTCATTATATTTATCCTTAAATTATTATTGTTTTATAATTTTTGTTAAATAATTAATTACTGTGGAACTGTACCTCATAATGAATTACCTCCACCCGGTTCTATCATCATTTAAATCTCTTTTTCATACTTTTTCTGTTGCATTGTTAAGTTTGCCTGAGTGTAAAGCATGGAGGCAAATCGGTCTGAGGTAAGAGATAGATTTGTAAGAGCTGATATTCCAGAAGATAAAAGAGGAATTCGTTTATAAGCATCTGCCACTGCAGCTAATACCCATGTTAAGCCAGCCCAGACAGATGTAGAAGCAAAGTCTAAATTAAAGAACTCTAATTTTGGCTTCGAAGATTCAGTGGTATGAACTTCGTTCTTTTTGTTTTGTTCTTGGAATTCATTTTCCCTGGTCAGTGCAAAATCAACCACTGTACCAAAAATATCTCTAATAAATGCACCAATACCTAATCCGAAGGTACCAAGTATTGTACCTGTAATCTGACCTACAGAGGCTATAAGCATCGGATGCGAATAATTAGCGAAAAAACTTCTTGGCTCATGAACCAATTCAGAAATAATCCCCCCAATTTCTATAGCAGTGACTCTGACACTTTCACAAAAATCTTTAATCAAATTCACCAACCCTTTTTCACCATTATTAAAATCAGCACTCATAAAAACAGGATTACCCTTGGCATCACATTCAACCTTTCCATTTGCTTTTTTTAGGCGCTTTCCAATCATTGTATAAAATTGTGAGAGTCCCTGCGACCAGCCCCGATTAAACCAGATATTATTGTCAGAGCTAAAAAGTCCAATGGGAATATCACATACAGTACCAATAAATGGAAGTAAATTCCTAGTTTTCCACATTTCATTAGCAAGAAGAGTGCCTTGAGAAATTACAGCACATCTTGTCATTAAACTGCTTGCAAATTCCAATTTCTCTTTTAAGAAATTAGAAAATGTCCAGTTACTATTTATGAAATGAAGGAGATTTAATGCTGCAGCCCCGCCATTTGTAATGTAATTTAAAAGTTTTTTTAAATTAATTGCTTCATTAGGATCTGAAAAACCTGCAAATGCAGCGCTATCCAAATCATCAGGACCCTGCCTTGAACCAGTCTCCCTCTGGCGAACATGTGCTCCTGACGAAGCAGCTCCTATTTGTGGTGGCGAAAGAGTTCCTGACATTACTTAAATGATTTCCTCTTAAATTTCTAATTGTCTGAGTATATAATCTGCTTAAATTAATTTCTCTTAATTATACAGAATTATGCCTAGATATTTATAAATTAATATTAAAAATTTAAGTGTTTAATTAACAAAAAGATTATGTTAAGGACAGGTTCTTAACCTTCTACCTCTTAATATACTTTTCAAGTTCTGATTTTGTAGCTGGTTTTTGTGGAAGAGTATTTGAACTTATTCCCATCATTTCATGATTACTTCCGCCAGGCGGTACTATGGGCCAGACATTTGCTTCATAACTTAGTACAAACTCAAGTAAGATTGGTTTTTTTAATCTGACTGCTTCTTCTATTGCACTTTCTACTTTACTTGGATCTTCAATCTTAATTCCCCTCATTCCATATGCCTCTGCAAGCTTTACGTAGTCAGGGTTTCCAAGACCCCAGTCAATATAACTGTAATGTTTATTATAAAAAAGCTCCTGCCATTGGCGAACCATGCCCAGATTATTATTATTAAATAAGACAATTATTACAGGAAGATCATGAGCCACCATGGTACCCAGCTCCTGAAGGTTCATCTGGAAACCACCATCACCAGTTATGGCTACTACAGGAATATCCAGTCCTATATCCTTTGCTGCAGCCTTGGCTCCAAGTGCTGCCGGAAAGCCATATCCCATGGCTCCTAGACCACTTGAGCTGCACCATCTCCTGGGTTTATCCAGCTGGATGTATTGTGCTGCCCACATCTGATGCTGACCTACATCTACTGTGTAGATGGCGTCTTTGCAATATTTATTAAGTGCTAAAAGAATCTGTTGGGGCGATATTTGGTTTTTGTCTTTTGGAATGTCCAGTGGATATTGTTTTTTCCAATCCTCTATCTGTGCAATCCACTCAGCAGTGTCACATTTTTTTCCTGCAAGTTTTTCATTCAGTTCAATAAGAACACTTTTTGCATCACCTACTATGGGTATATCAATTACATCTCTCATTTTTCTGTTTTTCCCGATTTCAGCAGGATCAATATCTATGTGAATAACTTTTGCATTTGGTGCAAATGTTTCAAGCTTTCCTGTAACCCTATCATCAAACCGTACACCCACTGCAATTAAAAGATCACAGTTATAAATAGCAAAGTTTGCATAAGCAGTTCCATGCATTCCAAGCATTCCATAATTTAAAAAGTGACTGTCAGGAAATCCACCCTTCCCCATAACTGTATAAGTAACTGGAATAGAACAATTTTCAGCAAGCGCTTTTATTTCTTCTGAAGCATTGCTGGATATAATTCCTCCACCGATATATAACATAGGTTTTTTAGCTTCAAGAATAGCTTTACCAGCAGCATGTATTTGTCTGGAGTTGCCTTTAGTAGTGGGTTTGTATCCAGGCAGTGTAAATTTGTTTTCCATTCCCTCATGGTATTCAAAAGTAGAACCTAAAACATCTTTTGGTAAATCAATTAAAGTAGGTCCAGGTCTTCCAGTGGATGAAATTAAAAATGCTTTTTTTACTGTTTTTGGAATTTGATTTGCTGTGAGAACTAAATAACTGTGTTTAACTATTGGCATGGTTATTCCAGTAATATCTGCTTCCTGGAAAAAATCTTTTCCAATAGCAGAGGTAGGAACCTGCCCTGTAAGAGCAATTACGGGTATTGAATCCATGTGTGAGCTGCAAAGCCCTGTAACTATATTCGTAGCGCCAGGACCGCTTGTAGCCAGCACTACTCCAGGTCTTCCAGTAATTCTTGCATAACCGTCAGCCATAAATGCTGCAGACTGTTCGTGGCGAACAAGAATATGATTTATGTCATCCCTTTTATAAAGTTCATCATATAAACCCAGCACTGCACCGCCAGGATAACCAAATATAGTTTTTACGCCTTCTTTTACCAGACAATTTAAAAGTGCTTCTGAGCCTTTTTGCTTTGAGCCTGGTTTATTTATTTTATCTTCTGACATTTTTATCTCGTGTACTAAATATCATACTAAACATACCCAAACATGTGTATTGTCAAATATTAAAAGAGAATGAAATTATTGTTATGCTTTACTGATAATATGCCTAATGAAACTCTAATAAAAATCATAGGTCGCATAAAAGCAGTCTTTCGCAGAATATCCCTTTCAGGCAGAACAAGAACATCTTTTTTTCAGAGAGAAAAGATAGGAGATTTTCAATTACCCGAAGATTTAGATTTTTGTCACAAGGATAAAGTACATATTTTTGTTCGTGGTTTAGCCGATGGAAAGCTTCATTCCGCAAGGCACAGAAACTATTCTGATTTTAGATTTTATAAAAAAGATAACCTGAAGGTTTTTTGTGCAGTATGCAGGAAAAGAATTTTTTAATAAGTAAAAAATAAAATTGTGAGTGTTAACCTAGAGCACTCACAATAATAAAAAATTGTTATTAGTTAATTTACTTTTTTACTTTTCTACTTAGTAGGGCATTTTGACAAACATGCTTGAATTACTGTCGGTGAACAATAATTATCACATAATTTGTTGCAACAAATTTCGCAATTTGCCTTTGTGATTTGTACTGTTGTGCAGAAGTTATAGCAAGTATTGCATTTATCTTCCACTGCAAGTGATGGTAATGATGTCAATGAAATGGCACTTAATAACATACTTACTGCAACAGCCAAAAATAAATTGGTTCTCATAGTAATCTCCTTAATTAAACAAGCTTTTATTTTAAACAACGAGTCTTAAGATTCAGCTAATAAATATATGCCCTAAAATAATACCCGATAACTAGTTATTTTGAAGTATGATTTTTACTCAATTTTCTTAACTATGTTTTTACAACTCTGGATTTTGATGAAAAAATACCGTTATTTGTGTGTTTTTTTGTCTCTTCCCAAAAACCATTTAAATCAACTATTAGGCAATTAGGATTATTAACTAGATTTAATATATGTCCTAGATCACTGAACTGTTTATGGGGCGTCATAAGTATTACTGAATCTGAATTCAAAAGTACAGATGAGTCTGAAAATTCCGGTAAATAAGGATCATAGCAGGCCACTGCATAATCCCTGTAGTACAAAGCTTTTCTAAGCTTGTAGCTTAGTGATGAACGTGCATCATCAGAATTCGCTTTATTTGTCATTCCAAGAATTGCGACTTTTCTTATATTCTGCTTTTCAAGTTTTTGAACTATCTGTGCAGGAATTGATTCATTTATTTTAAATGCCGTAGTAACAAGCTCAGGGAAAGGTATTCTATCCACCAGGAACCAGCCTTCTTTATGCATACCAGGACCTGCACTGTTAGGATTTGGATTTGGGATATTGTTTGTAGCTTCAAGAATCTTATATATATTTGCATTAAAACTTTCAGCAATTAAATAAAATTCATTTGCACATGCAGTCTGTATATAGGTGAACATGTTATCCATTAGTTTTGCCAGCATAGCTTCTTCAGGAGAAAGTTGATTTATTTTTCCAGACGTTATTGTCTTAAAAAATTCTTCTGCTTTCTTGTAGCTTCTCTCATCAAAAGCTCCAATAGGCTGATTTGCATTTTTAAGTTCATTTATATTATTGTTTTCATTATTCATTTCAGGAGCAAAAGCAATAAAGATTTCTTTTCCTACTTTAAGACCAGTTTTATCTTCAATTATGGTTTTAATCCTCCCCAGAATTGCAGGTGACAGTGTGTTCCTGAAAACTATAAGCTGACTTTCTTTAAGATATTCAGCTATATCAAATATTACTCCTGCAACAGGTTCAAGCCCTGGATTTAGGTTTGAATCCACAGGAGTTCCAATAGTAATTACAATAATATCAGCATCTTTTACAGGTTCATATTCAGTAGTTAATTTTAAAGTCTTTTTTTTGAGAGCTTCTTCCAGATAAATTTCAGCACCTTGTTCAACAAACGGTAAATTACCTTGTCTTATTTCATTTAATCTTTCATCATCAATATCAATGCCAACTACATGGTGTCCATTATTACTTGCTGTTAGTGAAAGTCTTAATCCTAAACGGCCCGCACCGCCAATAACTACAACTTTGCTCATGATGATAAAATGCTCCTTTTTAGTTATTAATAAGTTTTTCTTCTAGTGAGCTATATACCCCGGCAATTGTTAAAACTCTTAAACCTTTTGAATTAGATTTTTAGTGTCTCGCTTTAAAAACTATTAAGAAGCAAATTTATTAGAATGTTTAAGAAAGTAAGGTTTTGTCCCATTTATTGGGCAAAACCTGGAAAATATCAAGATTAGCCTATTAGACGCACTATGCAAAGCAACACAATTTTATTAGAAAATTGTGTTGCTGAAAAAAATAATCTTTTTATAATAAATCCAAGGTTAAGAAAGCATTCCTTTTTAAAGTTAAGAATTGATAAAATCGGCTTAAAGGCTGGATTCTTTATAAATCTGGCTTTTTTTGAAAAATAAAAAAATCGTATTTAAGCACCTAATCAATAAATTATTTTGTTCAGAGCAATGTTTTATTGGCCGTGCTTGGTATTAACTTATGGTTGAAGCCCTTAGACAAATACATAGAATTGTTGCACTTGAAAATAAATCAGATGCAATAAGACAACATTTATTAGCTGATTCCAGATTAGATGCTTACAGAACTGCAATAGAAGCTGGTGAAATTCGAAATATAAAAGCTGACACAAACAGATCCTATACAGTTTCTGAAGAAGAAAAAGCTGACGGCTCAAAAGAAAAAATTCTTTATTTAAAACCGGAGGAATTTCAAGTAATCGAACAAATTGTTACTGGTAAAAATGAAGGTTCACAACAGACTGTTAGAGATATGGATTATATAGTAGAGCCTACCGGTATTATTAATGGCTTTACCCAGGAAGAACAACAAATTTACAACGCTGTTCAGTCAGTAAATGACATTCTAAGAAGGGCTTCAGGAAGAACTACATCATTCATGTCCTTTATCTTGAGCCAGTATTTAGGTTTTGATGAAAGAGGATATGACCCGTTTGACACCATACTTAAAAGTCCTGAATTTACACAGAAGTTTAGTGCGTATTTAAAACTTGTTAAAAGTGGTAAAAAAACAGAAGCTCAAACTTATCTTCAAAAGGCTTTTGAAAATGAAACAGATTCCAGTCAAAAACAAAATATTGCAAAGCTTGTAAGAAAAGTATCTGGATTAGCAGATTTTTTACCACGATGGGCAATTAATGGCTTACCGCTAGCATTTTGTATACAAAATATAGCTATTCCTTTTATGCTTAGATGGTTTAAAGAAGGAACAGTAAAAAATATACTTTCATTTGTAAGAGGATTAAATCCTTGGCTGGATGAATTTGCATTTTCTCATATGGGAATCTATAAATCAGAGACTTTAAATATAAAAGATGATTTAGATTCTCTATCTAAATCAAATAATAATTCTAACGATAATACAAAAGCAGAACCAAAAGATAATTATGATTCAATTGAATTATCTAATTTTAATTCAGATGAATATGGCTTGAAAAGCGTACTTGAACAAGTACATGATGGATTCCAGAGGTTAGTTGGCAGGGGAAATAATTTATCATCATTAGTTGCATGGCTTTTACTCAAGGTTTCAGGAATGGGTAATTTTCAAAAACTTGCAGGAATTACACTTAAAAATAATTCTTTTGTGAAAAATTTGTATCAATATCTCAGAAGAATAAGCACTTCAGCAGAATCTAAAGCTGAAGGAAGTCCTGAGCCGGCACCAGCTTTTGACAGAAAAGAAGAAAGGGTCGTAGCATATACAGTACCTAAGATGGTTTCGGTTATAAATTCTCTGGATCAATCCCATGTCGATAAAATAAATTCAGCAACAAATTGGTTTGGGCGTGTTTATTCAGTACAATATTTGTTAATGCCAATTCTCACTGCAATTGTAGGAGAAAAAGGATTTATAGGAAAAACTTTAGGTGTAATCAGGGATATTAACCCGATTCTCAATGATGCATTCTTTGATCTCGTAGCAACGTTCAGGGAAGAGCTGTTAAGTATATTTGACATTGTTTCAAACTCAGCCAACATAAAGAAATTATTCGGTGAAATCCCTATCAAAAAAGGGATATGGGGAGCCTTTGCAAACTTTCAATCACTTTTATCCACAGCACGCGGATACGGTCATGAACTGTATAACAGAGCTGCAGAAGCCTTTTCAGGCAGTGCACAACCAAGTGCCTAGTGCTATCCCTACTATAGAATCAAGCTGATTAAAAAATGTTTAATCTGAATATCTCTAAAGGTTATCCCTCTTTAAGGCTTTTGAATACTTTTTATTTGCCGAACTTAATTTTAGTAGTTACTAAAGGACTTAATACTATGGCAACAGTAACAGAAGAATTTAGAGTACTTGCAAAAGGACTTAGCGAGCTTTATCAGCAAAGAAAAGATATTGCTAAGGATATAATTTTTAAAGAAGATAGGTTAAGAAAATTAGGTCTTATACTTGAATTTGCAGATAATCTTGAAGAAAAACTTTCAGATGAAGAAGATCAAGAAGTTGCAGGAAGTGATCTTTAAAAGGTTTCGATAAACTCTACAAACACTTCACTAGAATTAGGTTTATTAACTGTTTTCATTACTATGTGACTGGAATTACTAAATGAGCTTAACTGCTCAAAAACTGAGTCTTTTTCACAGTCCTGACAGCTTAAAGTAACAGATTTATTATGTCTTAGTTCTCTGGCTGCATAGGCAATCTGCCAGTTAACTACATGAGGCATATATCCTTTTTTTTGATTATTTGACATGTTATTTAACTCCTAGAATAAGTCTATAAAATACTGAAATAAGTTCCTTAATGTTGTCTTAATTTAATACTAGCAAAAACGTTTTTAAAAAAGATAGAGGAGGAATATTAATTTTTTTTAATTTTCTCTATTATGTCTGTGGTGGATGAACCTGGAATCATTGGTATCTGAATTATTTTTCCGCCGAGCTTTTTCATTGTTTTTGCTTCAGGAAGATTATCTATATCATATTCTTCTCCCTTAACATATATATCCGGCTTAACAATTTCAAGAAATTTTTCTGCAGTTTCCTCATTAAAAATACTTACTATACTCACACACTCAAGAGCTGCAAGTACTTCAGCCCTGTCTTTTTCAGAAGTAATGGGTCTATTATTTCCTTTTATTTGCTTTACTGAAGCATCACTATTTATACCAACCACTAAAAGATCTCCTAATGATTTTGCTTTTTGAAGGGACCTCACATGCCCCACATGTAATATATCAAAACAACCGTTTGTGGCTACTATTTTTAAATCTTTATTTCTTTTGCGAAGAAAATCTATTTTATAACCCAGCTGATTTATCTCTATTATTTCTGCCATGTTTAAGAACCCGAACCGGCAAATCGGCGAACCGGCGTACCGGCGATTTTTTTTATCGCCCTATCGCCCCTTCGCCCCACCGCCGGTTCGTTCTTCCTCATCCAAATCTTCCTGTAATATAGTCCTCTGTTCGCTTATCTTTAGGGCTACTGAAAATCTTTGCAGTAGCATTATATTCTACAAGAAATCCAGTCCTCTCTTCAGTAGTCCAAAAAAATGCAGTATTGTCTGATATTCTACTTGCTTGTTGCATGTTATGGGTAACTATTACAATGGTCAAATCTTGTTTAAATTCATTTAAAAGATCTTCAATTTTTAGCGTGGCTATCGGATCAAGAGCAGAACAAGGTTCATCCAAGAGCAATATTTCAGGCTCTACTGCCAGGGCTCTTGCAATGCAAAGTCTTTGTTGCTGTCCTCCTGAAAGTTCATATGCATGTTGGTGTAATTTATCGTTTACTTCCTGCCAGAGAGCTGCTTGTTTTAAACTGTTTTCTATTACTTCGTCCAGTATTTGTTTTTTTGTAATTCCATGCATTCTTGGACCATAGGCTACATTGTCATAAATGCTCATTGGAAAAGGATACGGTCTTTGGAAGACCATTCCAACTTTTCTTCTTAGCTCTATTAAATCTACTTCGTTTTTATATATATCTTCATTATGAATAAGAATTGATCCGGTAACTTTAGCTCCCTGCACGGTGTCATTCATTCTGTTCAAGGTTCTAAGTATTGTTGATTTACCACAGCCTGAGGGTCCTATAAGTGCAGTTATTTTATTTGCTTCAATTTCGATATTTACATCTTTAACTGCAAGGAATTTATTGTAATAGCAATTAACATTTTTTAGTTTAATTATTGTTTCTTTTAATGTTTCCGTGGGCATGGTGATTTAGAGTTAAATTTAGACTTAAACACAAAGGATTTTAACACATTATCATTTTGCATTTTCAAATAATGCAAGACCTAAGTAGAGAGGTGCCATTGTCACGTCTCTACCAAATTGTTAAAAGGTTATAAAAATTAATAGGAGCTATAATTTAACTGTAATAGAATTTTAATGGTATCAGCATGAAAGAACAGATATTAAAAACTGTACATGAAAGACCGCTTACCCCCTCATTAAATATAAGAGGTGGGGAAATAAAACATAAGATTTATTTTTCTATAAATGGCGAGGGTTACGGTCATTCAAGCAGAGCATTAGCTATTGCAAAACAATTACACCCTGAAGAAGTTCTATTAGGTAGTTATGGGTATTCCTTAAAAAGACTTGAAAGTACAGGATTGCCTACCATTGAAATTACTCCTGAGGTTAGTTTTGTTGGAAAAGACGGAAGTTTTGATATTGGTTTAACCATATTAAAAAATAGTTCATGGCCTGTAGCAATAAATCAGATAATAAATGAAGAAAGGAAAATAATACAAAATTACGGGATCACCTGTGTGGTTTCAGATTCCAGAACTGCTCCTATATTTGCAGCAAGTAAACTTGGATTGCCATGCATATTACTGACAAATCAAACTACCTTTGCTCCGTTTTTTGATGTTGAAATTAATGACCTTGAAGATAGTTTGATAGAAAAATCTTTTAAAGACTGGCTGAGAACAGGAACTAAAGCAGTTTTAACAAATGCTGCTGAACCATTTGTCCTGAAAGTAGTACAAGACTGGTTAAAAGCAGCAGATGAAATTTTCATTCCTGAATTACCTCCGCCAAATTCCATTTGTCTGCCGCTTTTATGCAATGAAAACTTTGTAAAGAAAAAACAAAGATTTATCGGACCACTTCTTCCATGGAGCTGGAAAAGCATAGTACAAAATCACGATAAAAATTTTCTCCCGCCGGAATATCATGGATTTAAAAAGAAAATTGTTTGCACACTGGGTGGGCACAGGTACAGAAAGCCGCTTTTTGATACTGTTTTACTGCTTGCAAAAATAATGCCAGATGTTTTATTCATAATTTTAAGTGATTTTAAATCAGACCTTAATCTCCCGAATTTATATAAAGTAGGATTTGTAAATAATCCTGCAGAGTTTTATTTAAATGCTGATTTAGTAATAACCCAGGCTGGTCACAGTACTGCCATGGAACTTATTACTCTAGGACTGCCAATGCTCGTTATACCCGATTGCGGTCAAGTAGAACAAGAATCAAATGCCCGAAGACTTTGTGAGTTAGGAATAGCTTCACGGCTATCTTATAAAGATTTAAAAACAGATACTATGTATTCTATGGTCCAATACATGCTTAATGAACCGTCATTTTTAAATCATGTAAATAACTTAAGCAAGCTTGCCAAAAATTATATGGCTGAAAAAGAAGCAGTCCGGATTATCCGCGATTACTCAACCAGAATTCAAGCATATTAATAATGCCTGAAGAACTTTTTTGTTTTGTTCTTTTGTGCCAATGGTTATTCTTAAAAGTTTATCTCCTCCAAAACCAAACGTAGAACAATCTCTAGCAATAATTCCTCTTTCAAGAAGTCTTATTGCAACTACTTTTGCTTTTAAAGGTAATGTATCAATTGTAATGAAATTTGCATCTGAATGAAGAAACTTAATTCCTGCTTTAGAAAATTCTCTACGATAGAATTCTCTTCCCTCTTTAGCCATCTTTATGCTTTTCTTTACAAAGTCATTATCATCAAGAGCTGCAAATGCAGCTGCCTGAGCTGGTCTTGAAACTACAAATGGTGTAATGGAGTTTAAGTAATAAGACTGCAAAGATTTATGAATAAAAGCATATCCCACTCTATATCCTGCAAGCCCATATATTTTCGAGAATGTTCTCCCTATTATTAGATTCGGATATTTTTCAATCCAGCTTACAAGAGTTTTTCCACCAAATTCAATATATGCCTCATCTAAAAAAACAATCTTATTGGTAGATTCAAGTATAGTTTTTATATCTTCTGCTTTCATAAGATTTCCCGTAGGATTGTTTGGGGAACAAATAAAAATAATTTTTGTTTTTTTACTTATAAGACTAAGGATTTTTTTTACATTTAACTGATAAGAATCTTTTATCAAAGGAATAAACCTGGGTTTTGCACCTGCCCAAATAGTACATAGTTCATAGCATGAAAATGTAGGGACAGAAATAATGGTTTCATCTCCATTATCTAAAAAAATGCGGGCAAGCATTTCAAAAATATGGTCCATACCGTTACCTACTACTACACCAACATTTTTTAATTTATATATTTTGCTTATTTTTGAAGCTAATTTATCAGAGGTAACTTCGGGATATATGTTTACTTTTTTAAGCGCTTCACTAGCTGCTTTTTTTGCCTTTAAAGAAGTACCTAAAACATTTTCATTGCTGCCCAGCTTTAAAATTCTTGAAGGATCCAAATTATATTTATCTGATATTTCTTCAATAGACCTTCCTGCTGTATACTGGTTCAGGTTGAAAATAATTTTTCTTAAATTTTTAGTTACGTTAAATTTCTTGCGCATTTTTTTATATGCTTGAAAACATCAAAGAGTTCTTTAATCAATATGGTAGCATTGGTTTATTTTTAAATGCTTTTTTTGACGGATTTTGTTTACCTTTACCTCCGGATTTTTTATTATCTACTCTTGCAATAGAAAAAATTGCTAATCCTACAGTTCTTGCAATGATATGCAGTCTTGGATCTGTAATAGGTGGCTGTATTGGTTATTGCATAGGAAGATTTGGAGGCAGAAAGCTGGTAGATAAAATATTTCCAAATCATTTTTGGGTAGAAAAAGCAGAAGTTTTATTTAGAAAATATGGAGTCTGGGCAATAGTAATTGATGCCTTTACTCCCATTCCTTACAAAGCACTTACACTTGGAAGTGGTTTAATGAAATTTAATCCGGTGGTTTTTGCACTGGTAAGTTTTCCCGTAAGAAGCCTAAGATATATTCTTGTGGCTAATACTGCTGTTTTTTTAGGCGATCAGTTTAGAGTTGAATTTGAAAGGACTTTTTTGCTTGTTGTAATTTTAATTTTATTAATTGTTGGTATTGGAATCCAGGTTAAAAACAGATTTTTAAATTCAACTAACGGTAATTAACAAACTGAAGCGCAATTCCATAGCTTTTTGTTCTCATATTTGTGATTATTGTTTGAAGATCATCTTTGTTTTTACTGGAGACTCTTAATTGATCGCCCTGAATCGAAGCCTGGACTTTTATTTTAAGATCCTTTATGTCTTTTACAATCTTTTTTGTAATTTCTTGTTCTATTCCGTTTATCGGGGTAAAAACTTCGCGTACCTTATCACCGCCAGCTTTTTCTCTTCCTTTTGATTTTATTGCCTTAATATCAATGCCACATTTAATCATTTTTTGATATAAAACTTCAGTTATTTGATCCATCTGGAAATCAGCATCACCAATCATAGTAATGGTCTGAGCACCCTTATCAAGTTCAATTGAACAACTGGTATTTTTTAAATCATATCGGTTTTTAATTTCTTTCATAGCATTATTAATAGCATTATCCAGATTCTGGATATCCACTTTGCTGACAATGTCAAATGAAAAATCCTGTACCATGGTTTTATTTTAATACATCAGGACTCATGCACTAATATGCAAAAGTTCTGCCTTATAAAGAAACTCTTCTAAAACACCTCTTTGTACAGATGCTCTTTCTCTGGGATGAAGTTTTTCTGCTCTCAGTAATCTTAATCTGGGATCAGTAATTTGCCTGAAATTAAAAGCATGCGGATTTAATTTGTAACATTCAGAATCTTTATTTAAAGGAAGAGATGTTGATTTTAATTCTTGCGGCCTTAAATGATTTCCAAAAACAGATATCTGATTATTGCTTTCACCAGATAGTCTTTTAATGTAATTGGCCATATCCCTAATAAATAAAGCATGGCTAACTAATATTCAAGGTTAAGATAAAACATCTTTAAAAATTTGATTTTTTAGCTGAATTTAAAGGATTAAGTTAACTGCCCTTAATTAAATCAGAGACTTTACCTGATTACATTTTTTGCCAACTTAAATTATTATTTATCCAATCTACTGAAAAGGGTTTTTAACTAAAGGAGGAATCTTATGACAATGACTATACTTCCAACAGGAAGGACACAAGCAAATTTTGAAACTATTAGCAGACTGGTAGCAGCAACACCTGCTCCAACAGAAGGAACATCTAGCATAGGACTACCAATAAATAGCGATGGATTTGTTGTACCAGAGCAAAATACTGGTTTGGCAGGTTATGTAGAAGCACTTAAATTTCCTGACGGACAAGTGATTGCTGGATATGTTTATTGTGCTAATCCACGAATTTCACTATTTGCTACTGAAATTGAAAATGCATTAGATCAAATAAGCCCTGTGGCTATAGGATGTGCAGCTTAAATTAACTTGTTATAATAAAAACCATGAAAAGTGTTACAAGGATTGGTGAAGTATCAGATAGGCAAATTGCTAGGTTTAAAGCTCACTTAGAAAGAGGTCCAAAGATTGACAGAGGTCTCTCTGGAATCAAAGGTTTTTCTTTCTCTGATATTCCAGATGAAGACAGGGTTGCAATACCTCTTATTCCAAGACCAGGAGCTACATTTGTACTTAAAAAAAATTAAACTAAAGAATTTTGCTTTTGCTTTTCTTTTAAATTAGTAAGGAGCACAGTAATATCTGCCGGCGACACTCCACCGATTCTTGCTGCCTGACCTATAGTAATGGGTCTGATTTTATCTAACTTTTCCCGTGATTCTGTAGAAAGATGAATTAAATCTTTAAAGTTAAAATCTTTTGGAATTTTAATTTTTTCAAATTTTT
This sequence comes from Candidatus Melainabacteria bacterium RIFCSPHIGHO2_02_FULL_34_12, assembly GCA_001784555.1. Taxonomy (GTDB): domain Bacteria; phylum Cyanobacteriota; class Vampirovibrionia; order 2-02-FULL-35-15; family 2-02-FULL-35-15; genus 2-02-FULL-34-12. The sequence continues at coordinate 58,187 of MFRM01000020.1, read as the reverse complement.
CCTGCTGAGAGATTTGTAATAACTGTCTGTTTATATAACCTTCATATTTTATTTCAGTTTCTATTTCGAATTGACATGTAATGTCATTGCGAGCCACATTCGCTCCGCTCAGTGCAGGCTCCGGCGAAGCAACGACATTCTGCGAAAGTTCTCTAACACACTCATACGTAACACCCGGCCTCTTCAAAAGATCAGCCAGTGTTATTGGTCCATCAATGGTTTGTTTATATCTGGCAAGTATTTTTATGTTTTCTTCAGTAGGATGAACTTTTGTTTTTGAAAGCCTTTCTTTTTCAATTTTCATTTTCTCCATCTTTTCATTAAAAACTTTCCATCTGAAATCATCTACCAGCCCTAATTCCCAAGCAAGCGGTGTAAGTCTCTGGTCAGCATTGTCCTGACGTAAGAGCAGTCTGTATTCAGAGCGTGAAGTAAGCATTCTGTAAGGTTCATCCATTTCTTTAGTTACCAGATCATCTATTAGCGTACCTATGTAGCTGGAATTACGTTCAAAAATTAAAGGTTCTTCATTCTTTATATATCGTATAGAATTTATTCCAGCTACAAGACCCTGTGCTGCAGCTTCTTCATAACCACTGGTTCCAAGAACTTGTCCTGCAATAAATAAACCATCTACTTCTTTTGACATAAGTCCATGATTAAACTGTGTACCGGGGAAATAATCATATTCAACTGCATAAGCAGGTCTTATAATTAGTGCATTTTCAAGACCTGGTAATGACTGAACAATTTCCCACTGAATCTCTATAGGTAAACTGGTAGAGCATCCTTGTAAATAAATTTCATTTGTATCTTTTCCTTCAGGTTCAAGAAATAAATGATGAGATGGCTTGTCTTTAAATCTAACTACTTTATCCTCGATGGACGGACAGTACCTGGGACCTACACATTCAATAACACCTGCATAAATAGGTGACTTATCTAGATTAGCCAGGATAATTTCGTGAGTTTTAGAAGTAGTTCTGGTCAGGTGACATGGGATTTGATCTCTTATTGATCTGTTTGGCAGGAAAGAAAAAAATGAGGGCTCTTTATCTCCCCAATGCTCTTCAAGAGATGAAAAATTAATTGTCCTTCCATCTAGTCTGGGAGGAGTTCCTGTTTTTAATCTCTTTGATTTAAATCCAAGAGACATAAGAGACTCTGTTAAACCAAATGCCGCAAACTCACCAGCCCGGCCTGCAGAATTTGATTTCAAGCCAACATGGACTTTACCCGCTAAAAATGTACCTGTTGTTATAATTACTGATTTAGCAAAGATAATTTCTCCCAGAGATGTTTCAATGCCAGTTACTTTTCTTTTCTGTGAGGTTTCTTCAACAATAACTTTAGTTACCATTGCTTGGTATATATCGAGATTGGGTATATTTTCTAAGTAGTTCTTTACCCATTTAGAGTATTCTTTTTTATCGGATTGTGCTCTAAGCGATCTTACAGCTGGGCCCTTACTGCTGTTAAGTGTTTTAAGCTGCAGGTAAGTAGCATCAGCAGCAATTCCCATAAGCCCGCCCATAGCATCAATCTCTTTAACAAGATGAGATTTTGCAGGACCGCCAACAGCAGGATTACAAGGCATGAGTGCAATGGTATCTAAATTTAAAGCAAGCAATAATGTTTTAGCTCCAAGCCTGGCACTTGCATATGCTGCTTCACAGCCTGAATGTCCTGCACCTACAATTACAGTTTCGTAATATCTGTTCATAAGTTCTAAATTTATTTTACGATATTGGCTCAATAATTGGAAATTATAAAGGTAAAATAAAGCTGACAAAACCAATCAAACACTAAATTAGAAAAAGATGGAAAAGAAAACTGAACAACTAGAAAAGAAAAGCCATAAAGACAAAGTTTCTCTAAGTGGTATTAGCATAGTTAAAAAAAACGGAAAGACAGATAACAATGAGTCTGTCATCCCAAATATAAAGCCAACCAATGTAGAAGGGCATTATCCTCGTTTTATGCTTCACGGGGCCTGGAATTTTCTACAGGCAGATATCCGAGAACTCAGCGTAATCCTTGAAAGCTTTTTACCTCACCTTGAAAAAATTGGAATAAGTTTAAACCAAACTTCTAACCTTACAAAAGAAATTATTACTGGAACTGAAATATTCCGGAGATTAAAAGGAATAAGCCAGGTTGAGCTTTTGCCTTTTGCTTTTAAGCAGGTTCCCTGGTACACCAGATACACGCATTCATGCCTAACTTATGTGTTTGGTGAACATATAATAAGTAAACTTAAGCCACAATTAAATTTTTCAAACACAGAGCTTGAGGCTGCAAAGCTTTGTTTTTTAATTCATGATCTGGGACATGGACCATTTAGCCACCTGACTGAAAGAGCTTTTAAAAGACCAAGAGGCAGAGGCGGCAAAATCCCGCGTGAATATGACCATGAACACTGGACAAAAATATTACTTAGTGAGCTTAAAGACCAGTTATTTGATATTGACGGAAATCCTTATATGCATAAATCCTTAAGCAAAGAGGAAAAGTTTAATCTTGAGGTATTCTCTTCTGCAACACAGATACTTTCTAAAGACGAGAATAATATTCTTTCACAGCTCTTATCCAGTCAGATTGACCTTGACAGGCTTTCAAATTATCTTGGAGACAGAATTGTAGTAGATGGCGTTCTTGAAGAAGAAGAAGACACAAGTACAAATAAAATAGTTAAATTGCTCAGTTCCACAAATGAAGTAGTAGAAAACATAAAAAGAATAATGAATAGTTTTATTGTTTTAGATAAAGATGAACATAATAATAAGTGTAAGCCCTATATGGGAATTCACGAAGATGCAGCTACGCCGGTTATACATTATCTTCTGGACAGGCACCTAATAAGATACTACTTGCTTAAGCATTATCGCCGCGAATCAGCAAATAATCTGCTCGAAAAAATTCTTCTTCGTGCTCAATACTTAGTAAGAAATAACGAGATCGGTGCTTTAGGAAAAACCGATCTTCTGGTACAAACATGGTTATTTGGTAATCATACTGAAGCTGAATTTGTAGAAATGGACGATCAGCTTGTTTTTAATCAAATTCGCAAATGGAGTAAACACACTAATGACCCTATTCTTAAAGATTTAACCTTGAGATTTACAGCACATAATTTCTTTTGTGCTTATTCCTGTGAAAAGAACGGCAAGCCTTCAAAACCACCAAAAGAATTAATTGAACATATTAAAGACAAAATAAACAATGAATTTAATACTGACATTACTATGTATTCAAAAGAATTGATTACTGAGTATTATTTTACTTTTGAAGAAACCACCTCAAAACCATATCATACAAATAAAGACGAAGTAATTATTTACACTAATGAGAAAAAAATAATCAAACTTTCAGAATATATAAAACAAACAAAAAATGAGCTGGGAGAACTTTTATTAGATAATGAATTTGAAAGATATATGTTAATCCTTCCGCCGGAGATAGAGATTTAACAAAATTGTCATTGCGAGCCGAACACAGTGAGGCGAAGCAATCTCACAGCTGAGATTACGTTTCATGAGATTCATCATTACTGTTATTTATATTGTAAGATTGCTTCGTCGTCCGCCTCAGGCGGACTCCTCGCAATGACAGAATTCTAAATCCCCAACCCGTGAATATAATCATCTATATTCTGCATAGTGTCTTTTTTAGGATCAGCTCCGTTATCTTCTAGGAATTTAGGTAAGGGCTGCTGATCAAGAATCTTTTCAACTTCTTTTGAGCCTGTTTCTTTTGCAAGCACTTTAATAGCACTTTCAAGCTCTTTAATTTTAGTTACAAGACATCTGATTGCATCTGCTTCAGGATCAGGCATGAGATTGTGATTTAAAGGATCACGTTCATGTACTTTTCTGCCTTGATGAAGTACTATTCTTGCAGGAATTCCAATAACAGTAGAATTAGAAGGAACATCTTTTATTACTACTGAGTTTGCCCCGATTTGACAATTATCTCCTATAGTTATGTTTCCAAGTATTTTTGCTCCACACCCTACAACTATATTATTTCCAAGAGTAGGATGTCTTTTTACTTTTTTTGTACTCGTACCGCCAAGAGTTACTCCTTGATAAATTACTACATCATTACCAATAATAGTAGTTTCACCAATAACCACACCTTTTCCATGATCAATAAAAACTCTCTTCCCAAACTTTGCACCGGGGTGAATCTCAATTCCTGTTAACCACCTCGAAAAATGAGATATAAGTCTGGGAATTATAGGTAGTTTTGTTTTATAAAGCAGATGAGCAAACTTATGAAAAATTAGAGCATGCAAACCAGGATAACAAAGCAAAATTTCAATCCATAGTCCACTTGCAGGATCCTTTTTCTGAATATTTTTTATTTCATCATGTAACCAAAGTAACATCTTTATTCCTTATCATGTCATTCCCAACTTGATTGGGAATCCAGTTACTTTCTGGATTCCCGCTTCCGCGGGAATGACACTTCACTTTGCCGTTACCATTACTGGCTCTGCAAGCTCTGCAAACAGCGCAGTGGAAAGATATCTTTCACCAGTACTTGGCAGTATGGTTACTATTAATTTACCCTTATTTTCAGGTCTTTTACCTATCTCTAAAGCTGCAAAAACTGCAGCACCTGAACTTATACCAGCAAGAATACCTTCCTGCTTAGCAAGTTTTCTGCCATATTCAAGCGCTTTATCACTAGTTACATGGAACACTTCATCTATTACAGATTTGTCTAAAATATCAGGCACAAAACCAGCTCCTATTCCCTGGATCTTATGAGGACCAGGCTGACCGCCGGCAAGAACAGGAGATTCTTTAGGCTCAAGTGCAATTATTTTTAAAGAAGATTTTCTGGATTTTAATACCTGACCACAACCAGTAATAGTACCGCCAGTACCAACTCCACTGATAATAATATCTACTTTCCCGTCAGTATCTTTCCAAATTTCTTCAGCTGTTGTCATTTTATGAATTAACGGATTTGCAGGGTTTTTAAACTGCTGAAGCATATATGCATTTGGAGTTTCTTTTAATATTTCTTCTGCTTTAGCAACTGCCCCTTTCATTCCTAATGCACCAGGTGTTAAAACAAGTTGTGCTCCAAATGCTTTAAGAAGAGTTCTTCTTTCCATGCTCATGGTATCTGGCATAGTCAAGATCAGTTTATAATCTTTAGCTGCTGCTACAAATGCAAGTGCAATTCCAGTATTTCCGCTCGTTGGTTCAACCAGTACTGTCTGACTAGGTTTGATTTTTCCAGCTTTTTCAGCTTCCTGAATCATACTTACGCCAATTCTGTCTTTTACTGAGCCAAGAGGATTTTGGCTTTCAAGTTTACAGGCAATTACAGTAGAAGGATCAAGGCCATGTTCTTTATTTAATTTGTTTAATCTGACAAGAGGGGTATTTCCTATAAGTTCTGTAATATCATTTGCAATGTTCATACGATATATCTCCTTACTAGCGGTTTAATTATATATTAATCATTGGCATTTGGGGATAACGTTATAGGGTGCATTGCAATGCGCCCCTACTCCTGCATTACATTAAAAATACTGCTAATTTTATTTAAACAATTGTTGCAATTTTTTAAACTCATCTGTTCCTGCTTCATAAGCCATTTCAAATAAAATTGTCTCAACAGAGCTTATAATGCCTCCGGCTTGTTTAATTTTCTCTATAGCTATATCTTTATTATAAGGAATTCTGGTCGTAATAGCATCAGCAATAAGATGTACTTTAAAACCATTATTAATTAAATCAAGTGCTGTTTGTAACACACACACATGAGCTTCTACTCCACATACTGCAATTGTCTCAATATTTTTATTTTTTAAATCTTCAATGAATTCTTTCTGTCCACAACAGCTCATGGATTTTTTTGAAAAGAACTTTGCACTACTTAGATATTCCATAAAATCATTTATTGTTTTCCCGAGTTTTTCAGGGACCTGCTCAGAGACAAATATTGGTACTTTATAAATATTAGCTCCTGCAAGAAGGAGTTTTATGTATTTTTTTGTCTCCTCATTATTAAACAGTACAGGTACAAATCGCTCCTGATAGTCAATCAGCAGCACAGCTGCATTTTCTTTCTTAAAAAGATTCGGATGTCTGTTTTTACCAGATGTCATTTTCTCTTTCTCTCTTTTTATTTTCCTCTTGCTCTTTTAAAGCTTCAAGCTGCTTTTCTCCAATTTGTTTTTTTATCTGACCTTTTATTATAAGATCCTCATTTTTTTTCTTTTCACCTTTTTTAATTAATTTTCTGCCCTCAAGTATCAGCTTTCTGGCTTCTTTTTGTCTTTTTTGAATAACCTTATCAAGTTTGTCATCTATAGGAATTTCATTTGTTTGAGGGGTAGGAGAAGCATCACTCATAGTAAAAATGCCCGCATGAGATTGATTTGGCAAAAAGAAAAATAAAAAAAGAAAAATTAAGAAAACACTGTTCCTCACTAAATTACTCCTTGTGGAACCTTATCTCCTATTGCATATACTTTTTCAAAAGCATATGCAGCATCTAACAATAATTCTTCACCTAATGCTGGTGCAATGATTTGTAAACCTATTGGCAATCCACCTTTATCAAAACCACATGGCAATGAAATTCCCGGCAAGCCAGCCAGGCTTGCCGGAATAGTTGCAATATCGTTTAAATACATCGCTAGAGGATCATCAACCTTTGAACCTATTTCAAATGCAGTGGTTGGACAGGTTGGTGAAATTAAAAGATCAACTTCTTCAAATGAATTAAGGAAATCCTGAGTAACCAACTTTCTGACCTGTTGTGCCTTTTTATAATAAGCATCATAATAACCTGAACTTAAAGCATAAGTACCAAGCATAATTCTTCGTTTTACTTCAGCCCCAAAACCTTCTTTTCTTGTTTTAGTATACATTGAAAGAATTTCTTTTGTATCACCAGCACGATACCCATATTTAACACCGTCATACCTGGCAAGATTAGCACTGGCTTCTGCAGTTGCAATAATATAATAAACAGGAACAGCATATTTCACGTTAGGAAGAGAAATTTCAATTACTTCAGCACCAAGATCTTTAAAAATTTTAACTGATTTTTCAATTTGTGCTTTTACTTCACTGTCCAATCCTTCAGTCATCAGCTCTTTTATAAGACCAATGATTTTACCTTTAATTGCATTTAAATTAAGTTTATTAATATAATCAGGCACATCTACTTTTAATGATGTGCTATCTCTTGGCTCATACCCGCTTATATGCTGAAGCACAAGAGCAGTATCATATACATTTCTTGCAAAAGGTCCAATTTGATCCAGACTGCTTGCAAATGCAATTAATCCAAATCTGGACACTCTGCCGTAAGTAGGTTTTAGTCCTACCACTCCACAAAAACTAGCAGGCTGACGAACAGATCCACCAGTGTCTGAACCAAGACTTACAGGTGCTTCAAAAGCACTGACACTTGCAGCCGAACCCCCTGAACTGCCTCCAGGAACAGCTTTTAAATTCCATGGATTCTTTGTCTTTTTAAATGCCGAATTTTCAGTAGAGCTGCCCATTGCAAATTCATCCATATTTGATTTGCCAAGGCAAATTGCTCCAGCTTCCCAAAGTTTAGCTGTAACTGTAGATTCATATGGTGCAATAAAATTCTCAAGTATTTTAGAAGAACAGGTAGCAGGATAGCCTTGTACACATATTACTTCTTTAATAATTATCGGTACTCCAGCAATTGAACTAAGTTTTTCATTACCTGCAATTTTTTTATCTAAATTTTCAGCTTGTTTATAAGCCAGATCTTTTGTAATCGATGTTAAAGCATCTATCTTAGGTTCTACTTTTTCAATTTGTTTATAGAAAGAATCTACTATTTCCTTTGCAGAAACTTCTTTTTTAAGAAAAAGCTGATTTATTTCTTTTGCTGATTTTTTTATTATGTCTGTCATTTGTTCTATTTATGACTCAAGACAAGCTTCATATTGTCTGAAGTTTAAAAGTATTCTAATATATTATATTAGCTAAAGAAATTTACTATTTGGCTAAGTAGTATTTCTAAATAAAGCTTACAAGATAAGATTTTATCCGATTCATTCGGTAAAATCTGAATGGTGTGATGAAAAGCCACTACAAGTGCATTTTACAAAGCCTGACAAGCAAAGAATGAGCTAGGAAGGCGGTAAAAAAATAACTGAAGAAATACTCAATAGTTATGGACATATTATTAATCAGGCATGCACAAAGCAAGGGGAATGAAACAAATACTGTTCAGGGTCAAACAGATGAAGGACTGTCAGAGCTTGGCAAATCACAAGCTTTAAATCTAACTGAATATTTTAATAGCGGTGATTTAAATGCAATATACTCAAGTGATCTTGGAAGAGCTGTAGAAACAGCAGAACCTACTGCAAAAAAATTAAATCTTGAAATTAAAAAAGATATTGATCTGCGTGAAGCAGATTTTGGTATTTGGGAAGGACTTACCTATGAAGAAGTAAAAAACAAATATTCAGATGAATATAACAAGTGGCATAAAAATTATTACATAAGACCTTCCTGGTTTGAAAGTTTTGAGTCACATTATAAAAGAGTAAAAAAAGCATTAGAAAAAATCTTAAATGCTCACCAGTTAAATGATAAAGTGGCAGTATTTACTCACGGAGGAAGCATTAAGACACAAATAGGTTATTTTAGGAAGCTTGACGGAGAAGGATTAACTGAATTTACAAATTTAAACTGCAGTATTACATTGATTAAATTTAATCCTAGCAAAACATATGAAACAGGAAAGCTGGTTTATTATAATAAAACTGTAATTGGACTTACCACACAAAGAGAACTTTAAAATGGCTGAATTAAATCTGGACGCAGAAAGTATTACACGAAATAAATCTTACGGTGCTATTGAACATCTTCAACATTTATTAAAAATCGGCTGGTCATCTGACAGTCAGATAATCAAAAAACTAATTAAAGAAAATAATCTTTCAAAAGAAGATTTGGCAAATGTTATCCTAAAGCTTAATGAATCTCAAAGCAAAGAGTGTTGTATAGATAGAGAACAAAGTTAGCTTACAAAGCCCTGAAATACAGTTTTTACAGGGCTTTTGCAAAGTCTCAATATTTTTTATATAATAGGAGGGCTTAAATAAAGGAAAAACAACATGGCAAAGAAAAAAGACAGAGTAATTGTTACTCTGGAATGTACTGAAGCAAGAAAAGAAGGTAAACCACCTTCACGTTATACCACTACAAAAAACAAAAGAAAACAAACAGAAAGATTAGAGCTAAAGAAATATAATTCTTACCTTAAAAGGCATACACTCCATAAAGAAATTAAGTAACAGGAGTAGTTAACGGTGACATTAAAAGAATGGGTTTATTCCTTGAAAAGAGTTTACAAGGTACTGATTGATGTATTTTTATTTGCATTGTCACTGGTTATTTCTTACAAACTAAGGACTGAAGTTCATCTTTCATCTTCTATTCAGCACTGGTACTGGAATATACAGCTCCCAGTGATTATTCCTTTTGTAGTTGGTTTGAGAATGTTGTTTTTATATTCTTTCCAAATCTACAGCAGAATGTGGCGATATACAGAAATAAATGAAATACTAGAACTTACAAAACCAATAGCATTATCATCATTTATTATTGCAATCCCTAGAATTATTGGTTACCTGCCTACTAAATCCATTTTTGCAGTACCAGTCAGCGTTATTGTTATAGACTCAGCTCTTAGTTTAATTTTTCTCTCTTTTGCAAGAATTTTAAGGAAATGGCAAATTTCAAACAGAGCAGTTAAAAAAAGACAGAAATTTCATCCAAACAACAAAATTAAAAGAACCTTGATGATTGGGGCAGGACAAGCAGCACAAGAGCTTGCCAGAAAGATCGCACAACATCCAGAGCTGGATATTGAAATCATATGTGCTTTAGATGACGACTATAAAAAACAAAATATAAAAATTATAAATGACATTAAAGTGATAGGACAAATTGCTTCATTAAATGAAACAGTTAAAAAATATAATATTCATCAGATTATAATTGCAATTCCATCTTTACCCCCAAGTCAAATCAGAAAATTGGTTGAGCTTTGTCAGTCTACAAAACTTGAAATTAAAATTATACCTGGCGTTGACCAATTAGCAGGCGGCAAAGTAACCATTGAACAAATACGAAAAGTAAGCCTTGAAGATTTATTAGGAAGAGAACCTGTAGATTTATCCATTCCTGAAGTTGCAAATTTCATAAATGACAAAACTATTTTAATTACCGGAGCTGGCGGATCTATTGGAAGTGAGCTGACAAAACAGCTCCTTAAAAACTTTTCACCAAAAAAAGTATATATTCTTGGCAGAGGCGAGAACAGCATATTCCAGCTTTTACAAGAATTAAAAATAATGACTACTATTGAAGCTACGCCGATAATTTGTGACATTAGAAATTATGATATGCTCTACAGTCAACTTTTAAAAGCTGCTCCAGATGTAGTTTTCCACGCTGCAGCACATAAACACGTACCCTTAATGGAAGATCATCCGTCTGAAGCTTTTGAAAATAACGTTATTGGCACGAGGAACATCGTAAAGATCTCCGGAATTCTAGGAGTTAAAACCTTCGTAAATATATCTACAGATAAAGCAGTTAACCCTATAAACGTTCTTGGTTGTACAAAAAGACTGGCTGAGCTAACAGTTAATTCTTATGCTGCTGAGTTCCCAAAGACTAAATATGTTTCAGTAAGATTCGGCAATGTAATAGGAAGCCGGGGCAGTGTAATTCCTATTTGGGAATTTCAGTTAAAAAACAACCTCCCAATTTCTGTTACAGCTAAAGATGCATACAGATTTTTTATGACCTTGTCTGAATCAGCTCAGCTGGTTATCAAGGCTGGTGCCATAGGGAACCAGGGAGAGATCATGGTACTTGACATGGGAGATGAAATAAACATTTATAAGCTAGCAACTGACTTTATTAGATTATCTGGTTATGACTCAGAACAAGTCAAGTTAATTTTTACAGGACTTAGACCAGGAGAAAAGCTAAAAGAAGAACTTATCGGTTATTACGAAGGAGCAAATAAAACAAAACATAAAAAAATATTGGTAATTGAATCAAGTGACTCACCGGCTGATATCCTGAAATCTACTATTGAAGAGCTTGTTAGCAATGTTCATAAAATGAAGTCTGAAGAATTTAAAATCAAGATGCTTGAGTGCACTAAAAAATTAAATGGACCAGAAATCAAGCCAACAGCACAGCATGAAGCATCGGTAAGTGTTAGATAAACAACATTTCATTGTTTTTTAAAAATTAATTTGATATTTTCAGCAATGTATTCCTGAATTTCTTTTTTTATTTCTGGATACATAGGTAAGGAAAGTATTTCATTACATAGCTTTTCAGTTATTGGTAATGAACCTTCTTTATATTTCAAATACTTAAATGCTTTTTGTAGATGTATTGGAACAGGATAGTAAATAATAGTCTCAATTCCTTTTTCTCTAAGTTTTTCATACAGATAATCTCTTCGTTTTGTTCTGATAGTATATTGATGAAAAACATGTCTGCAATTGGGTTTAACGGCAGGCAGAATTATTAGTTCAATATCTTTTAAAAGTTCATTATAATATTTTGCGGCGGCTTCTCTTTGGGAATTCCATTTATCCAGATATTTAAGACCGACTCTTAAAATAGCTGCTTGAATTTCATCGAGTCTGCTGTTTAAGCCTATATATTCATGGATATATCTTTTTGATGATCCGTGTACTCTTAACTGCTTTAGTTTTTCAGCAAAAACATCATTGTTTGTACAAATGGCACCTCCATCACCAAATGCCCCAAGATTTTTTGTAGGGAAAAAGCTTATGGTTCCAATGTCACCAAATGTGCCAAGATATTTCCCTTGAAATTGTGCACCAAGTGCTTGAGCAGTATCTTCAATTACATAAAGTCCATGTCTTTTTGCAATCTCAATCACAGAGCTTATTTCACATCCCTGACCATATAAATGAACAGGCAGGATAGCTTTTGTTTTTTTATTTATTAATGACTCGATTTTAGATGGATCGATATTAAAGTCATCTTCTCTTATATCTACAAAAACAGGTTTAGCACCTACTAAAGCTATAGCTTCACTAGTAGCAAAAAAACTATGTGAAACAGTTATTATCTCATCATCAGGTTTTATATCCAGAGCCATTAATGCCAAAGAAATGGCATCTGTCCCATTTGCACAAGAAATAACATGCTTACACTTAAGGTAGTTTGCCAGCTCATTTTCAAACTCAAGAACATTTTTACCAAGGACATAATGTCCTGAAGCAAGTACTTCTAAAACAACCTTTTCAACTTCATCTTTTATAGTTTGATAATGGCTTCCTAAATCAACTATAGAAATTTTACGATTTTGTATGGTTATTGGTCCGGTCATTTGCTAGATTTGGATTTAGCTAATTTGCTTCTTTTCCTTTTTAATACTTTCTTTGATCTTTTCATTCCTTTTTGTTGTTTAATTTTCATAAGTACCTCCTAAACTATTCCTCTAATCCTACAGAAATAGCTGTTGGATTAATTTCTACAACTGGTCCACTTACCAATGCAGCATGTCCTTTTTGAGGAAAAGCTGCAATTAGTTTGGCTTTTCCAGGCTTTCTTGGGACTAAGTCCACATCAATACTAAAGTCTTTATCTGCTACATCAGTTAATAAGATTTCAACACCTGGTCCACCATTGCCTTCTTCTCCTAAAGAACCAGAACCAAAGGATTTAGCTGCAATACCAGGAGCAATAATTGCATGTCCAAATGTTTCATCAATATCAAATACAGTATTATCAAAAATTAAAGGTACAAATATAGATTCTTCTTTTTGAGAATTTCTGTGAACTTCAACTGTTACTTTATTGTGGTTAAGAGCTAACTTTTTCTTATTGTTTTGCTGATTTTCTGTAACCTCAATTTCATTTTCTGATGCTAAGTTTACAGATACACCCTCACTCAAAATTGTTCCTCTTGAGGGAAGTACTTGTCCTTCTGCTACTTTTTGGAGAGAAACTGAAGTTTGTCCTTCTCCGGTCTTTTTTAATAAAACTTTTAAATCTAATGTATTAGGTAACCCTTTATCATCAATTTTAATAAGTCCAATTCCAGGTCCTACTTTATCTTTAGAACTCGATGCAACTGCAAGAATGTTCTGGGTAGACAGACCTTCAAGTGCCACCTTATCAAAATCTAAAACCATGGTATCTATCATTACCGGGATAAATAAGGTTTGCTGACCTGGAGGAATATTTGTAATTTTGACATCTATTGAATACTTTGAAAGAGTAATTTCGGTTTTAGGCTTAGTAGGCTTATCTTCAGCAAATGCATGAAGACCTAAGATTGTTATTAAAGAAGCTAATATTAAATACTTTACTTTTTTCATTAGATTTATCTCCAACATTGATTTTCTTCCATATTTTAGCAAATTAAAATATGTGATATTTATCCATTTAAACAAAGTAAAATTAGGACTATTAATAAACAAAAAGAGGCATACATGGTATGCCTCTTTAATTTGTAATGTATAAAGCAATATGCTTTATTAACGATTATTCAACTAAGGGATTACTACAGCTACCCTTGACTTTGATCTTCTTTGAACTGACTCCGCCTGGCGTAGTTACGTTAACATAACTGCCACTTGGGATACAGTCTGAAGAGCCATAGGTTGCTTTAACAGCTCTACCACTAACTTTAACAGCTGAACTAGATTTGTCCGTTGGGACAATTTCAACTGTTGTGCTGGTTTTGTTGAACTTTTTACCCTTTATTGAAAGTGTTGTGCCGGTGCTCTTATTCTTTGCACTTGCAGAAGTTACTTTAGGTGCTTTACCGCTGCCTGCAGTAACACTCAAGGTACCAAGATCTACAGTAGCTGAGTCACTGCCTGATTTTACAACTAATGAAAGTGCTACATCACTGGATGTTACATCAATAATTGCAATACCTACAGATTTATCACCAACAAAATCAACTTTTGAACCATTTAATGTGGCTGTTAAGTTGCTTGGTGCTCCTGTTGCTGAGAATGATATTGCAGCTTTACCTGGTCCAGTAACTGCTGAAGGTCCAACAAATGTAAATGTACCTAAATCAGTTGAGCCACCTGGTGATGAATTTGTTACGCTGCTTGGGCTGACCGTTGATGCAACGCTTTCTGTAATATCAAGACCTCCAGCTGCTTCTACTTTTGTTACTGCAATAGTTGTTGTACCTGCCATAGTACCAGGCTTTAACATTGCTGTAAGAACTGCTGCTCCGTCAGTAATTGTGCCATCCCAAACTGCTGTTAAAACATTGGTTTGAGTATTAACATCAGTAAGAAGTTGTGCAGCACCTGTACCCATAAAGGTAACTCCTGTATCCAATGTTGCAACTGTAGAATCGCTAAATGAAAGTGTTACATTCAATGCATTTGTTGAATTTACTGAATCACCATTAACAGTTACAGTAATTGTATCTGCGCTTAGTGTCCCTCCAGGTCCGCCAGTAGATGACGATGTGCTGGATGATGATGTGGAACTTGATGATGCAACTGTTACTGAGCTGACATCCACAGATGCTGAAGCACCAACAATTTCGGTTCCACCTAACATATCAAGAACCATTCCAACTGAAAGTGCAGAAGTACCTGCTGCTGCTCCAGTCAACGGAACTGTAATTGTAAAACTTGCGGGTAAATCACCGCTTGCATTTATAATTCCAACACCTTCCGACATACTGCCAGTTACTACTAATGCGCCGCTTACATCAGATGTTGCTGAACTTAACGTTACAACGGCTGTATCAACAGTTACTTCTACAGCAAGTCCCTGGGTACCAGTAGGTACTCCGCTAACTGTTATAACTGCTTGAGACGGTGATGCTGTCTGTGCTTTTGCTTCTGTCAAATTGGTTACAAATAGACCGAACAAAAGCAACATAACTAACACACTTAAAGTTGCTCTTTTTACCATTTTATTTTCCTCCACCCTTTCCAAACCTATTAAACTTTTTAATTACCTGATAAGACTTTTGATTTTTATTTTGTTTTTTAATTAGACTTAAAGCCCAAAAATAGTTCTACTTATTTGAAAAAGAGGCCCTCTTTATAGAGGGCCTCTTGATTTGCTTCTTAGCTTAGCTAAGACCGAGTGCAGCCTTGGCAGCTTTAATTAAGCCTGCGAGTTTTCCACCGCCTGCTGTAACTATAGCTGATAGACCACCTTGTGCTGTGATGTAAGATGTCACTTCTGACAGTGTGGCTTGACCATCGTCGCCAGCGATTTCTGTAAATACGCTGTCTTCGGTTTCTCCGCCACCCTCTGTACAAAGTGCAGTCTTAGTAACGGATGTTGTCTTAGTGCCACTAACTTGTTCAGTTACGCTAACACTTACGCTTGCTGCTGTTGCACAATCACCTCTGACTTTAGCAGTAAAGGAACCATCAGTTGATGCCGCTACTGTTACTGAGTCATATGTGGTTGTTCCGCCAGTTGTTACTACAACTTGAGCACCTGCATCAACTGCACCTGCAGCACCTGTTACGGTGATGGTATTGTCAGTTGTTGTTCCACCTGAACTGCTGGTTACTACTGCAGCTGCACTTGAGACTGTAATCTTAGTTGCATCTGCATTCTTTGCAGAAGTTATGGCTGTTGCAAATGGATTAATTTGCGGTGTGCCTAATGTTGTAAGTCTGGATGTTAGCAATTGATTTGCTAATGAACCAGTACCAACTTGTACGCCAGCTGATTCAAGCTGTGTAAGTGCTTTAGTTGAAGCTTGAACATATGGTGTAAACACTGTAGGTGTTGAAGCATTATTTGCAGATGCTGCACCTGGTGTGTTTACAACTACACCGACATCCTGTGCAAAGAATTCAGCTGATGCAATCAAGTCTGTTGTAGTACTTGCTGCTGCAGTCAGTTTGGCATTCTTTACAGTGATGGTTGTGGTATTTGCCATAGGATCAAGTGAGCCTTGCTTGATGCCAATGATAATTGAACCAATTGGTGCGCTAGGGTTAGCCGTTGCGCTTGTTACCAAAATTGGATCTCCATCAGCTACAAGTGAAGCGTCTGAGAATGTAAGGTCTGCTGCTACCGGTGCTGCACTAAAGGCTGTGCCAGATGCTGGAATTAACCAGATTTGACCCCTTGTTAGTGGAGTTGATAGCAATGTATTACCTGGATCCAAGTTACGTGGAGATACTCTTCCACCAATTGGAATTGCTCTTGCATCCAACTCAGTAATCTTGAATGGGCTTGCTGTTGTGACTGCTCCGCCAATCAATCTTGGTGTAGCACCAATCATTGTATTGGTAGATACTTCACCTTTAGTTGATGTGGATACATCATCAGCAAATGCAAAACTAAGTGCTTGTACAGCTGTTCCTAGGTTTGCAGTTCCCAAACTAGTTGTGATTGTTGGACTGGATACTTTATTTTGTGCAAGTACTGTAGCAGAAAGCACTCCAGAAGCTGTTGATGGACAGAACAAGTCTTGTGCATCAAGTCTTACTAAGATTGCATCTGTAGTTGCAGCATCAGTTCCAGTTCCAGGAGCTGAAGTGATGTTGAAGTGGAATTTGGCTGCTGTTGTTCCTTGTGCAGGTACTAATACGTTTGCATTGGTAAGTGCTGCATCGCCTGTTCCAACTCCATTTGCTGAACTTGCAGCAACGCCTGCAGTAACAAGCAGATCGATTCTTGAAACGTCGTTTCCACCAAGTGAACCTGCTGTTGATGATGATGATGTAGCTGTATTGTTATCATCTTGATCATCAATAACATCACAGATTGAAGGTAATTGAACTTCAAAGGTTGTTGCCTGAGTTCCACCACCAACTTGTTGTACTAGTTCACTGAATCCAGTAGCTGAAAGCTCAGAGATTAAAATACCTCTTGCTTCACCCTGAACTGAAGGTGAACCATCAATAACAGTGTTTCCTGAAACTGTGTTAGGTGCACCGCCTACAAAGAATGTAGATGCTGGTGCAATTACACCGCCAGTACATGCTGCTGTTACTGCTGAATCAACTGTTCCGCTGTTTACAGAGCTAAGAACAACACTGGACTGACCGCCGCTTGAGCAATCAACTCCAAGCTGACTGGTTTCAGATACTGAAACACCTACTGCACCTGCAAGACTACTGGTAGTTGTGCCTGTGGCTGCTCCTACCAATTTTGCAAGATTTAAGGTAGTTGTACCTGTTAAGTGATTACCAGTTATCTGGGCAATCAATTGGACGTTTGTTGCGAAAGTATTGCTTACGCTTGATACTACCAACTTTGGTGTAACTGCAATAATGTCTCGTGTAATATCAACACCGTTTTGTATTGGGAACAGTGTCAATGTATTGTTTGTACATGAGGCATATAAAATTGCATTACTTGTATTAATAGAGTCAAGTGCTGCTCCAGTACCACCAGCTTTAAACATAGTGTTTGTAGTGGCTGCTCCATATGTAGTACCAGTAATGTTAGTCAGTGCTTGAGTATAGATATTACCAAGGCTGCTTACATTGAACTTAGTACCTGCTTGTGAAGCTGCAATAAGCTGATCACTAGTTGATGTTGTACCAAAATCAACTGCTGTACTGCTTGCAATTGCAAACCATCCAGCAACTGGGTTTGTGCTAGTTCCGCATTGGATTTTCAAGTCTACAAATGTGTCGTTAAACGGTTCATTTGCAACTACACCTGCTGCACCACCACCATTATTTGCAGTAATCAGTCCTAAAAGAGCTGCAATTTGGTTACTTCCAGCTGCTGTTACTGATTCTTGCGAATTAAGGAGTAATGGCCCACCAGTTACTGATGCATAACCCCAGGATGTACCTGCTGCAAAAGCTGCAGTGGTAGCTGAGTTACCACCAAAATCTAGTGTGGCTGCTCTTAATGCACCGAGTGCACCATGTCTTGAGGTTTGACCTCCTGCAAGACCTGCTGCTGCTGGTGCTGCACCTGCGGTTGAACTGTTAATAATAATGTCTACTGCACTTAATGTAGTAGTAGCAGTTGCATTATCATCTGAGAATGTAATTGTAATTGGTGTTATAACTGAATTACCAAATGTAGTAGTTAAATCAAGAGCACTAGCTGCTGGAGCTTCTGCTGCTGAATCAATATCACTGGTTAATTCACCCGTTGCAAATACCTGGTCTCTAGTATTTGAGCTAGTACCTGCTTTACCTCTAATGAGGATTGGTTCTAAGTCAACTGCCGGACCAGCTGCAGCTGTATTTGTACTCGTATCAAATACGTTTACAGTGGTTGCTGTTGAGATTTGTCCCAATGCAAGTAAGTTTGCTGCTGCTGCGTGTTTATCATATAAATCTGTAGCATCATCGTCAGCATCTGAAACTGCTTCTAATTGACCAGCCGGTGAAGTTACCGTACATAGGTTAATTGTTCCGCTGATTCCAGGGATTGCTGCTGCTGCTGCAACGTTTCCATCACCAGTTGAAATTGTACCAATTCCAGATGGTGGATTGGCTTCAATTGTGGCTTGTAATGTACCGCTAACTGCACCATCTCCGGATGGTGGAATTGCAATACCTAAACCGGTAATTGAAATTGTTACTGTGTTTGTTCCTGTGTTTGATTTTGGATATGTTTCTGCACCTGCTGTAGTACCACCTGCAGTGTCTGCGTCTTTTGCAATTGCAACAATTGCTCTGCCTATTCCTGCAGTACCTGTAGTTACAATACCTACGCTGATTGCAAGGTTACTGTCATTAGCATTACCTGTTGTAGCTTCTGAGGATACTGCATTTGAAATGCTTGCATTAGCTGGCAAAATATGGTTTGACAAAGTAGCTCCAGTATCTTGAAAACCTGGAACTACAACAAAGTTTGTACCTGTTGGAGGTACAAATGAAAATACGTTACCAATAACATTTGCTGCTACTGAAATATCACCAAGAAGTGTTGCTCTTGCAACTGCTGAATTTGCAGCTGCTGCTGCTAGTGCGTCTTTTCCTGGGACAATTTCAGCTGCTGTTAATGATATTTGAACTGTACCAAGGTTATAAACCGTGACCAATGCACCTGTTGCAGTTGTACCTGTATGTTGAAAACATGTACCTGCTGATGGTGCTGTAATCGTTACCGCTGCTTGAGCACTTGGCCCAACCAGAGATAAGAGATTAGAAAGCATGAATGCGAAAACAAACATGAGCGCAATTTGACGCTTAGTCTTTTTCGATGAAATCAATTTCATTAATTTCTACTCCTTCTTATTTAATTTTTTCTCTGTTAATTTTTAGCTAACTTAATATAACTTCTTGTGTTTAGGCCAAAACTGGTTTTGAAATTTCGATTAAAAACCTCAAAATAACTTTTTCCTAACACGCCAAAGTCAAGAATACACCAGTTTGTTTGAACTTCAACAGGATTATAAAGTTCCTGTTAACATCAACTAGCGTTATGGGGAAAAAGTATCACATGTTCACAAGAGGCTTCTATCGCTTAAAAGTAACTGTTTGAATCCCAATACTGAAATTATCCTAATTACCAATTCTGTATTATTTGAACAACTTTTAGGAAGATTCCTAACTAAATAAAAGACATATTCCTAATGAAAATGAAAAAAATATAAAACAATTTGTGAAATATTTACAGATAATCGTTTAGGTCGAGTGTTTTAAATAATTCAATTAGAACCTAGCGTATAGTAAAAAATCGTATCTTAAAGAGTCTATTATTTATTAAATGTCAAAGACACCAACAAAAACAAAAAAAAAGTTGTCTGAGAATAAATTTCCATGGCTCTATGTTTTTTCAAGCATTGGATTTGTTTTTTTTATTTACTTTTTTTCCTTGTTTAGAGAATGGCAAACATTTGATGAAAGAGTTTTTTATAACGAAACTTTATTCCCAATACCTACAAACTTTAGTGAGGTCTTTGAAGTTATTAAAACTTTTGTATACAACTATCATATTGAGTCAATGAACACTTTTTTTTCAAATTTCATGACTATTCGTTCAAATCAACTTGCTTCAATAGTTATTGTATTTGTTTCGTATCTGTTTAAGAAGAGTGCATTCCTTTATCATCTTTTACAAATAATTATCCATCTTTCAAACACTTTCCTAGTATGGCTAATATTTAATAAAACATCTGAGTTGATACTTAAAAAAGGGAATGAGGACAAATTAAAGCTCATATTAGTTTCACTTATTACATGTATATGGGCAGTTCATAGTGCTAATACTGAAGCTACATTACTGGTTACAAATTGGGACACCATTCTTACTTATTCATTTTGTCTTGGATTTATTTATTATGAAGTTTCTTCATTGTCAGATTTAAAGAAAAAGACAAAACCTATTATTATTGCAATCTTATTTTGTACTTTAATGTTTTTTACTGAATATTCATATACTCTTCCTTTAATAGTATTTTTTATTGTTCTTGCATTTAGCTATAAGCTTAAGGGGAATCTTAAAGAAGCAGCTAAACATTCCTTTTATAGGTCAAAACCTTATTTTTGGGGATTAGTTTTATATATTCTCTTTTCTTTGGCTAATCCGGATTCTTCTATTACAAATTTATTCACCAGTCATCACTTTCAGTCTCCAGCACTTAAAAACATATCACCTATTTACATATTCCTGGAAAGAAACTTATGGCTTGTACCTCAGATATTTGTTCAATTTATAAAGCTTTTGTTCTTTCCAAAAACATTATCCACCTATCAATCAAACCTTATCAATCTTTCTGAAACACTTTTTGATACAAATTCAATGCTTTGCTTTTTAGCTTATGCAACATTTCTAATTTTGCCTATTATTCTATTTTTTATTTCAAAAAAGAATGACATGAAATATCTCTCTTTCTTTATATATGCTTTCTTTTTTTCATTATTTCCTTTTCTGCACATACTTTTACCTACTTATTGCTTAAGTGCAGACAGATATTGTTATTTCCCATTGATTTTTTTGCTCTTGATTTTATTAAATATTCTTTTATTAATTTTGAATAATTCTAAATCTGTGAATTCTAAAATTTTGATTTCAGTGCTTTCTTGTCTCTTACTAGTACTATCTGTTAGAACTTTAATAAGGATTCAGGAGTGGCATGATTCGTATTCTTTATATAAGTCAGCCCTAAAAATAGAGAAAAATCCATTATATAAGGGACAAAAGTTAATTGTTTTTGCTGACTATGTAGGAGCTCAGGGAAAACAAAAAGAAATGGAAGACTCTTTGCAGGAGAGTTTAAAAGTACTTAAAAAAGCAAGAAAAGAATTGAAACAAGCTAAAAAGAAAAACTCAAACCAGCCTATTACCTTAAAAATTTATGGATTGGATTATAAATCCCTGATTTTAAAATCAGCATATGCCACTGCCACTATTAGGCTGGACAACTATCAGGAGGAAGCAAAAAGTGTACTTAGCTTTTTTGAACCTTATATAAAAGGAAGGGTATATCTTGGGGGGATAAATCAGATTACATTTTATGCAAATCTTCTTTTAAAGTCCGGACAAGCAGAAAATACAGTGAATGTCTTAAATTATGGACTTAAAATGTACCCGTATTCATCTTCAATAATTAGCTCACTTGCAGAAATATATATGTCCGTTAAAAAAGATCCTGATGAAGCATATAAATACCTTAAGGTTGCCTATAAATATTTTCCAAATGACAGCGTCATTTTATATAAGCTTTTGAGGTATTACGAAGTAAAGAATGATCTTGAGAACCAGGCAAAATTTGCATATTTGCTTGGACTAAGGAATCATTCAGCTGAAAGTTATCAGAGAGCTGTACAAATTTATCTGGATTTAAATAAATTAGCAGAAGCTCACAAGAGCTTGCGTAAACTAGCAGCAATTAAAAGCAACGACCCAATAACCTTGCTTTTAACAAGTAGATACTTGGATTTAATAGGCAAAAGGGAGCAAATTGAAGGGATTTTAAAAACTGCTTATGCTTTAAGTAAATCCCAGGGCAGCTCAGAAAACATTAATGTAACTAAAAGTATTTTGCTCAGCCTTATAAATATTTATGTCCATCTTGGAAATCATGACGATGCAAAAAAATACATAAATGAATTTGAAAATATTAAAAATCTTAGCGAAGAAGACAAAATACAATTAAACAGGGTTAAAAGTGCTCTTGTTAATTAAGAATTGCTATGGACAAAAATAAAAATTTTATTGATTTATTTTTTCTTGTTATTACATTAGGCATTGTATTTGGGATTTATTCATTTTCCCTGAACAGGGAATGGCAATTCTTTGATGAGCGGGGCATATATAATGAAGCAATTTTCCCAAGACCACAAACTTTCTCTGAATTAATTGAAATTATAAAAACTTATGCTTTTAATTACCATCTGGATTCACAAAATGCTTTTTTTTCAAATATAGTTACTGTTCGCTCAAATTCACTGGGTGCAATTTTACAGATATTATTTTCTTTTTTATTTAAAAAAAATGCCTTTTACTATCATTTGCTTGAAATCAGTATTCACATTCTCAATACTGGAATAGTTTGGTTTTCAATAAACAAGCTTTTCCACATTCAAGGCTCAAAAGGTAAAACAACACTTCTCTTAACAACTCTGATTACATTAATATGGTCCCTCCACCCAACAAATATCGAAGCAGTGTTACTTGGAACTAACTGGACTAGTTTATTAACCTATAGCTTTTGTTTTATATTTATTCTCTATACTTTAGAAAAAATTCAAAATAATAAATTTAAATATTCAAAGACTGAAATGTTTTTTATTCCTGTTTTGACTTTTCTTTCTCTTTCTATAAGCGAATATGGCTATACAATCCCGCTCATTTTATTTTTCACGGTATTGGCATTTAGAAATTCCTTATTCAATGCTTTTAATGTTTCTCTTCCATATCTTTTTGGAATATTTATTTATGCTTTTACTCTTTTTATAAGATCACTTCTTACATCCACAAATCATGTTTTTAATTTGTTCAACTTTTCACCTGAAAGATTATTCTGGCTTAGTCCACAAATATTCATTTATTTCTTTAAGTTGTTTTTTTATCCTAAAGAGCTCTCCGTTTATCAAACCAATCTTTTAACTCTCACAGATTCTTTGTTTCACCCCTATGCAGTAATTTGCTTTTTTATATTTTTAGCTTTTTTGATTTTGCCAGCCTGTGTTATTGTTCTTAAGAAGAATTCCTGGATTTTATTTCTGGTCTATTCTTTTTTATTTTCTCTTTTCCCATTTTTACATATTATTTCACCCACCTACTGTTTAATTGCAGAGAGATATTGTTATTTCCCTTTGTTTTTGTTTTTATTTTTTATTGCCGCTTCCTTACCTCCAAGATACAACAAAACGATTTCTCCTGTAATTTTTATAATTCCACTTTTATTTTTAATCCTTGCCTTTGCCTCAGCCTCAATAAACAGAATCAATGACTGGAAGAATTCATATTCTTTTTATCTATCGGCAGCAAAATGTAACGGCAACAATCTCTATAAAGGAGAAATTTATTCTGTTCTGGGATATTACTTTAATGTAATTGAAAATAATGAGCTTAAGCAAAGATACATAGAACTAAGCGATGGGTTTTTAAGAAGGTCTGTTAAAGAATTAAGTTTAAAAATAAAAGAAAAATCTGACATTATTAAGACCTCAAAAATATACGGCAAAGATTTAAAGTCAGAACTTGTAACTGCTGCATTTGCACTTGCTACTTCAAGGCTTGAATATTTAAATGAAAATGCAAAAGAAGTGCTGGCTTTTTATGAACCTATAATTGAAAATAATCTTGATTTTGCGGGCAATTCACAGCTTAATTTATATGCAAAGCTTCTTATAAAAACCAAACAGCCAGAGAAAGCTTTAAAAGTTCTGGAGTTTGCCAGAGAAAAATATCCTTTAAGCCCAATCATAATAAACTCTCTAAGCAAATTATATCTTTCAAGAAATGATGTTTTATCAGCTGAACAAATTATAAAAGAAGGTATTGCATATTTCCCTTCTTATAACAATATAATTCTACGAGCAATTAAGCTTTATGAATTAAAAAATGAACCTGAAAATCAAGCTAAATTCACATACTTACTTGGATTAAGAACACACAGTTTAGCTTCTTATCAAAAAGCTGCACAACTATATCTTTCAATCAATAAAACAGACAAGGCTAAACCAATATTAAATAAATTATTGTCAGTTGATAAGCACGATCCAGTGACTTATCTTTTACTTAGTAAATATCATAATCTCAGGAAGAATTACAATGAATCTTTAAGTGCATTAAACCAGGCATATTTTGCTTCAAAATCTCAAGGAGACAGAATCAGTCCAGTTGTATACAAAAGCGTTATTTTAAGTCTGATAAGCTTTAATGTTGCTTATGGCAATCCGGTAGAAGTAAAAAAATACATTGGTGAGCTGGAAAAATATCCAAAGCTTTTACCCGAGGAAAAGGCTTCATTGGAAAATTTAAAAAAGAAATTAAATCTCGAATGAAAAAAGAAATAAACACTATTTTATTTTTATGTTTAACGATATTTGTGGTTTTTTGTTTTTTTTACCCTACTTTATTTTTTGGCGTGAAAATGTATGATGAGGTTATTCCTTTTAAAGAGACTTTTCTGCCCACCTGTTTTTCTTTTTCTGAAATGCTTGAGCTTATTTCAATACTTGGGTTAAGGCAACAATTTGAAGCTACTAATACTCTTTATTCAAATATTGTCTCTTTAAGATGTAATCCTTTTGGCAATTTTCTCCAGATGTTTATTCAGCTCCTATTTAAGAAAAATCCGTTTAATTATCATCTATACAGCTTAATTTTACATTTGATAAATACTGTGATTTTATTTTTATTGATAAATAAGATTTCATTACAATTTACTGCAAAAGACAAAAGTAATTTAAGATTATTTTTGATTTTAATTCTTACACTTACATGGGCATTACATCCGGTTAATATTGAATCAGTTCTTTTACTTACAAATGCAAACATTATTTTAAGTTATACTTTTGCATTTGTTACTTTATTTATTTATTTGAACTTAAACAACACCAATATATTACTTAAAAACATCATGATGTTTGCTACTTTTTTAATTGCTTTGTTTACAGCAGAATTCCATTTTTTATTGCCCTTAATTTTAATTACCTATACTACGATTTTTGAACTAAATAAAGGCTCTACGTTAAAAGAAGGCTTTAATATTTCGGTAAAATCGGTTTCTTTACTTCTAATAGCAGATTTAATTTTCTTTTTACTGTTTATATTTTCAAATACTGCCATAAACATAACTAATCAGTTTTCTGTTAAATTAGTTCTGGAAAGAGTGTTCTGGCTTTCTCCTCAAATTATTTTTCATTTTACAAAATTAATATTTCTTCCGATAAAACTTTCCATTGATCAGACATTTTTAGTTAATCTTGGCAAATCGTTATTTGATCCATATGCTATCTTTTGCATAATATTTATCTCTTTACTTTTAATTTCTGCTCTATATTCATTATTTAAATCAAATAAAAAGTTTGTTTTTTTAATTATTTCACTTTATCTTTTATCCATACTTCCGTTCTCACAAGTAATTGCTCCACTGTATAATCTCGCCAGCGAAAGATATCTTTACGAGCCTACATTCATATTAATTTTTGGATTATCCCATTATTTATTCTATTTTTTTAATGCGAATAATAACACAAGTAAGAACAAAGTAAAGATCAGCTTTGTGATTTTATTTCTAATCATACTTACAGGATTTGGAACAAGAGCTTACATTAGAACTCTTGACTGGAAAGATAGCTTCACACTTTATTCTTCTGCTGCAAATGCAACCGATAACCCTCTCTTCAAAGCCTTTAGAATAAAGGGACTTACACCCCAGAAATATATCTTCACGCGATACCCTGAAAGTGAAGTCGACATTAAATATAAGAAGGAAGCTTTGGCTAATCTTGAACATGCTCTTAAAGTGTTTGAAAATCAAATGGAAAAATATCAGTTAAACACTCCTGAAATAATAAAATATTATGGACTGGATCCTGAAACCTTATATACAAAAGCAGGGTACACATTATCACAAGTGGATTTTGCAATTAACAATGATATAAAAAGAGCATATGAACTTATAAAACCATTTACAAAGAATCTTTCTCTTCTGGACAGCGCCAGGCTTTCATACTATGCATCACTTCTTTATTTTAATAATTTAATAGATGAGTCTGAGGCTGTTTTACTTCTTGCTCATAATAAATATCCTTATTCCACTCGCATAATATTTCCTCTTTGTGACTTAATTCAAGTTAAATACGGCGACCTGCAAAAGATGGAAGAGTTAACTCTTAAAGCATTTAAATATTTTCCATATGATACTTATACATTACTAATATTGACTAAAATATATGAACTAAAGAAAGATCCTGTTAATTATGCAAAATTTGAATATATTTTCGGGTTAAGACATCATTCAATAAAAGATCTTGAAAATGCAAAAAAAATATTTTTAATGTTAAATAACAATAAAATGGTTCAAAAAGCAGATAAAAGAATTTCAGAACTTAGTAAGATTTTTAAAAACATATGAAAAAAGAATTTAACATTGAAGCAATATTATTTTGTTTATTTACTTTATTATTTGTCTTCATATTTTATGCTCATACTTTAGTTTATGACTGGAGATTTTTTGATGAAGGAATTATATATGGGGAGGCAATATTACCTGTTCCAAAAACTTTCTCTGAGATTTTTGAATTTATAAGCACACTTGGAATAAATAATCATTTTGAAGCATCAAATACTTTTTACACAGAAATATCAAACATTCGTGGCACGCCAGTAGATGTAATATTTAATTTGTTTTTTTACTGGATGTTTCAAAAATCTGCATTTAACTATCATCTTTTTTCTCTTTCTGTACATATTGGTATTACCTTTATTTTTTTTATTTTGCTAAATAGAATTTCGCTGTTATTTGATATAAACAATATCATTAAACTTCTAACAGTATCTATACTTACATTATTTTTCTCCCTACATCCAGCAAATGTCGAATCTGTGTTATTCGCAACAAATTACGGTGCACTAATAACTTATTTTTTATGCCTGGTTATATTATTTTGCCTAAGCAGCTCATACAAAACAAACACCATAAAACTGTCTTTAAAGAAATGGATTTTTTTGTTTATGTTATATCTTTTCTCGCTGTTTTTAAATGAATATGCAGTAACTCTTCCGTTTATTATTTTCTCTTACTTGTTTGCTTTATTTATATACAGAAATAAAATGACTTATAAAAATGCTTTTATTCATTGCTTAAAAATTATTTCCCCTTTCTTATCAGCACTTTTTATTTTTACAATTTATTTCTTTTCATTTAAATCGATACAACTCTCTCATGAGAACGATTTTATTATAAGTATTGAAAGAGCATTTTGGTTATTGCCGCAAATATTTTTACATAATCTGAAACTTATTTTTTATCCTGTAAAATTATCCATTGACCAAAGTTCACTTGTTAAAATCTCAAGCCACATTATGGATTCTTATGCACTATCGACATGCATATTAAGTTTTTCTCTTATGATTTTTTCATTAATATCATTTTGTAATCTAAAAAGAAAAATATTTTGCTTATTTTTTATAATCATTGTTCCGGTCATGCTTGCTCTTAGTCCATTCCTGCATATTTTTACTCCTATTTATAATCTCTCTAGCGAAAGATATTTATATTTTCCGGTTTTTGTTTTAACCCTAGGAATTTCAGTAACTGTTTTTCACTGCTTATCAAAAATTACAAACAGAAAAGCTGGTTCATTTTATCTAATTATTTTTTTATTACTTTGTACTGTATCCTATGGAATAAGAGCTTATATAAGAACTTTGGACTGGGAAAACAGCTTTACTTTGTTAAGTTCTGCTGTTGATACAGCACCTAACAATCTTTTCAAAGGTTTAAGGCAACAAATGATATCAACTTCTTATAAAGTTTTTAAAGATCAAAACACCCCGGGAAATATAAATAAGTACAATGCCTTGGCAATTAAATCTTTAAATAAGGCATTAAATGAATTTAACAATAAAAAAGCAGAACAAAAAAATATCCCTTTAATTTTAAAGTTTTATGGATTGGATCCAAAAACTCTTGCCGCAAAAAGCGCTTTTTTACTAGCCTTTTGTAAATATGAAACTACCGGTAATCCAGAAATTGCACTTAAAATATTTAAACCTTATGCTGATGATTTAAATTCATTTGACACAAATATTTTAAATTTTTATTATCGAATTCTCTTTACGACAAAGAACTTTGATGAAGCAGAAAAGGCTCTTAAAAAAAATGTAACCGTAAACAGAATAAGTCCTGTATTATTTCTTGCACTTTCTGACATTTATGAATATAAACATAAGGACCTGCTTACCTCTTTTAAATATCTTAATTTGTCACATACATATTTTCCTTATGATTCTCTGACGCTCTATGGTTTAAAAAGATTTTTTCAGTTAACTAATAATGCAAAAGAGTTTGCATTTTATTCTTATTTACTTGGGCTAAGAAATCATGATGCTCAAAGCCTTGAGCAAGCATTAAAGATATACATTGCATTAAAGGACAAGAAGAAAGCAATAAAAATAACCGAGAAACTTATTAACGAATACGCACCTGACCAAAATAAGCTTACAATTCTAAGACAATATAAGGAATATTTAGGAAAATTATAGAAATGAAAATTAAACCTGAATTCTCGTTTTGTTTTGTTACCGCTATAATTATTTTTTTATTTTTTTCCCATACTTTAAATTATCCGTGGAAACATTTTGACGAACATATCATATACGGAGAAATAGTTTATCCTATAGCTGTTTCATTCTCTCAAATAGCAGATTATATTTCATATTTTGGACTAAATAATCATTTTGAAGCATCAAATCCATTTTATTCAGAAATTTCAAATTTAAGATCTGATCCTATTAACACACTAATTACTCTGTTTGTTTATTTCTTTTTAAAAAAGGATGCGTTTTATTATCATTTACTCTCTTTATTGCTTCATATTTTCAGCTCCATATTATTATTTTTAATATTAAATAAAATATCCTCTGATTATATAAAAAACTCATCAAAATATTTACGTCTGATACTGGTTTCTGTTCTTACATTAATTTGGTCTTTAAACCCTTTAAACATTGAATCTGTTTTATTTACAGCGAACTGGGCTGCTGTACTTACTTATTGTTTATGTACTTTTCTTATCTATTATTTTACTTGTTATGAATCAAAAAATTATTTGTTTTATTTTATTTTTACTTTTTTATTGTTTCTAATTCCATTATTTAATTCTGAATATTCAATAACATTGCCTGCGATACTTTTCTTTTATACATATGCAAATCACAGATTTAAAACACCTTCTTCAACTTTCCGGGAAAGTTTGTTTTTAGCCATTAAGAAAACTGCGCCTTTATTTCTTGGTTTTATATTGTTTGTGCTTCACTTTCTATTTTCACCCACCAAAGAAAACATCATTAGCACTACATCTGCATCTTTAACATTAAATCTTCAAAGAATATTCTGGCTCTCACCTCAGATATTTTTCCATTACATAAAGCTTATTTTTTTTCCACTGCATCTTTCAGTGGATCAAACCATTATGGTCAGATTTTCAAAAACTTTATTTGGTTACTATGCTGCTTTCTGTAGTTTATTTATGTATTCTTTAATTCTTATTCTCTTTCTATCGTTAGTTAATATTAAAAGAACTTTGTTTTACTTTTTATTTACTTCTTTTTCATATTTTCTTATAGCTTTATTTCCATTTTTGCATATAATATCTCCTGCTTATTGCATTGCAAGTGAAAGATATCTATATTTTCCTCTGCTCATGCTTATATTCGGATTAGCACATTTGTTTTTTTATTTACTTTCATCTCTAAACTTAATTTTTTCCAGGCGCCTGTTAGTAAGTATATTAGCCATAATTGCATTAACTTTAAGTACCCGAGCATACTTAAGAACCCAGGATTGGAAAGATAGTATTTCTCTTTTTAGTTCTTCCATAAAAGAAACTAAAAATGATTTATTTAAAGCTCTTAGGTTTCAATTTCTTGGCACAATTCTAAGTGAAACTGCTAAAGATTTAACATCAAAAAACAGTTCTCTTAAATATATAAATGATTCAATAACCATTCTCCAAAATTATATGAATACTCTTGAAGTTGAAAAAGAAACATACGAAGATACTTTGCCAAATATATTAGTAAGCTATGGACTGGATCCAACCACTCTACAGGCAAAGGCTGCTTATTTACTCTCATTTACAAGAATGAGTTTATTTAATGATCCTGACGGTGCATATAATCTGCTTGAACCTTATATGAGAGATTATTCTATTCTGGATACACAGATATTAGATCTGTATCTTAGTTTATTATTTAGAAAAAATGAATTAGATAAAGCAGAAAAAATACTAAAACATGCCTTGAAACGTAGATTAAGTCCTACAGTACTGATTGCTCTTTCTGAATTATATAAGCTTAAATATGATGATATCGAAAAATCAGAATATTATTTAAAAAAATCTTTTGAGTATTTCCCATATGACAGACAAACCCTTTATTATCTTAAAATGTTTTATATGTATACAAAAAACATAAAAGAATTTGCACTGTTTTCATATTTACATGGACTCAGGACACATTCAGCAGAAAGCTTGAATGATTCCTATATTGTTTATAATCATCTGGAAGACAAAAGAATGGCAAATAAAGCACTTGAAAATTTAAAATTGCTACAAAGAGAAAAATAATTTAGTTTATGTTAAAGAAGAAAAATATAAAAATTAATTGGGATCTGTTAGTTTGTCTTTTTGTAGTTTCTTTGCTTTTTATTCCAAGCCTTTCCAGATCATGGTTAATTTACGATGAAAGAATAATATCAGAAGGTATTTATTTCCCCACTCCACTTACATTTAGTGAAACTTTTGAAATCATAAGCAAATTTGGACTTGGATTTAATACTCTTTCATCAAATCCAATATATAGCTCAAATTACATTACTAGAACCTGCCCATTGGGAGAAGTTCTAGGAATGCTTTTAGCTTTCTTTTTTAAAAAAAGTTCTTTTTTATATCATTTATTTAGTTTATCTACTCATTTAATAAATACCTTACTTGTTTATTTCATATTAAAAGTTTTTATCAAAAAACAATCTGGCAAATCTTTTCTAATCCCTCTTTTAACAATAATCTGGGGAATACATCCAGTAATGGTAGAGCCAATTTTACTGGCTACAAACTTTGGAGCAGGTGTTAGTTATATGTTTTTCTTTTCTTTTCTGCTTGATTTTTTGATTAATAGAACAAATAACACTTCTGTAAAACGTAGAATTCTGATACCGATTTTATTTTTAGTACCAATGCTTACTAATGAATACATAGTAACTCTTCCATTTGTACTATTTATAGTTTCATTTTATTTTTCTTATCAAAATAATTCATTTAAGAAAGCTTTGAAAACTTCATTCGTTGAAACAATACCGTATTTTACAGGCTTCTTGTTTTATACTATGTACTTTTTATTTGTGTCCAAATATCAAATTAATCATCCTAAAGCAGAAAATGAAATAATAATCCTGCTTGAAAGGGTTTTCTGGCTTTCTCCTCAAATATTTTTTCATTTTATAAAACTTGTTTTCTTTCCAAGACTGCTCTCCATTGATCAGACTTTATTTGTAGAATTAGGCAAAACCATCTTTGAGCCTTATTCGGTTTTTTGTTTTGTTTCTCTCATGATGTGGCTGTTTATACCTTTATACATTTTTCTTAGCAAGAAAAGATTAAGCAGTATTTTCTTTTTAACTTGGACATTTTTCTTTTCGCTTCTTCCTTTCCTGCATATATTAATGCCCTCATATACACTTGCCTGTGAACGTTATTTATATGCACCGCTTGCAATGCTCATTTTTAGCATTGGAATGATTTTAGGTGCTTCAAGGAAGCAATTAGCTATTGTCGTATTTTTAAGCTTTATCAGCATTATTTGTTTTACACGCTCTTATTACCGGACTTTAGACTGGAAAGATAATTTTTCATTCATAAATTCCACCTATAAATCAAGCACTAACTATTTATTTAAAGCAATGAGAATAGGAATGCTTGGGAAAACGCTTGCTATTCTTGAGCCGTCAAGAACAGAAGATATCCAGAATTACTTCAACAAATCTTTAATACTACTTGAAAAAGCAAAAAAAACGCTTGAAGAAGATAAGGGAAAATATCAAGGCAATCTCCCTGCAATATTTAAATCATATGGATTAGATTATAATTCTCTTCTTGCTAAGACTGCATTTCTTGAAGCATCTTCACGTTGCCTTGAGTTAAAAGAAGACAGTAAAATCGGACTTAGAATTCTTGAACCTCACATAAAAGAAGTTAAAGAAACAGATCCAAGAGTTCTTGAATTATATATTCATCTTCTAATACAGGATAAAAATTATAATAAAGCAAAGGAATTATTGTTAAGTGCGAACTCTCATTATCCCAATATTCCATTTATTACAAATATGTTATTTGATTACTTAACAAAGTATGAAAATAAACCTGAAACAGCCATAAAGTATCTGCTGGATTCTTTTAAGGTTCATCCTTATGATTCAGGAATACTTTTAAAAATTCTTACTCATTATCAAAGAGAAAATGACGCTATTAATACTGCAAAATATGCCTATTTATACGGACTTCGAACACATTCAAAAGCTGCTTACTGGCAGGCTCTTTCATTGAATCTTGATTTTAATAATTTTAAGGAAGCTAAAAATATTATTGATAAACTTTTAAAAATAGATCCTAACGATCCAGAATCACTGTTTTTTATCAGTAAGTATTATTATAAAATAAAGGAATATCAAAAAGCACTTGACCTACTCATAAAAGCCTATTCGATTTCCAAAGAAATAAACACCACAGACATACTTAGGTTTGATATTACTCTTACACTTGCAAAGCTATTCGTATACCTAGGAGATAAGGAGAGAGCAATTTCATTGAGTCAAGAAATAACGCTTTTTGCCGGCAGTGACCAGGAATCATTAAAAAAAGCTGAATTGTTTTTTAAATCATTAGGATTATCAAGGGTTAATAAAAATGCCAGCCAGTAAAAAATCTTTCTTTTTAGAGTTAACTATAATCTTAATGATAGTTTTTTCATTTTACTTTCTTACTTTAAATAGATCCTGGATCTTTTATGATGAAAGAGCTTTATATGAAGAATTATTTGCCCCAATACCAGCCTCATTCAATGAATTAATTGAAATAATTAAATCCTTTGGAATAAATAATAATTTCAGCTCTATAAACTACCTTTATTCTTCTAATTCTGTAAATAGGTCTAATCTTCTTGGAATACCTCTCTTGCTTGTACTGGGTTTATTATTTAATCATAATCCTGTTTTTTTTCATTGTTTAAATTTATTCTTTCATCTCTGTAACACTGTTATTGTTTATCTCATTTTACGGAAAATTTTAAACAAGAATGAGATACTATTTTCTTTTATAAGAACTCTTTTTACCCTTTTATGGGCTTTACATCCTGCTCATATTGAGTCAGTTGTCTTATCTACTAATGTTGGTGCTACTTTAAGTTATTTAGTTTTCTTTATATTATTGCATGACTTCATAAAAAATAAAGACAAAAACACTTCAATTAAAAGAAAAATAATTTTACCTTTCATTTTTTTAATACCTATGCTTCTAAATGAATATATAATTGCATTACCTGTGATTTTAATGTTTTATTCTCTTGCTGAAAATTTAAAAGAAAAAACATTTAAAGCTGCAATTAAGAATACATTTAATGTTACTTTACCCTATTTAACAGGGCTTCTTTTATATTTAATTTATTATTTATTCTCAGGTTATAAATTCTTTCAGTCTGCAGATTTTAATCCTTTAATCTCAGCCCTGGAAAGAATTCTTTGGCTATCACCTCAGATTTTTGTACATTATTTAAAATTAGCCTTATTCCCTATTAATCTTTCAATTGACCAAACAGCTTTTGTAAAGCTTGGGAATTCTTTATTTGATGGTTATCCTATATTTTGTTTCTTATTTTTAATGTTATGGATTTTAATTCCTGCTTATTTATTCCTAAAGAAGAAAATCAGTTATTCATTATTTTTAAGCACTGGGCTCTTTTTCATAAGTCTTATTCCTTTTTCACAAATACTTTCACC
>MFRM01000020.1:6097-23991 GCA_001784555.1 Candidatus Melainabacteria bacterium RIFCSPHIGHO2_02_FULL_34_12 | reverse complement strand
GTCTTTGTGCAGAAAGATATTTATATACCCCTGTTTTTTTTATAATTTTCGGATTGTCTGTTTTTAGTAATAAGTTTTTATCTAAATCAACCACTTATAAAAAAATTATGTTTTTGTCTCTCTGTTGTATATCCCTGCTGTTTTTCAGTACTAAAACCTACACTAGAAGTAATGAATGGAAAGATAATTTTACACTTATTAATTCCACTGTAAAATCAAGCCCTAATGCTCTATACAAAGGATTTCGACTTCAAACCCTGGCTGAAGTAATCATTAATTCTGGTTTAGAAAATAAATATAATCCTGGGATTTACTATTTAGAAGCAGAAAGATCATTATTCGAAGCACAAAATCTCTACGAAAATAAAATTAAAAATAAATTAAATCAACCGATTGTTTTGAAATCATACGGGCTTGATTATATTTCTCTTGCAATTAAAAGTACCCATCTGATATGTACAAAAGCATTTATTACTCAAACAGAAGATTATAAAACTTATTTAGATCTGCTTAAACCATATTTAAGACATCTTGATTGTTTTGATCCAAGAACTCTTGAATTATATGCAAATCTCCTGGTTAAAACTGACCAAATTAATGAGGCAAAAAAAATATTCTTATATGCATATGAAAAATTTCCAACCAGTCCGTTTTTAATTGTTTCACTAATCAGATTTGAGAGAGATATTGAACATGACTTAAACGAGGCAAAAAAATATTTAGACTTTGGGCTTAGATTGTATCCGTATTCAAAGGACATTTTATTTGAATCTTTAAGATATTACCAGGCAGAAAATAATCTGGCTGAATATGCCAGGCATGCATATTTATATGGATTACGTGCCCATTCAGAGTTTACATACCAAGAAGCGTTAAGCGGGTTTTTAACTTTAAATAATTTAGATATGGCTAAGCAAACTATTAATAAATTAATAGCTCTAGATGATGATGACCCCATGACTCTATATCTTACTGCCAGCTATTACGTAAAAACTCAAGATTACAAATCAGCAATAAATATTTTAAATAAGGCTTATGAAAAAGTAAAAGATGTTCCTGATAAATCAAAACTTATGTCTGACATAACTAATGCTCTAGCAAAATTATATTCAGTTACAGGTAATAATGAACATTGAAGGACTTACGCAAAGTTCACTGGGTATGGTACCCATTCGCTCCTTTCCCGCCCTAAAGGGCACACGTCGCTCAGGGCACCATACCGCAGTTCATTTTTGCGTAAGTCCTGCATTGATTTTAATTGGCTCACAGACCCAAATTTTTTGCTTGCCTTCCAATCCTGTAGGTGCTTACTAATAGTAAGCACCCGGCTGCGCAAAAAATTGGTCTGTTCGCCTTTAATTAAAATTAATTTTGTTATATTTAATGCCAAAATCATTTATTGCAGCTTGTTGTTTAATGATTTCTTCACTGACTGCATCAACAAAAGGCTTGTGATTTTTCAGGTCAGTATTAGTTTTCATTTCTTTCTTAAGATATTCAGTGGCTTCTTTTTCTGAAGTAAACAAATAAAACATTTCTTTTCCGCTTGAATCAGGTAAGGGAATAATATTTTGTGTAAAATACACAAAATATGTCCAGTATGTTTTTCTCGGCATAGAGAGCATATATTTATTCAAATCGACAAACTCATATAATGTACCTTTTCCATATACCTCACTGTTAACTTCAAGAACTTCTCTTGCATATCCATTTTTTATCAGCTCTTCAAATACTTTTAAATTCACGAACTCTGCGGTTTTAGGTTCAAGATAAAACCATTTTATTTTTAATTCTTCTAAAAGATAAGGATCAAAGGTCTGAAGCAAAGAAACATATGTAATTTTTCTGGCTAAACCTGAACCTCTTAAGGCGTTATAACAAGGTATTCCAAGATAATCAAAAGGAAAAGGATAACTTGAGAGCCCGTATTCATCAGAACTGGAATTCTTTCTTAAATAATTAACAATTTTTATATCTGCATCATCTATAACTGAACCTTTTCTAACCAGTTTTACTCCTTCAGTTACATTAGATGAAAATTTCCTGAAATTTCTGTCTTTAATAAAATCCTTTACAGAATAGTCAATAAAACCAATAAATGGATAACTTAAATAAATTGCCGGTGAAAATATTCCGCTTAGAGATAATATTAAAATCGGTGGTATCACAATTGTACTAATAATAATTCCAGGCAATGTAATTCTAAGAACATTTTTAAAAGTTTTTAAAAAATCTAAAAGCAATATAAAAAGAAATAAACCCAATAATTCATAACCTGGGTGAAAAAGTCTTATTACATCAGGCGGTGAACTCTTAATATAAAGAATAAACGGGCTTACAAAAGAAACCAATATAATCGACAGTATTAAACTGTATCCATTAAAGTTGTTTTTAAATATACGATAGAAAATAAATGGGAGCAATATTAAAGCAATTCCGAATTCGCTTATAAAATCCCATGAAAAAAGTCCTACATCCCTGTGTAAGTTTAAATTACCAAATCTTCCAAATACCCTCAGAAAAAAGGGGGTTGGATTAAATATAAGTTCTAAAAAACAAGGTAAATAAGTATAATTGCTGCTTAATATTTTATATGCAATTCCATTAAATATAATAATTGAAAATATAATGGCAGAATAAAGAAGGTTTTTAAGTAAATTCACTTTAAAATCTTCTTTTTTATTCCTATCCAGAAATAATATAAAAGATGAAACAATAAGTGATAAAAGAAAAATGTATAATATCCACTCTGCACAATGAAAAAGTGCTATTGATGGAATTAGCAAAGAAATCATATATTTTAACGATAGAGATTTTTCATATAAAAAAAGAAATAGTATTAATAAAAACATTTGAATCCCTAAAGTAACCGAAGCAAAAAATATCCCACCGCTGCCAATATCAGTTATTATGCTTCCGTGTATCCCAATGCCCAGAATCGTCTGAAGAAAAGACCAACTACTGTCAACAGGTGGTATTTTAAATAAATATCTAAAAATTGCATCCAGCCAGAGAAGATTACCTGAAAAATAAAAAACCAAAGCACCAATTAATGACTTAAAAAATCCAGCATTGTTAAGCTTTCTAAGAAAAAAATCAGAAACCGCAAAAGCAGAAAGAAAAGTTACTATTGAAGACAAAACAATTACAAACCGAAAAGAGTTCATAACTGATATTCCACTTAACTTAACAAGTGAAGCCGATAAAAGATCAAAACCAAAATGATAAGGAATAAACAATGAGGGCCAGTTTGATGATGTGCATGGGAATTTATCTGACCTGGCAATATGGCTGGCAACTGATAAATGAAATTTAAAATCCCAGACTACCCATTTTTCTGTAACTAAAAAAGTTAAAAAAGCAATTAAAAAACAAACTAAAAAAAGAAAAATACTATTATTTATGTTTATAGGAGCTTCTATTTTCAGAAAATCTTTTTTCCCTGAAAGAATAAAAACAATAGCAGTTAAAAATAAGATGAAAAGAGAAATAAAAACAGCAATTTTTACGCCAAAAAAATAAGCCAGGGCATACAAAAGAACAAGGTAAGCACAAAGTCCAAAAACAAAAGAAAAAGGCAAGAGATAAATAACTGAGCTTATATTTAAGAAAGAGCGAAGGATTACCCATCCAAAAAAAGGTAAAATTAAAAGCAAAATTAAAAACAAATAAGACATATTAGTTAACAGCATAAATTATGACCTAGTAATTCCTTGATGTCAAAACTATAGTAGTAAAATTGAACCTATAGTTATGTTTTTAAGTATTTTGCTATTTTTGATCTTTGTTGCTTTATGTTTTGTATTTGGCTTTTTATATTTAAATAAAGTCCTTAAAATCAACTCTTTTCTTTATCTTGCCTCATTTTCTTATACATTCGGCATTTGTTCTTATGTATTCTTATGTCATATTTATTCATTTATTGTTGGTCCAAAAGATTCGTCTTATTTTGCACTATTTACACTTCCTGCTTTATCATTTCTGGTTTTTATTTGTTTTAGAAAAAATAATCTAATTAAAAAAGAAATTTCTATAAAGAAATTAGTATTTATTTTAAGTCTTGCATTATTTTTCTCAATTTGCATTTTTCTTTCGGGTTTCAGATACGGAATGTTCGATGAAGCATGGCATATTCCCCTGGTATCAAGCATTTATCACAATAACATTTACCCGCCTCGAGATTTTTTCAGACCTGATTATGCTCTCTTATATCATTTCGGAGGTGATTTACTTGCAGGAGCAATTTCAAATATCTGCAGAACAAAAATTTTAACTTCATTTGAGCTTGTATCAGGAGCATTTGCTGGAATTACTTTTCTAAGCTTTTTTTCTATAGCATGGATCCTTACAAACAATTTTAGAACTTCACTTATATCAGCCATTTGTTGTTTCTTTGGCGCCGGAATAAGCTGGCTAAATATTATTCCTAGATTTGCTAATCATCCTACAGTTACAGATTTAATAAAAAATATCCTTGGAAATATTCAGGGAACTATTGTAGATGCACCATCTCATTTAAGTTATACTTCCACTTCAAGTAATGGTTATCCTGCGCTTTTATTGTGTCTTTTTTTAACTTATATTTTACTTATAAAAAATGATCTAAAAGAAAGTTTTATTTGTACAATTTCAATTTTAATCCCTCTTTGTACATTAAGTCTTTTTGCAGGGTGGCTTAGCTTGACTTTCATATTAAGCATATTTATCTTTTCTCTTTTTTATTTAATCTTAAAAAAGAAAGATGGAATCAATAAAGTTATATATCTTTTTTTACTTGGTCTTTTATTTTTCATTTTAAATAAGATTATAGGAAATCAAATGTATGATGCAAATGAATTTCTGGGCAGAGCAAATATTTTTAACGTAATTTTAAAACCTGATCCGTTTACTTTAACTATTTGGGGCAATAGTAAATATAATAATGAGCTGACTCATATTATTTCCTGTTTTAGCTGGGAATTTGTTTCTGCTTTTGGATTTAGTTTAATACTTTTACCTGTTGTTATTGCTTATCTCATTAAATATAAAAACAGTTTTGCACTTTTACTGTTTCTTTGTTCAGCAACTACGATGCCATTACCATTGGTATTTGATTTTAAGTTAAACCCGGTAGACTTTAACAGGCTTTTTGGCTTTGGTAATACAATGTTAGTAATGTTAATAAGCTGTGGATTAGGATTAATGTATCCTTCTCTCTTTAAAAAGAAAACAATAATTGCAGTTTATTTAATAGTATTTTGTTTTTCACCTTTATCTGGATTTATATTTGGAAGTGTTTTTTCACCACAGATATATTTGCACCCTCATTTCAGGCAGGAAGCATTTAAAACACTGAAAAATAGTAATTCTATCCAGGATTTAGTAAAAAATTACATTAAAATAAACAAAATGGCAATAAAAGCAAAAAATGCATATCTTGATAAATTTAAAAATGAAATAGAATTTTTTAAGAATAATGCTAAGTCCGGTGATGTAGCAATAAGCAGTTTGGCTGGTATTCCAGTCTATGCTGGGGTTTATGCACTAATTCCATCTATGACCTATGGCTTAAAAGCACAAATATATTCAAATTTCGATAATATACACCCGACAATAATTTCAACACTGGACCCTTACTTGCTTTCCGAACTTAATGTTAAATGGGTAGCATATGATGAAATTTCAAAAAGTATTTTAAAAAAAGAGACACGGGATTTACTAGACAATAAAAAGATTTTTAGCCCTGTTTACAAAAGCCTAATTATGCCAGAGCCTGACAAAGAAGTAATTTATGAAATATTTCACGTAGAAGATTTATCAGAAGTATTAAAATCCATAAAAAGAAACACAGGATGGATACTCTTAAACAAAGAGGGATTTCCACTAGAAATCACAGCAATGCTTTATCCAAATATAAGTTTGTTTTCAGAAGAAAGAGATGCTCTAAACTATTTAAAGCAATTACATTCACAACATCATGAATTAAAAAATCAGCTAATAACTGCTCAGCCTATTGTAATAGACATAACCAGAAAACAAATAGAACAAAGTGGTTTAAATATAAAGCTTGAGGAAAAATTTTAATATGCCTGAGATTATAAAATTCCTTACCTTTATCTTTATTCTTACAAGCTTTGGATTTATTAGTCTAAGTCAGATTACAAAGATTACTTCAATATTATATTTAGTTCCTTTTTCATTTATAGCTGGTATGTCCAGTTATCTGTTTTTATGTCATTCTCTTTCATTTTTATTCGGTCCAAAGCTTGGATCAATTATTTCTCTTTTAATATTATTCATACTAACAATATTTATTTTAATCTTAAAAAAGTTTAGGTATAAACATTTTCACGGCATAACAAACGAAATAAATAAAAAACAACTTATATTTCTTTCTTTATTTGCATTAATAATTTCCATTCTGTCTTATTCTGCAATGAACAGATTTAGTATATTTGACAAGGAATTTCATATTCCGCTTGCCATAACCATATTTCACAACAATGTTTATCCGCCACGTGATTTTTACAGACCTGAATACATTATTCTTTATCATTATGGCGGAGATCTTCTTTCCGGAGCAATTAATTATCTAACTAAGCTTGAGATTTCCACTTCATTTGAAGCTCTTCTGTCTGTTTTAAGCGGCATTACTTTTTTATGTTATTTTGTGCTTGCCTGGATACTTACAAAAAACTATAAGATTTCTTTTATTGCCGGATTCTGTAGTTATTTTGGCGGCGGATTGCTATGGCTTGATACACTTATAAGATATATTTTTAAACTATCTCCTGTAAGTGAACAAAATTGGAATTTCTTACAGACCCTCCTTAATATAGGAACTCACGGAGGAATTCTCGATGCCCCTTCAATAAATGCTTTCATTTCCACTATGGGAACAGGCACTCCTATTCTTATATTTTCTCTTCTTTTGTTTTGGGAAATAACAAAAGAAAGTACAAACAAAGGAATAGCTTACAAAATAATTTTTTTAAATATTTCTTTGTTTAGTTTGTTTCTATGCGCAGAATGGCTTTTTGTAACATTCTGGGCTTGCATAATTCCTTTTGTATCTTTCCAGGCTATAAAAAAACAAACTAAATTATTACTGCCTGCATTATTAATTTTAATTATTTCCATTGTTTTAAACAAATCTATTGGGAATGCCTTGTTTCTACAAGACTCAATACAACAGCTGGGAAGAATAAATATATTTGATATCTCAATTAAAAAAAATCTATTCTGGATAATGAGCTGGGGCAGATTAACCAGCGATTTAATGAATTACCAGACTGTAAATTGCTTTTCATGGGAATTTATATCTGCATTTGGTCTAAGCATTTTTCTTTT
This sequence comes from Candidatus Melainabacteria bacterium RIFCSPHIGHO2_02_FULL_34_12, assembly GCA_001784555.1. Classification (GTDB taxonomy): domain Bacteria; phylum Cyanobacteriota; class Vampirovibrionia; order 2-02-FULL-35-15; family 2-02-FULL-35-15; genus 2-02-FULL-34-12. The sequence goes on along the minus strand of MFRM01000020.1, from coordinate 16,662 downwards.
TCCTATTGCCATAATTTATTTAATAAAAAACAAAAATCCATTTTCTTTTTTATTATTTTTAATTCCACTCGCAACGATGCCAGTTCCAACAATTATTGACTTTAAAATAAATCCGGTGGATTTAAACAGATTTTTTAATTTTGGAAATACAATCCTTGTTTTACTTATAACCTGTGGCATATGCACCTTATTCAAATCATTTCTAAAAAATAATTTTCTTGTCAGCTTATATATAATTGCTTTTTGTCTTTCTCCAATCACAGGACTAATTAGTGCCAGTGTTTTTACCCCCCATATTTTCAGTAATAAACCTTTCGTTCAGGAGGTAATGAATAATCTTAGGCAAATAAAATCATTAAACGATGCAAAAAAATATATGGTCATATTCAATAATGCTGCTCTTAAAGCAAAATATATTCCAAGAGGTGATTTTGAAAATGAAATTGATTTTCTAAAAATACACAGCAAGCCCCTGGACGTAGCAATAAGCAGTGTTACAGACATACCAGCTTATGTCGGTATTTACTCACTAATTCCAGCAGGAAAGTGGTTATACAAGGATCTTATTTATTCACCTTTTGACAGCATATTCATATCTGTAATTACCTCACTTGATCCTTATCTCTTAGATGAATTAAATATTAAATGGTTACTTATCAGCAATACTTCAAGAAATAACCTGCCTGAAAATGCTAAGAATAATTTAAACAATCCTGAGATCTTTAAACTTGCCTATGTAAGTCCTGATAAAAATAAGCTGTCTCAAAATTGGTACGAAATTCATCATACTGAATCTTTAAAGCCATTACTTAAAAATTTAGAGCGCAAAACTGCCTGGATCCTGGTAAACAAATACGGACAACCTGTTGAAATTATGCTGGGACTGAATAAAATTTCACTTTTTAAATCATCAAAAGAAGCATTAAACTATTTAAACAATCTGTTAAAAACATATCCTGAGCTGAAAAAAACATTAATTACCTCACAAGCTACTATAATTCAAAACCTACAAGACCAAATCTTACAGGCCAAAACTCCTATAAATATAGAAAAAAAATATTAGCTTATCTTACAGCTGCAAGATTTTCATTTCTATTCCCAATGATTTTTGCAGGTACTCCAGCAACAATGGAATTTTCAGGAACATCAGTGGTTACCACACTGCCAGCTCCTATGATCGCACCCTCATTAACCGTGACATTACCTAAAACAGTAACATTACAACCTATAAAAATATTGTCTTTAATGATTATTGGTTTTTTAATAAGACCTTGAGACCAAATTGGTTTTGACAAATCACTAAATGCATGATCATGTGAATAAAACTTACTACCTGCCCCTATTAAAACCTTATCTCCAACTTCAATACCGCCATAACCATTAAAGTATACAAACTCACTAATAACACTCTTTCCTATTGAAATATTCTCAGGGAAATGAAAAGTTACACCCTCTCTAATCCATATAGAATTTAACCTTTTTAGAAAAAGCTTTAGGTAAAATGCCCTGAATAAATCGCCAATTGGAGTAGGTAAATATTTAAAAATACCGTATATCGTTAAAAAAACGTACCTTTGAAGGATTACTAGGATATTTCCCTTAAATACATTTTTACAATCTTCCATGTACTCATTGAACATACTGTATTTAATTATAGCTTTAATCCTATAATTAAATAATGAAATTAATGATATCCTAGAAAAAGATTTGATTACATATTTAAAAAACCTGAAAGAAAAACTTGACCGACAGGTCGGATCTGACCTTTTGCAAAGAGTTATACAGTATCAAGGGACAAAAGGTTTAGTAAACCTTGCTCATATTTCCTTTAACGCTGTTAAAAAAGAACATCCGGGCAGGGTTGATTATCTGCCGCCATGTTTATTTGTAGAGGTTACAAACAGATGTAATCTTACCTGCCCCACATGTCCCCTGGGAACTGATATGGCTTATAACGGTTACGATAAAGCTGATGTTACTTTTGAACAATTTAAAAAAATAATTGACCAGATTCCTTCTGTTGTATATATAACCCTTCAAGGAATAGGCGAACCTTTACTGAATAAAGACATCATGAAAATGATTAAGTACTGTACCGAGAAAGGGATTTCTACTTATATAAACACAAACGGCACCATACTTACTGAAACCAAATCAAAAGAATTAATTGACTCAGGATTAAGTAATCTTTCAATCTCTGTAAACAGTTTTGATGAAAAGGTTTTTGCTGAAACCAGAAGTGGTGCATCAATTACAAAAATTACTGAAAACATAAAAAGATTTATTGAAATTAAAAAGAATTTGAATGCAAGTAAACCAATAGTTTCTTTCAGAGCAATTTTAATGAAAGAAACTGAACCTCATATGGAAGATTTAATTTTTAAATCAGATGAGCTTGGAGTAGATGTACTTTATATACAGCTTTTTATGAGTATAGTGGCAGATGAAAAACTATGCACCTCTTCTCTTTCTCAAAACGAAATTGAAGCATTTAGTAATAAACTGGAAGAATGGAAAAAGAAAATTAAAATGAGCATTATAACTGAAAGTTTTGGCAAATCATCAAATAATCTTGGACAGTGCAAACTGCCATGGTTCAGTCCAAATATAACTGCCGAGGGATATGTAACACCATGCTGTACTATAAACAATCCAAGCATTTTAAATATGGGAAACATCTTTAATACACCTTTTGAACAAATATGGAACTCTGATAAGTTTGTTGACTTTAGAAGCACTTTTTATAAAAAGCAACCAAAGGTATGCATAGGCTGCCAGAATTATCAGAAAAATTAAAATGAGAAAGAAGCTTTTTCTCTTATTTAAGACCTTATTACTTTTAATTATTTTTATTTGGATTATTAAATCAGTTAATATACATGCAACTCTCAGTCTCTTAAGAAAAACAAACTTACTCTTCTTTTTTACTGCTTTAATAATTCACAATTCTTCGAATATATTTCTAACTATTAAATGGCAGAGACTTGCAGTTCCTCTTGGAATAAAAAGTACATTTCTTGATCTTTTAAAATTAAATTATATTTCGGTTTTTTACAGCATCTTTGTACCCGGTCAGGCATCTGGAGAGCTAATAAAAGGTATTAAGCTTGCAAAAAAAGAAAATTCACAAGAAAAAGTCTGGATACCTATTTTAATTGACAAAATAACTAATACATTTATTGTGCTTCTTATAGGCTTAATTGCAGTACTCTCAGACGATGTATTTAGAAAGCATTCTAATCTGGTTTTTGTTATATCTTTCGTTACTGCTTCATTGGGTTTATTAACATTTACTCTTTTTACCGAACATACTTCACATTTAATTAATTACATCATGGATAAAATTCTAAAACTAATACAGTCATTTAAAATAAACATAACCCCCCTGAAAGATTTGTCGCTTAGTTATCATAAAAATTATAAAAACCATACTGGTTTAATGCTTGAAACATTGCTTTGGAGTTTATTTGTAAAGATTCCACATATTTTTGCTTTTTATTTTCTTGCTAAAAGCCTGGGTTTAAATTTAAATTTAATAGTATCTGCATGGCTATTTGCAATTGTTTCAATTGCAAGTCTTCTACCTATAAGTTTTTCCGGACTCGGGGTAAGAGAAGGTGTAGTAATCCTTCTTCTGTCTAAAATCGGAGTAGATAATTCATCTGCTTTAAGTTTATCTATGCTAATCTTTACAATCGGCATATTAACAGGTTTAATTGGTGGTGTAATAGAAATTATTTCCGGATTTCAGTTAAAGACAAAACCTCAAAATGAATAAAAGTTTCAGATTTGCATATTTAAGAGAAAATTATTTTTTAGTACTGCCCGTTCTTATAACCATATTGCTTTATTTAATATCAGTTACATATGGCTTTAGAAATTTTGATGAAGACATTTTAATAAAGGATTTTTATGTTCATAAAACATTTCATGAATACATAGAAAAATACCTTCTTATTCATTTTAAAGGGGTTACAGAAGCTTATGGATTTGCATTTTCAGGAATAAAAAATATCCATGTAAGTATATTAGGAATTCCTACCTTTTACATAATTAGCTTTCTCTTTCATGGAAAAGCATTCTTATTCCATTCATGGAGTTTATTATTACATTGCCTGACATTATATTTCTTTATCAGGTTCTGTTTTAATATGGCATCGAATAAAAACATTGCCTTATTTGCAGGCTTACTGTGGACACTTCACCCTACAAATGTAGAGCCCATCATCTGGGCTACAAACTGGGCACATTCTTTTGGTACTGCTCTTTATTTTTATACGCTAAAAAAAATAACAGAGCTTGATTTAAAAAAGGAGCTGTCTAAAAATAATATCTTATTTATATTGTTTATTTCTTTAATTCAAATTTTATTTACCGAACATACGATTACCATACCTGTTTTAATTTTCTTATCTGTTTTTTACCTCAGCATTAATTCACGTACTTTGCTAATTTCATTTAAAAAAGCTTTGAAAATTAGTTTGCCTTCTTTTGTAATTATATTTTTTTACTGGCTTATACGAAATATATTAATTTCACAAGCCACAGGAGCTTCATCAGGATTGCATCTTATTGAAACATTTAAAAGAATCTTTTTCCTTTCACCGCAGATATTTATGCATCAAATTAAGCTGATTTTATTACCTGTTTCCTTAAGCATAGATCAAATTGATCTTTTAGAGCTGGATAGGCAAATATTAGGAATAAGGCATGTGCTTTCCATAATTATTTTTATCTTATTTATTTTGTTAATTCTATTCTCACTAAGAAAATATAAATTCTTATCCTTTGGCGCAGCGGCTTCTCTTATAACCATAAGTCCTTTCATTCAGATTATTCCTTTATATTCACTTGCAGCTGAAAGATATAATTATTTGAGCTCTGCTTTTTTACTTTTTGGATTAACTAGTTTATTTTTTAAAATATTTGAAACCAGACATAAAAGTATAATTGTGGTTTTATCTCTGCTGTGTTTAATTCTTGGGGGTCGCTCTTTTTTACGGATTATTGAATGGAAAGACAGCCAAACATTATTTTTAAGCACCATAAACACCAGTAAAACACTTCTTAAAAAAGGGATCTGGACGTATAATCTTGCTATTTGCCAGAATAATGAAAAGAAAAAAGGAGAGCTGCTGAAACTTTCTATAAATCTTCTGGATTTATTCATTCAAGAAAGAAATAGCTCTATTCAAAATTCCCTGTTTAAAAAATATGAGCTTGACAATGATTCACTAAAAGCAAAAGCTGCACATAGAATTGCAACAAATTATGAAATCTTAAATGACAAAGAAAACTATTTAAAATATTTATTAAAGGCTCTTGATTTTTCTACGCCAAACAGTCAAATACAAGCTTTGATTTTCAAAAATCTGGGTACATTTTATTTTCAGGAAAATGCTCTGAACAAATCGCTTGAATATTACAAAAAAAGCAGCTTGATTTCACCAAATCCATCCATTGATTATGCCATTAGTGTTTGTTATTTAAAAATGAATGATTTACCGAATTACGAGAAATATCTGGAAAAAGCAGCATCAGTAATTTCACCATACAACAAGAGCCCGTTTAAAACATATGGGCAATTCCTTGAAGCCTCAAAAAATGATATATCTACAGCCGTCAGATATTATAAAATTGCATCTCTGGTGGAAAACAATGTCGAGCCTTACATTTTATTGACGGCTGCTCAATTAAAACTAGGACAAATTGATAAAGCATTTAAATCAGTTAAGGATGGGCTGTATGGATTTCCTAATAATCCTTCTCTTAATTATTTTCATGCAGTCATACAAATCAATAAAGGAAAGCTTTCTGAAGGTATTAAAGATTTAATAAAAATCGTTGATTTAAACAAAACACCAAAAGACATTAAAATAGAAGCATGCCATATACTTGTAAACATATTTTTAAACAGAAACGAAAGAGACAAAGCCTTAAAATACAATGAAGTTATTCTTTCAATAGACAAAACTGACAAGGAAGCGTTGAAAGTTAAAGAAAATCTAATGGTAAGATAAGAAATTAATGACAGCTACAAAAGAAAAAACTAAATTAGAGTCTGCAAATATTAACTTACGTGAAAACGCCGTAAGACAGTCAGGAAAAGTAAATCTTTCTCTTTTTAATTATTGTTTTTTTGTTTATTATTTTCTTACAAATGAAATTAAAAAAAATGCACATTATGCTCATGGAAACTTGCTCGATGTGGGATGCGGTTCATCACCATTTGAGAATTACTTTAAAAAGTACGCGGACAAATACTTAAAACATGAACATCCAGATGCTGCAAAAAGTTATATTAAATATGATTATTTATCTGAATTACCATCTATATCTGCACCAGATAATTCAATTGACACAATAATCTCATTTTCAGTCCTTGAACATGTCAGTGAACCATTTCTCACTATAAAAGAATTTAAACGAATATTAAAAAAAGACGGTATATTTATAATTTCTGTACCTCAATATTGGCACCTGCATGAAGAACCCCATGATTATATGAGATTCACAAAATACATCCTTAAAGAAAAAATAACAAATTTAGGATTTGAAATTTTATACATGAAAGAACTTGGTAAATCATTTGCAACCGTAGGTCAGGCATTTTGCAATGCTTTAATTTTACTGTTTGATCTTGATCATGTAAAAAATATTTTTAGTTTTCTATCAGGTAAAAAACATAAAAATATAGGAAAAAGCATAGTTTACAGCATTTATAAATTTCCTTTAATTTTGCTATCAATTATCCTAATACCTATTATCAATATTATATTTTTAACCTTAGATCAATTATTAGGAAGCCCCAGAGATACAATTGGGTATTTCGTTATAGCAAAAAAAACCTCTGCTTAATGAATTAAAATTGATTTTATTGTATATTTAGAGGGTAAAAGGAATGCCTTATGAAAGCAGTGATTTTAAGTGGCGGATCTGGTCAAAGACTGGCACCTCTAACCCACACAACAACTAAACAGCTCCTGCCCATAGCCAATAAGCCTACGTTATTTCATATTTTAGATTTAATTAAAGAAGAAACACCCATAAAAGAAGTAGCCATAGTAGTCAGTGAAGATTATGGTCATCAGGTTAAAGAAAAAATAACTAATTCTGAATACAACGGTTATTTTAAATTTGATTTTGTTTTCCAGGATAAACCTTTAGGTCTGGCTCATGCAGTGCAGATTACAAGCATGCACATTGGTTATGATCCATTTCTTATGTTTTTAGGAGATATCTTAATAGATAAAGGAGAGCTTAAAAAAGCTTATGAAATGTTTGTAAAAAATAAGCCTGAGACTCTGGTTCTAGTTAAAGAAATCGACGATCCAAGACCATATGGAATAGCTGAAGTAGAAGACGGAAAGGTAACTAAGCTTGTTGAAAAACCACAAAATCCAAAATCAAATCTTTGTTTGTCAGGTATTTATTTCTTTCAATCATCAATTTTTTATGCAATTGCAAATATTAAACCCAGTTACAGAGGTGAGTTAGAGATTACTGATGCAATTGATTTTCAGATAAGTTTAAATAAAATAGTTGAACCTTATGTAATTAAGAGCTGGTGGTTTGATATAGGTACACCAGAAAATATGCTGAAAGGAAATGAGGTTATTTTAAATAATTTGCCAGCTTCCGTTAATTCCAAACTAGACAGCTCGGTTAAAATTACAGGAAAAGTAGTAATCGAGCAACATGTAATTATTGAAGATTCAGAAATTACAGGACCAGTAATAATTGCAAGGAATTCATATATTAAAGGCTGTAAAATAGGTCCTTATGTAAGTCTGGGCGAAAATGTTTACCTTCAAAACACAAAAATAGAAAACTCTATTATAAGAGAAAACACAAAGATCAAAGATTTCTCAGGCACCATTTCAGACAGTGTAATTGGCAGGAATGCTGAGTTTTCATTTGGTACAAACGGAAAATCAAAAACAAAGCTGGTTATAGGAGATGAAACAAAATGCATATTATTGTAACTGGCGGGCTTGGATTTATTGGCTCAAATTTTGTCAGGTTTGTATTAAATGAGATCCCTGATATTTTCATAACCAATATTGATGCTGAAACTTATGCAGGAAGAAAAGATAATTTAGTTGATATAGAAAAAGAAAAAAATAAAAATTATCAGTATTTTAAAGGAAAAATACAAGACCATGAATTTATTGAAAATGTCATTAAAACTTACAAGCCAGATACCATAATAAACTTTGCAGCTGAAACTCATGTAGACAGAAGTATTACATCTGCACAGCCGTTTATAGAAACAAATATAATCGGTACACATGTACTTCTTGAGACTGCTCTAAAACAAAAAGTTAAAAAGTATATTCAAATTAGTACTGATGAAGTTTACGGTTCAATAGATCCTCCAGCAAAGTTTACTGAGACAAGTCTTATAAAGCCAAACAGCCCTTATTCAGCGAGCAAAGCAGGAGCAGATCATTTAGTTAGGGCTTATAACAAAACATATGGTTTAAATACCATTATTATCCGCTGTTCCAACAATTTTGGTCCTCATCAGTTCCCTGAAAAAGTCATTCCGTATTTCATTTCACTTGCTCTTAATAACAAACCAGTGCCTGTCTATGGCGATGGTTTAAATGTAAGAGACTGGATTTATGTTCTGGATTTCTGTTCTGCAATTTCAATGGTACTTCAGAAAGGAAAACCAGGAGAAGTTTACAATGTCGGCGGTGATTGTGAAATGACAAACTTAGATCTTACAAAAACTATTTTAAAAAAGCTGGGTAAGTCTGAAACCCTCTTAAAATTTGTAGAAGACAGACCAGGACATGACAGGCGATATGCCATAGACTGTACAAAAATTAAAAACGATCTTGGCTGGAAGAAAAAATATAATTTTGAAGAAGCATTAGACATTACTATTAACTGGTATAAAAATAATAAAGAGTGGATTGAGAGAAGGACTAAGCAAACTGCTTTTAATAAATAGATTATCTACAAGCCATTACTCCTTATAAAAATTCTGTTTCTTTGATTAATTCCGGAAATAAAATTACTTTTTTAAAATCATTTGGATTAAAAACAAGGCTTTCTAAGTCTTTTGCAAGCTGTTCAAAATTTAATTCTTTGCACTTTAACAACAGCCTCTCTCTCAAGAGAGACGAGTTATCAATACCCAGCTTTAATTTTAAAAAGTTATAGTTTGGTTTGGTTTTATTTATGAGAAAGACAATATCATAAAAGTCTCTTCCCTGGGTACGTTTTCTCGTGAATACAGCATTTATTTTCATTGAAAGTAAAATATCTATAGAAGCTACATTAATATGAGTCAGTACATCAAACTTGCTTAAAAGTTTTTTTTCTGGTGTGTATTTAAATCCTTGAGGCTCTGTATCAACTTTTATCAGCATTTTTTCATTTATATGAGAAGTTAATTCATTAGAATATAAGATATTAGGTATCTTAATTCTATAGTGAAAGGTTTTTTTATTGACCTTCGTTTCAATTTCAATTTTTAAACCTTCAAGCTCTAATTTTTTCTTTACTCTTTGAGATGCTTCTACAAACTCATTTTGATTGAGGTCAAAACTATCAAAATCTAGATCCATTGAGAATCTTCCGGTGTTGTACAAAATCCTTAATGCTGTACCACCTATAAATGTAATTTTTGAACCTATTTGAGAATCAAACAGGATTTCCAGAATTTTACATTGGATATATTCTCTAAGAATACTATTCTTAAACCCTTTCATATTGTCAGGGAAATATGACTCTATATCTTTTAAACTAAGCATGCTTCATATACCTCAGGAATCTTCTTACTCTCCTCGATAGGACATCACTACCAATAACCTTCAAATATTTATTTATTTTATCTAGATCAACCTGCTCATCAAATAATGTTTTGTCTATTCTAAGTTCTTCAAAATCTGCAGATTCTTTTAATTTGGCATTTACATAAAAATAATCTATTATTGCTTTTTCAACTTCAGCAATTTTAAAGATATGGTTTTTATACTTCTTCAGCTTATAACCAAACATTATCACCGGTTTTATCTTTCTGTAGGAAAATTTGGCAACTCTTGTCTCGAATTTGTATGTGTGACGTGTAGTAGCAGCTGTTATACCATATACTGTTTCAGGAATTATCTGATAGTAAGACAATGCCATTTCAAATGAAATATAAGATGGTTTATATATCTCGTTCGAAATAATAAAAAGTATTGGTTCACTTATATCCAGATCCGAAAAAATATAATATCCTTTTATAACTTTTTTAATATACTTTTTCTTTTGCCATTCTTTGAAATTATGAATATTGAATTTCGGATAGATTTTTTTTATTTGTTTTTGTGAGAAAACAATATAATCTTTTAGTCTGTTTTTCAATTCTATATATTGCATTTTATGTTGCATAGTGGGTTATATTATACACTATCCAACACAAAATGTATATTTATCGATTTCTACAAACATAAGGAAGAAGTAGAACTAATCACCTTAAGCAGTTTTGAAAGCTTAATTAGTTATGTAGAAGACAGACTAGTACATTGTCAACAAGTTTCCATACCTTACGCCATTCACTGCGGGTC
>MFRM01000020.1:0-6075 GCA_001784555.1 Candidatus Melainabacteria bacterium RIFCSPHIGHO2_02_FULL_34_12 | reverse complement strand
TGCAGGTTCCCCTCCATCCTGCGGTGCAGTAGCTCCTCGGATGGACACCTCCCTTCCGGCGTCACCCCCAGTGAATGGGACAGTTAATTATTTAGTTGACGGTGTACTAGTATAAAACGCCTCCCTTCAAATCGACTATCTCTGGAGCAAGCTCACAGAGTTTTTCGCTCGGGCGCAATAAAAATAATAAAGAATGGATTGAAAGAAGAATCCTGACTCAGTCAATTACTGAATAAATTAGTCCTTTAAACTCTTCTGCTACATCTACAAAAGAGTGATCAATGTTCCACTTGTAGAGTTCAACATGATTATTTTTTCTTCTTGCAAATTTATAATATTTTTCGATCTGAGCAGAGCCAACATATGTATCATTTATGCCTTCAACTAAAATTATCCGCGTATCAGATGGCAATTTATCAATATAATTTATAGGAGATGATTTTTTCATCTGCTTTATAGGATCATGAAATTTATAGAAATGGTCTTTTATAGGCTTACAAATATTTTCGTGCTTTGAAAACTGCAACATATACTCATAATTAATTACAGGCATAACAGCGGCTACTGCAGAGATTTTCGTCTGAATATTTTTATCGATTAAACTTAAAACATTCAATGCTAATGAGCCTCCCATCGAATTACCGAACAAATATATTTTTCTGGTATTGTACTGGGAAATTATATGTTTTATTGTTTTTATAGTAGCTGTAACTGTCTCAGGTGATGAACAGTGATAACTTTCAGTAAAGCCCAGACTTACAATAATAAGATCATCTCTATATTTAGTTTTTTTATCTAAAAGATTCAAACCGCCTGAAGTATAAGGATTCAGAACAAGCCGCTCGGTGCATCCTGCTCCATGAAAATAAAATAAAACATCAACGGGTTTTTCTTTATTTATTTTTGTAATATCCGGATATAAAATTATATTTTTAACAGAACTTGTGTTCTTGTTTTGTTTAGCTAAATATGCAATTCCCAATGATATGCAAATAAAAACAACTAAGATAAAAAGGTAAGACACTAATCTGTTTAATTTCATATTTTTAATATTATAACTGTGCCACAGTTGACCAAAAGTTTTCATCTGTCCTGTCGTAGAAAATTTTTGACTAGATCTATCAAGCAGTGTTGAAAGTTTAATTAGTTATGTACAAGACGGGCTTGGACATGACAGAAGATATGCAATGGACTTTACAAAAATACAAAATAAAATTACAATTATCTTAACCAGGCTAGATTTATCAAGCAGCTTTGAAAGTGGATAGGAAGAAGAGTCAAGATAAAAGTAGAGAAATAATACTTTTGGGATGTTTTGTCTCCATGGACTTAACTTAAATCTAGGAGCTCAAAAACTTCCTTCCATGGATATATCATAATATTTCCAATTTTTCTTTTCCTTGGAGCTCGGGATAAGCATATTGGAACAGCATTAGGTTGGATTTCTAAGAATGATTTGAGCCCAGATAAGTCAGACTTAGATGGGTTTTCTCGTGATTTAATTTCAATAGCATATATTTTTTTACTTGGGGTTTCTATTATTAAATCAACTTCTGCTCCTACAGATGTATTATAAAAAGAAAATTCCAAGTCTTTCTTTTTGTACTTATTTAAGCGGATCATCTCAGTAATTATAAAATGTTCAAAGGCATCTCCAAAGTCTTTACTACCAGGTTCTAATTTAAGAGATAACCTTTTAGCTAAAGCATTTCTAACACCAGTATCAAATAAATAAAACTTAGGATGCTTGACTAATCTTTTTCTTGTAGATTTTGAATAGGGCAAGAGAAAATAACCTACTAAAGTATCTTCCAGAATTTGGAAGTATTCTTTTATTGTTTTATGACTTGTTGCTGTTTCTCTGGAAATATTTGAAAAATTTATTATATTACCACTTTCATAAGCTGCAAACTTTAAAAATCTGACAAATGCTCCTATGTTTCTTACAATAGCTTCTGCTTTAATCTCTTCTTCTAAGTATGTTTCAGTATATGCTTCCAATGATTCTTTAGCATTTTCATCACTGTTTAGATAAATTGCTGGTAGAGTACCAAACTGAAGAGCTCTAGTTAAATTAAAATCATTCCCAATTTCAAGGTGGGTTAAAGGATATAGATTTCTAATCCATGCTCTCCCTCCTAGTAAATTAGCCTTTACTCTTTTAAGTTTTCTTGCGCTACTACCACTAAGACAAAAGTAACGCTTGATATTACTGTTTTCAATAAGATAGTGAATCTCATCAAGCAATTCAGGTATTTTTTGAACTTCGTCAATAATAATATATTTTATTTTCTTATCAAGCCCTTCAACCTCTTCTCTTAATAAAGAGGGATTTGCAGCAAGTCTTGTATATTCTTTTGATAAAAGAAGATCATAGTAAACAGATTCTGATTTTGAGAAAGTATCTTTAATTAATGTGCTTTTTCCGGTCTGACGTGGACCAAACAAAAAGAAATTTGCATTTCTAGGTAATTCAGTCAATCTATTCTTAATACCCATGCTTCCATTATACCTTGCATTTTGGAAGTATAGGTATAAAATTACAATTATCTTAACCAGGCTAGATATATTAAGCAGCTTTGAAAGTGGATAGGGAGAAGGACAAAACAGGCTGCTTCAAATAAAAAGGTTATTATTTGTTGAAATAATCATCTGCAAGCCATTACTCCATTTTTAACCATTTCAAGAATAAAGTTTTGCTCTAGCTCTGTCATATCATTGTAAAATGGCAATCGTAGCAATCTTTCACTTATATCCTCAGTAACAGGCAAATCTCCCATTTTACAACCAAGCTTTTTACCCATTGGTGATGTATGTAGGGGTATGTAATGAAAAACACTTTTTATCCCATTTTTCTCAAGAGCAGAGATTAGATTATTGCGAGCTTGTTTATTTTTAGTAAGCATATAGAACATATGATAGTTAGAGATACAATCGGCAGGAATCACTGGCAATTTAACCACTTCTGCTTTTTCTAATTCTTGTAAGTTCATAAGATATCGTTCATAAATGGTCTGCCTGGTTTTATTTATTCTGTCCATATTTTCAAGCTGGGCATATAAAAATGCTGCTAGTACATCAGAAGGCAAATATGAACTTCCTAAATCCTGCCATGTATATTTATCGACTTCACCACGAGCAAATTTGCTTCTGTCTGTTCCTTTTTCTCTTATTATTTCAGCACGTTCTATAAATCTTTCATCATTAATAACAATTGCTCCACCCTCACCACACATAAAATTCTTTGTTTCATGAAAGCTGTAGCAGCCAAACGTTCCAATGGTACCTAAATATTTCTCTTTATACTTGGCATTTACTCCCTGAGCAGCATCTTCAACTACAAGGATATTATGGCGTTTTGCTATATCCATGATTCTATCCATCTCACATGCTACACCAGCATAGTGAACTACAAAAATTGCTTTTGTATTTTTTGTAATTTTACTTTCTATTAAATTTTCATCAATGTTTTTAGTATCCTGTCTTATATCTATAAAAATAGGTTTTGCACCCCGTAAAACAAAAGCATTTACAGTGGAAACAAAAGTATATGACGGCACAATGACTTCATCTCCTTCTTTTAAATCAAGCAATAAAGCTGCAAGTTCAAGTGCATGGGTACATGAAGTAGTTAAAAGAACTTTTTTGGCATTGAATTTTCTCTCCATTAATTCATGGCATTTTTTTGTGTAGATACCATCACCTGAGATTCCCCCACTAAGTACAGACTCTCTTATATAATCAAGCTCTTTACCTGTAAAGGATGGTTTGTTAAAGGGTATTTTACTAATCATTTCTTTCATAGCTATTAATATACAACAAGCTCAATCTTTATTAGCAACTAAAAAGAGTGAACTCCCTACTGGCAAAGAAACACCTAATTTAATTAATAAACGCTCTAAATCTAATACTTTTTCTAGTAAAAGATTAAGATATTTATTTAAGTTAAATTCAGACATATCTTCTTTTTTACTCTTAGAGGATTTAAATCTTAACAACCTGGATAAAACAAACAGTGGTAATAAAAATGTAATAAATGAAGTCATTCTTACTACTTTAAAACCACATGATTCTACTTTTGCTTTAAGTTCTTTTGAACTATATCTCCTAACGTGGTGACTAAATTCATCTACTTTACTCCATAAAAACATGTGCTGCGGAACTGTTAATATCAATCCACCACCAGGTTTTACAGCTTTATATATTTGATCCAAAACTTTTTTATCGTCTGCAATATGCTCTAACATATCAAAGGCTCCCACTACTTCAAATTCTTCTTTAAAAGGTATATTTCTTGCATCCATTTGAAACAAGGTTGCTACCGGTACACGTTTAGATGCAAATTTCAATCCTTCAGCTAAACCTTCACTCCCATACAAATCAATGTCAGGAAAGGCACGGTTAATGCCTGACAATACAAAACCAGTTCCACAGCCAACTTCAAAGAAATTATTTATATCAGGGAAATAGTTTTTAATTGCCCAGTTAATTAATTTATTTCTTGCACAAAACCAAAAACTGTTTTCTTCTACTTTTATCAGTCTATTAAAAAATTCAACTTCAAATCCAATATCTTTTTGTTCATTGGATTCTAAAGAAAGGATTGGTCTTCCATCTTTGATTTGCGGTTTATAGCCACATTTTAAACAATTCCAGATATTTTGTTTAAGCTCACATTTACATTTTATACAGGTTTTCATAACTATATTCCAAGCATCATGATATCAATACTTCCATTCAACATACAGACTCCATAGCCCTTCCATCAATATGGCAAACCAAAGAGTCAGTTAATTGCTTTTTATCTGAAAAATAATATTTCCTTCTTGTAAATCTTTCATGTAAGAGGAGAGTAGACAATAAAAAAAGGAAGGCTTGATTTTCTCTATGACTTATTTTTTCATATGGAGTTTGATATATCTTATGAATAAAACTTTTCACAAAATCTACATTAATAAATTCAAGCTCCTCTAATAGGTCTTTTGAATTAAGTAAGTCAAAGTAAATATTATTTTTTTTATCTAAAAAAGGGGGGGGCAAAGGAGATAAATACGGCTGCTTTGGTCTATTTACTACTGAACTTGGCAACTCATCTTTAAAGGCCAGCTTTAATATATGTTTTTCATTAAAATCACCCGTGAGTTTTAAGCTATCAGAAAATGAATTTGAAAGAGCTATGACATTAGAATCTAGAAATGGTAGCCTACTTTCAACACTGTTAGCATAGCTCATCCTATCTCCTTGAGAAGATAGTAAATAGCCAGCCAGGAGAGTTGTACACTCTAGCCATTGTGCACGTTTCATAATCGGTAAACTAAAGAATTCCTTTTCATGCAGACTTATATATTTCTTTAAAAAAGACAGGCTATCAGTCGGAAGATTTAGAATACGATCATTAAAACTTGAATTGCTAAATCGCATTTCATGAGAGAAAAGTCCTGGAATAGTTTCTTTAGTAAATCTTTCATACAGAGGGACCAAAAAAGATACATTTTCTTGAATCTTTGTCAAATAAGGATAGAGTTTTTGTAATTGATTTCTTTTTTCTTCATAATTAACTGTATTATTCCAACTACTTCTTAAAATTGTTTCTTTATATAAATCATATCCCAAGAAAAATTCATCAGAGCCTTCTCCAGTGAGGACCACTTTAATACCAGAATGTGCAACTTGCTTTGAGAGAAGATACATAGGAACAAATGCTGTTCTAAAAACAGGAATCTCTACATGCCAAAGAGCTTTATCAAAATTGTCAAGTATATTCTGATCTGAAATAATTACTTGCTCATGATTTGTCCCTAAATGCTTACTAACTTCTTGTTGAAAAGATGTTTCATCAAATTCTTTTCTTTCAAAGCCAACAGAAAAAGTACGAATAACATTGTCTGAATATTTTGTCGCAAGCAAAGTAACAATAGAAGAATCAATCCCTCCACTTAAATAGGTCCCTACTTGCACATCACTTCGTAGCCTGAGTTTAACACTATTTGAAAGCTCAAAACGTAGTTTTTCAATGGCTTCTGATTCAGAGCCTTTAAATTGGGGCTCACAAAAATCCAATTGATAATAATGGTT
>MFRM01000019.1:144602-185201 GCA_001784555.1 Candidatus Melainabacteria bacterium RIFCSPHIGHO2_02_FULL_34_12 | reverse complement strand
CAAGTAAATTATTCAGCGTTCCATTCACTGCGGTCCTGCCACCTTCAGGTACCCTTCAGAACTTCGTCACTGACCGCCACGCTTCGCTCGCGGCTTTGGTTCCTCGCTCTGAACCCTTCCCTTCGGGCGTCACCCCCAGTGAATGGGAAAACTTTGTTGCTGAGTAAAAATAAGTCTTGCATGATAGAATGAATAACTCGTAAAAGGACAGTTAAAAGGAGAAGAAATAAAAGCAACATGACTGATAAAATGGCTGAATTCGAAAAGTACTTGAAGGAAGGAAAGTACAATTGTAAGTTTCAACAAGGGGATATTATAAAAGGAAAAGTTATTCATCTAGAGAAAGATGGAGCGTTAGTTGATATTGGCGGAAAAACAGAAGCATTTGTACCTTATAAAGAATTAATAACAAGACCTAAGAAAACAAAAATTGAAGAGCTGATTCAAATCGGAGAAGAACATGAATTTTTTATTATTAGAGATGAATCAGAAGATGAAACAATAATTTTATCTTTGAAAAAAGTAAACCAGGCTCAAGGATGGAATAAACTCGAAGAATCAAAGAGAGCAAATGAAACATTAAATGGTCCTGTGGTTTCAGTTGTTAAGGGCGGCGCAATTGTTGAGCTCTATGGTATTAAGGGTTTCATTCCTACAAGCCAAATGCGTTTAAAACCTAACCAACAAGATAATTTGTTAGGTATTGAACTTCCGGTAAAGATTCTTGAAATTGACCAGAAAAAAAATAAGCTTATTCTTTCACAAAAGCTTGCAATTCAGGATGAAAGAGCAGATTTGCGTGAAAAGACTATGCAGAGTCTGGAAATCGGACAGATAATTAATGGAGAAGTTGTAAGAGTAACTGACTTTGGTGCATTTATTGATTTAGGTGGTATAGATGGACTTTTACCTATATCTGAATTCTCGTGGCAAAGAGTTAGTAATCCACAGGATGTTCTTAAAGTTGGACAACAAATCCAGCTTAAGGTACTTAAGATTGACAGGGAAACAAGCCGTATTAGTTTAAGCTTAAAGAGAATGCAAAATGATCCATGGAATGAACTAGAAGGAAAAATAAAAGAAAATGAACTTCTCAAAGGCAGAGTCAGTAAAGTAGCTAATTTTGGTGCATTTGTTGAAGTTTATCCAGGCGTAGAAGGTTTATTGCCGCGTGCTGAAATTACAAATGATACAGAGACTCCTAAGATTGAAGACTATCTTAGTGTTGGGCAGGAGATTAGGGTTTTTGTAAGACGTTTTGCACCAAATGAACACAGGCTTAGCTTAAGTATGAAGGAAATTAAAGAGCCTATAAAAGAAACTGAAGTAAGCAAGTAATAGCTAACTAACTTTCATATAACTATTGTTATGCCAAAGTTTGCCTAAATGTTTATTATTATTGATATACTTTTTCAAAATCTATGCAGCTTGGAGAAGAAAGAGATTTTATTATTCGCAGATGGTCAGACATTGTTGATCTGGACTGGTATATTCTTTTGCCGACCATTGTACTTATTATAATTAATTTACTTTTACTTAAAAGTGCAGTTTTTGGCACCTATCTTTCAAGACAATTTTTCTTTTTAATTCCTGCAGTGTTATTTGGTTTAGCTGCTTTATTTTTAAAAATTAGTTTCTGGCAAAAAAACACAAGATGGATTTATTTAGCTAACATTGTTTTATTATTTATTGTTTTACTAAAAGGTGCATCAGCAATGGGTGCTCAGAGGTGGATTGATGTTGGTTTTATAAAAATTCAACCTTCTGAAGTAGCAAAAATAGCAATAATCATAAGCCTTGCTGCTTGGTTTGTAAAACACCCTTTAAAAAATTACATTGATATTTTCCTTTCAGCACTAATAATTGCACCTCCTTTTTTGCTTATTTTTAAGCAACCGGACCTTGGTACATCTCTTGCATTTATTGCTATTTATCTTGGAATGGCATTTTGGTCAGGAGCTTCTGTTACTCATTTACTGGTAGTAGTTTCTCCCATCGTGAGCTTAATTTTAAATGCCTGCGGGGCAGTTGTTTTAAATATGGGTACAATGCAAATTCACAATAAAATAATTGAATTAAATATTACCTTGCCATTTGTTTTATTTTTGTTCTTTATGATTATTTGGCTTGTAATAAATCATAAACCATGGGAATCACCGTGGATTGTACTGAGTGTTTCTTCAATCATTTTTTTAAATTTTATGATTGGCTTTATAAGACCAATTTTATGGAATTTTTTGCAAGCATACCAGCAGCGTAGGCTTACGATTTTCTTAAATCCAGAAAGCGATCCTCAGGGAGCTGGTTATCATATAATTCAAAGCATTCTGGCTATTGGAAACGGTGGTTTTTTTGGCTATGGGTGGCAGCATGGAAGGTTAACAAAAGGCAGTTATGTTCCTGCTCAGCATACGGATTTTGTGTTTTCAATTGCAGGAGAAGAATTTGGTTTTATAGGTTCTGCATTCATAGTAATTATGTTTGCAATAATTCTTTGGAGGACACTTTATATTGCCCGGCATTCAAATGATAAATTTGCAAGTCTTATTGCTATTGGAATATTTTCATTTTTATCTTTTCATATTTTTGTGAATATTGGAATGACTCTTGGAATTATGCCTATTACAGGTGTGCCGCTGCCGTTTTTAAGCTATGGTGGTACTGCATTAGTAATAGACTTGTTTGCAATTTTTTTTCTTCTATCGATATCGTGGAGAACGTTGCCAAGGAAGCTCTTTTGACATTTATAGTACAATTAAAATATGCCCCCAAAGAAGAACAAAAAACAGGACGCAAGTGAAATCCCCAATACTTCTTCCTTAAAAACCAGAAGAAGAGTTGTTCTTGATTTTCCAGCTTCGCAAATTCAAACCCCTATTACATATATTCTTGCAAAGGAATATGATATTGCAAGTAATATTCTAAGAGCAGAAATTGCTCCAGAAGAAACCGGGAAACTGGTAATGGAAATGGATGGATTGCCAGATAAACTTGATTTAGCAATTGAAAGAATGAAAGAGCTTGGAATTAGGGTTACAGAAATTGCCAGAAAAGTCACCTTTGATATGGATAGTTGTATTCATTGCGGTGCATGTATTTCTGTCTGTCTTGCCGGAGCTCTTAAATTAGATAAAGACTATCATTTAGAATTTATAGAACCTAAATGTACAGTTTGTGAAATGTGCGTTACATCTTGTCCCGTGGATGTGGTTACTATAAATATTTGATTGTCATTGCGAGCGAATGAAATGAGCGAAGCAATCCCGATCTATTTGCAAAATCCATTCGGGATTGCTTCGCTTTCGGCTCGCAATAAAATTAATTCTCGGTGTAAATAACTTCCAGGTCGTTAGGCTTTGCAGTTATATCTGAACCTTCAATAACAATAATTTCAGGAGTATTGCCTGACTTGTCCTCTTCTTCTGCAAATACAAGAGCAACATTAACTGCACTTGTTGCAGACGCTATTAACAAACAAATTATAAAATTTGTGATAAATTTCACTTTTGCCCAGCCCTTTAGTAATTAGCTTCAGCGCTTATTTCAGCTGAAAAACTATTACTCTGATTAAATTATCGGTAGAAAAGTCTAGACCATTGCAATTACTAGGCTTATCACCATGAGACATTTATCCTAGAAGCAGGTGGTTTTGAAGATACATTAGATAAGTAAAATAAATCTGAGGGAAGTCTTTGAGGGCAAACCCTTGCGGGTATTGCTTTAAGCTATAATTGTTTTTATGTTTTTAAACAATGAACAGATCAAGCGTTATTCCAGGCAAATGATATTACCTGAGTTTAGTGCTACTGAACAAGAAAAATTGCTTTCATCAAGAGTTCTGGTCTTAGGTGCTGGAGGACTTGGTTCCGGTGTTTTATATTACCTCTCAGCAGCTGGGGTAGGGCATATTGGAGTGGTTGATTTTGATAAGGTAGATTTGTCAAATCTTCACAGGCAGATTATACATTTTACAGAAGATATAAATAAACCAAAAGTTCTATCGGTAAAAGAAAAAATAAATAAATTAAATCCTGAAATTAACGTTATAACTTTTGAAGAAAAAATTAACATAAATAATATTGAAAAAATTATAGATGACTTTGAAATAATTGTGGATTGTCTGGACAGCTTTAACGACAAATTCCTGGTAAATGAAGTTTGTGTAAAGAAAAACAAAAAACTTATTCATGCCGGGGCTCTTGGGTTTGAAGGTCAGATATTAACTATAATTCCACCACATTCCGCATGTCTTAGGTGTTATTTCCCTGACAAACAGCCTGAGGATTTAAGACAAAGTTGCAGTGAAGCTGGAATATTAAATACATGTGTCGGGGTAATAAGCGTACTCCAGGCAAATGAAGTCATAAAATTAATAACAGGTATTGGCAGTGTTTTAACAAATAGAGTTTTAAAATTTAATGCAAAAGATAGCAGATTCTACGAACTTGAAATAAATGGAAAAAACAAAAATTGTCCTATTTGCTCTCATGTTTATGCTCATGTGAATAACTCTTACCATTTTTAAGTTCTACTATATTTGTAGTAAGTAAAACAAGTCCTAAAGTATATATTAAAATAGCACTAATTACACCAGATGACTTTTCAATGTTTGTTATTGATTTTTGAAGAAGTGAATTTAAAACTCCTTTTCCAATAATACTTGTTAAAGCAACCAGAGTAAGTGCAAGACCTAAACCAGCACTAAATGAAAGAACATAAAAAAAACCATTGAGTAAATTATGAATGCCTCCTACAGCAGTTGCTGTCATAAAAACAGCAAGTCCTCCTGAACATGGTACAAGACCGGCAGTAAGCCCTACCACTAATATGCTTGTTACCTTTAAATTTTTACTAAGAATAGTATGTGCTGAACATTCATGCTCGTGATGGTGAAAAAGAGGTTCAATGATTCTGTCCCACATAAGGTAAAGTCCAATAATGAAAATTAATATACTTGCAATAAAACTTATAAACAGTTCTTTATTTCCGGGAAAAATTAACTCAAGAAATTTCAATCCAAGAAATCCAATTAAATAAACACTGGCAGTATGAGTTACTGAAGCAATAAAACCCATTAAAAAAGCATCTTTAACTTTACTGGTTTTTGAGCTTAATACAAATGTTGCAACCAGACTTTTTCCATGTCCAGGTTCCATTGCATGCACCATTCCAAAAAGTAGTGCTGTAAGTATGTAAAATAAATTTAAATTTTCCATTTTTCTGCTTTTCTACTTTGCTATGAAAGTGAAGGACCAAGCATTTCTTCAGCCTTTACCCAATTATCAAATTGATCGCCAGTAAGTAATCTTAATTCTATAGCTGATTCACGCAATGTAATTCCCTTAATATGTGCGTTTTTTACAATTTTTGCAGCACTGTCATATCCAATATGTGGATTAAGAGCTGTTACAAGCATTAAAGAATTCTCCAGATAATTTTTGCAGGTTTTTTCATCAGCTTCAATTCCTGATATACAATTATCAGCAAATGATGCACATGCATCGGCAAGTAAACGAGCAGAGTTTAAATAGTTAAATATAATCAGTGGTTTAAAAACATTAAGTTCAAAATGACCGTTTGCTCCCCCGATATTTATAGCAGTATCGTTTCCTATTACCTGAGCACAGATCATGGTCATGGCTTCACACTGAGTAGGATTTACTTTTCCAGGCATAATAGAAGAGCCGGGTTCGTTCTCTGGCAGTATAAGTTCACCTATTCCACATCGTGGACCAGATCCAAGCAAACGAATGTCATTTGCAATTTTCATTAAAGAGACAGCTAGCGTCTTTAATGCTCCATGAGCCATTACCAGAGCGTCATGTGAAGCAAGAGCTTCAAATTTGTTAGGTGCAGATTTAAATTTAATTTCTGTTAATTTAGAGATCTTTTCAGCAACTTTTTGAGCAAATTGAGGATGGGTATTTAAACCTGTTCCTACTGCAGTACCTCCAAGAGCAAGTTCTGATAAATCAGGTAAAACAGAGTTTATCCTTTGTAAGCCTTTTTCCAGCTGAGTTACATAGCCTGAGAATTCCTGTCCAAGTGAAATCGGAATAGCATCCATTAAATGTGTCCGCCCGATTTTAATTATCTTTTCAAATGCTTTTGATTTTATTTTTAAGGCATCTTTCAATTTAGATATAGATGGTATTAAATGTTTTAAAGTAAACATTACTGCAGAAATATGCATGGCAGTGGGAAAAGTATCATTTGATGACTGGGATTTATTAACATCATCATTAGGATGAACAGGCTTTTTAGAACCTAAAACTCCTCCTGCAATTTCAATGGCACGATTAGCAATAACTTCATTTACATTCATATTTGACTGAGTACCTGAGCCTGTTTGCCATACTACAAGAGGGAAATGCTCATCAAGTTTTCCTTCAATAATCTCATCACAAGCTTTGCTGATTAAATCCGATTTATTTTTTTCAAGAATTTCAAGCTCACAGTTAGTCTGTGCACTGGCTTTTTTTAAAATTCCAAAAGCATGGATTACTTCAAGCGGCATTTTGTCATTTCCAATTTTAAAAAACAAAAGCGAACGGGCAGTCTGTGCACCCCAGTATTTATTCTGAGGGACTTTCAACTCTCCCATTGTGTCTTTTTCAACTCTGTAACCAGCTTCAGTGCTTTGCATAAATCTATTCTCCTGGTTTTATGAATTACTGATATTTAGAGCCTTTAATATCATACAATAATTTCTTTCCGAGCTCGCAGTCTTTTTTAATTTGTTTTATTAATTCTTCTTTTGAGCTGAATTTCTGCTCATCTCTAAGTCTGTCTACGAATTCAATTTTAATTTTTTTGTTGTAAAGTTCTCTGTATGGAAAATTCATTATATGTGTTTCTACCTTTAACTCACTGTTTTCATCTTTAAATGTAGGACAATGACCGATATTAATTACGCAAGGAAGATTTTTATTATTTTCTTCCTCAATAAATGCAAATCCTGAATAAACACCGACACCGGGGATTACTAAATTGCTTGATATCATTATGTTTGCAGTCGGAAAACCAAGTTCTGTTCCTCTTTTAAGTCCCTGGGTAACTTTTCCTGAGACAGAATAATATCTACCAAGAAGTATTGAAGCTAATTTTACATGACCAGCAGCTAAATTTTTTCTTATTCTGGTACTGCTTACTGGTTCATCATGGATGTCTACCGGAGGATTTACGTGAATTGTTATCCCAAGCTTTTTACCCCATTCTTTTAATTTGTCCGGATTACCTTCCTGGTTAAAGCCAAATTTGTGATCATACCCTACTGAGATATATTTTGAGGCAAGACAATCCACAAGTACTTTAGTGAAATAGTCCTGAGCACTCATGTGTCTAAGTCTTGTGTCAAATTCAAGAGCAAGGATTGCATCTACTTCAAGTTCTTCAATTAGTCTCATCCTGTCTTCAAACGTCGATAAAAGATGAGGCGCTTGGCCTGTGATTTCTGTGTGAGGATGATTGCTGAAAGTTGCTACAACTGAAGCTAAATTATTTTTTTTAGCAAAGCTGACGGCATTTTTAATTATTTCAACATGCCCTTTATGAACGCCGTCAAAAACTCCTAAGGCTACTCCTGAACCATCTTTAAACAAGTTTTGTTTTATCTCTATAAATATTTGCATAAGGTTTTATTTTATCGGTTACAGAATATCATGTATTGTAATTACGTGCGAGAGTGTCACGACAACGTAAATGCTTAAATAATGTTATAAATATCAAAGGATTTTTATTGTTATGGCAAAACTTTTATCAGAAGATAGTCAGGTTAAAACATACATAGAAATCATGTTTTTAAAAGACAAACTAGAAAATAAAGCTGCTTTTTCATGGATAGCTTATAAACTTGTATTAAACAGTGCAGATAGAGAACTTGTTTTTGAAACAGAGAAAACTAATAAAGGTGCTGGTGACTATGTTCTTTCCTTGCGGCCTGTAAATGAAATTGAAAATTTAATAAACGGAATAAAAAGTTTTCTTACAGATACAAATAAAGAACTGTATTCATTTGAAGGTCTGGAACCATCTTTTGAATTTGTTTTTGAAAGATCACATAAAGGTTATTCTGCTACATGCTGGGTGGATGCTGGAAATGTAATATCAGACCATTATACTTGGGATGGATTTGGATTAAGATTTTTTACGACAGAAAAAAATATAAAGTCTTTTGTAAATGAGCTTGGAAAAGAAGGAGAGGATTTGTTTACATAAAAAAAATGAAGAGAAAAGACATAAAAAAGATTTTAATTGTGGGAGCAGGTCCAATTGTAATTGGTCAGGCTTGTGAGTTTGATTATTCCGGAACACAGGCCTGCAGAGCGCTTAAAGAAGAAGGTTATGAAGTTATATTAGTTAATTCAAACCCGGCTACGATAATGACTGATCCGGAATTTGCAGATAGAACTTATATAGAACCTATTACACCTGAATTTGTCCGTGCAATTATAGAAAAAGAAAGACCGGATGCATTATTACCTACCATGGGTGGACAAACCAGCCTGAATATTGCTGTTCAGCTTGCTAAAAATGGAATTTTGAAAGAATATAATGTTGAATTAATCGGGGCAAAGCTTCCTGCAATTGAACTTGCTGAAGACAGAGAATTATTTAAAAACAAAATGCAGGAAATTGGTCTTGAAGTTCCAAAATCTTATATTGCAAAATCAAAATCTGATGGAATTTATCTGGCAAATGAAATTGGATATCCGGTTATTTTAAGACCTGCTTTTACCCTTGGGGGTACTGGCGGAGGTATTGCATATAATCAGGATGAGCTTGAAGCTATGCTGGATAAAGCACTTGAAATGAGTCCAATTCATCAGGTTCTGCTGGAAGAAAGTGTTGCCGGCTGGAAAGAATTTGAACTAGAGGTAATGAGAGATTTAAAAGATAACGTAGTAATTATTTGTTCAATTGAAAATCTGGACCCGATGGGAATACATACCGGAGATTCCATAACTGTTGCACCTGCTCAAACACTTACCGATAAAGAATATCAGTATTTAAGAGATGCCTCTATAAAAATTATAAGAGCTATAGGAGTAGAAACAGGCGGAAGTAATATTCAGTTTGCAGTAAATCCACGTGATGGCAAGGTAGTGGTTATTGAAATGAATCCGCGTGTATCCCGCTCCAGTGCACTTGCAAGCAAAGCCACAGGTTTTCCTATAGCTAAAATAGCTGCAAAACTTGCAGTGGGTTATACGCTGGATGAAATCCCAAATGATATTACACGAACTACTTATGCAAGTTTTGAGCCTACCATAGATTATGTGGTTACAAAAATCCCACGTTTTGCACAGGAAAAATTCCCAGGAGCTGATCATACACTTACTACACAAATGAAATCAGTAGGTGAGGTCATGGCTATAGGAAGAACATTTAAAGAATCTTTCCAGAAAGCTCTTCGCGGGCTTGAAATAAAAATGACGGGTTTTTACGATAAAACTTTTTTAAATGAAAGCAAAGACAGTATTTTAAGCAAATTAAAAACACCCTCACCTGACAGAGTAAAACAATTGTACGCAGCTTTTTATAAAAACATTTCGATAAATGAGATTTATTCTGCAACTGCAATAGATCCTTGGTTTTTGAAACATCTTGAAGAAATAGTTTTTGAGATCAAAGATCTTGAGGGCAAAAAATTAAATATTCTTGATAATAAGGAAAAGCTTTTTAATTTAAAAAGCATGGGATTTAGTGATAAGCAGCTTGCTTTAATATTTTCGATATCGACATTGAAATCGAAAAGTAATGAAAATATTTCAGAAAAAGACATTAGAAAACTTAGGGAAAAACATAATATATTTCCTGTGTTTAAAACAGTTGATACCTGTGCAAGTGAATTTGAAGCTTATACTCCTTACTATTATTCCACATATGAAAGTGAATCCGAAGTAAGACCTTCATCTAAAAAGAAAGTAATGATTTTAGGAGGAGGACCTAACAGAATTGGACAGGGAATTGAGTTTGATTATTGTTGTGTACATGCTGTTTTTGGACTACGTGAAGAAGGTTTTGAAACCATCATGGTTAATTCAAATCCAGAAACGGTTTCCACAGACTATAACATTTCTGACAGACTTTATTTTGAACCGCTTACAGCAGAAGATGTTTTTAATATTTATAACTTAGAAAAACCAGAAGGCGTTATTGTACAGTTTGGCGGTCAGACACCTTTAAACATTGCAAAAGCGCTTGAGGACTTAGGTGTAAAAATTGCAGGAACCCAGCCTGATAGTATTCAGCTGGCTGAAGACAGAAAATTATTTAGTGAAATCATAAAAGAGCTGGGTTTAAATCAGCCAAAATCAGAATCTGCGAATTCGGTTTCAGAATCCATTGAGATAGCTAAAGAACTTGGTTTTCCTTTATTAGTCAGACCTAGTTTTGTGCTTGGTGGACGAGCAATGGAGATATTCTATAGCCTTTCTGAGATGGAAAAGTTCATTGAAAATGTTTTTAATGTAGAACCAGAGCATCCTGTGCTTATTGATACTTTTTTAGAAAATGCAACTGAGGTAGATGTAGATGCGATTTGTGATGGAAAAGAAGTAATTATCTGTGGAGTAATGGAACACATTGAAGAAGCAGGTGTTCATAGCGGTGATAGCGCATGTATTTTACCTCCGCAAAATATTTCAGAAAAACTATTAAGTGAAATTAAAAATGCCACAATTAAACTTGCACTTAAATTAAAAGTCATTGGACTTATGAATATTCAATATGCAATTAAAGATGATATTTTATATGTTCTTGAAGTAAATCCACGTGCAAGCCGTACTATTCCTTTTGTTTCAAAAGCTACTGGTATTCCATGGGCAAAAATGGCAAGTAAAATTATGCTTGGAAAAAATATAAGTGAATTAAAATTAAAAGAGGTAATTCCTAAATGGATTTCAGTTAAAGAAGTAGTTTTGCCGTTTCATAAATTTCCTGGCTCAGATATAATTCTCGGACCTGAAATGAAATCTACCGGTGAAGTAATGGGAATTAGTGATGAATTTAGTAAATCTTATGCAAAATCGCAGCTTGCAGCAAATCAGCTTCTTCCTGTACGTGGAAATATTTTTATAAGTGTAAATGATAAAGATAAAAAAGGAATTGTTGCAGTGGCAAAAGAACTAAGTGAGCTGGGACTTGGAATATATTCCACAAGTGGAACAGCAAAAGTTCTTTCAGAAAATGGAATCAAGGTAAAAGAAGTACAAAAAGTATATGAAGGCAGACCAAATATCGTGGATCATATTAAAAATAAAGAAGTCCAGCTTATCATTAACACACCAATTGGAAGAGAAGCCAGGCAGGATGATAAATATATCAGACAGGCAGCCATTCAGTATTCAATACCTGTGGTTACTACTGTTCGTGGAGCTAAAGCTACAGTGCTGGCTATTAAGTCAATGAAGTCAGGTTTAATAGAAGTAAAACCTTTGCAGGAATATTATTCTGTTGCACAACATTGCAAGTAGAGGCATTGCGCACAATACCTCTACAAGTTTTGCTTTATGGCTAATCTCATTGCACCTATCGGTGAAACCTTCTGACCAAGCCATATTGCAATGGATGCTGCTCCCTGACTAATTAACATTTCTATTCCGTTTAATGTATTTAGGTTTAGTGATTTTGCATCTTTTAAAAGTTTTGTTTCTGGTGGATTATAAATAATGTCATATACTAAACCGTCAGATTTTAATTCTTTTAGATTTTCTTTTAAAACAGGTGTTTCATTTGTTTTAGGATGCATGCCAACAGGTGTAGTATTTATAAGTAAAAAAGTATCTTTTAAATTTAAATCACTGAATAATCCGATTTCAACATTTGTATTTATATTTAGTCCTTTTGCTCTGGATTCTAAAAACTTTTTAAATTCTTCCAATTTATCTTTATTTCTTCCGTATATTTTGAGATTCATTGCATTACTTAATATCAGTGCTACTCCACAAGCATATGCAGAACCACCACAACCTAAAATAACAGTCCTTTCTTTATTCATTCTATTTTTTATATCTAATGGAATAGCATTCCAGAAACCCATAACATCAGTATTATCACCAATAGCTCTTCCATTTTCAAATGTAACAGTATTTACTGCACCTATAAGTTTGGCAGTTTGTGTAAGTTCATCGAGAAGTGGAATAATTTTTTTCTTATATGGAATAGTAATATTTAATCCTTTTATTCCTTCCTCTTTAAGTCTTCTGAATGTTTTTTCAAGCTCTTCTTCTACTACTTCATATGCTTTATATTCACCACTGATATTTAGATACTGCAATGCTGCAGTTTGCATAACTGGTGATAAAGTATGCTCAAGAGGATAACCTAATATTCCTAGCTTTAGCATGTCATTGCGAGCCGAAGGCGAAGCAATCCCGATCGTTTATTTAGATTACTACAGCCATTCATAAAGATCCTTCCACTCTTCGTTCATTTTGTTTATAAGTTCAAGCTTCTTTTTGCGCGAGCCTGCTTTTATTTGCTTTTCTCTTAATATTGCATTATTAATTGAATCTATTATTTCATAATAAACAAGCTTATTTACATTATACATTTTTGTAAAACCCTTGTAGCTGTTTCTATGTTCATAAACTCTTCTCTTTAGATCCTTAGTTATACCAGTATAGATAGTTGTGTTTCTTTTATTAGTCATGATGTAAACGTAATATTGATTACTATTCATAAGTTATTTAATTTTCGCTCGAGATTGCTTTGCTCGTTTCACTCCCTCGCAATGGCAAAAGCTTTAAAGCTTTTGCCACTTCTTCTCTATCATCAAAATGAATAGTACGATCTTTTAGTATCTGATAATCTTCATGTCCTTTGCCAGCGATAACTATAACGTCATCTGCTAAAGCTTTTTTTACTGCAATCTGAATAGCATTTTTTCTGTCAGCTTCTACGGTTACATTTGAAGTGTTTTTTATTCCGCTCAATATATCGCTTATGATTTGGTTTGGATCTTCAGAACGTGGATTATCAGAGGTAACTATAACTAGATCTGAAAGTTCTTCAGCAATCTTTCCCATTTTTGGGCGTTTAGTCGGATCTCTGTCTCCTCCGCATCCAAATACACAGATTAATTTACTTTGTTTGTTTTGTTTTTTTCTTTCTTTAGTGATTAATCCGGCAGCTTTTAAAATATTCTCAAGCCCATCAGGTGTATGTGCATAGTCCACTATACAAAGAGGATTTTTGCTGTTGTTGGTAGAAATGATTTGAAATCTGCCACTAACTTCTTTTGCAGTGCTTATTGCACTTATGATTTTACTGTTTTCTATTCCTTCAGCATGTGCTACACAAATGCTGGCTAAAATATTATAAACATTAAAAAGCCCGTTTAATTTAGAAGTGACTTTAAATTCTCCAAGAGAAGTAACAAGTGTAAAAGACAACCCCGATGGATTAAATGCTATATCTTTAGCCTGAAAGTCTGCGTTATTATTTATTCCATAGCTAAAAAGTCTTATCTCCTTTGAAACTGGTTTTATGAATTCATTAAAAAATTTATCGTCTTTATTTATTACTGCATATTTATTTTTCCAATGGGAAATGTTAATCATTTCAAAAAGTTTTCTTTTAGCTTTAGAATATTCATCCATAGTTAGGTGGAAATCGAGGTGATCTTGAGTGACATTTGTAAGAACAGCACCTGCAAAATGACATTCATCCACCCTATGTAAACTAAGTGCATGGGAGCTAACTTCCATGGCTAAATGAGTGAAATCTTTCTCACATAACTGTGCAAGTTGTTTTTGCAGCTCAGGAGCCTGAGGAGTAGTATGTTTTGAATCGTAATAATTTGATTCAGTAGTTTCTTTTGTGCCGAGAGTTCCGATAAGAGCAGTTTTTAAATTATTTTTTTCAAAGATGTGCTGAATTAAATGAGTAGTAGTGGTTTTACCGTTTGTGCCGGTTACTCCTATAATTCGTATTTTTTTTGAAGGTTCTTTGTGGAAAATATTTGCAAGTTTTGCAATAGCAGTCTGGGTATTTTTTACATAAATTACAGGGAGTGAAGTTTCAATATTTTTTTGAGCAAGTATTGCCTTTGCGCCGTTTTTTTCTGCTTCTTCTATAAAATTATGACCGTCAGTTTTTTCTCCTGTAAGACAAACAAAAATATCCCCTGGTTTTGTCTCTTTAGAATTATAAGAAATGCCGGAAACAATAATGTCTTCAGCAAATTGTTTATTATATTCGAGTATTTTTGTTATTTCGTTTATGTTTAATTGATAATTCATATGACATATAATATTCTAACTTACTATGAGAGAAATTATTTTGGGAAAAAGTGTAAAGGGTGTTGATATAAAAGGCTATGCCTTTGGAGATGAAAATTGTTTTAATAAAACACTTATGATTGGCTGTCTCCATGGTGTAGAACCTCAATCAAAAGAGATTTGTGATTTATATATAAATGAAGTTAAAGATAAATCCTTTCCTGATGATGCTTATTTACTTTTAATTCCTTGTTTAAACCCTGACGGACTGGCTTTAAAAACCCGTGGAAATACAAATGGAGTTGATCTTAACCGTAATTTTCCTTCAAGTGGATGGAAAAGTATTCCTGTCTCAGGAAATAGTGCATATTATCCTGGTATAAAACCTGCCTCTGAACCTGAAACAAAAATCGTAGTAGATTTAATAAATAAACAAAATTTTAAAAAACTAATTGCAATTCATACAAATCATTTTATTCAGTTTCCAAATCCGCCAATGATTAACTATGATGGTGAGCAGTCAAGAGAATTGGCAGAAAAAATCAGTGTGGCTACAGGACTTATAGCTCATCATGATGTGGGTTATCCTACTCCGGGATCGCTGGGCATATGGGTAGGAAAAGATTTAAAAAAAATATCTGTTACGGTAGAACTCGATGATGATAAAAATACTGATGAGCTTTATAAAAAGCATGGAAGTTTTTTTGAAGTAGGGATTTTGGAGATATAATATTACCTTTGTTTGGGTATATAATGAGTGTTATGAAAATTACAGTGCCAAAGAAAAAAATAACAGAATTTTGCAAAAAGTATTTTGTACTTAAACTGTCTTTTTTTGGATCAGTTTTAAGAAATGACTTCAATCAAAATAGTGATGTTGATATTTTAGTAGAGTTTAAAAAAGGTAAGGGACCAGGATTCTTAGAACTTGCACAAATGGAGAGAGAACTAACTGAAATCCTTGGCAAAAAAGTAGATCTTAGAACTCCTAATGAAATTAGCAAATATTTTAAAAAACAAGTTCTTTCTTTAGCTAAGGTTGAATATGTTCAAAGATGATTACGTAAAAATAAACCGACTTCCTTAAAATCGGCTATCCCTGCTGCAAGCAACAGGGTATTACGCCGATTTTTGACTTCGTCACCAGTCGTCGGGATTTGGAAGTCAGTTTGATTTCGCTTGCTAAATCCCTCGTGGCAAGCCACGGGGTATTACGCTTCGCTCAAATAAAACACATGCAGGATGCCGCAAAGGAGTGTTTATCATTTATTAGAGGCAAAACCAGAAAAGACTTTAACACCAATAAAGTTTTAGTTTATGCCCTGGTCAAAGTAATTGAAATAATTGGTGAAGCAGCAAGTAAGATTTCCAAAGATTTTAAAAATAAACATACTGAAATTCCTTGGCAGGATATAGTAGGCATGAGAAATCATTTAATTCATGTTTATTTTGATATAGATTTAGATATCCTTTGGGATACTGTAAACAAAGATATTTCAAAATTAATCAAAATGCTTCAAAAACTAAACAAGAAATAGAAATGTTTTTTATAAAAAATAAACTTATAATTACTCAGTTAACCATCCCCAACCTTCTGATAAAGTGCTTGTAAAAATATTCCAGCCTCGGGGAACATCATGAATAGTAGTAACTATTGGTCCGCCAAGCATTAATCCAAGAGGATTCAGGGCTGCTATATGTAATCCAATGGATTTACCGGTGAATAATTCGCCTGTTTCTCTGCTTATAGTTCCTCTGTTTATAATGCTGCTGGTTTCTCTTTCAGTAAGAATGCAATTTTCAAAAAACTTTTTAACATCTTCATCAGTGCTGCTTCTGTCAAAACCTGTTGTCACCAGCTCGCTTAATTGTTTTGATTGTTTTTCATGTTCTTTAAAATAATCATTAACCATCTTTTCAACTTCTTTTCTTGTGCCAAGATGTTTAAAATTTTCAAGAAAGTTTATTAGCTGTTCTTTGTCTTTAATGGTTTCTCTGGCTGTTTTAATTTCTTTAAAAGGACTTACGTAGGAGTCTGAGGTGTTTTTTGAGTTACTGTCATCAGATTTTCTCTCTGCATATCCGATTCCAGTTGGGACATCTGCTCTTTTTGTAGAGCCTCCTCTGACTACTATGACATCATTATTTGATTCTACTTTTGGTGGCATGTTTATCTTCCGAAGAGGCCTTTTAAACCTCTGCCATTGAAACATGCTCCAATAAAAGGTTTTGCTAAAAAGCTAGCTACTAAATTTCCAAGACCTATTCCAATTAGCATTCCTATTGGTCCGCCAAGACAAAACCCTATTGCACCACCAATAGCACAGCAACCAACATTTGTAACAACCTTAGCCCATGCTTCTTCTCTTTCCTGTGGTCTTGCATTACATGCTTCACTAAGATCAATTCCTACATCAATAACTGCAAGTCCAGCTCCTATCCATGGCATAGCTCTTCCAGCAACACCACCTAATTTCATGAGTTTAGCAGTTTTTAAAGCTTGTGAAGCTTTGCCAACAGCTTGAGTGGCTTCAGCTACTTCTTCTGTACCTCTTGCAACTTTTAATGCAGCATTTGCTGTTTTAAATGTATCTTTGGTTTGTTTAATATTTTTTACTGTTTCACTTCCAAGAAGTGCTTTCCCAGCCATGTCAGCAGGTTTTGCTACAGCTTGAATACCATTAGGTAAACTAACAGTGTCTCTGGATCCTGCAGGACCGCCTCTTTGGTATTCTTTAAAAGCACATTCTAAATCATAGGGTGAAAAACAGCCGTTTTGAAGCAGTTTTTTTATCTGGCTTGATTCAAGATTTCCATTGGTTTCTTTTAATAAATCTTTTAAACGATTTAAATCAACTGATCTCTGTAGTAAGATTTTTGCTATACGAGGATCTTTTGTACCTTCAGTGATATTATTTGAATCAAAAAATGTTTGTATTTCATTTGAGTTTACTTCGAATCCTTCTTTTATTAAACTTTTAAATTGTGAGGTTACATCACCAGTCAACTCGTGATTGTCTGCTCCCTCTTCTTTTTTTGGAGCTACACCTATTCCTCTTAAAGTTGGAGCATTGTTTCCGCCTTGTACTACTATTGCATCATCTGACATAATCATTTTCCTCCACTTATATAAAGTAATTAGTTAAGATATTTTGCTAGTATAGAGTGAAAATTAATTTTATTTAATCAGGAAATTTAATATTTAAATTAAAGTATGGTAAACAAACTAAATCTAAAGATTAGATTAATTCCTATATTTTTCTTTCAGGAGCTTTTGAATAGAGATCATCTACTGAAGTGCCTTTGCGATAGTAGTAATCAGAGCCTATTACTGCTTCCCATCCTCTGTCTTTGAGCAGATTTGAATATAATGTTCTAAATTCTCTAAATAAATTAAGATTTGCATTTGTGTCCTGCTTAAGTACAGAATAAACAGCGTCATTATATTTTTTCCCACTACTTTCTCTGCTGACATAGTCTAGTAATCGATTTGTAGGGATAATATATTGTTCAAAAAGATTTTCTTCTTTATTCCAAAAGAAGATTGAAGTGTTTTCTTTTGTAATAACCATCTTTGTCTTCCATCCTCCACGGTATTCTGTTGTCGGATTAGGTAAGAATGCAGTATCTGGAAAGAATCTGGCTGTTGCAATCTGAGGTCCGATTTTATCATCGTTTACTGCAGGTAAAGTAGGCATTGAACCATCTTTATAACCAAGGTCAGTTTTCCATTTATCAGTTTCTGTTCCATAGCCATAGTTAAATTTATCGGAGGGCTTATCGCTGAATAAATTAGCCATTGCTGTTGCAGCTTCTGCAAGTGTTGTTCCTTCAGCTGATCTAAAGCGAATACCTTCTATTTCACCAAACTGAGCAAAACCCTGATTTTTATTTTTATAAGCTGTTATTGAATCATTGTCTTTTTTGAAATGTCCTACAAGGAAATCTCTAACTGCATCAATATCTACCTGATTTGGGCTAAATGATGATGATCCGCAAAATACATTTACGCAATCTCTATTTGCAATTTTTTGAAGAGCTGTTGGCTGGATAATAAACTCTTGTATATGTTGCTTTCCCTCTCTTTGAAATGCAGTAATTAGTCTGTATCTATAGACACCACCGTTATCTAAAGTAAGGCAGAGTTTTCCTACGGGACCGCTGCTTCCATTTAAATAAAACCATTTTTTAGTTTCTTTTTCTATTTTTGCCTGATTATCATTAACGAGTTTTAAATATCCAGTGTCTTTATTTCCAATGTGTGAGTATAAACTATCGAAAGAGGTTGCTTTGGCTTCTGGAGCAGGTACATTTCCAAACTCAGTAGCCATTAAGTTTCCCATGCCTCTTGACTGACGGAATTTAACATCGCTTAGGTTTCTAAGCTCATCCGTCCTTCCGTTTTTAAGGAAAGTTTTAAGAATGATTTTTGCAACTGTTTCTTTGCTTTGCTTTTTCGAGTCATCTAATTCCAGTGTAGAAAGTTTTTTTGTGTTTAATCTTCCTACATTCCAATAATTATCTCTGTCCGGAATCATAAGGAAATGTCCGTTTGATGTGCAGGTGCTTTCTAATGTTTCTACCGGAACGGTAAATTCCTGTACTAGGTTTTCTTCTGAATAATTTCCTTCAGGGTGGATCATAATGTGAAGTTTATCGTCAATGCCTATAAACATTTTTGCTGTAAGATTTCCGCTAAGCTTGATTGCATCAAATTCTACGGTTTGATCTACGCTGTTTGATTTTGGCTTAAATGACTCATCTTTTAAAATTTTATATGATTCTTTGTAGCCATTTATTGCATAATTATGAAATTGATCAGGAGTGGAAACTGTTATTAGTTTGTCACCTGTAGAAGCTGTTGTTGATGTGCTTGATGTGCCTGTAGTAGATGTAGTGGCTGAAGGAGCTGGACTACTTGAACTTTTTCTTACTCCGGCTGGAGCAGGCGGTTGTAATTTACTCGTGACTTCTGTATCGTTTAGGTCATCCGGATCACCTTTTGAGGCAGCAAGAGCTTTCAGCTCTTCACTGGATATTTTGCCGTCTTTATTTGAATCAAATCTGTCAAATTTTCTTGCTATTTTTTCCAGAATATCAGCTTCTTTAGTGTCCCCGGCTGTTCTGAGTTTGCTTACAGTTTGACTCAAATCAAGGGGATCAAACTGATCCCCCGGTTTTACTGTTTTAGCAGTGCTAATTATTTCATTTATGTTAGCCATTGTTAATTAGTTCTCAAGCTTTTCTCTGGGTGCTGTGATTAGATCTTTGAGAGGTAAGCCATCTGGATGATCATCATCTATACCTCTGTACTGAGTTCCTGGAATCTTTCCCAGTTCTGCTGGATCTAAATCAGTGGTACCACCGAGAAAATGTTCTAATATTGCTTTTTGGAACTTTTTCTTGGGAGCAGAGTTTTCGTCATCTTCAATGAATCTGACTTCGCCTTCTCTTCTGATTTTGTTGTTTTCTCTGTTAGGAATAGCCAAGTGAATATTTTTATTTCTCAAAGCGTTTTCAAGTCCTTCACCAATATCTCCGCTTAAAGGAACAATATATTCCTGTATTCCAGTGGTTTTCTCATCGAAAGCACCTTTTGGATAAATCAACACATGAAGATTATCAAATTTAGAAATAAACATTTTTACGTTTGAATCTCCAACAGTGGTCTGATCAAATATTATTGGAGCCAGTGAATTGACGACAGATGAAGTAGATAAGTGTGCATCTTTAGGTCCTTCATGTCCGCCTTTCTTTTCAGTTTGTTCTTTTTCAGCATAAGCCTGAATTGGAATTGGTGTGGCATTGCCTGTTCCTGCTCCTGGAAGATTTGCAGGTCTTGGAGGAACTCTTCTTGCGGTAGGAGCTGCTGCAGGTAATGAGCCTATAAAAGCCTCAACTTCGTCTATTGCAATTGTGCCATCACTGTTTTTATCTAAAACTGCAATTACTTCATCACTTGAGATTTTTCCGTCGGTGTCAGTATCAAATTTGTCTACGTTATCAGCGAGCTTATTTAATTTATCTTTTATACCGCTGTTTGCCGGGTCAGCTGCTTCACCTTTTAATGATGATTGCACTGTTCTTTTTGATAAAGGTGCTGGTGGTAATAAGTCTGTAAGTATGGTTCCTAAGTCTGACATTGTTTTCTCCCTTTTGATTTATTTTAATAGTTCTCAATATAGTTAAAGGATGAGGTTAAGAAAATTTGACAATTTTATCTTAAAAATTAAACATTAGAAAAAATTAATCTAATGAGTTGATTAAGTGAGGATTAAATTAGAATGTCATTCCCTGGCTTGACCAGG
The DNA here is from genome assembly GCA_001784555.1 of Candidatus Melainabacteria bacterium RIFCSPHIGHO2_02_FULL_34_12. Taxonomy (GTDB): domain Bacteria; phylum Cyanobacteriota; class Vampirovibrionia; order 2-02-FULL-35-15; family 2-02-FULL-35-15; genus 2-02-FULL-34-12. Next base: position 164,668 of record MFRM01000019.1, on the reverse strand, counting down.
GAATCCAGGAAACTGCCAACATTGTTACTCTACTGGATTCCCGCTTTCGCGGGAATGACATAAGTGCTGTATTCCTTAATAGATATTTCTGACTTTTATACGAAACAGAAAATTTCACCTATTGAAATATTAAGATTTTCATAATCATGTCAATTTTTTTTTATGTGTACTTTGTATGTTCAGAAATAGGTAGAATTTCAAATCTCTATCTATTTTCACCGGCACTTAGCTGTTAAGTAATTAGCAGTTAACTGCTAGGTTAATTAGAGTCTAGATGCTTATTGGCATTGAGCTAGTTTATCCTGGCTAAAAGCCAATGGCTAAGCTAAAATCTTAAAGGCTTAAAATCTTAACTCTGATGTTTTAAGATCAAAATATAATAGTTCATTATTTAAGAGATTAATAAAATGGTAAATCCAGTAACTATAGGCAGAGTAGCGCTATTTATACCAAAAGCAGCACATGCAATTGTAGAAGGTGCTTATTACGGATTTAAACTTGCATGGAAAAATCCAAAAGTTTTAAGTAGGAATGTTAGTAGAGCTGCCAACATAGCTTTTAAAGGATCTCAGCGATTGCCTGAAAATGAGTTTATAAGAAACGCTGCATTTAATACTTTAGGTAAAGGATTTGGTGATATTTTTACTACTAAATTAGTAACAAAAGAAGGTCTTAAGCTAGTAGGATGGGATAAAGCATTACATATGGCAGGAAATGCTATTTCTCTTAAGAGCTGGCAGCAGGCAGTTATGTATGTAGCAAGCGGTGCCGGTCTTCTTTCTTCATTAAATATGGGTAAGGAATTACTCCCTAAAGAATTAAATATTATGGGTCAATTAAAATTAGGATATAAAGGTGCAGATTTATGCAGAAATCGATCAGTTCACGGAGTGCATGCAGCAACAGGAGTAGCTATGCTAGCTGGTCCATTGTTTATGGCAGCACCACTAGTTATTGCTAGTGCACCGGTTGGACTTGCTGCGGCTGGAGCAGCTTTAGCTGTAGGTGGTGTAATAGGACATGGTGTTATGTATGTGGTAAGAAATGTAGGATGGGGTTTCTGGAATCCAGTTAAATATTATGAAAAATGGGCTGGAGTACCATTGCTTGGTGATCTTTTTAAAGGAGCTAATGGCGATAGATTTTATTCATAACTAAGGAGAAATTATAAGTGGAAGTACATGGAGATTTTACAGCAGGACTAGGATCAATAGGTGAAGCCCAAGCTACTGTTAGACAGGGAAAAATTGGTGCTGAACTTTTTTGTTCTGCAATGGAAGCTCAACATAGAACAGAGCAAATTGCTGTAATGGTGGGTGAAAGAAAGGCTAAAGTCGGGCAGTTAGATAAAATACGCATACTAAAAGATAAGATTGATGAATTAGAACTTGAACACATGGTTACTGCCAATGAACCAAAGAGAAAAAAACTAGAAGAACAAATAAATAACTTAAAAGCACAGCATAAAAGGCTTGAGAGAAAATCACAAAGAGCTATAGCTAAAGACGGAAGAATACAAAGATGGGAAATTGAAGCTAACAGACTAAATAAAACAAACCATACTAGAGAATGGTTGTTAGCCACTACACATAATGCAGATTTAAAAAACAGATTTTCCAGCAATGTAATTGAAGGAGATAAAGCTGCTTCTTTCTGGGCACAACAAGCCATGGGGAATGATGGGGCTGCTATGGGCGGAGCAAGTATGGCAGGTTCATCTTATGTTGGTCAGGCATTTTCAAACCAGTAGGATTAATCCTTTTTTAATATAAACATTAAGATTTAAGATTTTAACCAATATTCAATAAATAATATGTCAAAAGTCTTTAACCAATCTCTTTATATAGAGTGAACAGACCAAAAGAATTACAGGAGAAAAATTATGTCAATTGGTTTATGTATGTCGAAAATAGCAGAGTATCAGTCAAAGCATGCTGATGCACTGAGTGAAGTCGATGGTATCCAAGGTGAATTACTTGCTGCTTCTGAATCAGGAAACAGAGATCCTGAAATCAAGCAAAAGACAAGACAGCTTGCAGCCAAACAGGCTATAGTAAGAATGCTTGCAGATTTTCTTGGATTCTGGAAAGATGCACTGAAGTCTATCCTCGAAATGCTCAAGTCACTTAATGAACTTGCATTCGGTAGATAATCTATAACGGATTAATCACATAGTAGGGACGTTGCATGCAATGTCCCTACTTTTTATGCCATCAATCCACCTGGCATATGCTTGCTTAAATATTCAATTTTAGCTGTAATTTCTTTAATTGATTTTAAATCCTGGATTTTATTTTCTTTATTGATTGTTCCTTTGTATCTGGCTGTTTTTTGAATATCATATCCTTTTTCAAGGAGAAGCTGATCAGGTGCATCATCCGGGAAAATAAAAAAGCATTTTTCATAAGCTTTATAAAGCGGATGAATGTTTTCTTTGTAATTGCTAAGAATTAAAACCAAAGGAATGTTTAAATTTGCACAGGTAAATAGAATTGTTTTTGAACCTGTAGATATGCCTACATCTACTTTTGTTTTAAGTTCATCAATGTAATTTAATAAATTTGCAGAGCGCAGGATCATTGATTTGTCCTGAAAAAGACCAAATAATGAAAAGGCATAACCTATATAATGTGAATTAATGTTATTTTCATCCAGTAATCTTTTTAAATTATTGGGTGCTGTTATTTCGATTAGATGATTTTTGACCTGAAGCTCAGAAATTAAAGCTTTATAAAAGGTAATTAGTTTTGGCTCATCAATATCTATTAAAACATGCATGGATTTATAAATTACTTCTTACGCTTAATATAACTTTTACTTTTTCACTTTTTTACTTTACACAAGGCTATCCCTATATGATACTCGGAATCCCATTAATACGTTTAGGAAAATATCTTTTTGTCTAATAAGTAATAGGGAGAATGTATTTTATGGAAGCAAACATATCATCCAGGAGCAAATCAAAATCTCATAAAAACATAAAATTAAAAAATAATAATAAATCACTCCATTGTGCAATTCATCCTGACCAAGTTAACAAAAAAAGAAATAAGTATTCAGTGCAAATTCAAAAAGCACTGAATATTATTTTTTCTATGGGTGTTGCAGTAATAATGTCTCCTTTTATATTTTTAATGAGGCTGGATGATTACCTGGAAGAAATGTGCCAGGGAAATCAGGTTTAACCCCTGGCTGCTAAAGCTTTGTTAACAAATTTATTAATAAATACACATAATTTGCTATCTTGTTTATTATTGTCATATGGCGGGAAAATCTTAAATTAACTGACGTCATAAATTAACTAAAGGATAGAAATGAAAGCAATAATTTTAGCTGGTGGAAAAGGAGAAAGGTTGAGGCCTTTTACTAATAATTGTCCGAAAGGCATGTTAAAAATTGAAGGTAAACCAATTCTTGAGTACCAGCTTGAATGGTTAAAAAAATATGGGGTTAATGAAGTAGTTTTTGCTTGCTGTCATTTAAGCCATGCTATTCAAGATTATTTTGGAGATGGTAAAAAGTTTTCCATGAAAATAAATTATTCAATTGAAGATGAACCTCTAGGCAGGGGTGGGGCAGTTAAGCAGGCTTGGAATATGATTGATTCTAAAGAGGCAATCATTGTAGTTAACGGTGATATTTATACTGAAACAGATTTAAGCAAAGTAATAGCTTCACATAATGAAAAACGGGGCATTATAGCTACAATTACCATATTTCCTTATAAGAGCCCTTATGGAATTGTAAGAATTGAGGAAGAGAAAAATGGACTTATAGAAAGCTTTGAAGAAAAACGTACATTGCCTTATTGGGTAAATGGCGGAATCTATGTTTTTGAGCATGAAGTAAAACAGTATCTTCCTGACAAGGGTGATCATGAAAATACAACCTTCCCCTTACTTGCAGAAAAAAAATTACTGTATGGTTATAAATGTTTAGATTATTGGAAAGGAATTGACACAATAAAAGATTTAAATGAATTTGCGGCTGATAAAAGAAACAATATAAGTTTACTTAGAACAGTTGCTCAAACTATTAATTCTATTTAAATTGTAAGTAGCATTAGAATGTAAGGAACAAAAATGGTATGATTTCGTAATTGCAAATATAGGATTTGTCCCATTTATTGGGCAAATCCGATCCATCGAATTCATTTGACAAAGGGAAGGTTCAGCTTGTCTGAACCTATAAAAGAAAAAAAATGAAAAGAGCACTGATTACAGGGATTACAGGACAGGATGGTTCTTATCTTGCTGAGTTGTTGCTAAGTAAAGGATATGAAGTTCATGGTATCGTAAGGCATTCTGCTATAGAAAATAAAGAACATAAATTTTCTCGAATTAAACATATCTTAGATAAGATATATCTCCATTCAGCATCTCTAGAAAATTATGCAAGTATTTTTAACGTTATTGAAAAAGTAAAACCTGATGAATGTTATCACCTGGCTGCGCTTAGTTTTGTAAGTTACTCTTTTGAAGATCCATTTTCCACCATAAATACAAATATTAATGGGACCCTTCATGTTTTGTCATCAATAAAAGAAAGAGTGCCAGATTGCAGGTTTTATTTTGCTGGAACGAGCGAAATGTACGGGAATATAAGTCAGGTTCCTCAAAATGAGAATACGCCATTTTATCCTAGATCACCATATGGGATTTCAAAAGTAGCAGGATATCATTTAACCACAAACTTTCGTGAGTCATATGATTTATTTGCATTAAGCGGAATACTATTCAATCATGAATCACCAAGGCGAGGTATGGAATTTGTAACCAGGAAAATTACCAGTACTATAGCTAAAATAAAACTTGGGCTTGAAAAAGAGCTTAAGCTGGGTGATCTTGATACAAAAAGAGACTGGGGATTTGCAGGTGATTATGTTATAGCTATGTGGCTTATGCTCCAACAGAATAAGCCAGATGATTATGTAATTGCTACAGGGAGAAATCATTCCGTACGTGAGTTCGTTGATGCTGCTTTTAATTGTGTTAATCTTAACTGGAAAGATTATGTAAAAATTGATAAAGCACTTTTTAGACCTGCAGAAGTATATGAATTAAGAGGAGATTTTTCTAAAGCAAAGAAAAAGCTTGGCTGGGAACCGACTGTGTCATTTGAGGAGCTTATAAAGATGATGGTGGAAACTGATTTGAGTTTGTTGAAACAGCCGATATCAATAATATCTTAAATTAATCTTGAATAATATAATTTCTGTTTATGAATATTCTTGTTTTACTTACGGACTTATATGAAGCAGTTGGAGGCATACAAACATTTAACAGATGCTTAGCCCAAGCTTTAAGTGAAGCATCATCTGAAAAACGTTTTAATATTACTGTACATGCATTAAATGACAACGATAAAAATATAATAAATAATGAAAATCAAATCAATGGCATTAATTACAGAGGATTTAATAAAAATAAATTAAGTTTTGCTCTTGCTAGTTTAAATGCCAGCTTATCTGCTGATATTGTTATTTTTGGACTGATAAATTTTTCGCCGTTAGCTATTTTAATGAGGAAACATAATTTAAAAAAATACTTAGTAGTATATGGTTATGAAGTATGGGAAAGATTACCTTTTGTTAAATTGGCGGGTGTTCATAATATGACCAATATATTGTCAATTAGTGATTATACGAAACAAGAAATGGCTAAGCATAATAATCTGAACGAAGAAAAATTCATTATATTTCCGTGTACGTTAGATCCTTTTTATGCTAAAGATATGAAATTACTAAGCAGAGCTGAACTTTCTCTTCCTGAAGGGAATCTACTGTTAACTGTTTCACGCCTTGAAAGCACTGACATTTATAAAAACATCGATCTTGTAATTAAATCAATGCCAAGCATAATAAAAAAAATACCGGATTTTTATTTTGTAATTGTTGGAGAAGGAAGTGACAGAAAAAGATTAGAAAAATTAGCGTTTGATTTAGGAGTGTCTGGAAATATTATTTTTACAGGTAGAGTTAGTGATGATTTGTTGCCTTCTTACTATAATTTATGTGATGTTTTTGTGCTGCCAAGTTTACAAGAAGGTTTTGGAATCGTATTTCTTGAAGCTATGTATTTTAGTAAACCTTGCATTGGAGCAAGAGCAGGAGCTGTATCTGAAGTAGTAGAACACAACAAGACAGGCTTAATATGTGAACCTTCTGATGTTGAATCTTTAGCTGATTCCATTATATGTTTGTTTGAAAATAAGCCTATGGCAAATAAGCTTGGTCAGGCTGCCAAAGAAAAACTAAATAGAGAATTTTCATTTCATAGTTTTAAACAAAGACTGGAAAATTTATTATGATCGTAGTGGATCAAGCAGAATTAGATAAGAAGAAGTTTAAGCTTTTTATTTTAGCATCACATCCTATACAATATCAGGCTCCGCTTTTTAAAGAAATATCAAAACATCCTTATATTGATCTAACAGTTTTGTTTTGTTCGGATTTTGGACTTAAATCTTATTTTGATAAGGGATTTGGTAAAGCCCTTAAATGGGATATTCCTCTTTTAGAAGGATATAAATATAAATTTTTGCCAAATATAAATTGTTGCCCTGATATTTCTGCTTTTTTCGGATTATTAAATCCCGGGGTAATTTCTTACATAACAAAAGAAAAATGTGATGCTATATGGATACATGGCTGGAATAGTTTTACTAACTGGTTAGCATTATTTATTGCATTTTTAAGAGGAGTTCCTGTTATTTTAAGAGGAGAATCAAATCTATTACACGAGACTTCTTTTTGGAAGGAAGCAGCTAAGAATTTTATATATAAAACGATATTTAAAAAAATATCTTGTTTTTTAGCTATTGGAAAATACAACATTGATTTTTATAAACATTATGACGTGCCAGAAGAAAAAATATTTCTTACTCCATATACAGTTAATAATAATTATTTTATAAGTAAATTCACAGAACTCGCACCTAAGAAAAATGAATTGAGGAATAAATATCATATTCCGACAAATATACCTGTTATTCTTTTCTGTGGAAAGTTAATATCGGTAAAAAGACCTATGGATTTATTGCTTGCCTATGAAAAAGCCTCAAATTTATATGAATCAGCATTGATTTTTGCAGGTGATGGTATTTTGAAAAATAAGATTGAGGATTATGTAAGTAAAAATAAAATTAAAAATGTTTATTTCTTAGGATTTAAAAATCAATCAGAACTTCCTGAGATTTATGCAATGTCTGATTTATTGGTTCTTCCTTCTGTGCATGAGCCGTGGGGGCTGGTTGTAAATGAAGCGATGTGTTTTGGATTGCCGATAATTGTTAGTGATAAAGTGGGAGCAGGTGGCGATCTTGTAAGAGAAGGGATAAACAGTTTTATCTATCCTGTTGGAGGTATAAATGCTTTATCAGAAAAAATAAGTATACTCCTTTCTGATGCAAAACTTAGAGAACAAATGGGAGAAGAATCTTTAAAGATTATAAATAGGTGGTCTTATGAAGAAGATATATCAGGCATATTGGAAGCTTTAAATAAATTTGTGGGTAGAAATTAATTTTATGAAAATATTAATAACAGGACAATTTTTAAAAGGTTCATTAGAAGCGTCATATTGTGACGCTTTTAATGCTAATGGTTGCGAAGTATATAGGTTTAATGTTTCAGACTATGTGAATCCTTTACTTTTAAATCGCCTTGCCAATAAATTCCTAAACTCTTATGTGCAAAATATTTTAAATAAATATTTTAAAAAAAGAATTTATGAAATAAGACCAGAGCTTGTTTTTGTCATTAAAGGAGAATTTATATCTCCTGAAACCCTGAAAGAACTAAAAAAAACTAAGCATTTAAAGATATTTAATTTTAATCCTGATAACCCTTTTAATGAAAATAAAGCTGCCTCAAGTGATTTAATAAGGAATTCAATACAATATTATGATGCTTATTTTATTTGGGGCAAGTTTTTAATCCCAGCCTTGATCAAGGCTGGAGCAAAACATGTCGAATATTTGCCTTTTGCATATGATCCTGAGTTGCATTATCCGCTACAGGTGTCAGAGCATGAAATAAAAAAGTATGGAAACGATATTGCTTTTATAGGTTCCTGGGATAAAGAAAGAGAAGAATTCTTGGAATCACTGACTAATTTTGATCTTGCAATATGGGGAAATGGCTGGCAGAAGTTAAAATGGAACTCAAAATTAAAATCCAAATGGAAGAAGAAAGATGTAATAGGAGAAGAATTTTCAAAAGTATGTAATAGCTCGAAAATCGTTTTAAATCATATTCGTGCTCAGAATGGCAATGCTCATAATATGAAAACATTTGAGATACCTGCTTGTAATGGGTTCATGTTAACTAAAAGAACAGAAGAACAAGGTGAATTCTTCGAAGAAGGAAAAGAAATAGCTTGTTTTAGTACACCTGTCGAGTTAGATGCAATGATTAGAAAGTATGTTAATAATGATTCAATAAGAAATCAAATTAAAATAAATGCCAGAAAAAAGATTCAACCGCATACATATTTTGAAAGAGCAAAAAAAATACTAGATTTATATGAAAATCTTAAAAAATCATTGTAGATTTAATGATTATACATTGCATAAATCATGAATGCTTTTTATAAGTTTTGATACTTCAATTGATGGCTTTATCATGTTTACTCTACTATCTGAGAGCGATTTCAATCTTTTGCCCAGAATCTTTCCATGGTGAATATCTGTAAATGGAGCATATTTAATTTCATTCATTCTTTCTGCTGTTTCTTCTCTTGCTTTTTTTATGTAATATTTTGCCATTGCCTGTTTTTCGAGATTTGGGAAATAAACCAGTATGTAGCTGGCTATAACCTCGGCATAGTATTTTAAAATTTTAAAAAATAATCTAAGAATCTTTTGCTTTATTGATTTTGAGCTAGCTACATTTATATTCGATAATATTATTTGCGGACTTATTTTTGCTTTTTGGCAATAATATTCATAAACCTCTTGCCAGTTCCATTCTGGTTTTGATACCAAAGTATATATTCCGGACATTTCTTTTCCTTTTGCTATATTAACTAAGGCTTCTGCAATCGTATATGGAAAAACTGTATAGGAAGGGCACGCGGGGATTAAACATCTTTCGCTTTTTAATTCCTTAAGAAATATTCTGCTAACTTCCTGAAGTTCGCCGTGTACTTGTCCTATCCTCAGGATATAAACTTCTTTAGCAAATTGTTTTCCGGTTTTAAATGCCATCTTTTCTGAAAAACGTTTCATAGCGCCATATACTGATCTGGCTATTAAATAAGATTTAAATTCTTTATCATTTTTCCCCATACCAAATGCCATCATGCTGCTTGCAAAAACAAACTTTGCATGTTCAGAAGAATATTTCATAGCGTTAAAAATAATGCCTTTTGATGTAGCTTTAATTTCAGATGGCAATCCTTTAATATATGTAAAATCTGCAACCAAATCACAATCTTTCAGTAATAGAGTAGCTTCTCTTGGATCTGATATATTTCCAATGCGGCATTCCAGACCAGCCCTTTTTAAAAATGCAGCTGCAAAAGCAGTTCTACAAATAGGAATTATATTTATGTCTTTTTGTAAGCTAAGGTATAAAGAGGTTTCTGCCCCTACCTGTCCGTTTGCACCTATAATTCCAATTGTTGTCATGAATAAGCCTTTGAATATTGAATTTCTTTCCTGCCTTCTTTATAAATTCTTTCTGTTAACTCGGTGGTTAATAAAGTATTTATAACTGAAGATCTGTTAATTTCTTTTTTAAGGATTCCATCTATAAAACAGGACCAGTGGTCATAAAATGTCTGATAAGGTGTAATTGGATAAATTGTATTAAAGCTAACAATATCTGAGATGCGGTATTTGGAGGTCTCATTTAAAGATTTAATGTTTAATTTTCCTTGCAGATCGAAAAGTGAAAATGAAATAATGGCATTCTCAAATTCAAATTCCAATTTATTAATTGTATCCTGCAAAGAACTAACCATGATTTCACAGTTAAACTGCTCATCTCTTGCATTTTGCAGGGTGAAATCTGCTTTAGTATGAACATCATATTCTTTTTCAAAAATCATTTTGACATTATCCAGCCGGAGCGATACAGAGGACGTGCAAAACAGCATAGTATCTATCCCATGAATTCCGACATCAAAAAGTATGCCGCCGCCTGATTGCTTGATGTCTGAGAAGAAACTAGCTGAACCAACAAAAGCAGATGGGCTACCAACCCCAAATTTAATTTTATTAACTTTTCCAAAGATATTATTTTCAATTAAGTGTTTTGTAAACAAAGTTGGTCCCCATGACCTTCTTTGAAATCCACAGCTGAGTTTATATGGCAGAAACCATGAGCTTATTCTGTTATGTTCTTCTAATGAGATTGCAAAAGGTTTTTCTGCATAAATGGCACTTGCTCGTTCTTTAAAAGCTTTATAGTACCTTTCACGGGTACCGTATGGTATTGCAAGTAAAATAATATCTGTGTATGGTAGCTCAGATAAATTATCGGGAAGATTAATATGCGGTATTTTAAATGCTTTTGCTAAGGATTTTGCTTTTATAGGATTAATATCAGCGATCCAATTGATTGCAATTTCCTCTCTTGATAATAAAACAGGTAAATGAACATTCGAAACAATATTGCCTGCACCGATAATACCTACTGATAAACTTTGATTTCGTTTCATTTTATGTTTTAAAGGGTACTATAAATGTGAAAACCTTGCTATGCTCATGGTTTCTAATTTTACATTATCTTTTTGATTTAAGATGGAGTCAGAATATATGAAAATATATTTGCGTTATAAACAACTATGATTAAAGTTCTTACAACATGGGATGAAGTAGGAAAATGCGTGTTGGAATTACAAAAAGCAGGCATACCGTTACATCACCAGCCTCAGAAAAACTGGGATTTATTCCATTTTTTAAATATTATCCGTGAGAATATAGATAAATCAGAAAATATTTTAGATGTAGGAGCTTCCGGAAGTCCTGTATTGGAAGCTCTTTTAAATCAAAATTATTCAAATCTGTATGGAATTGATTTAAGAATTGGTTTTAGGGAGTGGTTTAATAGAATTTTTATGACTGCTTTGCATCGTAGGGATTTTAGAATTTTGTATGGATATTCACCAATAAAATTAAAAGGAGGAAATCTTTGCTCTTCAGGATATCCTGATAACTATTTCAGTGCCGTTACAAGCTTATCTGTAATTGAACATGGTGTACCATTTAATGATTATTTTAAAGAAATGAATCGAATCTTAAAGCCTGGTGGCTTTCTCTTAACTACTACTGATTATTGGCATGAGAAGCTGGAAACGGAGAGATTTAAGGTTTTTGGCGCTCCTATGAAAGTTTTTATACCAAAGGAAATTAAAGAATGTCTTTCAATTGCTTTTAAATTTGGATTTAACGAGGTACCGTTAGTTATTCCTGATTGTAATGAGCCATGCGTTACGTTTAATAATTTTCACTATACTTTTTTATTTTTTTTATTACAAAAGAAACAATAAAACGCCTCCCTTCAAATCAACTATCTCTGGAACAAGCTCACAGAGTTTTTCGCCGATTTGAGCCATGGGCATCGGGAGGCGTTAGTAAGGAGGCGTTTTGTTGCTACTCGCTCACATCTCCGGGAGCAGGCTCCCGAGTTTTTCGCTCGGGCGCAATAAAATCTTATTTTTTAATAATTTCTATTTCTGGCAAAGGGAATATAAAGCCAATACCTTTTTTTAAAGTTTCCTTTTCACGCTCTAAAATCTCTTCTTTAAAATGCCATGGTAAAACCAGATAGTAATCAGGATTTAAAGCTCGTGATTCTTCCTCGCTAATGATCGGTATATTAGTGCCAAGGGTATGAGCTCCAAATTTCTCAGGGTTACGTTCAGCTGCTACATCAACAATTTTATGGTCTATTTCACACCATTGTAATATTGTGTTTCCTTTTGTAGAAGCTCCATACAGATGAATTCTTTTCCCGTCTTGTTTAAGTTTTACAAGCAATGATTTAAGTTCTCTTTTATGTTTAATAACCTTTTCGCTAAAGACCTTATATGGTTTGTCTTTAGTGAGTTCTAAATCAGCCTCTTTCCTCTGTAAGTCATGTATATTTTTTTTAAATTCAGCTTTTTCAAAAAGATTATTTTCTAAATGAGAAGCATAGCAACGCATACTTCCGCCATTAATGGTGTTAAGTGAAACGTTGATAAGTTTCATATCTGATTTGTTTAAAATGTACTCTATGGCTGAAAGACTGTAATATTCTAAGTGCTCATGGCAGATGGTGTCGTAAGAACCAAGCTTTAACATAAGTGGCATATATGACATTTCAAAAATCCATATACCGTCCTTTGTAAGGATAGATTTAATATTTTTCGTAAAATCAACAGGGTCTTTAAGATCATAAAACATGGCAATAGAAGTAATGATGTCAAAAGAATTAGATTGTAATTGACTTTTTGATTTATTTGAGGGAAATACATCATGAATAACAGTAATATTTTCTTTTATTTCCTGTGCAATGTCAGATGGATCAATGCCAAACTTCTTAAAACTATCGGGATAAAAGTTTAAGAGTGTGCCATCATTACAACCAATATCCAGTACTTGTGCATTTGATTTGGCTATCAAAGAAACTGCCTCCTTTGTAAGATTTTGCAAGTGTTTCCGCATAGTATTGTTTGTGCCTGAACGATACCAATATACTGAATATAAAATTTGAGGGGGTACGGAATGTTTTAATTGAAGAAGTCCACATGCTTTTTTATCAAGTTCAGGATTACAACGAACCAATATTGTAGGAAACTTTTGCAGAGGTGGCATTTTTTTGCCTGGCTTTACGAAAGAACCTTGTAAGTATTGTTCCCCTAAATCAATTACGTTTGTAAGTGAAGTAGAACCACATATCCGGCAGCTTTTTGTCTCAATTAAGTCCATTACAGGTAAATTCTACAGGATTTCTAATTTTCTTTTTAGTTTCGTTTATATTTTGTTTGATTGAAGAACCTGTTTTATTTAATGCTTTCAAATCTGCTATAAGTATATTTGGTAAATTATACTAAAGTTATTATTTTGGAGCTAACTTGGTCGGCAGGTAGGGAATATAACAGATATGTTACCGTCAGTTCTAGTCGGGTTTTACAGTAATCCTGAACATATATCACCATTAACAGATTCAATTGATCTTTTGTCAAATGAATTTAGAGTTATTGTTGTAGCAAGAGACGTTGGAAATTTTAATTATAAATATCCGTCGAATGTTTCTTTATTTAAGATTGGACCTCATTGTGAAATGAGCAAGTATAATATGCCATTTTATAAAAAACTTTTTAGCTTTTTGTCGTTTATATTAAAATTGTTTATTTTAATAAGAAGAGAAAAACCTTCCATCCTTTTTTTATATGACACTAATGCATATATTGCAGGATGGCTTGCAAGCAGACCCTTTAGAAATATACCTATTTTTTATCATCAGAGTGATCCTGTTTTGTTAAGTGAAATCCCCAAAAACTATTTTAGTTATTTTGCTAAATGTTTAGAATTAAATGTTGTTCGCAGTGCTGATGTATTAAGTTTCACAGATCCCTATAATGCAAAGTTATTCCTGGATGATGCAAAACTGAAAATAAAGAAAGAGGTAATTATTGTTGAAAATTGTACTTGTAAACTTATTAATATTCCTAAAATGTCATATGAAATGCAAAAAATTAAAGACTCCGGAAAACAAATAATAATTCACAGAGGTCCAGTGGGCAGCGGGGTTAATCTACGTCCAGCGGTTCGTTCTATAAAATATTGGCCTGATAATTCAGTTTTAGTTTTATTAGGGCTAATTGCTAATCGGCAAATAGAGCTTTGCAGGAACGTTGTTCAGCAAGAAGGTTTCCTTGACAGAGTGATATTAGTACCATATCTTCCAACAAGGGAAGAACTTTTAGGATATACCGTTTCTGCAGATATTGGTTTGATCTTATATAAAATAAAAAAAGAAGGAATGAAATATTGGGGACCAACAAAACTTTATGATTATATTGCTTGTGGTATACCAGTTATTGCTCCTAAAGAGATGATATTTGTTGATGAGATTATTAAACGCCATGAAATAGGTTTAACATTTGAAAGTGATTCTCCTGAAGTAATTGGTAAAACAATTCGTCATTTGCTTGAACAGCCGGCTCTTCTACAGAAAATGAGAGATAATGCACGAAAAATACATTTATCTGAATTAAATTATGAAACCCAGTTTGAGCCATTATTGAAAAAAATTAAAAATGTAATTGGTGATTGCAGTTGATAAACCTATAAAGGAAAAATAATGGCAGAATTTCAAAGGATTGAATCTATAAGTTCTAAATTTATTCATGCTATTTCATGGACTACTTTAGCGTCAATAATTGGAAGAGCAAGTGGATTCATTACTGCCATATTATTCGCAAGATTTTTAGGTAGTAATTTATTAGGAATTTATACTATTATTTTGGCTACTTTGGGCTTGTTTAATACTCTTATTGCTTCTGGCTTGGGGCTAACAGCTTCAAAAATGGTTGCACAATATTATATAAAAGAGCAGGATGTTGCTGGAAAAATAATAGGTTTATTGTTGATTGCATTGACAGTGATGATTTGTCTGGGTGTTTGTGCGTATTGGTGCTCGATATCATATATTTCCAATGTCATATATAAAATGCCGGAATTATCAGGGCTACTTAGACTTTCATTGATATGGCTTATTCTGATGTGTGTGAACAACTTTGTTGAACTGATTTTAGCCGGCATGCAGAGCTTTAAATCTTTAATGATTATTACTTCAATCATGAGTATGTTAAATCTTCCGTTAATATTAATTGCACTTTTAATGAGTAATCCTCAATTGTTATTTGGTCTTGTCATAGCCAGTACTATTTCAGCAATGATCCAATTCTTTCTTTTATTTTTTCAAGTACTGGCAGAAATAAAAAAATATGCAATTAATATTTCTTTTAATGAGATTGGAGCCTTAGCTCGTCCGGTGCTTTTTGACTTTGGTGCACCGGCTTATATAGGCAAATTAATGGAGCAACCTTTGAGCTGGGTTTCAATTTTAATTTTGACTATTTTTGGAGGTGGTCCTTCTAGTGTGGGTGGTTTAACGATAATTAATAATTTAAGAGCTTGGGTATTATATTTGCCGGCTTTAATAACTGTTTTTTTTGTTCCTTTGTTTACAGACATATATCACACGAGGGAAATAAAAATATTTAGGCGAGTTTTAGAATTAAATCAAAGACTTTTGTGGGTTATTACCTTTCCATTAATAACAGTGATTATATTAATGGTTCACCCGCTAATTTTATTGTGTTTTGGTCAATCTTATGAGAAATTTTGGTTTAGCGGGGTAATACTTTTAGCTGGAACAATTTTAATCCCACTTAATGAAGTAAATGATAAAGCCATGGTGGCAATGAATAAGATGTGGTTGAGTCTTTTATTTAGAATAATATATTTAATTTTATTTCTTTCCGGGTTATTAACTCTTGTCCCAAAATATAATTTAAATGGTTATGTGATTAGCTGGGTCTTTTCATATTTTATCTATGTTTTGATTCAAACATTTTGGTTAAGTACTGTAATCAAGGAAAGAGCAGACAAGTTTTTTATTTTATTTTTATCTTCTATCTTTGTTTTGTTCTTATCTATAATGATTGCTAAATATTGCCCGGCTAATTGTACAATATTTTTTGGTATAACAGCGTTTATGGTAATTATAATAATCGAATGGCTTTTATTTATCACGAATGAAGAAAAGCAATTATTGTTAAATAATTTCAAGCAGATTTTTAAACATCAAATCAAATTCTAGACGATAAGGCTTAGAGTAATTATGGGAAAGTATAAGAACACATCCAGCATGAAAGTAATAATATCTTGTTTGTCTAAATTTTGGGCTTTTCAATTTGCTCAGCAGCTTGATAAAAGAGGATACTTACACAAGTTAATCACTACTTACTATAGTAAAAAGTCTAAATTCTTCCGGTCCCTCAGAAATGATGCGGAAGAAATCAGTTTAAACAAAGTTAGTACTAATATTATCCCGGCTTTATTTAGCCATGGCATAAATCGTATCCCCTTTATTAGAAGCATTTATAATTGGAATTTCTATGCATTGGAAATGTTTGATAATTGGGCTAGTAATAATCTTGATACGGCTGATATTGTAATTGCTTGGTCTGCATGTGCGTTAAATACCATAAGAAAAGCAAAATCCTTGGGTGCAAAAACAATTGTTGAAAGAGGCTCGACTCATATACAGTTTCAAAAAAAGATTTTAGAAGAAGAATGTGGAATGCATAATATAAAAATAAACCTGGTTGACGAACGTATTGTTCAAAAGGAACTCCTGGAATACGGGGAATGTGATTATATAATTACTCCTTCAAGATTTTCAGCTCAGACATACATTGATTATGGAATTGACTCAAAAAAAATAATCCAGGTTCCATTCGGAACAAATTTAGAATTATTTAAACAGTTGCCTAAAGAAGATAAAATATTTAGAGTGATTTATTGTGGCGGAATCTCTTTAAGAAAAGGTATTCAATATCTAATCAAAGCGTTTAAGCAGTTAAAAATCCCAAAGTCAGAACTTTGGCTTGTTGGGAATATAAGTCAGGACATGAGTTGTTTCTTAAAAAACAACAGTGCTGAAAATATAGTTTTAAAAGGGAAACAGCCCCAATCAAGCTTACCGTGGTTTTATTCACAGTGTGATGTTTTCTGCATTCCTTCTATAGAAGAGGGACTTCCAATGGTAATACCACAAGCTATGGCTTGTGGGCTGCCTGTAATTTGTACGATAAATTCTGGTGGGGGAGATATAGTACGAGACGGACAAGATGGATTTATCATCCCTATTCGTGACATAGAAGTAATTAAAGAAAAACTATTATTTTTATATGAAAACTTAGAGGAACGGGAGATAATGAGTGATTCTGCAAGGAAAAGAATAGAAAATGGATATTCCTGGGATGATTTTGCCAATAAAGTCATATCGATTTTTTTTACTATACTCTATCAAAAATAGCTTTTTAAGTTTTATACTTAGTTCAAAGTAATAAAATGATTCATTGAAAATACATAAGAATTATTAACTAGAAAACAAATATGCAACTCTATATTTTTTTAAAAATACTTTTTTTGTTATTGCCGATTATTATTGTATTGATTAAAGACAAGGAATTTAGATTATATAATCCAGCATTGATTTTATCAATAATTTATTTTTTTGAATTTGGATTGTCAAGTATTTATATGATTATCGATCCGTCATTGCTTGATAATACTGATATTGGTCTTGAAGAATTGAATACAGGTTTAGTGTTTATTGATTTAGTAATTGTGTTTTTTTTACTTGGTTATTATAGCTCATACTTTAATCCCACGATTAAAAATTTAACTACGGTATTGTGTAAAAAGATTCCATCTTTAAGTGCTTATGAGTTGAATATTAAGAATATGCCGTTGTTACTTCTAATTTTACTTTTTGTTGGTTGGATATCCAGAATAATCCTTTTTTCAGCAGGTGCATACTACCATACTGAAGTAGACGTTAACCCGATAATCACAATTCCAAAATTTAAATTGATTTCGCAAATTATAGGTAATGGCAGTATTTTTCCGATCGTTGCGTTAAATCTATGTTTTGTAGAATGGATGAAGAAAAAGGGAATTAATTATTTATTAAGTTCTCTAGTAATGTTAGCGGTTGAAATTCTTTATGCATTACCTTCAGGAAGTAAAGAAAGAATAGTTTTCCCAGTACTTTTAATTATTTTCCTTTATTCGTTAAAATCAAAATTACCAGTTTTACCACTTTCAACTGGAATCTTTTTCTTTGTTTTTTTTGTTTTCCCGTTTGTTTCTATTTATAGAAGTATTTATTTGACAGGTAATATTAATATAGATATTCCGAAAACATTTGCCTTATATCAAGATTTATTCGGTGGATTTAATTTAAATGTCTTAAATGGAATTTTAACTAATCTGTTTGCGGAAAGACTTAATTATGCTCATATAGTAAGCGTTATAGTAAATTACACTCCTTATGTATGGGATTTTAAGTTAGG
The DNA here is from genome assembly GCA_001784555.1 of Candidatus Melainabacteria bacterium RIFCSPHIGHO2_02_FULL_34_12. Taxonomy (GTDB): domain Bacteria; phylum Cyanobacteriota; class Vampirovibrionia; order 2-02-FULL-35-15; family 2-02-FULL-35-15; genus 2-02-FULL-34-12. The sequence goes on along the minus strand of MFRM01000019.1, from coordinate 146,585 downwards.
CTTTACGTACCTATTTTTTTTAATATCACTAATCCCGAGAATTTTTTGGCCTGGTAAACCAGATATAAGTTTTTATATGAACGATTTTGGTAGAGATTATGGCTTCCTTCACCCGAGTGATTTTACTACATCAATAGATATGACATGGGTGGGAGAAATGTTTATAAATTTTGGTTGGTTTGGAATTTTAGTTGCTTTTGCTTATGGCTGGTTTTATCAAATCATTTACAGCTATTTCTGTAGGTTTAATAAAATGACTACACTTACAGCAATTCTTTATGCTCTCTTGTTATATTACATGGTTAGAGGTGGGACATTTACTATACAATTCGGTGGTGTAATTAAGACTTTATTTGTAATCATTTTAATATTTTATCCTTTTATGAGAAAGAAAAATAAGACTAGGGGAAAGGACATATCTGGTTGAATATTCTTCATATAATACCTTCTTATTATCCAGCATTAAAATATGGTGGAATAGTTGAGGCTGTACATTTAATCAATAAAACACTTATTAAAAAAGGAATAAATATTGATGTTTTTACTACTAATGCAGGGCTTGAAAATAAAACTGATTATAATGCAAGCAGGTGGTCGGTTATAGATGGTGTAAGGATAAAATATTTTCCTTACTATTTCTATGAGCAATATACTTTTTCACCACATTTTTTCTGGGCAGCTCTTAATGATGTTAAAAAATATGATTTAGTTCATATTTCAGCAGTTTGGAATTTTCCTGTTTTAGCAGGTAGTATAGCAAGCCTTATTAATAAAAAACCATATATAATCTCTCTACATGGAACTCTATATAATGAAGCTATTAGTTTAAAGTCTAAAGAACTAAAAAAAATTTATTTTTACCTTTTTGCAAAACATTATTTGAAAAGAGCAGTTGCTATTCACTATACAACTGATGATGAGAAAAATAAGATTGCTGATTTCACCAATCTTGATAGTAAATCTTTGGTAATTCCTTGTGGTATTGATTTGACTCAATATAATCAATTACCCAAGCCAGGTGATTTTAAAATAAAATATCCTATTCTGGAAGATAAAAAATATATCTTATTTCTTGGTCGTATTAATGCAAAAAAGGGATTGGATTTATTAATAGAGTCTTTTAGTAAGCTTGCTTTAGATGATAATAAGTTGTTTTTAGTTATTGCAGGTGGTGATGATGGATATAGAAATACTATTGAAAACAGGATTAGGGAACTTAACTTATTACAAAGAGTTTTATTTACTGGAATGTTAAGTGGAAATGATAAATTAGCAGCCTATGTGGATGCAGAAGCATTTGTTTTGTCTTCATATTCTGAGAATTTTGGTATGGCTGTTGTAGAAGCTATGGCTTGTGGTACACCAGTTGTTATATCAAATAAAGTCGGAATATATAAAGATATACAGGAAGCTAAAGGAGGTCTTGTTTGTAATTTAGCTGTAAATGATTTTTACATTGCCATAAAAAAGTTACTTTATAATCCTAATTTATGTAGTGAATTTTCAACCAATGCAAAAAAAATTGTGAAAGAAAAATATGATATTTCTAGAGTTGCTGATTCAATGATAAAGGCATATAAAAAAGTAATAAATAATGCCGCCTTGCTTTAATTTAACTTCTTGTTTGTTAGTGTAATTATAAGGGAATATTAGAACTAATACTCAGGTTAATATAGGGATATCCATGAACAAAGTTTTTATTAATAAAGTTTATAGAATATTAAAACGTAAAATTGATGCTTTTGTCGGGAGTCTTTATCCTCTTGAAAAGACATTGGAACTTATGATTGCAAGGCCATATGTACTTCATTTGGAGTTTACGAATCTTTGTAATGCAAAATGTACTTTTTGCCCTTATCAATTTCAAGAAAGAAAAATTGAATTTATGTCTGATAAAGTATTTTATAAAACGGTAATGGACTTTTGTGAAATGGGTGGTGGCTCAGCTGATATTACGCCCATAGTAGGAGAAGCATTAATTGA
>MFRM01000019.1:117639-144550 GCA_001784555.1 Candidatus Melainabacteria bacterium RIFCSPHIGHO2_02_FULL_34_12 | reverse complement strand
AGGATTCATTTAACGACCAATGGAATTTTATTAGACAAGGTTGGTATTGAAAAAATTTTAAATTCTGGATTAACATCAATAACAATAAGTACTGCAGGTTTTGAAGAAGAAATGTATGAACGAGTATATCGTTCTGCTTCTTATATTCGTATGAAAGATAATGTTTTAAATTTATTACAGATTAATTCTAAAAGAAGTGAGCCATTACATATAACAATTGCTTTGAGGACAGATCGTTCACTTAATGACATTCTTAAAGATAAAGATTTCCAACCAATTCTTGCATTTAAACCTAATATTGATTTTACTTGGTCATATACTACTGCAGGTGGAAGAATTACACGTGATAAGCTATCGCCTTCGATGAAACTGAGAGCTTTAGGTTTGCATAAAAAACCATGTGTGCAGCTTTTTGATGGACCAATAGTTTTGCCAGATGGTACTGTAATGGCATGTAGTTGTGTTGCAGCTATGGATGCAGTTAATGATTTAGGCATAGGTAATATATTAGAATCCAACTTGCTTGATATATGGACAAATAACAAAATGAAGGAAATCAGAGCAAGTTTTGGGACGAATTCACTTAATAAAACCTGTGCTAAATGTGATATGTATAGAGAGCCAGAAATATTTAAAACTTATGAAGGTCGTGAGATGGCTAAGATAAATAAGCAGCGCTTAGAAGGCAAAATAGTTTATAGAAAAGATAAACCTAGAGAACCTTTTCCTTTGGGTTAGAGCTTTAACAATTCCGGTTACTGGGTTATGAATATTTTAAATGAATTTCTGGATAAGCTTTATATTTCTAAAATTAGATCTATAAGTCGACGATTAGGCTTTATGAAGTTTTATAGTTTAGGAAAGAAAATACAAACTATTTGTAAACATGTTGAGTATAAGAAGTTTCATCCTCAAAGCGTTGGGATAAGAATGGGGGGATATGATGCTTCTTTCTTAGTTGGAGATATTAATGAATATACCTCATTGTCGATGATTAAGAAAGACAAAAAATTAATTCAATATTTAATTAAATATGCCAAACAAGGAAGATCATTCTGGGATATTGGTGCTAATATTGGCGTTTACACGATATTTTTAGCTAAGACTATAGGTGATAAAGGGAATGTAATATCATTTGAACCTGAAGAAAAGTGTTTTAAAAGGCTTTTACAAAACATTGAGTACAATAAACTTGCTAATGTTAAAGCATTTAAAATTGCACTTGGAAAGGAAAACAAAAAAACGAAATTAAGAGTGTCCGATCATTTTTCTAGTGGTTCTCATAGTCTGTTTCCAAATCCTAACAGTGATAACAATTTTGAATGTTATGAAGATATTAAAGTTTATAATGGTGACTCTTTCAGAAAAGAGCAGAATATCAGTGTGCCAAATATTATTAAGATAGACGTAGAAGGTGCCGAGGAAGATGTAATTCTTGGTTTATCTGAGACTCTAAATAATGAAAATTGTAAAGTTTTACTTTGTGAAGTTCACTTTTCAATTCTTGAAACACATGGACTAACTGGTGTACCGCTTAGAATCGAAGATTATTTAAAAAGTTGTGGTTTTCAGTTTCAACGTTGGATTGATCACTCTCATCTAATTGTCACAAAAGATGATGGAATCTTTCATTAACGATATCTTTTTAAGGAAGGAGAAAGCTTTAATAAAAAAGACGAATACAAATCATGCAACTACCGCTAACTGTTATTATACTTACTTTTAACGAAGAAAAAAATATTGAGTCATGCCTAGAAAGTGTTTATGATTGGGCTAAGGAAATATTTATAGTTGATTCTTTTTCTACTGACAAGACTTTAGAAATAGCAAAAAAATACACAGATAAGATTTACCAGCATCCATTTGAAGATTATAGTAAGCAAAGAAATTGGGCATTAAATAATTTACTTATAAAAACTGAATGGGTCTTCAACTTAGATGCAGATATTAGAGTAAGCGAAGAATTGCAGAAAGAACTTGTAAAAATATTTTCTAATAACGAGGAGAAAAATTACAATGGATTTTTAATTACCAGAAAAACGATATTTCTCGGCAGATGGATTAAGCATGGTGGGCATTATCCTGTGTATCATGCAGTCTTATTTAGGCATGGATATGGATTTTGTGAAGAAGCACGTTACAATCAACATTTTGTAACTAATGGTAAAGTGAAAAAATTAAAAGGTGCTCTTATAGATGTTGTAACCGAAGATTTAACTGCATTTACTATGAGGCATAATAAATGGGCTTCTTTGGATGCTTATGATCAAATACTTGGAGAAGATCAAATCTCGAATAAGACTGGTGTAAAACAAAATATTTTTGGTAATCCTATGGAAAGAAGAAGATATTTTAGGAATTTATACTTGCGATTCCCTCTTTTGGTTAAACCCTTTTTGTATTTCTTCTATCGTTATATTATTAGGTTTGGCTTTCTTGATGGGAAGGAAGGTCTTATATTTCATACTTTGCATGCTTTCTGGTATCAATTTTTAGTTGACGCTAAAATATTTGAATATAAGCAAAAACTTAAGGAAGGGAAATCCATGTCTGAGCCCAGATTAAATATATAAACTGATTTTGGATGATATTAAAATGTGTGGGATATTTGGAGTAGCTGGAAGTCATATAAATGAAAACACTCTTATTAGAGTTGTTGATTCATTGACTCATCGAGGACCTGATGATAAGGGTTATATAAACCTAGATGAAAAGATTTTTTTTGGACATACCAGGCTGGCAGTTATAGATTTATCTTCTCTTGGCAAGCAGCCAATGATTGTTGAGAATGGAAAAATTTGTATAACATACAATGGTGAAATATATAATTATGCTCAAATAAGAAAAGAACTGGAAAAAAGTGGTTATAGCTTTAAATCAAATACTGATACAGAAGTAATATTGCACCTTTATGAACAAAAAGGTGAAAAGTGTCTTGAAGATTTAAATGGAATGTTTGCTTTTGCAATATATGATAAAGAAAAACAGCAAATATTTCTGGCAAGAGACAGACTAGGTATAAAACCGCTTTATTATGCCTGTTATAACAATCAATTTATTTTTGCATCTGAAATTAAAGCTATACTTTCAGCAAATATTTTACCGAGACAGGTAAACTGGCAGGCAATTTATAATTATTTTTCTTTTCTTTTTATTCCTTGTCCTGATACTGCTTTTGAATACATAAAACAAATTCCACCGGCACATTATCTTATTTATGATTTAAAGAAAACAAGTTTTAAACTTATTAAATACTGGTCGCCATTTAATGGCAATTTAAAAAATAATAATTATGAAGATTTAAAGGAAGAACTTACATGCCTCTTGGAAGACTCAGTAAAGCTTCAATTAGTTAGTGATGTTCCGCTGGGACTTTTTTTAAGCGGTGGAATTGATTCAAGTATCTTGGCTTTACTGGCGTCTAAATATACTTCCAGTAAACTGAAAACATATACGGCTATTTTTAAAGGTAAAGATTACGAACTGTACAATGAAAGTGATAATGCAAGAAAAATTAGTAATCTGATAACTTCCGATCACACGGAAGTGGAAATTGACGTTGTAGATCCTGATAAGGTTTTAGATTTAATAACATGTTTTGATCAGCCATTTGCAAATCCAACCTTTTTTCTCTCATACTTAATTTCAAAAAAAATGAAAGAGCATATCTCAGTGGTTTTATCTGGTGCGGGAGGAGATGAATTGTTTGGCGGGTATCCACGTTATAGAATGTTAAACTATGCAAAAATGCTAAGTTTAGTGCCAGGTTTCTTAAATAAGCAGATTTCTGAAATTTCAAATTTAATTCCTGAAAGTGATATAAGCCATTTACCGAGACGCATAAAACTTTTTTTAAGAGGAGCAGGTCATTCTTTTCCTGAGCAGTATTTAAGATGGACTTATTATTTGAGTGATAATGAAAAAGCAAATTTACTTAGACCATTACTGGAGAAGGAATCAAATTTAACTAAGTCTGTTAATGTTATAAATTCATACTTAACCAGAGCCGACTCAAATGATCTTCTTAATAAAATTCAGTATGTGGATTTAAATACATTTCTTCTTGATAATGTTCTTGAATATACTGACAAAACAAGTATGGCTTTTGGATTAGAGACAAGAGTACCCTATCTTGATCATAGAATTGTAGAGCTAAGTTTTAATATACCGGCAAAATATAAAATCAATCATTCGGTAACAAAATATATCTTAAAGGACATATTTAAAAAATCTTTACCGCCAGAAGTAATTAATGCTCCAAAAAGGGGGTTTTGTGCTCCTATATCTAAATGGATTGATTTGAGTTTTAATTATTATTTTGATAATTTACTTACAGAAAATTATGTTAGCAATCAGGGTATATTAGATTGGGAAACGATTCAGTTATTCAGAAATCGTCACAAACTCAGAAAAAGAGATTACTCAATGGAATTATTTGGCATAATTATGTTTGATGTTTGGTATAGGAAATATATAAAATAGCTTTATTATGGGAAAAAGATTAAAAGTTGCAATTATAGGCTGCGGGCTTGTTTCTTCGAAAAAACACATTCCTGCTCTTTTAAATTTAAAAAGCAAAGCACAAATTGTTGCAGTATGTGATTTAAACAAGGATCTTGCAGCTGCAGTTGCAAAGAAATTTGGAATTCAGAGGATATACGCGGACTTAGCTGAAATGATTCTTAAAGAAAGTCCTGATGTTGTTGATATATGTACACCACCTCAAACACACGTTAAGTTAGCTGTTGAAGCGATAGAAAATGGTTGTCATGTAATGATAGAAAAACCAATGGCACTTACGGTCAGAGATTGTGATGAAATGATTAAAGCTTCAGAACAATACAATAAACAGATAGGTATTATTCATAATCAGTTGTTTAACCCGGCTTTTTTAAAAGCTAAGAAAATATTTTTAAACGGTGAAATCGGTGATTTGGTCAGTATGAATATTTTTCTTTCAACACCATCAAGTTATATGACCTCTATTAAAGACCACTGGGCACATAAGTTGCCGGGAGGTGTATTGGGTGAAACAGGACCGCACAGTGTTTATCTTGCTTTGTCAATTCTGCGTGGTGTTTCAAATATAAATATAGTTGCAAAGAAACTGATTAATGAATTCAGCTGGTCAAATTTTGAGGATTTTAAGTTTAACTTAATAGCTGATAATGGTATTTGTTCAGTTACTCAATCCTATGGTAGTAATCAGTGGCTAGCGCAAATAGATATTTTGGGAACTGAAGGCCTTTTAAAGGTGGATCTGCAAACCCGTTCTGTAATTAAGCAAAATAGGGCAAATTTAAAACCAGCTAATTTAGCCAGGTCAGTAATTAGTTCTGTTGCTCAGGCATGTTCACAATTAATTTCAAATGTCTTTTCAATCTTATCCCCGTTATCACTTGATGCGCATACCATTGGAATAAATGAGTATTTGGAAACTATTTTGGGGAATAAACAATTTACAGTTCCAGCTTATGAAGGAAGAGAAACTGTTCGTATCATGGAAGTTCTTGTTTCGAAGTTAAACAGTATGGAATTGATAAAAAAATAATAATGGGTGAAATTCTAAAATGAGATCTGTAAAATAATGGTTAAGTCTTAGTGAACATATTAGGCATAAATGCATATCATGGAGATTCATCAGCCTGTTTGGTAATAGACGGGAGAGTCATTTGCGCTATTGAAGAAGAAAGAATAAGAAGAATTAAACACTGGGCAGGCTTACCAGCCGAATCAATTAAATGGTGCCTTAAATATACAAACCTTAAAAGCAGTGATGTTGATTATATCGGAATTTCACGAAATCCTTCAGCAAATATTGAAAAAAAAATACTTAAACTTCTGACTGGCTCTCCCTCGTTTAATTTTATTAAAAACAGAATTTCAAATGTAGCAAAAGTCACTGACTTAAAGTCTCAAATTGCAAATGCTTTAAATGTTGATGCTTCACAAATAAAAGCAAGAATAGAAAATGTTGAACATCATAGAGCTCATATTGGGAGCTCTTTTCTTGTTTCACCGTTTGAAGAAGCTGTTTGTATTTCTGTGGATGGCTTTGGTGACTTTTTAAGTGTAATGGTAGGAGTAGCAAAAGAAACAAAAATAAAAGTCGACTCAAAAGTTGAATATCCACATTCCTTAGGGATTTTCTATTCAGCGTTTACACAGTTTTTAGGTTTCTGGAATTATGGTGATGAATATAAAGTAATGGGACTTTCAGCATATGGTAAACCAACTTATTTAGAAAAAATGAGAAAAGTCCTCAGATTAAAAGATAATGGATTGTTTGAACTTGACACATCTTATTTTTTACATGACAAAGAAGGTGTTGAAATGGTTTGGGAAGGTGGTCAGCCTTCGTTTGGAAAAATATTTTCCGATAAATTAATTGAAGAATTCGGTAATCCCAGATCAAAAGAGTCTGAAATAAATAGTTTTTATCAAGACATTGCTGCTTCTGTCCAGGAAATGTATGAAGAAGCTTTTTTTTATATCTTGAACCATGCATATAAAAAATATGGATTAGATTCTATTGCGCTAGCGGGTGGTTGTATTCAAAACTCACTTGCAAATGGAAAAATTACAGAAAGAACCCAGTTTAAAAATATTTTTATTCCTCCTGCTTCTTATGATGCAGGTACTGCTATTGGCGCAGCAATTTCTGTGTGGTATGAGAAATCAAATTCAAAGCGAAGCTTTATAATGAGTAATCCTTATCTTGGACCGGAGTACAGTAAGGAAGAAATACAAAATGAAATAAATAATTTTAAGGATGAACTTAAAAAACAAAATTGTGAAACAGAATGTATTGAAAATCTGAAGACAATTACAGAAAAGACAGCAGAATTTATTGCATCCGGGAAAATAGTTGGGTGGTTTCAGGGAAGAACAGAATTTGGGCCAAGAGCCCTTGGTAACAGAAGTATTCTTGCTGACCCCAGAAAAAAAGAAATGAAAGATGTATTGAATGAAAGGATTAAAAGACGAGAATGGTTTAGGCCCTTTGCACCTTCAATTCTTCAGGAGAAAACTAAGGAATGGTTTGAGCAAGATAACCCTGTTCCATTTATGGAGAAAGTGTATAAAATCAAAAGAAGTAAACAAAAATTAATATCTGCAGTTTGTCATGAAGATGGTACGGGTAGATTACAGACAGTGTCCTATGATTCTAATCCCGAATATTATTCTTTAATAAGTGAGTTTGAAAAAATTACAGGGGTGCCAATGCTATTAAATACTTCATTTAATGATAATGAACCCATTGTCAATACTCCAAATGAAGCTTTAAGATGTTTCTTGTCTACAAAAATGGATATTCTTGTACTTGGTGATTTTTTAATTATTAAACATGAATAAGAATTTTAATTGGAAAAATAAAAAAGTGCTGGTTACCGGTGGGGCTTCTTTCATTGGATCAAATCTTGTTGATGCTTTAATTTCAAGAGGTGCATCAGTAAGAGTTGTAGATGATTTAACCAGCGGCATTTTTAAAAACATTAAAGGACATATTGAGGCAAAACGAATTGAATTCATCCAGGGAGATATCAGAGACAGTGAAATTGTTAAAAACTTATTTAATGATATTCAGATTATTTTTCATTTAGCTGCTGATCATGGCGGTAGAGGTTATGTAGATTTACACCAGGCAGGACCTGCTTCAAATTTGTTTCTGGATGGATTTGTGTTTTGGCATGCGATTAAAAATAAAATCGAGAAAGTGATTTTTGCTTCCAGTGGATGTGTTTATCCAAGTTATTTGCAAAATGATACGTCCAAAGAATTGTTTTTAACTGAAGATTTGATTAAACCCCCTTATGATGCTGACAATATGTACGGTTGGGCAAAACTTATGGGGGAATTAACACTTAGGGCATACTATAAGGAATACGGCTTAAAATCTGCATCTTGCCGGTTTTTTACTGTATATGGTCCCAGGGGACTTGAAAACCATGCTTTAATTGCCATGATTGCAAGAGCGTTTATAAAACAGGATCCATTTGAAGTGTGGGGCGATGGGAATCAGATTAGAAACTGGACGTATATTGATGACATAGTTGAGGGTACCATTTTAGCAGCAGAAAAAATTGATGATGGTACTGCCGTAAACCTTGGAACAATGGAAAGAAATAAAGTAATTGATGCTGTTAAAATGATTCTTGAATATACTAAGCATAATCCAGAAATAAGATTTCGTCCTGATATGCCTGTAGGTCCACTTAATAGAGTAGCTGATAATTCGCAGGCTAAAAAATTACTTAATTGGGAGCCGAAAATTCTATTGAAGGAAGGCTTGAAGAAAACGATAGATTGGTATTTTTCTGACAGAAAACAAAATGAAGTTAAAAATATCCTGGAAAAAATATTGACCACTCGCTAGCTCAATGAATATATTATTTTTTAATCGTTCATTTTATCCTGATACAGAGGCTACCGGTCAGTTTTTAACCGAGCTTTGTGAGGATTTGTCAAAATTTGGACATAATATAACTGTTATTGCAGGGAGATCTTATTATAAAAGCAATCAAAAATTCTTTTTATTAAAAAAAGAAAAATACAAATCAATTGAAATTATTAGAGCCTGCGGAACTGTTTTTCCGAAACGATTTTTAATACTTAGAATAATTAATCTAGCTACTTATTTTTTATCTGCATTTGTAGGTGGATTTACTGTTAAAGAAAAACCTAATGTAATTATTGCTCTGACAGATCCCCCGGTGCTTGGTCTCTTAGGCTATTTTTTTTCAAAGTGGTATAAAGCAAAGTTTGTTTATTCATGTAAGGATATTTATCCTGATATTGGGATTGTTACAGGTAAGTTAAAAAATCCTTTTATAAATTGGTTACTTAAAAAAATTAATTATTTTTCTTTTCAGAGTTCAGCTAAAGTAATATGCCTGGGTGAGGATATGAAAAAAACAATAATAAAAAAAGGTGTTAATGAAAATAAAATAGAAGTTATTCATGATTGGGCTGATACGGATATGCTGTGCCCGGTTCCTCCCAGCAAAAATCCATTTAGAATTAAGCATAATATGCAAAATTATTTTACCCTTATGTATTCTGGAAATATTGGATTGTCGCAAGAGCTGGATAAGTTAATTGATGTTGCAGAAAGGCTGAAAGAAAATAAAAAAATAAGATTTTTTTTAATAGGAGAAGGTGCAGATAAAAAAAGATTACAAAAATTAGTCTTAGATAAAATACTGGAAAATGTAATTTTTCTTCCGTATCAACCCTATGAAGAACTTAAATATTCTTTAAGTGCTTCTGATATTCATATGATTACACTTCAGAAAGGCTTAGCGGGACTAGTGGTGCCAAGCAAAATTTACGGTGTTATGGCTTGCGGAAAACCGTTTATTGCATTGATAGATGAAGAAAGTGAAATAGGCAATATTGTAAAACAATTTAATTGTGGCGTAGTTATTCCACCTGGAGATATAAGAAATATGATTGGAGCTATAAAACAGGTATTTGACCACCCTGAAATGCTTTTAGAAATGGGTGTACAGGGGCGCAAAGTTGCAGAAAAATATTTTGATCGAGAAATAAGCTCAAAAAAATTTGAGAGTGTTATAAGCACATTGTAAAATCATTGTTAATATAATCAAGAAATATTTTTTAAATACCAATTGTACGTATTTGCAATGCCTGATTTTAAGTTTGTTTTTGTAGTCCAACCTAATTTCTTTAATTTACTGGTGTCTAGCAGTTTCCTTGGAGTGCCATCTGGTTTTAGAGGATCAAATACTATTTTGCCTGAATATTCAACGATCTCACAAATAATTTTGGTCAGTTCTGCTATTGAGATCTCATCTCCCGTCCCTATATTTATAATTTCATTATTTGAGTAATTGTGCATTAGGAAAATACATGCATTTGCTAAATCATCTGTGTATATAAACTCACGGAATGGTTTTCCTGTTCCCCAGATTGTTACATGAGTTGCATTGTCTTTCTTTGCTGAATGAATCCTGTAAATTAATGCCGGAATGACATGGCTATTCTCTGGATGAAAATTATCCTCAATTCCGTAAACATTTGTAGGCATCGTACATATGTAATTTGTTTTAAATTGCTTATTATAGCTTTGACACATTTTAATCCCGGCAATTTTTGCAATAGCATATGCTTCATTTGTAGGTTCTAGTTTTCCGGTTAGTAGATATTCCTCTTTAATTGGTTGAAGACATTCTCTTGGATAAATGCAAGATGATCCCAGGAAAAGAAGTTTTTTCACATGCTGTAAATAAGCATTATGAATTATATTAATTTGGATTTGTAGATTTTCATAAATAAATTGAGCTGGAAATGTGCTATTTGCATATATCCCGCCAACCCTGGCTGCAGCAAGGAAAATATATTCTGGCTTTTCTTTTTCAAAAAAATTTGCTACAGCTACAGTGTCTAAAAGATCCAGTTCGTTATGAGGTTTCGTCAAGATATTTATATAACCTTGAGATTTTAATTCACGAATGATAGCTGAACCTACTAACCCGGTATGACCAGCAACATATATTTTTGAATTCTTTTCCATTGAATCTTTATTCTATATCTGTATAATACTTATATCCAGCTTCTTTTCTTTGATATCATCAGAAAGTGTAATGCTTTATATGCATAGTTTTTCGATGTATACGGAAATATTTCGATTATTCTAAAAAACATCACCCGGTACGATAAAATATATTTGTTTTATTTAACCATTTATAATAATGCCAAAAGTTTTAGTTACAGATAAATTAAATGAAGCCGGCTTAAATATTTTAAAGCAGGTTGCAGATGTGGATTATACGCCTGGAATTTCTGCTGATGAATTAAAGAAAAAAATAAAAGATTATGATGCACTTCTGGTTCGTAGTCAGACAAAAGTTACTAAAGAAGTAATTGATGCATGCTCATCAAAAATGAAAATTATAGGTCGTGCAGGTGTTGGTGTGGATAATATAGATCTGGAAGCAGCTACTCAGAAAGGTATTATTGTAGTGAATTCGCCTGAGGGTAATACTACTGCAGCAGCTGAACATACCATTGCAATGATGATGTCTCTTGCCAGGCAGATTCCGCCTGCAGATACATCAATGAAAAAACATGAATGGAAAAGATCAGATTTTATGGGCTTTGAGGTTTTTAATAAGACTCTTGGTATCGTCGGTTTAGGAAAAATCGGAACCAGAGTTGGAAAAATTGCTCAGGCTATAGGAATGAAAATAATTGCTTATGATCCTTTTGTAAGTGCAGAACTAGCTGCCCAATTACGTTTTACGCTGGTTCCACTTGATGAAATCTGGCAAAAATCAGACATTATAACTTTTCATGTGCCTAAGACCCCGGAAACTACAAATTTGCTAAATAAAGAAACACTGAAAAAATGTAAAAAAGGTGTTCGTATAGTTAATTGTGCAAGAGGCGGAATTATAGATGAAATCGCTCTTAGTGAAGCTATTAAATCAGGTCATGTGGCTGGTGCTGCTTTTGATGTATTTAATGAAGAACCTGTTAAAGACAGTCCTTTGCTTGATTTTGGGAATAAGGTTGTTTTAACGCCGCATCTTGGAGCCAGCACCGAAGAAGCTCAGCTAAATGTAGCTCTTGATGTTGCTGAACAAATACGAGATGTTTTAACTGGAGGCTTTGCAAGAAGCGCAGTTAATCTTCCGGCAATGAAACCAGAAACAATTGCTGAAGTGAAACCTTTTATGTATCTGGCTTCAAATCTCGGTACTATTGCAGCTCAGCTGGTTGATGGAAAAATAGATGAGATTCAAATTGAAGCAAAAGGAGAGCTGGCAAAAAAAGATACTGCACCTTTAAGCGTGGCTGTTCTTAAAGGAGTTTTATCGTGCAGTGTTGAGGGTGTAAATTTTGTAAATGCTCCGATAATTGCAAAGTCCCGTGGAATAAAAGTTATCGAATCTAAATCTTTTGATCCGGGTGATTATGTCGAAGAATTAAAAATTACAATTAAAACAGATAAAGCAATAAAAATAATTTCTGGTTCACTTCTTGCACAGGGTATTCCAGTGATTGTTCAGTTAGATAGCTATGCTATGAGTGCAACTCCTGCTGAACATATGTTGCTTACTCATCACCAGGATAAACCTGGAATGATTGCACAGGTTTCAACTATTTTGTGGCAGGGGAATGTAAACATCAGTTCAATGCATGTAGGAAGAAAGGGCCCAAGAGAAATGTCTGTAATGATATTAAATTTGGATGATCCCATATTGCCTGAAATTGTTAAAAAAGTAAGCGAGGTAGAAGGTGTTCTTGAAGCTAAATACGTAAGGCTTTCCTGAATATTTCAAGGTCTCTACTTTGCTAATACATAATATCTTTATAATAAATGTTAAAATAGTTTTTCGTTTCAAAAGTAAGGATTATAAGAAATGCCCAATGTAAAAGTACTATTAAATGAACAAATAGAAAAGCTTGGAAATGTAGGTGAAGTTGTTTCTGTAAAACCTGGCTATGCGCGAAATTATCTCCTGCCACAAAACCTTGCTGTCATTCCAACACCTGGAGAAATTAAAAGAATCCAAAAGAAAAAAGAATTACTGGAAAAACAATACCAGGAAGAAAGAACTAAAGCTGAAGAAATTGGTAAGAAATTAACTGAAATTGGTCAAATAGAAATTGCTGCAGAATCAGGTGAAGCAGGAAAGCTTTTTGGTTCAATTACAGCAAAGGATATTGCAGAAAAAATTAGTGATGAACTTGGAATCCCATTTGAAAGAAAACAAATTATCTTAAAAAAGTCTTTAAATGAACTTGGTGAATATGATATAAAACTAAAGCTTCATAACGAAATAACAGCTCAGATAAAGCTTGTTATCAAAAAAGTAGAATAAAATTCAACCGGTCAATTGTCATTGCGAGCCGAACCACCACGCTTCGCTCGTGGTAAATTCCATGAGGCGTGGCAATCTCCTTAAGTTAAGCAGATAATTTATATTGGTCTATATTATAATTAGCATTTAATGATCGAAAAGGACTCTATGTTTCAGAGAATTCCAATACTTGCAAAATTACTTTTATTTTGCTTTATGTTCTTAAGTATATTTACATTGGCCTATAATGTATATTCAAAACCTGATGATGCTCAAAACCCAGGTAAGATAGGCGGTGAAAAATTATTTAAGGCTAATTGTGCCGGATGTCATTTAAATGGGCAAAATCTAATTAAAAAAGACAAGCCCATTATAGGCTCGGCAAAATTAAAATCTAAAGAGTTATTTAGTGAGCTTCTTAATCATCCTCCTAAACCAATGCCAGAGTTTAAAAATATTACAAGTAATCCTGATCAGCTGGATGCACTGTATAAATATGTCCTTTCATTAAAGAAAAAATAAGAAAATCAAGAAAACCGAGAGAAAATGTACTTTATTACTTTTGAAGGAATAGACGGCTCAGGTAAAACTACGCAAATTGATCTTTTAAAAAAACATTTTTCCGGCAGAAAAGATGTAATTTTTACAGCTAATCCTGGTGAAACCCAATTAGGAAAAGAGTTACGAAAGATTCTTTTGCATAGAAATGATTTAAAACTTTCTGAAATCAATGAAATGTTTTTGTTTTTTACAGGTATACAGGATAATTATGAAAAAGTCATTTTACCTGCTATTTCTCAAGAAAAGAATGTTCTTTGTGACAGATATTATGATTCTACAATTGCTTATCAGGGATTTGGTCGAAGACTTGATATAAATAAAATTTTAAAATTGGTTGAAGTTACTGCTTTGCCTGAACCTAATTTAACCATTCTTTTTAGGATAGATTTTGATGTCTTTCTGGAAAGAGCAGAAAAAAAAGCCTCAAAAGACAAAATTGAGAGTTCAAAAAGTCAGTTTTATAAAAGTGTAATTAGTGGTTATGATGAACTAGCAAAAATACATAAAAACAGATATGTTGTACTGGATGGCTTAAGACCCATTGAATTATTACATAAGCAAGTTATAGAAGTGCTTAAAGATAGGCTAAATATTTGCTAAAATCTAGAGGACTAGTGCCGAAGTAGCTCAGTGGTAGAGCAACGGTTTTGTAAACCGTAGGTCGTCAGTTCAAATCTGATCTTCGGCTTTGGGGCGGCTGCCCGAGTGGCTAAAGGGGGCGGACTGTAAATCCGCTGACGTAAGTCTACGCTGGTTCGAACCCAGCGCCGCCCAGGTTAGACAGGCTAATAAAGCCAAAAAGATCCAGCTTAGCTGGTCTTTTTGGCGGTCTGTGGAAGTCAAAGCAATTTTTATTAGAAAAATTGCTTTGCGCAATAAAATGCCCACCTAGCTCAGTTGGTAGAGCACGTCCTTGGTAAGGACGAGGTCACCAGTTCAATCCTGGTGGTGGGCTAGATATAACTCTTACAACAGCAAGCTTTGTCTGATTTATTCAGCAAAGCTTGCCAGTTGATCATTCATTCATTACTTAGCAGAAACTTTCCGTATAACCAAAAGTTGATCTAAATAAACATTTATTTCAAATTCATTGTATCCAAATTTATTCTCTACAGATTTAAAAAGTTCTGATTTTGTAGGTATGTTATTTTCTGAACCAAAAACTCTAAAATCATCTATTATAATTGCTCCAATCTTATCCTTATATTGAGATAACACTGAAATTTCTTCAACAGCTGGTTCAGGAATGTCTCCACAAGCAGTAATTCCACCTGAATAATGTCCATCCAGAAAAATTATAGCGTTAGTTATTTGTTCTGATTTAAAAATTTCTTTTAGAATCTTTAATCCGTCACCTTCAATAACAGTTACATTTTTTCTCGTTGCAAGGTAATTTTTTGCATTCTGTGCCAGTGTAGGATCTAATTCTATTGTATAAACCTTGTTAAAAATCCTCGAACATCTGTCTGCCATAACGCCTAAAAAGGTGCCAGTTTCAATAAAAATATCAGAATTTGTTTTTTTCTTTGTCCTGTAAATGGTTAGAAATTTTGTGTAACTGTGTGGATTGCTAAATTTAAAAGTAGCAATTAAAAATATATCAATTAAATACCCTACAAATGATTTAAGATCTCTAATTAATCGGCTCATGGTTTTATATTTTAGCAATAAAGTATGTTTAAACTTTGCAATTTCTTACGATAACATTGCCTTAACTTTGAAGGTGGTCATAAAGTTTCTTGCAAAAAAATCATTTTTTAATTTATTGAATGTTATCATTTCTAGTTTGAGGGACATTCATTTGAAACTATCAATTTTACAAGAATCACAAACCATCCAGAGTATATTATTTCGATTTTTTGGCTGGAAGATATCCCTTCTTTTTGGAGATCCCAGTACTTTTGATCGATTTAACTGGCTTAAACGTTATCTTAAGGGCGGCATGCTCAGGACACTGGATGCTGGATGCGGAACAGGAGCTTTTACTTTTTATGCCGCTGGTATTGGAAATGAATCTTTGGGCATCTCATTTGATAAAAGAAATACTGAAGTTGCTAATGCTCGTGCTCAGCTACTTGATCTTAAGAATGCTAAATTTATTCAGTTAGATCTTAGAGATTTACCAAGAGTTACAAAAGATATAGGTTTATTTGATCAAATTATTTGTTTTGAAACCATCGAACATATTATGGATGATTTTCTCGTAATAAAAAATCTTTCAAATCTATTAAAAGTGGGAGGTAAACTCATTTTAACTGCTCCATATAAACACTATAATCATTTACTCGGGGATAAGCTTTCTTTAACTGAAGATGGCGGACATGTGCGCTGGGGATATACTCACGAAGAAATTGAGAATCTCTTTACTGCAAACGGACTTGAGCTGGAAGTTAAAGAATATATAAGTGGTTTTTTCACACAGCAACTTATAAATTTGCAAAGAATATTAAGCTATTTAAATTGGCTGATTGCAAGCATAATTATATTTCCTCTTAGAGTTATAATATGTTTTGATATTCCATTCACAAGAATTATTAATTATCCTTTTTTGAGTATTGGTGTAGTAGGTGTTAAGCGTTGAGCAAAGATTTATATGCTAAGATATGGCGTATTTAAAAAATGAAGCCACTTTATATTTGTAAAATTCATACAGGTGGCGGTGGAATTGGAAATAAACTGTTTCCGTGGGCACGTGCTTGCATATATTCATATATTCATAAATTACCTGTAATTTTTCCTGTGTGGAGTCAAATAAAAATAGGTCCAATTTTACGTTCTCAAAAAGATAAAAGGTGGTATTTAGATCTATTTTGTACAAACAATGATTATATAAACGGATTCCAGTCTTTATGGTTTGATTTAACATTAAACAATGTCCCAGAACCTGCCTTATTAACTACCAGCCCGGATAAATTATGTGACAGAAGCTGCAAAGTGGTATTTGAAGGACTAAAAGATTACTTTGAATCATTGAATGGCTGGAAAGATCTAATTTATCAGAAAATCAGATCTATTACAAAAAAAAAATGGCTGATTAGTGCTGATAACTTCCCCGAAATATCAATTGCCATGCATATTAGAAGAGGTGATTATACTGCTGAAAACTGGATACCTAATTCATGGTATCGATTTTACTTGAGGCATATAAGGGAGCTGGTGGGTGAAAATATAGTCGCATATTTATTTTCTGACGGAAATTATGCTCAATTAAAAGATATATTAATTAATGAGCCTAATGTTAAGTTTATAAATAATGGAAATGCATTGAGAGATCTATTATTACTCAGTAAAGCAAAGGTTTTGCTTAGCTCACCGAGCACCTTTAGTGCATGGGCATCTTATCTGGGAGAAATGCCTACTTTATCTTTTCCGGGACACTATATGTCTTGGTATGGTTTGAAATCTTCTGAAAATCAATTTAGAGAAGTTTGTCCGCAGGATAATCCGCCAGAACAGTTTAAAAGGCATATTCTTAAATGTTTTGCAAAATGATTAATAATTTCATTTGTAACATAATTAAGAGATAGGGATATAATCAGTGTCAGTTTAGTTAGTAGAACATATTCTTGATAAAGAATTAGATTGCCAGTTAAATTAATGATCAGTAGAAAACTTATTGACAAATACTATCCTTCTGACAAGTTTGATGGAACTCGACTTTTTTACGATTTTCTGGGAGAAAATCTTAATAAGGAATTTACAGTTTTGAATTTTGGCGCTGGGCATACATCTGGAAATAAAGTTAAATCTTTAAAAGGTAAAGTTAAATGCGTTTATGGTGTCGACATAGATAAAGAAGTTTTATCTAATCAAGATCTAGACATTAAAATATGTCTAAAAGATAATCTACTGCCGTTTGAGAATGATCATTTTGACTTGGTGTGGTCTGATTTTGTACTTGAACATATAGAAAATCCAAAGATTAGCTTTAAAGAAATTTACAGAGTATTAAAACCAGGAGCTCCTTTTTATTTTCGTACCCCAAACATATATCATTATGTTTCAGTAATTTCTAAGCTAACTCCTCATTGGTTTCATGTTTTTGTGGTAAAAACCCTTTGTAGTTTACCAGAAGATTCTCATGAAGCCTATAGGACTTTTTATAGAGCAAATAGTCGAAGTGATCTTTTAAAACTTGCACAAAAAGCCGGTTTTAATAAAATTGATCTTCGGTTTATTGAAATGGAACCATCCTATCTTTTATTTAATGAATTAGCTTTTTATTTAGGTTTAACTTATGAAAGATTAGTTAATAAGTTTGATGCCTTAAAATGTTTTAGAGCTAATATATTTGGTAAATTAACGAAATAATAATCTGATAAAGTCTAAATCCTACACTGCTAAACCCTGAGCATGACCTTTCTTTGCCCTTGCTTTAATTAAGTCTTCCAGTGTCTCAGGTCTTATTTCACCTTCTAAGTCTATCCAGACAGGAGATGTAAGTGTTTTTACCATTGGTTTTAAAGAATTATAAAGTTCCGGTTTAGTCGTTTTTATAACTCTTTCAAGATAAGTTAAAAATTCTTGTCCTTGTATATTTCCATCTTTATCTTTAGTAATGACCATTATTCTGTCTTTTGGATCCCCGTAACCACAATATGCTCTTCTCCCGCCAAATACAACTCTTGTTCTGGAATGGGTTGAGCCATTAATATTATTAACACCTTTAAATGCGCAATCATCTACCCCACTTTCAGTTTTCATATTCATAAGTTTATCAATAGTAAGATCAGGTGAATTTTGAATTCCTAATTTATAAGAATGTTCTTTTGCCTGTGTAGTGGGATGGTAATTAATAAAAGCATTAAATAAGAGTCTGTAATATAATTGTTTAAATGCAGTTATAGCTCCTTCTTCAGTAAACCCTGATTTTATTCTCTTTTTAGGATCACTTTCTGCTTTATCCAGGTAAATTAGTCTTTGTCTTGCAAAACTTTCATAATCATCTCTTGTCCAGGATGTGAAACTGAATGAATTAAAATCGCCACCGCTTGACCTTATGTATTCTGAAAAATCAGCCCATTTATAAATGTTAGATAGAGGGTGTTTTAAGCCTATAATATCTCTTGCAATTGCAAGTATTCTTTCGGCATGTTGCTCTGCTTCTTCTGGACTGCCAATATCTGAATAATACCTTACGACCTCATGATATATCTCAGAACCTCTTTCTAGTCCTCTTACGCTTTCTTCATCGTTATCAATTCGATGCTTTGCTGATTCCATTAAATGTGATCTCATAAATTGACCATTGTCATGTGTTAAGCATGCAACTTTAAACGCAGTTTCAAGCTCTTTATTTTCTAAATATTCTTTAAGTAGTGGATCTGTGGTATTGTCAACAAGTTGATCATAGTAAAGTATTCCAAGTGCTCCAACTCTTCTGCTATGAACATATCTGTTTAAAAATGATCTTTCGAGTGCCATTTCATTTGGAACACCGGTTTGTGATTTTGATTTAAGTAGTTGAAATCTTACAGTATTTGAGATTCGCTCAAGTAATTCATAATTTCTATCTCTTTTTATAATAGGTTCGAAAAGGTTGCTTTCTCTGTTTTCTATAACACGAGTTTGCTTTTCAGCATTTACCCAGCCAATTAACTCTTTAAATCTTGCCATTACTATTTTCGGATATAACCTGAACTTGATTTTTTGTCTAACTTCTGTTGGTCCGAATAAATCCGGTATGCAGAATTTCACTGCTGACTGAGCAGCAAACCCTATATTTGCAATAGCTACTCCCCATGAACGAATTGCCATTGCTAGTTTTTCGCCAGTTCCTTTAAATAGTCCTAACCCACAAAGACCAAGTATTCCATAATTAAGTGCAAGAACTGGAGCTGCAATTGCTTTTGCACAGCCTTCCAGATTAATCATTCTGGTTTCTATTGGTTCCCTTCCATCTTTACGCTGAGCTTTTTTCATAATGGTTATTCCATCTCTTCCAAGAGCAATTAAGTTTAATAATGATGTAAGGCTGTAAGGGATATAAAATAAGGATTTAACTCTTTCTGACATTAGTGGAGAAAATAGTGATGCTATCCCAAGTCCTCCGCCTGCAACCAGTAATCCACCACTGGCAGCTTCAAATGATTCAGAAGGATCATCAACAAATGTTTTTGCCCAGCCTTCTTTAGTAGTTACTCTTTTAAAAAAATGACGTATTGATTGTTCGTAAGGCATTAAAAATCTTAAAGATGCAAGTCTTGGACTATCAAACATTGAATTTTCAAATGGAGATGCATTCTTATTATCTCTTCTTATAACTTCACCCATACCTTTTGAATTTAGTGCATCAAAAATAGAAAATGCTGCCAGTGCCCAGGGTTTATCTTTATCTAGTAAATATTTACTGAATATTCCCATACCGATTGCACCACCGCCCCAGTTAACGTTTTCATGTGAAGCTGCATTTCCCAGACCGGCAAGTGAGGCAGCAGTGAAAGATTTAAACAAAGAATTTTGGGCATCTTCAATAGTTCCACCTCCAAATAAACTAGATGAAATTAACTTTGCTCCTGAATAAAAAAGTCCTACTGCTGAAACTAAATTTAAAATTACAGCAGATAAAGTGGCACCAATTCTTAATGACCTTTGAGCGTTTAAAGCAAACGGACTTGATTCTGTTTGTCCAATTATTTCAAGACCTGAATCTGTATAACCAAAAAGATTGTCATATCTGATAATGCCTTCTTGTAAATTTTCTATATTTAAACCTGGTGGAAGATTTCCATTTCCTAATCTTCTTTTCTCGTATTCTCCCGTAAAGGTAGTTGCCTCATTAAAATGTCTACTAGGTGATGGTAAAACATTTGCTAGAGGTTGCATTTATCCTTTTTCTTATATAAATCACACATACTATATGTAGTGCTAAAAAATCGTTTCTTAAATACCATGCACTATATATTGTCATGTATTTAACCTTCAGAGTCAATACATTACATGTTTGGGTTTTATATTTTGTTTATTTTTAATTGGAAAAGCTTAGTTGAAATTAATCAAATTAGTTAAAGGTATTAATTTTCTTACAATGCTAACTTTAAAATTACCCCCAACCGGATTTGAACCGGTGTTACCGCCGTGAAAGGGCGATGTCCTAGGCCACTAGACGATGAGGGCGTTTCTAGAGAATCAGAGAATCAGAGAATCAGAAAATCAGAGTATCAGAGCTCGGGAAACCTGAGGCTATGAAGATCTTGATTCAAAAATCTTTGCTTCTTGATTTTAGATTAATAACATAATATTTGCAAGATAAAAGATTCCACTATGACAATAGCCTAAAGGATAAAATGGCTGATTATGTTTCTAAAAAACAAAGCTTTAGTATTTACAGCCATTTTTTTAATTAATATATTTTCAATTTCAAAAAACATTGCATATTCAGAGACAAACCAGCCGGTTATTAATATGCAAAGCAGCTCATCTGGCACTGTTAAAACACCTGCTCCAAAAACATATTTAAGTGTACACGAAGATCCAATAAATCAGCTTGGACTAATACATTCAGCTAATCAAATTAAAGAAGCAGAAATTCTTCTAAACGAAGGAAAAATCAATGAAGCGGAAAAAATAATTAATGAAATAAATGACTGGCTAAGTGATGCTACGAAATATCATTTTGATCTGTTTCAAATTCTAAGTAAAGATGTAAAAACATCTAATGCAAGTAAAATTGAAAAAGCTCATACAATTGATTTTGGAAATCTTAGGGATGAATCATCCGTTTTATTCGCAAAAATTTTAATAAAAAAAGGAAAACAAAAAGATGCAGTAGGAATTCTTGTCAAAGTAATGAAATCACAATCTGATTCTGAGCTAGGCAAAAAAGCATATAAAATGCTTCAAGGAATTAAATTCTCCGATAGGGCAGGCTAATTAATAATCATTCTTTAATTCCTGTCATAGTAATTCCCTGTACAAAAGTTTTTTGTGCCAGGAAAAATATTATTATTATCGGAAGTATAACCAGTGTAGCTGTTGCCATTAAGAGTGCCCATTCTGTTCCTCCGTGTTGGGCTTTAAATTGTTGCAGTGCCAGAGAAAGCGTGTATTGGTTTTGATCTATTAAATAAATAGAAGGCTTCATTAAGTCATTCCATGTAAATAAAAACTGAAACAATGCAACTACTGAAAGAGCAGGAACAGATAACGGCAAATATATCTTTCTATAGATTTGAAATTCTGAACAACCGTCTATGCTTGCTGCTTCATGGAGATCTCGCGGAACGGTCATAAAAAACTGTCGCAGTAAGAAAATGTAAAATGCATTTCCGCAAAATTGCGGTGCAATTAATGGAAGAAAAGTTCCATACCACCCTAGTTTTTGAAATAATACAAACTGTGGAACAAGTGTAACCATTTCAGGAAGCATCATTGTAGAAAGAGTAATATAAAACAAAATGTCTCTGTATCTCCACTTTAAAACACCAAAAGCATATGCTGCAAGTGAGCAAGAGAATAAAATGCCGACAACATTTAAGATTGCAAGAAAAACGGTGTTTTGAAATGCAGTTAATAAATTTACCTGGCTGAATATCTTTGAATAGTTATCCCATGCAATTGGATCAGGAATCCATTTTATGTAAGGGAGAAAAATTTGATCCGGGGTTTTTAGTGAAGTAGATATCATCCATAACAAAGGAAATAAAAAAATTAAGCTTAAAGATATAAGAAATACATGAAGAAAAATCTTTTTTAAAATTGGAATAAGCTTCATGTCTTTGGCATAGATTTTGTAGTGTCTTTTTCTTTACCAAGAGCTGTTTTCAGACTGTCAACAGTCTGAACGGTTACCTGAAATTCAACAATATCAATGCCTTCTTCCTGAAACTTTTTCAGTGCAATTATCTGAGCATTACCGAGAAGTTTTGCAGTGTAGTTTAAATTTATTGAAAAATTTGCTACAGCATCAATATTAAGAGATCGTCCAAAAATATTAATCGAATCATTTCTAATATCCAGCCTGTCAATCCATAAGTTTTTGGGAGTCATGTCAGCTATTTCTTTTAAAATTCTAGACCATGGTTTTCTGCTGTCGATTAATTTAGAAAAATAACTCGACTTCATATTTAAAATTTTATTTGTTCTTTCAAATGTCAGCAGTTTTGTAAGATGAGCCTGTGCAAGAGTAATTCTGTTATCAAAAACAGATTTATCTGTTTCAAGCCCGGAGAGAAGAAAACTTTTAATAAATAAACCACTAAAAATACTTATAAGCAGTATTAAAACAGATGCATAAGCATACTTTCTTAATTCAGGATCAAGCGATTTTAATAATGAGGCAAAAGGTAACTTAATTTCTTTTAATGATGTTCTTGAAACAGGAGATTTTATATCTTTAAAAATACCTTGTAATCCTTCTGTTTTAGTTTTAATACTGTTAAGCAGATTTGGCAGCCCATTCTCTGCAGTTTTAGTTACTGAAGCAGCAGTTGCAATAGCTCCAATAACTTCGTTCAAATTTATTTTCTGTAAAATACCTGTTGCATCCATAATATTGCCGGGAAGATTTAAAAGCTGAATATTATAGGGAATCTGAGACAAATTCGTTTCTTTTACAAAAGGTCCGTATGAATAAACAGTATTAACCTGCGTGCCTGGTAATTGGGTTTGAATGTAATTTATTGACTGGAAAATTTGATCATTTAATAGATGAGTAAGAAAAAGATGTTCGTAAATTGGTTCCTGTCCTGACCAGACTACGAGTTCTGATCTTATTTGAGAGACCCAAAGTGTAGCAGTTAAATTATCTTCTGGTTTTTGTGGTAGAAATTGTCCTATAGAAAGAAAAGAAGGAGATAATGAAATTAATTTTAAATTACACTTTTGACATAATAGTCTGGAAAAGTCTACCAGTGATTTCTGAATCGAAATTCCTAAAACATCCTGCCTTGTAATGCCATCACTATCCTGCCTCGTAGTATTCTTTAAAAGTTTCCATCCTATATTTTCGTTGTTTGGATCCAGATTTCCTTCCTGAATAATTATGGAACCATATTCTTCCTCAGGAATTGTATGTGGTATTGGAACAGGAAGCAGTTTGAAATACTGCATTGAAAAACCAATTACACATTCTTTTGTTTTTATGTTCGATGCTTTTAAATTTTGAATAATGTAATTTATGGTTTTATTAGCATCCTGAAAAACAGGTACGTTTAAATGAAAGGCATTTGTAAGACTAACTGTATTATTCTTTCCAAACTGAATTTCAACAGCAGAGAGATTATTCTCTGAAATATCAAGACTCAGAATCTTAGTCAGTGTTTTTAGATTTTTTTGCTTAGTAAACATTGAATGTAATTATAATAAAACTAGCTAAAGTTAAAAATGGGACAAGTGGTATATATTGTGAAATTTTTTCTTGTGGAAAATTAATATACTTACCGCCTGCCCTAATGATTAAATGACTTAATGTAGCCAATAAAGATGCAATAAATAAAGTTAAAAAGGCAAGTTTAAAACCTGAAAATACACTAATCAGGGCAAAAACCGTAATATCTCCGCCACCTATGGTTATTTTTGTCTCATTTTCCTCTTTATTTTTAATAAAATCCGAGGTTTGTACGACCATTGGAAGAAAATAAAATATAATTTCACATACAAAATAAATAATTCCTATGCCAGAGAATAAAGTTATTAAATTGTTAACAGCGAGATTAATAAATACAGACTTATAGATTAGAAATGACAGAAAGAAAAGCAAAATGAACCAGCTAAGATTGATTAATTTGCCCGGCAGGTTTATTTTTAACAATAAAAAATAAATAAAAATCGCAAAAATAACCATATAAAGATTTTGATTGAAGAAAAAAGCAATTGACCAGAAAAGAACAGGAATGGAAATATGATTTATTTCCATTTCAAATTTTTTAAACAAAGTAGTTAGAAAATATAAAGAATCCATAAATAAAAATGCAATTCCAAGATTTAAAAATGAAATATAAAATTCCTTAGTCAGTAGGAATTGAAAAATAATTATTAAAGTGATGGCTGAATATGTGATTTTATGAGGAACAATTCTATGTTTTAAATCAAACATAGATAATAATATTAAAGTCATAATAAAAAACAGAAGAAATAATGTATGTGATATGGGCTCATTATTTAAGCAGGTATGTACTGAAAGTATTAAAGCTGTTGAAGCTGTTATGACTTCAGCATATAGACAATTAACATCAATTTTGTTTTTACAAAAATAACATTTTCCTCTTAAGATTAAGTAGCTTAAAACTGGAATGTTATGCCACCAAAAAAGATTTTTTTTACAATGAGAACAGTATGAAGGCTTATATATAATAGATTCATTTGTTCCGTATCTGTCTACAATCAATTTAAAAAAACTTCCTAAAGATAAACCAATTGAAAAAGACCAGAAACCATAAAAAACACACATTGTAATGTTCATAAACTGATTCTTTCACCGGTTTCCGAATTAAAAAAATGTGCATTATTTATGTCAAAAAAAACTTTTACCGATTCATTCTGTTTTAAATGGCACTTACCTGAATGCCTTATAGTAAAGGTACTGCCTTTGGTATTGCTGTTCCAGCTTGCATGGATGAGTTGTTCATTCCCCAGCATTTCTATTAATTCAATATGTGCCGTGAACTCTATTTTATTTTCAGCTGGACTATGTTCAGAAATATGAATATTTTCAGGTCTTATTCCTAGGATTAAATCTTTATTCAGGGAATTATTTGCCTGAAGTTTTTTATATATGTTTTCAGGTACTTCAAAAGAGAAATCCTTGTCAAATAAAAATATTTTAGACTTTTTTTCTATGATAACTTTAAATAAATTCATTGCCGGGTTTCCTACAAATTCCGCCACAAAAATATTATGT
Organism: Candidatus Melainabacteria bacterium RIFCSPHIGHO2_02_FULL_34_12; assembly: GCA_001784555.1. GTDB lineage: Bacteria > Cyanobacteriota > Vampirovibrionia > 2-02-FULL-35-15 > 2-02-FULL-35-15 > 2-02-FULL-34-12. The sequence continues at coordinate 119,320 of MFRM01000019.1, read as the reverse complement.
GGCTTTTCGTAAACATCTGAGGGGGAACCTTCTTGCTGTATTTCTCCCTTATTTAATACGATAATTTTATTACCCATAGTAAGTGCTTCGGTTTGATCATGAGTGACATAAATTACTGATTTTGATAATGCTTTATGAATTTTTAAAAGCTCTGCTCTCATTTGTGTCCTTAATTTTGCATCTAGGTTGCTTAAGGGTTCATCCATAAGAAAGAATTTTGGTTTTCTAATGATGGCACGACCGAGAGCTACTCTTTGTCTTTCGCCTCCTGAAAGTTGTCTGGGCTTTTTAAGGAGATAATTTCTAATTCCAAGCAATTCAGAAGTCTCATTTACAAGAGAATTTATAGTTTCTTTGTTTGTGTTTTTCATTTTTAAAGGGAATGCAAGGTTGTTATAAATAGTCATATGCGGGTAAAGAGCATAATTCTGAAAAACCATTGCAATGTCACGATCTTTAGGGGGTAAATTATTTATGTTCTTTCCGTCGATTTCTATTTGTCCGGATGTAGGCTGTTCAAGCCCGGCAATTATTCTTAAAATAGTTGATTTACCTGATCCTGATGGACCTACAAGAACCACAAATTCTCCATCATGCACATTTAGGTTAATGTTATGAAGTATTTTTGTATCGCCAAAACTTTTTGAAATGTTTTTTAGTTGTAGCTTTGTCATTGTTGGGAGAAAAGGGAAAACTTAGTATGTTATATACATTAACTTACTTTTAAAGAAAGAGGTTCGACTTTAATATCTTTAGATATAAATTCAAATGCTTTAATAACAAAATTTATATCATCTTCGCTGTGTGTAGCTATAGGTGTTAAGCGGATTCTTGCTTGTTTAACTGTAGGTGGTCGTATGGCTGGTGCCCATATGTGACATTCGTTAAAAAGTCTATTCGAGATATATATAGCTTCTTCGGTTGAATTAAAATAAACACAAATAAACGGAGTTTTAAATTCGTTTAATTTTAGTTTGTAATTCTTTTTTAAACCAGTATAAAGTAATTTAGCATTATGCCATAACTTTTCTTTTCTCCAGCTGCTGTCTTTTAAAAGTTCAAATGCTTTTATTACTGCACCAAGAATGGCCGGGCTGGGACTGGTAGAAAACATAAAGGATCTAGCTTTGTTTTGAAGCAATTCCACGACATTCTTAGGTGCAGCGCAAAATCCTCCTTCTACTCCAAGTGCTTTAGAGCAAGTACCGATTTTTATAGGAAAATATTTATCAAGATTTAGTTCTTCTACAACTCCTCTGTTTGTTTTACCAAAAATTCCTGTAGCATGTGCTTCATCTGCAATGGTTATGCAATCATATTTTTCAGCAATCCCTGCAATGTCAGTAAGATTTGCTATGTCGCCATCCATGCTAAAAACAGTATCAGTTACCATGAAACTTCTTTTAAACTTGTCTTTGTTTTCTTGTACTAAAGATTCCAGGTGCTTAATGTCTCTGTGATTGTAAATAAATTTATTTGCTCCGGATAATTTTATACCATCAATAATTGATGCATGATTTAATTCATCCGAATATACTGCATCCTCTTTATTTATAAGCGAAGAAAGTACACCGACATTTGCTGTATATCCAGAGCTGAAAAATATACTGCTTTCAGTGCCTTCAAATTCGCTGATATTTTTTTCAAGCAATGCGTGTAAATCAGTAGTACCACTCAATAA
>MFRM01000019.1:0-117618 GCA_001784555.1 Candidatus Melainabacteria bacterium RIFCSPHIGHO2_02_FULL_34_12 | reverse complement strand
AGAGTTCTTCAATTTGCATTTATTATTTCCGGATGATTTGAAAGACCGAGGTAATTATTTGATGCAAATTGAAGAACTCTTTTATTTCCTGCAATTTCTATCCATGGCCCACCTGCAGTAAGAACTGTTTTTAATTCCCTTCTTAGCCCGGCTTCAGAAAGAAGTTCAAGTTCTTCGTCTACAAATGAAAAATCGTTCATAAAATTACTTTTCATATTATTTTAATACTATTAGTAATTGGTTTTATTAAGTTATAAAAATTAGACTAATTAACTGCAAGTAAATTAGAGTCTACTTTCCATCTTTTGAAAAGATTATGATCAAATCCAAATAAATCTAATATCTTACCTGCAACAAAATCAATTACTTCATCAAGATTTTCAGGTCTGTGATAAAAACCTGGGCAGGCAGGAGCAATAATTGTGCCAATTTTACTTAGCTTTAGAAGATTCTCAAGATGAATGGTGTTCAAAGGCATTTCACGGGGGACAACTACAAGTTTTCTTCTTTCTTTTAAACACACATCTGCGGCTCTGGTTATGAGATTATCAGAGGTGCCACTTGCAATTGCACCAATTGTGCCCATGCTTGCAGGAATAATCATCATTCCGCTTGTACGATAAGAACCGCTTGAAATAGATGCAGAAATATCATTAAATTCCCAGACATTTAATAAGTTCTTATTTATATTTTTCTTGCCTTTGGATTCTAAATAGGATAATACTTGTTCTTTTAAAATTGCAGGGCTTAATGAAAGAATTAAACCAATTTCATCCAAGGCTACTTTTGATGCACTTTCTGAAATTACAAATTCAACTCTGTAATTATTTTCAAGTAAAAACTGAAGCACTCTTAGTCCGTATACTGTGCCACTGGCACCGGTAATTGCCAGAGTTACCGGAAACTTAAAATCATCGCTAATGAACTGTTCCTTCATAAGTTAATATTATAACTGAACCAGTATAGTTGAGCATAATTCAAAATGCAAAGCCGGCATTCTGAATTATTATGAAGAATGCCGGCGGTAAAAAAGATGCAAGACACGCTATTGAAAATTAACAATAATAAGAATGAAGGTACAGATACTTATTTAAACCTTGTTAACAATCTTTTGCTTAAAGTTCAAAAACCAGGTCAGTATCTTGGAATTGAGTGGGGACACTTGGTAGAAAACGTAACGGCGAGACGGCGAGTGGGCGTATCGGCGAGAGAACAAGAGAACGTATCGGAGTATCGGCGTATCGGCGAAACGGCGAAAAAAAGATGGTCAGATGCAAAAGTAAAAACTGCATTAATTTACCCCGATCTCTATGAACTTGGAATGGCAAATTTTGGTACAAAGATTTTATACCAAATCATTAACAGTCACAGTGATTATCTTTGTGACAGAGCATATGCTCCAATGCAGGATATGGAAGCGCTTTTAAGAAAAGAAAATATTTCTCTGTGGGGTTGGGAAAGCTTTAAGCCACTTAATGATTTTGATCTTTTAGGATTTTCACTTTCTTATGAACTTTCTTATACAAATGTTTTAAATATACTTGAGCTTTCAAAGCTAGAGGTTTTATCTGCAGAAAGAAAAGATATTTTTCCTCTGGTTTTTGCTGGTGGTCCTGCTGCTTTTAATCCTGAACCAATGGCTGATTTCATTGATTTTTTTATTATCGGGGATGGTGAAGAAGTAATTATTGAAATATTAGATTTAATAAAATCTGTAGGGGCATACCAGCGTGTTTGCCCCAATGTAGGAGCAGATTGTATGTCTGTCCAAAGTAAGCAAGATTTATTATTAAAACTTGCTCAGATTCCAGGAGTTTATGTGCCGAAGTTTTATAATCCGGATCCAAATGAAAACTATTTACCAAAGCCAATTGATTTGTCATTGCGAGTCCCCCACGCTTCGCTCGGGGCAGGCTCCGGCGAAGCAATCCCGATCGACTCACCTGAAAAAGATCGAGACTGCTTCGTCACTCCGCTCCTCGCAATGACTATTCCTGAAAAAATCACTAAGAGAGTTGTAAATTTAAGTGATCGTAATCAGCCTACTTCTGGTCCAATACCTTATCTGGCATCTGTTCAGGACAGACAGGTAATGGAAATAAGAAGAGGTTGTGACAGGGGTTGCAGATTCTGTCAGCCTGGATATGTTTATCTTCCAGTCAGAGAAAGAACCCCGGATGAATTGATAAAACTTTCAACAGAAGCTTTAAAAAATACCGGTTACGATGAATATTCATTGTTGTCACTTTCTGCCAGCGATTACACCAGACTTCATGAAGCTGCAGTTAGTTTAAATGCTGCTCATTCTAAAAAAGGGATTTCACTTTCCATGCCGTCGCAAAGAGCAGACAGATTTAACATGGAAATTGCAAATGAATTAAATACTGTAAGAAAATCAGGCATTACTCTTGCTCCCGAGGCTGGAACAGAAAGGCTAAGAGAAGTAATTAACAAAGGACTTAAAGAAAAAGATATTAAACGAGCCATTGAAAGTGTTTATGACGGCAGTTTTCGGCATGTAAAACTTTATTTTATGATTGGACTGCCTACAGAAACTACTGCTGATCTGGATGGAATTATAAATCTTTTAAAATGGGCAAATGATCTTTCAAGAATAAAAAACAAAAAACCTCTTGATATTACATGTACTATTTCTACTTTTGTTCCAAAAGCTTTTACTCCTTTTCAATGGTTTAGTCAGAATAAGACAAGTGAATTTGAACAAAAAATAATTTATCTGAAACAAAAAATCAGAGAATATAAACTTCGCACGGTGAAATTAAATTGTACAGATCCAAAAATTGCACTGCTTGAAGCTGTAATGAGCAGGGGCGATCGTCGAATTTCAGAATTAATTTATTCGGCATTTAAAAAAGGTGCAAAGTTTGATGCATGGGATGAATGTCTGGATATTTCTCTCTGGAAGGAAGCAGGTAAAGAAATTAATCTGGATCTGGACTTTGAAGCTACAAAACACAGAGAAATCGGATCAATTAATTCCTGGGATATTATTGACACCGGACTTTTGAATAAATTTTTAATAGAAGAAATGAAAAAGGCTTTAAGTGTAACTGAAACGTCACCATGCACAGAAAATACATGCCATGCCTGTGGAGTTTGTTTTGAACTGGGTGTATTAAATTTGGTTACTGAGGATAAGTCGAAGAATAATAAATTCGTGAAAGAAATAGATTTAGGAGACGAAACGGCGAAACGGCGAGTCGGCGAGTCGGCGAATGGACGAATGGGCGAATCGGCGAGTGGACGAAACGGCGAACCGGCGTATCGGCGAACCGGCGTATCGGCGAAACCTAAAATTAGTTTACCTACTAAATCCGTTCAAAAAATTGAAATCATTCATACTAAATCAGCTGATTTAAGATTTATTTCTCATCTTGATGTTAGTAGGCTTTTTGAAAGAGCAATGAGAAGGGCAGGAATTCCATTTTCTTTTACAGAGGGTTTTAACCCCCGGCCCAAAATGCAATGGCTTTTGCCATTACCTATTTATTATGAAAGTGATTGTGAATTGCTTCATCTTGAGCTGGCTGATTATGTTGAGGATCCTGACTTACAAATTAGGTTAAATCAGCAATTGCCGCCCGAATTCCAGCTTATAAGTGCTAAAACAGTTGATTTTAACCAAAAATTGGGTGATGTAAACAATATAAAATTTTTGTATAGAATTTTGACTTATAAGCCTGAGATATGGGAAAAATATATATGTGAGTTAAGAAGTTTAATTGAAAGTTTTCTTGCTCAAAAGTTTTTAATTCTAAAGGTTTTAAAAAATAATAAAGACAATAAAAATAAGTCTGAGAAACAATTAGATATTAGATCTCAAGTTGAAGGGATAAAAATTACAAATGAGTTACCGCTGGAGCTGGAATTAATTCTGTCAGGAAGTACTAGAGCAGAAATGGTTTTAGATCAAATTATCCCAAAAGGACTTAAAGCAAATGATTTTCAAAAAAACTGGCAAATTGACTGGAAAATAAAAAAAGAAAACATTATTCAGATTTAATGGAGTTAAGAACAAATTTTAGGTTTAAAAAAATAAAAAATAAAAGATTCAGGCAAAATTAATTTTTTGCAGGAACTTTTTATTAAAAGGAAGGAAAAAAATGAAATCGTTAATAATATCAGAAAGAGACAAAATAGCTGCAATCATGGAAGATGATAAAGCAATTGAATTTTTTATACATAGAGGAGATCTGTTGCTTGGAGATATTTATACCGCTAGGGTTGAAAATATTATGCCAAGTATTGATGCAGTCTTCGTGAATCTTGGAAATAACAGAATGGGGTTTTTACACGCCAGTGATATACCAGGACATGGAAGTCTAAATGACAGAGTACAACCAAATCAAAAACTTCTTGTACAAATAGTGAAAGAGCCTACAAGCAACAAAGGACCTAGGGTTAACACAGCCATAAGCATGCCTGGAAGATTTTTAGTTTTAACTACTGAAAATACAAATGTTTCAGTTAGCAGAAAAATTGTAGATTATCAGGAAAGAAATAGACTTAAAGCCATGGTTTCTTTGCTTAAGCCACCTGGTGTTGGCATAGTAGTAAGGACTGAAGCAGAAGGAAAAGATGAATATGATCTGGAAGAAGATTTTAAGATGCTCTGGGATCTCTGGAAAGAAATTGCAGATAAACATGAGAATCATAAGTATCCTGGTCTTGTATTCAGGGATCAGGACTTTATTTACAGAGTAGTTCGAGATGCTTATACTGCAGAAATCGGAGAAGTAGTATCAGATACTCCAAGCGGTCAGGCAAAAGCAGAGCAGATCTTAAAAAACTGGACTGGCAGAGATGTAGAAATAACTCTTCATAAAGAAGGAAATATACTTTCTTCACGTGGAGTTGAAAAAGAAATTTTAACTGCACTGCAGACAAAAGTTGAACTTCCAAGTGGCGGATATTTATTTATCCAGACTACAGAAGCATTGACAGTTGTAGATGTAAACTCAGGAAGATTTACCAGCTCAAGAACGCTTCGTGAAACAGTTTTAAAAACTAATCTGGAAGCAGCACATGAAATCGGAAGGCAGCTGAAGCTGAGAAATATTGGTGGTGTTATAGTCGTTGACTTTATTGATATGGATGACAGAAGAGATCAAATCAATGTTCTTGAAGCATTTGAGAACGCTCTTATGTCAGACAGAGCAAAACCACAAATTGGGCAGCTAAGTGATCTAGGATTGGTTGAACTTACCAGACGAAGACAAGGTCAAAGTTTAATGGAAATTTTTGGGCATCATTGTTCCAGCTGTCACGGTTCTGGAATTGTCTTTGAAATTGGTTTAAGCGGTGAAATTAGAAAACAAAGAGAGGGTCAGGAAGGTTACAGAGGTGATCGCGGTGACAGAGGGGATAGAGGAGAGCGCGGTGACAGAGGCGACTGGAGAGCTCAAAGAAATAATAACAGAAACAGAATGCAAAGAAGGCACGATCCGCGAAGACAAGAAGGTCCTCAGCAAGATAGGCAGGAGCAGGATAGTGATTCAAGTGCACCGGTAGAAAGAGAAATTTCGGAACCAATAACTGAAGAAGAAGTAATTCGAAATGGTTCAGAAGGAACAAGTCCTACTACTGAAGAAGGACTTAATAATGAAACAGGAAATGAGTTTGAAAACGAATTTGACGAAAATGAAAATGAAGAATATGAAGAAGAATCAACTGACGAAAATGAAGTTGAGCTTTCAAGTTATTCTCAGGAAGCAAAATACAGCGTAAAAGCTGATGATGTTTCAGGGGTATTCACTCTTACGCCGAAAGATTCTCCTGAAGAGCGTGATTAAGTTGTGCTTCAAGCATTTATAAATTCAAGAACTAATCTTGGAATCAAATTTGATCTCAGAAGAGTTAAATCATGCTTGAATTATCTAGGTAATCCTCAGGAAAAATATAAATCAATAATTGTTGGCGGGACAAACGGTAAAGGTTCTGTTACCTTTTATCTCTCTAACTTGCTTTCTCATTTTACTGACTTCAAGGTAGGAAGATATATCAGCCCGCATTTGGTTAATTTCAATGAGAGATTTGTAATAAATGAAAAGCCACTTGAAATTTGTTATCTGGAAAAGATATCTAATGAAGTTCTTGGAAAAATAAAAGACTTTGAATCAGAAGCCAATGACAAACTTACAGAATTTGAAATTTATACAGTGATTGCTTTTCATTTGTTTGAAAAAGAAAATGTAGACATAGCATGTATTGAAGTAGGCATGGGCGGAAAACTTGATGCTACGAATATTGTCTCTTCTGAAAATATACTTTGTTCTGTAATCACAAATGTCTCATTTGATCACATGCAATATCTGGGAGATACGTTAGAAAAAATAGCTTGTGAAAAAGCAGGCATAATAAAAGAAAACAACATTGTTATTACCGGAGCAGATGAACCTGCATTAAGTGTAATTAAAGAAAAAGCAAAAGAATTAAATACAAAGTTGATTCATGTCGATACCGAACAATATGAAACATATCAAAATAAAAATATTGAAATAGCCTTAAAAACCTGGCAAATTATCTCGGAAAAATTAAACCTTAAATGTAGTGATTATGGCGGCAAAAACTTTTTAGAGTCATTGCAGTTTCCAGGCAGATTTCAGTACTTTAAAGACGAAAAAATACTTATAGATGGAGCGCATAATCCTGCTGCTGCAACTGAATTGAAGAAATTGTTATTTGAGAAGTTTCCTGATAAACAAATTATTTATATAGTTGGATTGCTTGATAAGGATTATGAAAGTTTTTTAAAGAATCTAATTCCAGAAGGCAGTACTGTAGTTTGCACGGAGCCAAAATCAGAAAGAGCAACAAAAAAAGAAATACTAGCCGAGTATCTTAAGAAAATCAATTCAAAAGCAATTTTATGTACTAATTTAGAAGAAGCTATTCAAGCAGCAAAACAAATGTCTAATGACCTAATTGTGATTACCGGTTCGCTGTATTTAGTGGGGGAAGCGTTAAATGTCATTGCGAGGAAGGCAAAGCCTGACGAAGCAATCTTGATCTAATTTATGTGAAACATTCGGGATTGCCACGCTTCACTTCGTTCAGCTCGCAATGACAATGTTATATAATTATTAATTACTTGGAAGATTGATATGTTTACAGAAACACACTTAAAAATTGGAGATAAGTTACCTGACTTTACTTTGACGGCTACAAACGGACGTGAGTGTAATCCCTATGAATTTGAAGAGAGCAAAATTATAGTAGTCATGTTTACATGTAATCATTGTCCATATGTTCAGGCATATGAAGACAGGCTTATTAATCTTCAAAAAGATTTTGCTGATAAAGAAGTAACTTTTGTGGCTATAAATTCAAACGATGAAATAAATTATCCTGAAGACAGTTTTGAAAATATGGTTAAAAGAGTAAAAGATAAAAAATACAATTTTCCTTATTTGCGAGATCAAACTCAGGAAGTAGCAAAAACATTTGGAGCTAGCTTTACTCCTGAGATATTTGTCTTTGATCAAAACAGAGTACTTCAGTATCACGGAAGAATAGATGATAATTGGCAAGAACCAAAAAAAGTTACAAAACAAAATTTAAAAGAAGCGCTTGAAGCTATCCTGGAAAACAAACCAGTGAGCAGAGCAAACACACAGGCTATTGGGTGTACTGTGAAGTGGGCTAATTAGATTTCAAACTCTGTAAATCCAGCCCAAATAGTTTTATAAACCCAACTGCTGAGCTTTGATCAAAGGTGTCACCTTTTCCGTATGTAGCAAGTTTTTCTTTATAAAGTGAGTAAGTAGATTTTCTTCCGACTATAATTACATTTCCTTTAAAGAGTTTTACTCTGATAACTCCTGTCACTCTTTTTTGAATGTATTTGTTAAACACATCTATAGCTACTCTGAGTGGATTAAACCAGCGACCGTCATAAATTAACTGTGAGTATTTTTGATCCAAGCTTTGTTTAAATAAAATTGTTTCTCTGGTATGAACTAATGATTCCAGATCTTTATGTGCTTTAAGAAGAACTACTGCAGCAGGGGATTCATAAACCTCCCTGCTTTTTATTCCTACTACTCTGTTTTCAATTTGATCAATTCTTCCTACACCGTTATTTCCTGCAATCTGATTTAGTCTTTGAATTAGTTTTAGTCCGTCCAGTCTTTTTCCGTTTAATGCAGTAGGAATTCCGTTTCTAAAACTCACTGTAATATATGTAGGTTTTCCTGGGGCAAGTTTTGGATTTCTAGTCAGCTCATATGCTTCTTCAGGCGGCTCTTTCCAGGCATCTTCTAAAATACCGCACTCAACAGATCTTCCCCATAGGTTTAAATCCACGCTAAAGGGAGATTTCTTTTTTACTGGTACGGGGATATTATGTTTTTTTGCATATTCAATTGATTTTTCCCGTGTCATATTCCATTCACGTGCTGGAGCAATAATTTTAAGATGAGGTGCAAGTGCCATAGTAGAGACATCAAATCTAACCTGATCATTTCCTTTTCCAGTGCAGCCATGTGCAATTGCATCTGCCTTTTTTTCTTTTGCAATTTCTACAAGAAGTTTTGCAATTAAGGGTCTAGCCAGGGCAGTGGCAAGTGGATAATCCCCGTAAATTGCATTTGCAAAAAGTGCAGGCCAGATATAGTTGTTTATAAATTCTTTTTTAGCATCTACTACCAGAGATTCTGATGCACCTATTTGGAGAGCCTTTTTTTGTATGGGTTTTAATTCCTGTCCTTGACCTAAATCTATAGCTAGTGCAATAACTTTTTCAGCCTTATTTTCAAGCAGCCATCTGATTGCTACAGATGTATCAACACCGCCTGAATAGGCTAAGACGACCTTTTTGCATTTTTTAATTTTGCCTACTACCATAATTTGATAGAATATCACATTGTATGGGAAATCCGCTGCCAAAATTAGAAAATACAGAATTATCTGAAAAGATACTACCGAATCATATTGCAATTATCATGGATGGAAACAGACGCTGGGCGCAGTCTAAAAATCTTCCAAGTATGTTCGGACACAGAGAAGGTGTTCAGGCACTAAAAAAAATAACCAGATATGCAAGTGATATAGGAATAAAATATCTGACCGTTTATGCTTTCTCTACAGAAAACTGGAACAGAAAAAAAGATGAAGTGGATTTTTTAATGTTTTTAATTCAGGAAGCTATTCAAAACGAATTTGAAGAGATGCATCAAAATAATGTAAAACTCAGTGTGCTTGGATTTTATGAAGATCTTCCAGCTCCACTTCCAAAAGTTTTAAATGATGCCATGGAAAGAACAAAAAATAACACGGGTTTAAAACTTCAGGTAGCTATTAACTATGGCAGTCGTGCAGAGATTATACATGCAGTAAAAGAAATTTCAAAAAAAGTACAATCAGGTGAAATTAAAACTGAAGATATAGATTCCGATTTAATCAGTAAAAATCTACTCACTAAAAATTTCCCTGATCCTGAACTGTTAATTAGAACCGGTGGAGAACAAAGAATCAGTAATTATCTCCTCTGGCAGAGTGCTTATACTGAGTTTTATTCTACAGAAACCCTATGGCCTTCATTTGATTCAAAAGAGCTGGATAAAGCGATAGATGAATATAATAGGCGACATAGAAGGTTTGGAGTATAATTGCGAGCCGAATGCAATGAGGCGTGGCAATCCCGATTAATCTTGCTTTACTACTAACACTTCTATACAATCTTTCTATACTAAAGACTGAAGTTGCTGTTTCTGATCTTCTGCTATGCAGGCTTCAATAACAGGATCTAAATTACCTTCCAGTGCTGTATCTAAAGTAAAGTTTTCATTTAGTCTGTGATCGGTTATACGATTATCTCTAAAATTATAGGTTCTGATTTTTTCACTGCGATCTCCGGTTCCCACTTGCATTTTACGTTTTGCATAGATTTCTTTTTGTTGTTTTTGAAGTTCTAAATCATAAAGCCTGGATCTTAGTAACTGCATGCCTTTGTTTTTGTTTTGCAGCTGGCTTCTTTCTTCAGTACAGTGAATCATTAAACCTGATGGCTTATGAACTATTCTTACTGCAGTTTCTACTTTATTTACGTTCTGTCCGCCTGCACCGCCTGATCTCATCGTAGTTATTTCAATGTCACTCGGATCAATTTTTATATCAACCTCATCTACCTCAGGCATAACTGCTACTGTGATGGTACTAGTGTGAACACGTCCTGAGGCTTCTGTAAGTGGCACTCTTTGAACTCTATGTACACCCGATTCAAATTTTAATTTGCTGTAAACATTTTCACCTATAATTTCTACTATTACGAGCTTATAACCACTGATGTCACCTGAATTAAAATCTACGATTTTTGTATGCCAGCCTTGCTTATCAGCGTATTTTGTATACATTCTAAGAAGATCACCTGCAAAAATAGATGATTCTTCACCGCCAGCTGCTGCACGGATTTCAAGCATAATATCTTTTTCATCGTTTGGATCTTTTGGCAGAAGTAATATCCTCAATCTCTCTTCAATAGTTGTAAGTTCTTTACTTATCTCATCAATTTCAGATCTAGCCAGATCTATCAGCGAAGCGTCTCCTTCATTTCTTATTATTTCTTTAGCACCCTCGAGCTCTTTATTGAAAGATTTAAATTTTTGATAGAGGTCATAAGTTTCCTGAAGTGATTTCTTTGATTTGGATACTTTTTTAAGCTGTTCCTGATCTCCATAAACAGCAGGATCTGCAAGCTTTTTTTCCAGCTCACTGTAAGTTTTTTCTATTTCATCTAGTTTTTTTATTAAAAGGTCGTCCATAGGATTAGCGTTAAGCAGAAAGGTCTCTGAAACGGACAGAGAGGGATTCGAACCCTCGGTTTTTGTTTCCGCTGGCTTCTGCGGTGACGTTGCTCCTCGAGCCAGCTTTGCAAAGACCACTCAGCTTGCCAAATAAATTGGACAAGCTTCGCTTTATTAAGTAACTAAGTCTTTCATTGTCAACTTTGCTGAACGGACAGAGAGGGATTCGAACCCTCGGTACCTTTTTAAAGGGCACACAGACTTTCCAGGTCTGCTTCTTAAACCACTCGAACATCTGTCCTTAGTAAAGCTCAAGACAAGCTTGAGCTTTTATTGATCAATCTCCTGCGTCTGCTCGGATTTACCGAATAAATTATAGCTTATTATTTGACCGAAGCGTAATACTCTGCAGTCTTGCTGCAGAGATATAAGCGAGGAAAAACAAACGACTCCTTATGATATGACGACCGATGTCAAAGGTAAAAATTGGTGTAATATCCTGTAGTCTTGCTGCAGAGAGGGCTGATTTTAGGGAGTCGTTTATTTTTGTTTAAAAGATAAATTATAGATAAATCTACTTACAGCTCTAACCTCTACCTCTGTTATCATTTAATCTATGGCTGATTATAAACTAAATAAATACAATTGGCTGACCAGATTTTATCAGTATATTGTCATTTACCTCTTATTTATACCTGTTTATTATATTTTTTACCGCTTGAAAGTTTATGGAAAAGAAAATATTCCAAAAGACAAAAAACCATTTATTGTCATGCCAAATCATCTGTCAAATAATGATCCGCCTATAGTATCTACGGTTGTCGAGTCCCCAATTGCCTGGATGGCAAAAAAAGAATTATATTCTGTACCTTTTCTTGCCTCGGCGATTTCGAAATTAGGTGCATTTTTAGTGGACAGGGAAAATGTTTCAAAATCTACGATTAAAGCTACAAAATATATTATTTCAAAAAAGTGGTCTGTAGGAGTTTTCCTGGAAGGTACCAGAAGTAAAATACCAGGAAGACTTGGAAATCCGAATCTTGGATCAGCATATATTTCAAATTTAAATAATGTTCCAATACTTCCTGTCGGAATAGTAGGATCAAATAAACTTTTTGGTCCAATAACAGTTAGAATAGGAAAGTTATTTTATCCTGGCAAAGATCTTGAGATCGCCAGATGGCAGTGTGCAGAAAAATTATCTGAGCTTACAGGATTAAAGATGCCGGATAAAGAAAACGAGCCGGCGGTGGGGCGATAGGGCTGGCGAATTGAATACAGTTATAACTTTACCAGCTTTGCATATCTTGGATCTAATAATCTTTTCCCGTATTTTTCAAAATTAACATTTACAAGTAATTTACTGCCTTCCCCAAAAATTTGTTCAATAAGCCCTAGACCAAATTTTTCATGCTGTACTTTATCACCCGTACTAAAGGGACAATAGTCCCATGATTGATCAACCGATGGGGATTGAGTTTCAGATTCTGAGGTTTCTACCTTTCTTATTTTAGTAACATTTGTTACACCTTCTTTTGCAAGCAATTCATCTATCTCGTATTCAGAATATTTCCTCGTAATGTTTCTTTTCGAAATATGCATTTTGTTGTTTTTAATTTTTTTATCCAGTCCGCCGTAAAACCCGCTTAATAATTCCTTTGTAACTTCTTCAATAAACCGACTTACCTGTGCAAATTCTCTTGAACCAAAAAGTCTTCGTTCTCTGGCATAAGTAAAATAAAGTTTTTCTTTGGCACGAGTGACACCTACATACATCAGTCTTCTTTCTTCTTCGAGCTCGCTGTGGTCCTGCGAATCAATGGATCTGACATGAGGTAAAATACCTTCTTCCAGCCCGCAAATAAAAACTATTGGAAACTCCAGTCCCTTAGCCAGATGTAATGTCATCAGAGTCATTTTATTTGTAGTTAATTTTAAATTGTCTAAGTCAGTGTAAAGGGAAATCTGAGTTAAAAAATTACCCAGTAGGGGCAGATCTTGCCCTACACTGTCTTCATTATTTAATGATGCTGAAGCCTCAAATTCATTTGCTACAGAAAAAAGCTCCTGAATATTTGCCAGCCTTTCTTCTGAGTCAAGTGTTCCTTCATCTTCCAGCTCATCCCGGTATCCGGATTTTTTAAGAATCTGATCCAACAAATCGCTTATAGAAAGAGATCTTGAAGCCTTTCTTAAATATTCCATAAGCTCTACAAAATTCTGAACTGAGACTACAGTTCTTTCACTAAGCCCAGGAACATCTTTTACTTCAAGCAATGTTTTATAAAGTGAAAAATTACTTTGATTTGCAAACTCTTCTATTTTAATTAGTGTGCTTGCTCCTAGTCCGCGTCTTGGAACATTTATTATTCGTTTTAAAGAAATAGAATCGCTTGGATTATAAATAGTTTTAAGATAAGCAATTATGTCTTTTATTTCTTTTCTTTCATAAAATCTAAACCCGCCTACAATTTCATAAGGAATATTTCTTTTAATAAGAGCTTCTTCGATGGCGCGGCTTTGGGCATTTGTTCTGTAGAGCACTCCAAAGTCTTTGTATTTATAGCCAGCTTTAAGCAGCCTTAAAACTTCTTTTGCAACATATTGTGATTCTTCAATTTCATCTTCTGCTTCAAAACAAATAATTTTTTCGCCTTTCTCTTTCGTGGGTAAAAGTACTTTTTCAATTCTTTCTTTATTGTTTTTTATGATGGAGTCGGCAGCTCTTAAAATAGTTTCAGTAGAGCGGTAATTATGCTCAAGTTTTATCATGGTATTTTCTGGAAAATCATTTTGAAAACCCAGAATTATTCTAAAATCAGCACCTCTCCAGGAATAAATACTTTGATCTACATCACCTACTACAGTAATTCCTCTGTCTTTCCATAGATCTTTTCTGTCTATATTTAAACGTTCTTCTTTTGTTTTTCCTTCTGATATTAATCTAACCAGCTCATACTGGATGAGATTTGTGTCCTGAAATTCATCTACCAGGACCTGACGAAATCTTTTATGGTAATAATTTCTTGTCTGCTCATTTTGTTCAAGAAGTTTTACAGTAAATAAAAGTAAATCATCAAAATCAAGAGCGTTGTTTTTAGATAGTTCTTTCTGGTAGAGATCAAATACTTCTGATATTTTTACCTCGCGGTGGTTTTTTGCAATATCTCCAAAAGTTTTTGCTTCATAGCCTTGTGATTTTAAATTACTTATAAAAGACTTTATGTTTTTTGGCTGGTAAATTTTTTGATCTAACTCCAGTGCCTGAATGCATTGCTTCACTAAGTTTGTACTGTCGGACTCATCGTAGATTACAAAATTATTTGTCCATTTTTCACCGGTGCTTAAGACTAGCTTTTGTATGTCATGACGCAATATTCTCCCGCAAATATTATGAAAAGTGCCTATCCAGATTGATGATGCAGTTTCTTCTGGTAAAAGGGCAAAAAGTCTTCCTTTCATTTCTGAAGCAGCTTTGTTAGTAAATGTTACTGCTAGAATGCTTTCTGGCATAAATTTATTGGAAACCAGATTTGCAATTCTATGTGTTAAGACCCTTGTTTTTCCTGACCCTGCACCGGCAATGACAAGTAGTGGTCCGTCACCAAAAGTAACGGCTGCAATTTGATTTTCATTTAAGCCACTGGTGATGTTATTATTGGAAAGCAAATTATTTAAAGTTTTATTTTGAGTCATAATTGGAGGATATAAAAATTTTTTCAAGTGAGAAAAAAGGTGGCGGGACCGGGCAGCTTACAATGCCTACCATTGATACCTTAGTTGAAGAACTAAAGTTAATACAAAACGTAGGTACCAGAAGAATTGCAATTATAGGGACCAGAAACCTTTCACTCATGCATCAACAGCTTGTAGAAATGCTTTCATATGCACTGGTGATTAGCGGGAATATTATTATAACAAGTGGTGGAGCAAGCGGTGTTAATTCAGCAGTAATTAAAGGTGCTTGCCGGGCAGATCAAAATAAACTTGAGGTAATTCTTCCACAGACTATAGGACAGCAGCCTACTGAAGTCCAAAATGCACTGATTGGAGTAAAGGGAGTCTTGGAACATCCTGACAGACAAAATATGACTCTTGCAGATGCAAGCAGAATTTGTAATCGTGAAATTGTAGAAAATTCACATCAGTTAATTACATTTTTATATCATGACAGCCACACATTAAAAGAAACGATTGAATATGCTCATATGCAGCATAAGATTGTTACAGTCTTTTATTTAGATTAGAATGAAGTCATGCCCTTGTGGCGGAATGGTAGACGCAACGGACTTAAAATCCGTTGGCCTGAACAAGACCGTGCCAGTTCGAGTCTGGCCAAGGGCATGTTTCTTAATATAGCCTGTAACGGAGTCTTAAACTAACCTTTCAAATTCTTTCCTTGACAAATTAATTTCTTTTAAAATCTTTAAAACTAAAATTGGTGATAAATCTCTACTTGGATGATGTGGAATTACAGTGTATCTACCGTCATGATGTTTATAAAATGCATGACTGCCTTTTTGTCTAGTTTTTATAAAACCAAGTTTAAGTAAAATCTTTTCAAGTCCTTTTGACTTAACTATAGGTAAACTCAAATAGCAACCTCTAATTCATCAGTACCAATAAATTCATTAAGTATTATAGGCTCTCCTTCTTCAATACAAAGGCTAATTGCATCTTTAAGATTTTGTTTTAATTCACTAATGGTTTTACCTTGAGAATGAGCACCTATCATTCCAGGGACATAACCTACATAAAAACCTGTTTCAGAATCTTTTTGAATTAATATTGTGAACTTAAGATTTTTCATTTGTAGATATTATACCCTTACTAAATTAAAATATTCTTAATTATTTACTCTAGTTACTCAAAAGTAAACAAATTAAGTTTATTCTTTAATTTTGGCTTATTCCTATTCTAATACAGAACAGTTTTTTTTGACGCAACGGAGTCTTTAAAATTCATGTTGGCCTGAACAAGACCGTGCCAGTTCGAGTCTGGCCAAGGGCAGGGTTTCGTAAAACATTTGACTCATTTAATCCCTAATTATGATGCTCATGCAGCTCATCGAGGGTAGTAGTGTCTACCTTTATTCCAGGACCCATAGTAGAGCTGATATAAACAGATCTAATATAAATTCCTTTTGCGCCGCTTGGACGGGCTTTATTTATTCCATCCATTACTGCAGAGAAGTTTTGTAAGATTTTCCCTTCGTCAAATGAAATCTTTCCAATGGGCACATGAACAATTCCACTGTCTTTTTCAGCACGAAAACTAACCTTACCTGCTCTAAGTTCTTTAACTGCTTTAGTTAGATCATTTGATACTGTACCGTCTTTTGGGTTTGGCATAAGACCTTTAGGTCCAAGAAGCTTACCAAGTTTACCCATCTGTCCCATCATGTCTGGTGTAGCAACGAGCTTATCAAAATCCAGAAACCCACCTTCGATTTTTCCAATTAAATCTTCAGAACCCACCAGATCAGCACCTGCGGCTTCTGCTTCTTTTACTTTTTCACCTTTTGCAATGACTGCAATTTTTACTTTTTTACCAGTACCGCCAGGAAGTGAAACAGAACTTCTTACCTGCTGATCGCTTTGTTTTGGATCTACACCGAGCCGTATAGCCAGATCTACTGTCTGATCAAATTTTGTTTTAGCTTTTGTGGCAATTTCTTTTAGTTTTGAAAGTGCTTCTTTTGGAGTATAGGATTTTTTATCTCCCATTAACTCTGTGATTTGTTTTCTTCTTTTTGTTATTGTTGCCATTTTTTTTAGTGGTTCAAACGAGTTTTACCTCTCCCACCCTCCTTTTGATTTTTAACCGAATCCTCTATCAATGCCAAGTGGTAGTACATCAGTTGAACTGAAAGATGATGCAACTTCACCTCTAGCTACATCAAGACCTAACCTATCTGTTAACGTAGTAAGACCATTTTGTAGACTAACTACTTGTTTCTTTTTAACAACAGCAGGCTTATCATCAACTCTACGGCTTCCTGTAGCACCAAGCTTTGGTCTTGGTCCTAAATGTCCTTTGGGTCCGTCTGCTTTCATTGTCATAAATTTATCCCTCTACGACAACGCCCATAGATCTAGCAGTACCCATGACAATATTCATAGCAGCTTTAATTTCAAGGGCATTTAAGTCAGGCATTTTTTCTTTTGCAATTTCTTCTATTTGCTTAAGTGAAATCTTTCCTACTTTTTCTCTGTTTGGAACTCCTGAACCTTTTTCAATTTTGATTTTCTTTTTAATCAGATCTGAAACAGGAGGAGTTTTCATAATAAAAGTAAAAGACCTGTCCTCATAAACGCTGATAACTACTGGAATAATTTGTCCGGCTTTGTCTTTTGTCTTTTCATTGTATTCTTTGCAGAATGCCATGATGTTTACACCATGCTGACCAAGTGCAGGTCCAATTGGCGGTGCTGGATTTGCTTTTCCTGCTTCAATTTGAAGTTTTATCTGAGTAAGTAATTTTTTCTTTTTCTTTGGTGCTGCCATGATTTTAAACCTGAGAGGTGAGACCTCTACTTATTTGCAGATTTAATAATTTAACACATTTAGAGTGAATCTAAAAGTATTGTTCTAAATTCATGATTCTCAGCTCTGATCTCTAGCTCTAAACTATTATGTAATTACTTCATCCCTGGATTGAGCCAGAGTACCCATAGCTAGAAAACACTTAAATACATTTGGATAGAGCTGGCTAGTGAATTCTACCTGTGTATTATTTGTTCTTTTTACATTTGGAATAAGTTCACATGCATCCGCATGATTTGGTTCACTAAATGTAACTGTAACAGTGCATGGAGAAGTTATCTTATAAACTTTCCATTTATCTTTTTCTTTAATTGCTTTTGTTGCCCCGGCTTTTAAATTTTTAAGATTTAGTTCAAATGGATATGAAATTGCAGCATAGCGGCTGATTCCTTTTTTTGTCTGAACAGTTACAACTTGATCTCCAAGTAAACTCTGAGCTTCATAACAGACCTCTTCATCTCCGCAAATAAATGCTACAGGTATATTATAAAATCCTGCAAGTGCAGCATTTAATCCTACTTCGCCGACAGGTAATTTGTTTAGTAAAACTTCTTTTATTATTCTTGGTCTATATGTGTGACTCAGAGTTGATCTGGATCCTGCCATTGCATGATAGCCTGTGAAAAAAACTGCATCATAGCCATTTTCCACTGTAGCCATCATTGAAAAAGGTTTTTGCCAGCCAGAAACTACAGTAGCATTTGGTACCATTGCACTGTTTAAATTTCTCATGTGATTATGAGCATCATTTATAACAATGAGTTCTGCGCCGGCTTCTTTTAAACCAGCAACTACTGCACTTAATTCCTGTGCCCACTTCTGAAGGGTTTCTTTATAAAAAATTCCATCCGGATAAATCTGATCAGGATGGACTACTCCACTGACACCTTCTAAGTCTGCTGAGATTAAGATTTTCATTTTGGTTTTTTAGGGTAAACACATTGGTATACCCCTACTCCTTTATTTATTTGCTACTAAAATTGTTTTATAGTAATCAATCATTTTTTTAAGTCCGTCTTCAAGCTGGATTTTTGGTTCCCACTTTAAAATTTCTTTTGCTCTACTTATATCCGGTCTTCTCATCTTCGGGTCTTTTTGTGGAAGAGGTTTAAACACTATTTCACTTTTTGATCCGGTAAGTTTTTTTATAATATTTGCTAACTCCAGAATAGTAAACTCATAAGGGTTTCCAAGGTTTATTGGATCATGGAAGTTTACTTCCATCATTTTCATAACACCTTCCAGCAGATCAGTAACATACTGAAAACTCCTGGTCTGCTTACCATCTCCATAAACAGTAATGGGTTTATTTGTCAGTGCCTGACTGATAAAGTTTGAAATTACTCTTCCGTCTTCAGGTCGCATCCTGGGTCCATAAGTATTAAAGATTCGAATAATTCTGGTATCAATTTTATGAAAACGATGATAAGCCATAGTGGTAGCTTCAGCAAAACGTTTAGCTTCATCATAAACAGAACGCTCTGAAATAGGATCTACATTTCCTACATAAGTTTCTTTCTGCGGATGCTCCAGAGGATCGCCATAAACTTCAGATGTACTAGCCAGGAAAAACTTTGCACCTTTTGCTTTAGCCAGACCAAGGGCGTTTATAGTTCCGCTGGAGCCGACTTTTAAAATTTGAATGGGATATTTCGTAAAATCTAAAGGTGATGCAGGACTTGCAAAGTGTAAAACCCAATCCACTCTTCCTTCCACCTCCAGATATTTACAAATATTCTGTTCAATAAAAGTCAGATTTTTATGCACGGTAAGATTTTCACTTTTTCCGGTAATTAAATTATCGATAGCCACTACCTGATAATCCAAAGAAAGAAATTTATCCACCAGATGTGATCCGATAAAACCTGCTCCGCCTGTAATTACGATACGCATACGTATTTATTTTATCTTTATTTTCCCGGTGAAAAGATTTTCATAACAATAAAAGCGTCATTATAACTATAAAATCTACATACTTTTGAATTAATAAGCCCTAAGTAAACTTTTAGCTGATTCTGCATTCAGGAATTTAAGTTCTTCCTGATTAATAAGTAATCTTTCGACGTCAGATTTAATTGTTCTGAAATTAACAGAATCAAGATGAGTGATTAATTCCTCTTTAAAGTTTTTTTCTGTAACTTTTTCTTTGCCAGGATGAGTTTGTTTAATGGCATTATTGAGGAGTTTAAAATTAGGTTTTACCTGTTTTCCCAGATACCAAATCAGATCATAGTAATCTCTGCCTTTGGTATATTTTCTGTAAAATACTGCATGCAGCTTTGTAGCAAAAAGAGAAGGCAAATCAAAAACAGATACTGAATATGAAACCGGGGCACTGACAAAAAGAATCTCTTTATTCCATCCTTTCGGTGGCTTTCTGTCAGCTTCAAATTTAATCGTTAGTTTCTGATCTTTTAACGGTGATAAATTAAATTCCTTTAAAATATGAGGAAACCGAATATCTGATTTAAAGACTGTTTTCTCGTCTTTCACATAAGACTCAAATTCTATTCCCTGGAGCAACAGATCCTTTCTAAGGAGCTGAATTAAATCAGTAAGCTTAATATCTTCTTTTGCGGTAAGTGAAAAGTCTAAATCTTCTGAAAATCTTCCTGTCTTATAAAGCAGTCTTAATGCGGTTCCGCCGGTAAACGTAAGGTATTTAAAAGCATTCTGGCGGTATAAGCTCTGTAAAATTAAGTGCTGAAGGAATTCAGCCAGCGCCAGTCTTTTAAACTGAGATTGTGATTGTTTATTTAGTTCGGCTTTAATTAATTCTTTCATTTAATGATTTCCTTAATAAACAAATCACAAACAATATTTAATTTTTTTGACTCAAAAAGATTTGCTGTCGATTTAAATTTTCTTTTATTTAACTTGTTACAGTTTTGAAATCTGTAAGATTCTTTAAAAATATCTTTTTTAAACTGATCAAATTTTGAAAGGTTTAAATATAAAAAATCAATAACGGCCTTTTCAGGCTCAGCAATTAAAACATTTAAGTTATTTTCATCTTTAATGGCTTTGTAACCCGTATAACATTTTGGCTGTAAGTGCTGGTAGGAAAAAACACCAAAGCTATTTTCAAACCTGCAGGTTTTTCTGACGGTTACTGAAGTGGACTGTGCTACGAATTCCGGAATTAATCCGTAAAATGCCAGTGCTGACTCCATGCTTACATATGACGGAATAAAAATCTGATTTGCCAGATAGAATAATGAAGGTTCAATTTCTCTCTCTTCCTTTCCTAAAACATAAAGTCCTTTTCTAAGTGGAATGATTAGTTCTTTCTTCTTCCAGCCAACCAGCTGAACTTTCAGTGTGTTCACATCATCTGCCAAGGAAGAAAGCAGACCCGTAGAAAATACAGGAAGGGATTTGATTTTTTGTTTAAAGGTTAAATATTTCATTTCAGTACATTATAATTTTTTATAACTTATTGAAATTATACCACGTTCGTAAAGCCATTAAACGAAGCTCAGAAACAGCTATAATTGTAACCAGGTAAACCCATTGATTTATATAATGATAAACCTCTCTGCTTGTGATTACTATAAGTTATAATTTTGTCTTATGAAAGAATTTTTTACTTTATGTTTTACCTTCTTCTTGTTTAGTATTTCTTTAGCTGCTCATTCTGAGGCTAATAAAGAAATCGATGCTTATACAGCCAAAGTCAGAGAAAAAATATCTACTAACTGGATAAATCAAAAACCAGAAAATGTAAGAGCTCTTAAGGATACAAAGGATTCTGTTGTTGTTAAGTTTTTGTTCGAGATAAAAAAAGATGGCTCAATTCAAAATTTGAAAATTATAGAAAGTTCAAAAATAAAAGAAATAAATGAAAAAGCATTAAGTGCAGTTAAGTTATCGATTCCATTTCCTCCTTTGCCAAAAAAGCTTGATATTCTAACCATTGTTTATGGATTTAGATTTGAACCACCTCTAGCATTGAAAAAAAACGAAGAGAAGCAAGTTCCCCCTCCTGATAAAGAAACATATAAAAAAGAACTAGATGACTATTATAAAAACGTAGTAGATAAAATCCATTTAAACTGGAAAAAACCAAATGTACTTTTAGTCGATACTACAAGAGCAATTATAAGTTTTAGCGTAAATAGAGATGGCAGCATAAAAGACTTAGAGGTAGCTGAAGGAAGTGATTTTCCTGAATTAGATGAAAGCGGATTAGATGCAGTAAAAAACTCTGCTCCATTTTCTGCTATTCCGGAAAAAATACCATATGATTCGGTGCCTATAAAATATACATTTGCGCTGGATACTGTTGCTGTTTATGATGTGAACTCACCCCATTTAACAAAAAAAGAAAAAATAAATATTGAAGAAGATACAAAAAAAGCTGAAAAAGCCATTAAAAAATATCATGATGAAATAGCAGCTAAAATAAATAAAGGCTGGGATCCTCCGCAGGACAAATATTTTGCACTGAGGAATAATATCGTTGAACTGGAATTTTTTGTGCTGCAGAACGGCGAACTTTACAGACCAAACATTACATTGTCAAGCGGGGACTGGGAATTAGATCAATCAACTATCCAAACCATCGAACTGGTAGCTCCATTTCCTCCATTGCCACCTGAAATTAAAGCAGACAGATTTAAATTTATACATAAATTCTTACTAAAACAAAACTTTTAATTCCAGTATGAGAGGTATATACCTTTAGAAAATAACATTGTTGCTTTTAAGTTAAATCACAATCTCAAAGACTAACGGTAGGTATAAGATATAATTGATTTTGCTCTTCTGAATCCTGGATAAAAAATAGTGACATAGATATTACTTTGCTAAGTTACAACTTATACTTGAAACTTGTAACTTATATCTTAAAACTTACATGGGGTCATAGTTCAGTTGGTTAGAACGCATGCCTGTCACGCATGAGGTCGCGAGTTCGAGCCTCGCTGGCCCCGAATTTATACTTACATTTTAATTATTTAAAAAATTCATAACTAATTTAATCATAGTATCCTTTTGTTTCGGATTACTTTCAGCTATTAAAAGAGCTAAAGCTACAAGAGTATTATCATTTATCTTTCTTTCACCATTGGATTTGAATAAATATCCATTACTTGCTAAATACAAAATAAACAAGAATGAACCAATACGTTTATTTCCATCTGTAAATGGATGATCTTTTATTATGAAGTACAGTAAGTGAGCCGCTTTATCTTCAATGGCGGGATAAAGTTCTTCTCTATCAAAAGTTTGATATAAGTTACCTATAATTCCTTCAAATGATTTATCTCTCTGATTACCAAATAAATCTGATGCTTCTTTCTTGGGCTTTAAATCAGCTTTAAGTTTTGCTATAGCTTCAATTGATTTTTCATAGTTAAGTATATATTTTGGCTTATGCTTTTTCTTTGGTTCCTCTAGTTTATTGCTGTCATACTTTTGAAGTAATATCCAGGAATTAGCATAGTCAGTGATTACTTTTAATAGACCAATAGATTCATCACTTGTTAGTTCTTTTGTTTTAAGAGTACCTTTTATTAGTTCTATAGCCTCTTCTAATTCTTTTAAGTTTGATTCAGGTAGTCTTTTAGGATTTAGGGTGTAACCTTTTATTAGGTGATCTTTTAAGATCTGATTTGCCCATATGCGGAATTGAGTACCTTGTTTTGACTTAACTCTGTAGCCTACTGAAATAATTACATCAAGTGAATAAAAAGCAACTGGTTTGTCAGAATTTGGAATGTGTATTTTTTGCACATTGCTTTTTTCTTCCAACTCTTTCTCTTTAAAGACATTATTTATATGCTTTGTAATTACAGTTCTATCTCTATCAAAAAGCTGAGTGAGCTGCTGCTGTGTTAGCCAAATAGTCTCTTTTTCAAGCTTAACTTCTAAAGAGGTCTTACCACCTTTAGTCTTATAAAGTACAATTTCACCTTTGTTTGGTTCTGTGGTTTTCATATACATTATTATAGATTAATAGTCTAATAAAAACTGTAACCAAGAGTATCATAAGATTAAAGATCTGTTGAATTGTCTCTTAAGTAAGTTCGATAATCGTCTAACCCGCTCCGAATGTTTAAGCGAATAAAAATATGGGAATGAATATTAGGTTTTTATTAAGCTCAAATGCAAATAATTTACGCCAGGCTCTCTTAAGTAGTGGGAGACCCACAGGCACTATAGAAGCTGAGTATGGAGATGAGGTTGTTGAAGGTTCTCATTTTACAATGGCTCATCATGGACCAAGAGCTGGTCAACCTGCTCCATGTTCTTATCCAAATGGTTTTGCAAGAATAAGTGGTAATCCTTTTGAAGGTGATGTTGGGTTAAGTCATGTAGATCTAGATTCGCTTGCAGGTGCTGGTGCTGTGTTAGAACGCAAGCCTGATGCAGATACTTTCTGGAGACTTGCTGAGTTTTATGACTTAAGTGGATTACATAAAATTAAACTTGCTAGTGCAACTGATGAAGATACCCGTAGATTGTATGCATTTCTTGGATGGGATAGTAAAAACAGAGTTTTTCCAAGTCAAGATGGCTCGATCTCTGTAATTACTGACAATGTTAATAATGGATTGGATACGATAGAAAGAATTGTTGGTGGTAATTCAGAACTTTTAATTGCAGGAGATGACTTTAGGGCTGGTCAGGATGAATTAAACAAATCGAGTTTTAAAGATTTTAAGGGTGGAGTAATACTACGTGAGTCTGATAAAGATGTGAATCATTTATATTCAACACCTAATGGTGATATTGCTAAAGTAGTTGTTACTTTTAAACCGAGCAAAGGGAAAATAACTCTATCTTTTGCAGATCCTCCAAAAGGGAAAACAGCAATTGAGATTTTAAGAGAATTATTTGGACAAGATGCAGGCGGACATGCATCTATAGCTGGTACACCAAGAGATCAAAAATTTATTTTTAATGATGCTGTTAGAACTTTTGATAGAGCTGTTGAATCAATTAAAACCTAGTTCTGGCAAACCGATTAATATTATTTAGGACATTTAGATTTGAAAACAACGCAGGGACAATTAATAATTCTTAGATGAAATAGTTAAAGAGATGTAGTGGTGTAGCTAATAATTAAACACTTACTGGTTTTTCAATTGTTGTGTAATCTGAAAATAGGACATTCCCTTGTAATCCTACATTGCTAAGTCTACTAGAAAGGTGTGGGTGAGTTGAAAGAATTTCTGAAAACCAATACCAAAATCCTCCATCAATATCAAGCTGTTTCCTGAAATTTATTAGATCTACCTCTTTATAAAGTTTTTTTCCTGCAGCTAAAACTAATAATCCAGGAACCGCACCCTTTGGTTGAAAATGAGCAGCAATGTTATCGCAGGTATATTCACAAGCCCTAGAATAAGCTTTCCCTAAAAATGGAATCAGAAAAGAGGGAAATAGTAATATGTGCCATATTGTGTGATTGCGTTTTATATGTGCTAGTTCGTGGCAGAGCACAAAAGTAAGTGCATCATCACCTTTTTCATAGGCTAATTCAAGAATGTCAGAGAATATAACTACAAAATTCCCCTTAAGAAATTTTGTAGCAAAAGCATTTAGCCAACCACCGGCTTGTAATATAAATATCGCTGGTGCCTCTTTAAGTTCAAGTTGACCGTAAAGCTCTTCTGCCATTTTATGTACTTTTGGGAATTGTTTCTCAGAAACACGAATTCCATTGCCTCTTAGGTTGCCAATGAATATTCCTTGAGAAATTAGGGAAATGAATGCAAGAAATAAAATGATACCAATTCCAGCAATTGAAACAACACAAATGAAATAGAATAATAAGGATATTAAAAGACATATTCCAAAATATATTTCCTCTTTTCGGCATACAAATTTTTTCATAGAACCTACCTTTCTCTAGCTTTGGAGTTTGAAGAGAATCATACTGGTTTTCAACTGCAGAGTCAACTTAAATTTGTACTTTCTAGGGGTTAATGTTTTATTTAAACTCTGCTATCTATTCTTTCCAATCCAAAACCCAATCAGAACTTACCCCCTTCATTTACCAAACCCACCGAGTAGTATTCTCAAAAGCAATTCTATCGGCAAATCTAACGGCAATACTATCGGCAATCTAATGTTATTGTTTGAGTTATTGTGGTATAATCGTAAGAAATAAGAGATTTTGTATCGGCAATAATATGGGCAAATTAAACACAATTTCAGGAATGGAACCGCTTATGCCAGAAAGTGGCATGAAAGAATTGGAAGACTTGGTTTCTGATTTTATTAGTAAGGCTAATAGAGTGGCTTCACAACTAAAACCACAGGTAATAAAGAGTGTTGGTGATTTAGTTCGTTCTATGAATTGCTATTACAGCAATTTAATAGAAGGACATCATACGCATCCAAGAGATATAGAAAAAGCTCTTCAAGAAGATTTTTTCAAGAATAAAGAAAAAAGAAATTTACAGCTTGAAGCAAAGTCTCACATAGAAGTACAGAAAAAAATTGATGAGGAGACAATAGAGAAAGTAGAAAATGTGGTTTCAAGAGAATATGTTTCCTGGATACATAAAGAGTTTTATAAGTTACTTCCTGATGAGCTTAAAGTCGTAAAAAATCCTGATACTGGAAAAATCGTAAAAGTAATTCCAGGAAAATTCAGAGATGGGGATGTCCAGGTTGGTAAACATATTGCACCAAGATATAAATCACTGGAGAGTCTTTTGATACGTTATGAAGAGGCATATAAGCCTAAAAACTTATCGAAGATAAAACAAGTTATTGCCGTTGCAGCATCACATCACAAGCTACTTTGGATTCATCCTTTTTATGATGGGAATGGAAGGGTTGCAAGATTACTTTCACATTCATATTTAAAACATATTGGAATTGGGTGTAGTCTTTGGTCTGTATCTAGAGGGCTTGCTCGAAGAGTGCAAGAGTATAAGTCAGCGTTAGTTGAAGCTGATAGCCCAAGACATGGAGATCTTGATGGGAGAGGAAATTTGTCTGAAAAAGGTCTTAGCAAGTTTTGTAAGTTTTTCTTAGAGTGTTGTATTGATCAGGTAGATTTTATGTCTTCACTTCTTGAGCCTGCAAATCTTTTAAGAAGAATAGAGTTATATACTGAAGACAAAATTAAATCTGGAGACTTACATAAAGGTAGCACCGCCTTACTTCGCTATGCAGTACTAAATGGAGAATTTGAAAGAGGAAAAGCTTCACAAATCTCTGGCTATAAAGATAGGCAAGCAAGAACAGTACTATCCACACTTTTAAAAAGAGGACTTTTAGTCTCAGGTAATAAAAAAGAACCAGTAACTCTTGGGCTTCCAAGTGAAGTGTTAGATGATTGGTTTCCGAAACTATATATCAGCTTTTAGTTTTTTATCTGATTTAAACCCAAACATCCAGTTAAATACAGCTTGCTTTAATGAATTAGATAAGCGTGGTGTCTCACCACAAAGCATCTCCATAGCATGGTGTGAATGATTGGGACGTTTAATTATTGGAAAAAGAAGTCTTGAAAATCTGTAAAATAAATTACCTAATCTTTCCGAAGCATCAAAATGCGATCCAAACTTGTCATGAATTTGTCCTGTATATTGATCTACTGTATCGCTTGCTACACATTCTGCAGCAATAGAACCACTTACTATCCCATTAAAAATACCATCACAAAAAAATGGATTTACAAGTCCTGCTGCATCACCTACAAGTAAAATTTGTCCATCAGCAGTATGCAAAGGTTCGCATCCATTCCACAAAGGGACAGGATGTGCATGAAAAACTAGATCGTTTATATTATGAGTAACTTGTAAGGAATGAAGATATCTAGATATAGCATTATGTATGAGTTCACGAGGTGTTTGATTTTTCAGAAATCTTTTATCCACGACTCCAGCACCAACATTCAAATGATCTCTTTTTGGAAATACCCATGCATAACCACCTGGTATTGCGTATTCTAAATGCATAATATCTGGTCTTAGCTCAGGATGACCCTTTCCCCATTCGTGAGGATATTCGACTTCTATTGCAGTTGCATTTCTGCGTTCATTTCTTAAGCCACATGTTTTTGCAATTTGTCCTTTTGCACCATCTGCTCCAATTAAATATTTTGATGTTGTTATAAAATCTGCTCCATTGTTATTTTGTGTGGCACGAATTTTAATTTCACCATTTCCTCTTTCAATAGATGAGACTGTCAACCCATCAAGCAATTCAACACCTGAATCAACAGCTTGCATTGCCAGTGCATGGTCAAAAATTCGACGCTGAACCATCCATATGGAAAGATCTTCAGGACCCGAACTATTAATTGGAACAACTGAGGGATTGGAGAAATCCCATGTATGCCTCATATACTTAACCCTTGATTCAACAAAAGTGGAGGGATCTAGTCCCTGCAAATATTTGCTAACTGTACTTGGCATACCACCGCCACAAGTTTTATTGCGCGGAAGTTTATCTTTTTCAATAAGAGCTACTTTTAATCCTCGTTGAGCAGCATTTCTAGCAGCTATTGAACCTGCTGGACCTGCACCACATACAACTACATCATAAGTTTTCATTCTTTATAAATATTCTATCAGACATCATCTTCAGTTTTTCATTTCTATTGAATCTTTTGATTTCAAGCTCTCTTTTAGTCGCTTCTGCTCTATTCTTATAAACTTCTATAAAAACTACTTCATGGGGACTCTCAAGTCTAAAATATTTAGCCCCTTTCTTATTTCTATGTTCATTTAGTCTTCTATTTATATCAGTTGTAATACCGGTATAAAGTTTTCCAGTCTTAGTTTGAATTATATATACTTGCCAATTTTTATCTTTTTTCATTTGATTGAGTTTTTTGCAATACTTAAGCCAGCAAGCCTTCCAGTAGCCCATGCAGATTGTAAGTTAAAGCCCCCGGTTAAACCATCTACATCTAATACCTCACCGGCAAAATATAAATTCGGAGTAATTTTTGACTCCATTGTATTTTTGTTTATTTCATCCAGTTTGACCCCTCCAGCAGTAACAAATTCATCTCCTTTCATTCTACTTATTAGTGTTAATTTGATTTCACCAGATGAAGCTTTTGCAATATTCTTTCTTTCTTCTTTACTTACTTCACCTGCTCTTTTGTCAGGGTTTACTTTACAAAGAGCTAATACCTCGTACGCTAATCTTTTGGGAAGATGCTTAGAAATTATATGTTTGACTTGTTTCTTTGGAGATTGTGAAAAGGCATCCAGTAATTCTTTATTCCAGAAATCAAAATTACTATTTGGTGTCGGGAGAAATGATATTTCTTTTGGGCTTTCTTTTGAAATTTCTTCAAAAGCTAAATGACTTGAAAGTGCAAATGTGACTGGACCTGAAATTCCAAAATGAGTAAAAAGAAAAGGACCGCTTACGGATATTTTTGGTTTATCTTTTTGTACATATTCAAGCTTTGCATTTGGTAAGCTAATTCCAGCAAGTGTTTTACACCACTCTTGTTTTACTGCGAAACTATTTAGTGACGGACCTAATTTAGTGATTGTATGATTGCAGGATTTTGCAAAATTATAACCATCTCCTTTAGATCCAGTATGTCCATAGGCATTTCCACCGCTTGTTATTATAACGATATCGAAATTATAGCTTTTGTTTTTTGTTTCTAATTGAAATCCTTTTTCCGAAAGAGGGGTTAAGTTTATAACAGGTTCATTTAAATGAATAAATATTTTGTTTTTAAAGATCTTTTCAAAGACTTTTATAACATCAGTTCCTATATCTGACTTTGGAAAGACTCTTAAGTCATCTTCTACTTTTAAAGGTATTCCTTTTGATTCAAACCAGGAAATCACTTTATCTGGCGAAAAAGCATAAAAAGCAGGAATTAAAAACTTTGCACCTCTTGTGTATTTTGAGAGAAGAATGTGCATGTCAATTATTCCTGTCGTCACATTACATCTACCTCCGCCACTGATACTTACTTTTTTGCCTAGGATGTTATTTGATTCAAACAGATAAATTTCTGCATTAATCTCTTTTTCCAGAAGAGTAGCTGCGACCATCATGCCTGCTGCACCACCACCAATAATTGCAATCTTCATTTCAGTTTTAATAGTAACAAATAAAAACTAATAATAAAATAAAAAAAATGACTCTTCAGACGTATTTATGATAGGATTAGCACCGCTTCAACAGCTAAAGGATTTTAAATGATAGAAACCTTAAATCTCTCTTTATCTTTCGGTGGAAGAAAACTATTTGAAAACGTTAACATCAGATTTACTGATGATAACTGTTACGGCATAATAGGTGCAAATGGTGCTGGAAAGTCAACCTTTCTTCAAATACTTTCAGGTGAGATTTCGCCTTCAACTGGATCTGTAATTAAAGGACCAAATGACAGAATTGCTGTTTTGAAACAAAATCACTTTGAATATGATGACTTCCATGTGATTAAAACGGTCTTTATGGGGCATCAAGAACTGTATAAAGTGATGGAAGAAAAAGAAGCACTTTATGAAAAATCGCCAGAAGAGTTTACTGAAGAAGATGGTATTAGGCTTGGCAAATTAGAAGGTGATTTTGCGGGGTTTAATGGATGGGAGGCTGAAGCAGAAGCTGCCATTTTACTCAATGCATTGGACATTTCAAACGAATTACACAATAAGAAAATGAAAGATCTGCTAGATAGTCAAAAAGTGAAGGTGCTGTTAGCACAGGCACTTTTTGGTAATCCTGAAGTATTGCTATTGGATGAACCGACTAATCACCTTGATGCAAAATCAATTACCTGGTTGGAAGAATTTTTATTGAATTATAAATCTACGGTGATAGTTGTATCTCACGATCGTCATTTCTTAAATAAAGTGTGTACTCACATAGCGGATATTGACTATGAGCAAATTGTACTTTTCACTGGAAATTATGAATTCTGGAAAGAAACAAGTGAGCTTGCCAGAAAGCTATTATCCGAATCAAATAAGAAAAAAGAAGATCAAATTAAAGAGTTAGAAGATTTCGTTCGGCGTTTTAGTGCAAATGCATCAAAATCAAAGCAAGCGACTTCTCGTAAAAAACAAATAGAGAAAATTACTCTGGATGATATAAAACCTTCATCCAGGCGCTATCCCTATATTCGTTTTGAATGTGGGCGAGATGTTGGAAAAGAGATCTTGAGCGTTAAGGGTTTAACAAAATCCATCAATGGAGAAAAAGCAATAAATGGATTTGATCTGCTTGTTACTCCAGGTGAAAAAGTAGCTTTCGTAGGAGAATATGATTTTGCTAAAACTGCTTTATTAGATATGTTATCTAATAATCTAAAAGCAGACAGCGGGACATTTGCCTGGGGGCAAACTACTAGTCTAAGTTATTTACCTAAAGACAACAGCAAATTTTTTGATAAGGGTAATTACAATTTAGTTGATTGGTTACGTCAATTTTCGGAAGACCAATCAATGGAATTCCTTCGTGGTTCTTTAGGACGTATGTTATTTGGGGGTGAAGATGCTCTAAAAAAAGTAAATGTGCTGTCCGGTGGTGAAAAGATGCGCCTGATGTATTCAAAAATGATGCTAAGTAAAGCAAATGTTCTATTACTAGATGGACCAACAGATCACCTTGATCTGGAATCAATTGTCTCAGTGAATGGAGCATTAGAAAAGTTCAAAGGAGTTGTTTTGATTAACTCACATGATCACAGCTTGGTACAATCAGTAGCCAATAGAATCATTGAGTTTACTCCAAATGGAGTCATAGATAAAAAGATGACTTTTGATGAATACTTAGAGAATAAAGAAATCCAGGCTCAGCTTGAAACTTTATATGAAGCACGCTAAAAGGTGTTCTAACCTATAAAGGTCAGTGCTTTTCCGGTTTTATTAGCTCTTCCAGTTCTTCCTATTCTGTGAATATAATCATTGTAAGTAGCAGGCAAGTCATAATTAATAACATGAGTTATATCCAATATGTCTAAGCCTCTGGCAGCAACATCAGTTGCCACAAGGGTTTGCAGGTGATTCGTTTTAAAGAGTCCTAAAACTTTTTCTCTTTGTGACTGGGATTTATTGCCATGAATAGAACCTGCTTTAAAACCTCTTTCATGCAGCATCTTTGATAAGTTCTCAACCCCTCTTTTTGTTCTGCCAAAGATCAATACTTTTTTAAACTCTTCTTTTATTAATAAATCATGCAGAACTTCAATTTTTTGTGTTCTATCTTTTACTTTTACTATGTCCTGCTCTACATTATCTGCGGTATCACCTGATTTGACCGAGATTTTAATAGGGTTACTTACAAATCTCCTGATTAAATTATCAACTTCTTTCGAAATAGTTGCTGAAAAAAATAATGATTGTCTTTTTATCGGCAGTAAAGCTATTAGACGTTTTATATCATTTATAAATCCCATATCAAGCATTCTGTCTACCTCGTCCAGAACTACATTAGTAAAGTCAGAAAGTCTTAAGAGTTTTCTGTCGATTAAATCTTTTAATCTGCCTGGTGTTCCTATTACAAAACTTGGATTTTTCTTTAGTGCATGTATTTGGCTGCCCATGCCTGCTCCGCCAATACATAACGCTGAATAAATATTCAGAGATTTTGAAAATGCATTTAATTCATCTAATATTTGTAATGCAAGCTCTCTTGTGGGAAGTATAATTAAAACTTTTTCGTTTCTATTTTTTATAACCTTCTCAATCAAAGGTATTAGAAATGAAGCTGTTTTTCCTGTTCCTGTATTTGCAATTCCAATTAAATCTTTACCTTGTAAAATTTCTGGAATTGCCTGGTCTTGTATTAAAGTTGGCTTTATAAAACCTTTAAGTGCAATATTTTTCTTAAGCCGTAGATCTATATCAAAATCAGAGAATTGGTGCTTTGGAACAGATTCTTGAGATTTATTGATATCAATGGCCTTTCTTACATACTTTGATATGTCTGTTCCGACGGAATCACTTATATTCTTTTTAAAGAATCCATTATTTGAACTTTTTCTTCTTTTGTTAAAAGAATAATTAGATTTAAATTTTCTTTCCTGCATATTTTTAATTAAACTTCTTGTAGTTCTTAAATACTATTTAAATAGAGACCCTTGTATTTTTATTAATTCTTTGTATTAATTTTATTTGTGAGTACCCATTAAAACAATTGAGAAGGGTTTAAGTTTATCATCTGTGCGGAGTGATTTTGCCTAATTACAGAGGAAAACCTCTGTTTGGCGCTTAAAACCTAGAAGTTTTATTATTATTTTATATTTGAGTAACCAAAAACTTTAAGCCTTATCATAAGAGATTAAGCTAACTAATTTAAACCGTGTGGTATATTTACTGAGCTTGGATACCAAGCAGGTAGTAAAATCGGGTCTTTGTAATCCTGAAAAAGAGTATTAAATTTTTTTTATCCTCATTTTAATGGCAAGCAAGTACCTGGAAAAAAAAGGATAAATATGTCAAAGAAATTGTTTGTTGGAAGTTTGTCGTTTGAAATGACAGACTTAGATCTGGAAGATTTGTTTAAACAATACGGAGAAGTTCTGTCAGCAAGAATAATTACTGATAGAGATACCGGTCGTTCCAGAGGTTTTGGTTTTGTTGAAATGAATGCTGACGATGGTGCACAGTCTGCTATTGATGCACTTAATGGAACTGAAATAAAAGGAAGAACTATCAATGTTAGTATTGCAAGAGAAAAAACAGATGATAGAGGAGGCTTCCGCAACTCAGGTGGCGGCGGTGGCTTTAAGAAAAATAGAAACAGATATTAATTAGCCATTGAGATGGTTCTCTGGGAACTTTAGAATTTAGAATAATGTAGTCTTTTAGCTGCTTGGGATATGGGACTTATCTTTTGCAATTCCGGTTTTAGGAATGCCATCAATCAGCACTTGCTTTATGAGTGAAATGTATTCAGGTGTAATATATTCCGGGATGTTTTGATGTTGTGCGTTTTTTATCTGAAATAAAAATTTAGGTTCATTAGCTACTTCAAAAAGTCTCATGCTGTGTTCTATAGGGATGACCTGGTCATTACCTGCATAGGAAATTATTATTGGAACTTTTATTTTTTTTATGTTCTCATCAGAGGTGAGTAGATTCTTTGAAACCAGAGGAGCAACAAAGCAAGAATATTTTCTAACTGAGAGTCTGTTTAAATCCGAAAAAGTAGATTCTAGTACTATTGCATTTACTTCACGTTTCATAGCTAACTCAAGTGCTACAGCACCGCCAAATGAAAATCCATATAAACTTATATCTTCAGGTTTTACTTTTTTATGTTTAACCAGATAATCATACATAGTTTCTGCATCGTCTATGGAATGCTTTATTGTTTCCATTCCTTTGCTCATTCCAAATCCACGATAATCAAAAGTTAAAATATCAGCACCTGTTCTGTGGAGTTTTGATAAATTATGCAAATAATTGCTTAGATTGCCCTTGGCTCCGTGTAAATAAATTATTGTTTTTTTTGTCGGCTTTTCTGCAGGAATATGCCAGCCGCATATTTTATTTTTTTTATCTAAGCTTATTTCAATCTCTTCATAGATAAGATTAAAATCACTCGGAGTCTTTTTAAGTTCTTTCTCAGGTACAAACATAAAAAAACTTACAATTTTATCAGAGACACTTTTTTTAAAAGAGAATCCCTTATTGAATAATAAGGAGGATATGATTAATGGAATTAAAAAATATTTATTCATTTATTTATTGCCTTCTGTTAACATTAACCCCTTTTTTTTGATTGGATAAACAAAAGACCTCTTAACAGGTCCTTAATTTATGCTTGGGGACTAGCTGAAGATGACATTGGAGCTATAGAATCTTTGTATATAATATGAGAGTTATAATGTTTCATGGTGAATAATTTTTGAAAACAAATCCCATAGTTAAAGATGTTGAGATTACTGGTAAAGTCAGCGAGGGTTATAACGAGATTCTAACCCCGGCAGCTATTCAGTTTCTTGTTTTGCTTTCAAAAAACTTTGAAAAAAAACGATTAAATCTTCTTGAAAAAAGAAAACTTAGAGAACAAGAAATAATTAACGGTAAACTGCCTGATTTTTTGCCTGAAACAAAAAACATTCGTGAATCTGATTGGACAGTAGCTTCAATACCACCAGATCTTAAAAACCGGAAAGTTGAAATTACAGGTCCTGTTGATCGAAAAATGATTGTTAATGCTCTAAATTCCGGCGCAAATGTTTTTATGGCTGATTTTGAAGATTCAAACAGCCCTACCTGGGAGAACAATATCCAGGGGCAAATAAATTTAAGAGATGCTATTAACAGAACCATTAATTTTACTAGTCCTGAAGGAAAACAATATTCATTAAATGAACTAATTGCTACTTTAATGGTCAGACCAAGAGGTTGGCATCTTGTTGAAAAGCATTTTAAGGTAAGCGGGAATGAAATCTCAGCTTCACTTTTTGATTTTGGATTATTCTTTTTTCACAATGCAAAAATGCTTATTGAAAAAGGCACCGGACCATATTTTTATCTCCCTAAACTTGAAAGTCATCTGGAAGCCAGACTTTGGAATGAAGTATTTAATTTTTCACAGGACGAGCTTGACATTCCAAGAGGTACGATAAGAGCTACTGTACTTATTGAAACAATTCTTGCAGCTTTTGAAATGGATGAAATTTTATATGAGCTTAAAGATCATTCAGCAGGATTGAATTGTGGCAGATGGGATTATATATTTAGCTTCATTAAAAAATTTAGACACAAACCAGAGTTTTTACTCCCTGACAGAGAGCAGATTACGATGGAAAAACATTTTTTAAGTTCCTATGTAAAACTTTTAATAAAAACCTGTCATAGGCGGGGAATTCATGCAATGGGTGGAATGGCAGCTCAAATACCCATAAAATCAGATCTACTTGCAAATGAAAAAGCTTTAGAAAAGGTGAGGAAGGACAAAGAAAGAGAGGTTAATGCAGGGCATGATGGAACCTGGGTAGCACATCCTGCATTGGTTTCAGTAGCCAGTGAGATTTTCAACAAACAAATTAGCGGTCCAAATCAAATAAATATATTAAATGAGAACATAAGTGTTTCTTCTTCCGATCTGCTTTCAGTTCCAAAAGGAGAAATTACAGAAAAAGGCTTACGGACCAATATAAGTATAGGCATCCAATATCTGGAAGCCTGGTTGCGTGGCTTAGGATGTGTTCCTTTGTATAATTTAATGGAAGATGCAGCTACTGCAGAAATTTCCAGAACACAAGTCTGGCAATGGCTTAAACATAAAGCAAAAATCTCAAATGGAAATATTTTATCAATTAAGTTTTTAAAAGAAGTTATTAAACAAGAACTTGATTTAATTAAAGGATCAATCGGTGTTGAAAAATTCCGCTCTGGCAAATATGAACTTGCAGGTAAATTATTCGAGGAAATTAGTATTCAGGAAGACTGTCCTGATTTTTTAACTCTTAAAGCTTATGATTATATCGACTAAAGGACTTACGCAAAGTTCACTGGGTATGGTACCCATTCGCTCCTTTCCCGCCCTAAAGGGCACACGTCGCTCAGGGCACCATACCGCAGTTCATTTTTGCGTAAGTCCTGGACTAATTGTAAAATATTATTAAAAGGAGATAATTGTGAAAAATAATTACAAGAATTCAAAATCATCAAGTGGTTGGAAAAGTCTCCCCCGCTGGAAAAATATTAAACGAAATTATTCAGAAAAAAATGTGTCTAAATTAAGAGGAAATATTCATATTGAATATTCTATTGCTAAGCAAGGAGCTGATCGTCTCTGGAAACTTCTGCATAAAGATGAACCCGTTAGAACTTTAAGTGCCTTAACTGGTAATCAGGCTGTTCAGCAGGTAAAAGCTGGGCTAAATGCAATTTATGTCAGTGGATGGCAGGTTGCTGCTGATATGAATAATTCTTTGAGCATGTATCCTGATCAAAGTTTATATACTTGTGACAGTGTGCCTTCTCTTGTGAAACGAATTAATAATGCACTAATCAGAGCAGATCAAATCCATCATTTAAATGGCGACAATGACACACATTGGTTAGTACCTCTTGTAGCTGATGCTGAGGCTGGTTTTGGTGGAGTACTAAACGCATATGAAATTATGAAAAATATGATTGAATGCGGTGCTTCAGGAGTACATTTTGAAGATCAGCTTGCTTCAGCAAAAAAATGCGGACATCTTGGCGGTAAAGTTCTGGTACCTGTAAAAGAATTTATTTGTAAGCTTACTGCAGCACGCCTGGCTGCTGATGTTTGTGGAGTTGATACTATTCTCATAGCACGTACTGATGCAGAAAGCGGAAGTCTACTTACTTCTGACACAGATCCTCGTGATCGACCTTTTATAAAAGGTAAAAAAACCAGTGAGGGTTATTTCCAGGTTAAAGCAGGTTTAGATTATGCAATTGCCAGAGGCTTATGCTATGCGCCTTATGCAGATTTGTTATGGTTTGAAACATCTCATCCTGATCTTGATCAGGCAAAAGAATTTGCAAAATCCATACATAGAAAATTCCCAGGTAAGTTTTTAGCATATAACTGTTCTCCGTCTTTTAACTGGAAATATAATTTAGATGAAAATCAA
This sequence comes from Candidatus Melainabacteria bacterium RIFCSPHIGHO2_02_FULL_34_12, assembly GCA_001784555.1. Taxonomy (GTDB): domain Bacteria; phylum Cyanobacteriota; class Vampirovibrionia; order 2-02-FULL-35-15; family 2-02-FULL-35-15; genus 2-02-FULL-34-12. The sequence goes on along the minus strand of MFRM01000019.1, from coordinate 80,796 downwards.
ATTGAAAAATTCCAGGATGAACTTGCAGATTTAGGTTATAAGTTTCAGTTTGTAACTTTGTCAGGATTCCACTCGCTTAATTACGATATGTTTATGCTTGCAAAAGGTTATAAAGAACATGGAATGTTAGCATATTCAAAATTACAGACATCTGAATTTGAGGCTGAAAAATATGGATATGAAGCTATTAAACATCAAAGTTTTGTTGGCACAGGATATTTTGATGAAATTACACATTTAGTCAGCGATGGTTCTGCCTCTACGTTAAGCATGAAAGAATCAACAGAAAAGAAACAGTTCAGTAAAAGCAATAAAAGGTGAATAGGTCATCAAAAGCCTAGTGTTGTTTTTTGCCTTTTGCAATTTCTTTGTTATATGCTTTTTGACATTGTTTTTTACATCTGGCAGAACAGCCTTTTATTCCAATAAGATTAGGTGCAGAGCAACAGCTTTGACAGGCATCTAGCAACTCCTGATCTTTTACTGTCAAATCGTTTTTAACATTTGATACGCAAATTTTTGTGGTAGCATTACATACTTTTCCTGAAACATCTACAGCCAATGATTCAGGTGAAAAGAAAAATAATTGACTTACTAGAAATATAAATAACAAAACTAATTTTTTCATAGAAATATTATATAGCGAATAGTTAAAACCCATGAATATAAAACAGCAGATTTTTTTAATCTTTGACAGTATACTGTCTTACATATGATAATGGCTTATTTATTAAATAACAATTGAATTTTTATATGTGTTCTATGAAAAGCAGAAAAATAACTAATGCCAGCAGTGTTAAAAATACATCACCGCTAAAACCGCTTGGGAAAAATAAATCTATAGAAGTAAAACCAGTTTATACTCCAGTAGGTACTTATCGAAAAAATCAATCTTTAAAAACTGAAGCATCAGGTAATTGGGCTGCCATGAAGCAAGAGCTTGGAGCAGTTGCCGGGTTTTTTGGGCGACATATAGGAGCATATTTTTACAGTTATTATGAAGTCGGTGTTGCCATTAAAGATCTTGCCAGGGATTGTGGTGTAAGTCTGGGTAGGAAAGTTTTATTTCTTATAGGTCTTAAGACTTCTTCGCCGGTTAATTCTAATGATGCAGAAGTTAAGCAAGAAAAGAAAAAAAACAAAACTACAACTGAAACAAATCCAGGCTCTGGTCCTCTGATTTTTAAACCCAATGGTGCAGCTCATGTTTCGACAAAAAAAGTAAAGCCTAAGTCAGAGAGACGATTTGTTCAAATAAACCTGGCTGAAATTGAAGGACTTTTGCTGGCTGAAGCTGCAATGTTACTTGTTGAAAGATGCGCTGATTTTACTGATGCAGATGAGAAAATTATTTTAATGCTTGGAGATATAGCAGACGGTCAGCCGTTTGAACATGCAGCAAGATATTTTGCATCGTCACATAGATTAAAACGCGCCTTTGAAACTAAAAGTACTGTAATTAATAATGCAAAAGCTGCATTGTATGACTTTATTGTTCGGAAAACTGCTAATCCTGAAGTTGCAGAAAGGATAGTAACGTTTATTTCTACTGCAGTCCCTCAGGTTGAAGTTAGTAAAATTGATGAACCATCTTCTCCGGCAGTGGTAGATACTAATGAGGCCGTAGAGCCTGGAATAATACCTATAGAAGAGCATCCTCTTAAATTGAATTCTGGCAGAAGCGGTAATCAAAGAGAAGCAGTTACTGATTTTCTGTTAGATGCTGAAATTGCTTCTATGTTAAATGGGTCGTTAAATTATAGTTTACATTCACATTCTGTAAAAGGTGATATAGCAAGCTTTTTAGCTAGTAAACAAAATGATGCATTAGTAGCAGCTAAAGCATTTATTGGGAATCTCGTTCGATTAGATGCTTCTGGCGTGGATGGAGTCGTTAAACTTTTTAAAAAAGCTATAGAGAGGGAAAGAACTGATCCCAGGTATGTTTTTGGTTATTATATAAAAGCTGAAGCAGCACTTAGTTTGCTTAAACAGTTTTCTACAGAAGCAAATGAAGTGAAAATGACTTTCTTGCTTGATAAAGCTGAGGATATAAAACTTGAGACGGGGAATTGCGTTTATTTAATTAAGATAAAAAGTAGTTTTGGACGTGCAATAGAAGGAATAAGAGAAATTAAAACACTTGCTTATCATGCCAATGCATTAAATACATTTCTAAAAATAGGTTTTTTAGAGCCAGGAGAAAGTAAAAGAGCAATTCCAGTATGTGTAATAAATGCTGCAGGAAATAAAATTGTTGATTTAGAAAATAGAGTAATTAATGAAATGGATGACAAAGAATTTTGTGATGGTGTAAGAGATTTATTAAATATTGAAATAGAAGTTCCGGGTTTTCAATTATGGGATATTAACGGGGTAAATATCGCTCCAAGAGTAAGAGAGTTTTTAAGCCCAAGAAATCGAGTATTTGATATTTTTTCGGTAGCGTAAAATAAGGTCAATCTAAAAAAAATAAAGTAGGGCTAACCCTACTTTATTGAAGGGTATAAGATATGAGGTCAACTAATTATTGGGAGAATGTACATGAAAAAAATCAGTGTCGGACTATTTGTTTTTTTATTTACAATTATAATTTTTAATTCATCTTTTGCTAATGCACAGGAAGATGCGGAGGTGCCGCTTGTATTACCTGTATCTGCAGTAGAGTTAGAAGAAGATGAGGAAGAGACTGAATCAAATGGCATATCATCTTCAATTACAGAATATGAAGATGATGAATAATATTTAGTTTATTTGAGACTGAACATTTAATTTAACTGCATAAACCTGAATTTATGCACAAATGCTTGAAATCTTTACCTTAAAAAAGTTTAAGGTAAAGATTTCTAATTTCATCCTTTGTAAGTATAGGGCTGTTAGCTTGGAAGATTATTTTGGGTAATAATGGGTTCACGAAAAGCAAAATTAAATTTCATTCCACGACTTTTTCAAAGATGTCTTATTTTTCCATTGCAGGTAAAAAAAGTTTGTGTACAAAGGGCTGGAGTTACTAGGAAGGCTGCTGACTGTTTTGTCCCTTGTAAAAATGACACGGAAAAAATCAAAGATAAAGAAAATGAAAAGTTGCTGAAACTGCTTGGAGATGATTTCAGGAAACTATATGACAAGCTTCCTGCTGAGGAACGGAAAGATTTTTTAGGAGTTGCAAAATCTTTTCTGCCGAAAGATCCTGGTGCTAAAAATTATCAGGAAGAAGTTAAAGATACTGTGCAGCTGTTAGAATTGCTTATTAAAACCAGATTAAATATCATTGAATCAACAAAAATTTTGGCTGACTATATCAGGCAAAATAAAATGCCGTTTGCAAGCACACTTTCTAAATTAGTCAGAGAGCATCAGTTTGTTCTTTTTGGCGAGACCCATTTAGATAAAAACTACAATACACCTGCTGAATTCATTAAAGCTTTATCGCTCCTTAAAAAAGAAACAGAAGAAAGAGGTGAAAAACTTATATTGGCTGTTGAATTTGATATTGCATTCCAGGATTTAGTGGAAAATATAGATAATCCGGAAAAATTTAAAGAGGAATATTTAAAAATTTTCCCGCAAAGTCAGAAAGAAGCAGTGAGTGAAGTTGTAAGTGACAACAAAATTACTAAAGAAGAGTTTAGGAAATTATTTATAAATGCCAAGGGACACTTGCCGGATATAGTTTTTGAAGCTAAAAAACTTGGAATTAAAGTTCTATCAGTTGATTATCTGCCGTATTTTCATAAAGGTGATGTGAAAGATGATGATACGGATTCCCGGAAAATATATGAGGGAATAACTCCTGTTCAGGCTCAGAGACGTGATACTAAAATGTTTGATTTAACTGTAGCTAATATTGATCCAAAGACCAGGATTATATTTTACGGTGGTAGTTTTCATACTTCAGAAGAACCAGTCACTGATTCACATTGGGGAAAAATTGAAACTCTGGGTACTAAACTACGTAAAGAATTTGGTGATGAAAAAGTGATTTCAATTAGATCTGTTGATCATGCTAGTGGATTTAACGGTATGTCAAACTGGTCTTCTATTATTGTTTTAAATGATACAAACAGATTGCCGTTACCTCAGTCAGTGATGTCAGCCCTAGGAGAAAAAAATATTCTAATTGTTCCATCAGGAGGACTTATTACAACAAATGAAGGACACCATGACTATGTGGTTATAGATACCAAGATGAAGTCTGAATAATTATAAGGACTTACGCAAAGTTCACTGGGTATGGTACCCATTCGCTCCTTTCCCGCCCTAAAGGGCACACGTCGCTCAGGGCACCATACCACAGTTCATTTTTGCGTAAGTCCTGATTATGTTTGCTTATTAGTTTTGAATGTGTCATTAGCCTCAGAATGCCGGCATACAAAGTTTGAAATATTTCTATTTTTTTGCTGGACTGATAGAGCTCTAATCTGCAGTATATTATGGGAAAAAGTGTTTGTAAGATTATATTTAATTTAAGTTTAATCAAGATGTGTTTAGCTCAAATTCTGAGGTATTAATATGTCAGAAGTAAATTTTAATCCACTGCTTAAAAACGCTAATACAAACCGGAATAAACAAGTAAGCCAGGTTCCTAATCAATCCCGTCCGGGAAGTTCTAATGTGGATAGGAAGACTTCATATGGTGAAGTGGCTACTCGTAATGCGAGAGATACTTCAGTAAAGCAAATGCCTATTCCCAAAACTGCAACATTGGATGCCACCATTGAAATGCCTGATATGGGAACTGTAGAAATTTATAAAAATGAAATAAGAGATAGATCCGGAAGTACAGCCGGGTATGCATATTACGTTAAAAATAATATTTTTATGCCGATGGAAATCAGGGTTGATTTAAATGGAGAAAATATTAAAGAGGGAAGTAAGCAAATTATTCTGCCTGCACGACAATCTGGGCAGAATGGTTCATCTGTAGAAGCTTTTATTGTTGTGCCGCAGAATAAATCTGGAGCATGGAGTTTAAAATATGATTCACTGGTCCAAGTTGGTTCTTCTAATAGTAAGCATGATGACCGGGTTACTTACAAATTTCCATTTAGTGGAACACGGATTGTAGCTCAGGGTGAAGGCGGTAAGCTGACACATACAGGAAGCAATGCATTTGCTATTGACTTTGCAATGCCGGAAGGCTCAGAAGTACTTGCAATGAGAGATGGAGTAGTTGTATCGGTAAAAGAAGACTCTAATGAAGGTGGAGGGCTTCATGTAGCAAGTGATAAAGCAAACCATATTCATATCTATCATCCTGATGATGGTTCGTTTGCAAAATATGTTCATCTGAAAAAGAACGGGGTAAATGTAAAAGTAGGTCAAAAAATAAAAGCAGGTGAATTGATTGGTTTTTCAGGGAATACCGGAAGATCAACCTCTCCGCATTTGCATGTTCAGATTGATGTACCTAAAGGTTTTAATAACAGTGATTTAATCCCAATAAAATTTCAAGGATCTAACGGAGAACCTTTTAAGGCAGAAGAAGGAAAATCATACAGAAATCCTGGTTAAGTGGTTATCATTTCACGAGAAGTGCTTTTAAAAGACCAATTATATTCCGACTAAAATTTTAGATCCACAGTAATCGGATTATGGTCTGAGATTCCGCCTGGATATGATCTGTTAAAAGTTTTTAATGTTCTTCCGTTAAAAGGCTTAAATTGATCTCCATGTGGCTTTATAAAGAACCAGTCCAGTTTAAAATATGCAATAATTCTGGGCTCTTCTAGTTTATATGTGCTCTTAAATCCTTTCCAGTGTCTTTGATTTGAATTTGCCAGTAGTCCCCTTTTGCCGTTTGAGCTGTGTTTGTTATCACCGCTTAAATCAAAACCATGTCCGTCACTGAAAGTGAATTTTTTTAAATGTAAATAGAATTTTCTTTCATGATTTGGAAATATTATTGGAATATTTAGAAAGAAAGGATCTTTATACTGAAGAAGTTTACTGAATGCTATGGCTCCCAACCCGCTTGCCACAGGCACTCCGGGGATAACAAAGGTAGCAACCTGTCTTAAAATAAAATGAGGATCTCGGATCCTCTTTGCAATTTCTTTTTTTACCGAGGTAGATCTGGTATCTGTAGTCGAAGTATTAAAATCTCCAGCTAAAACCACAGGATTTTTAATGTCTTTTATGGTGTCAAGTAAATATTTAAATTGTTTAAAACGTAAATCCGGATAAGTCCTGTCTTCAAGATGTGAAGTTACTATGGTAAAAACTTTGTCGTTTGGTAATTTTATATCTGCAATAATTGCATGTCTTCCACCATGCCTTACCTCAAATCTTTCAATATGTTGTCTAAAGATAAACTTAGCTCCAATTTTTCTAAATTTTTCAAGCGGTGGATCTTTTAACTTTACTTCATTCCTGTACCAGTCGTAAAAATCAGGAAGTCTGATAACTCTTGCTGAAATAATAGGAAATCTGGATATAATAACGTTTCCATGTAATCCTTTATATTTTTTCTCATCTACTTTTTGATTTAGAAACAAAGGACCTACTTCTACGAATTCTGTAGTGTATGCGTAATTCCATCCGAGAAGATCCGCAAGTTCTGCCGGAATATTTTTATACTCTGTGCGGGGAAGTCCTATATCAACCTCACTAAGACATAAAATATCTGAATCTGCAAAAGTACGAAGCTCTTCTTTGAAATGTTTCCAGTGACGGTCACCTAAATTTTTCAGGTGGCTTGTTTCAAAATCATTTGTTTTTAGCAAGGCATCTTCTATTTCGGTTATATTAAAACCTCTTTCTATATTCCAATGAGCCACCCTTATATAAGGACGATCTAATGTTTCGGTGTAATTTTTGTTTATTACATGAGTCATTAAAAGGTGATTTGCTAATTTAAGTTTTAAATTTTCGTCGGGCTCTGCTGTTTTGCTTAATTTAACAAGTTCTTCAAAAGTAAAATCACTTATTGGGAAAATATTTTTTTCTACCTTATGTTTATAAGTAGTAATTAATTCATCATCAGTAGTGCTTGCACTGAAGCAGTTAAAAAATGACAGAGAAATAATTAAAATAACCAGTAGATATTTTTTAGTCATATTTAAATAATATTTTAAGAAAAGCTAAAATGCTTTAATTATTAAATACCTCAATAAATTAACTATTAAACAATACATTTATGCTTGTTTTCAGGATGTGATATATGCTTCACATGTTATAGTTTATTTAACTTTGACTTAATGCAAAAAATAAGGTTTTTTCACTTTTTAATACCTAGAGTCTACTTCTTAGTGTGTTTTTTAATAAATCTATAGATTTTATCTAATATGCTGGTTTTATCATCAATATTTAGGTGATCTGTCTGTGTATCTTGCACATTCTCGGATATATCATGGTTGTTGTTTCCATTTAGTTCCGAACCATTTAAAAACATAGAATTATTTTGATAAAAATTAATGTGATTTTGTGAATATAAAGGTCTCCTGTCAATAGGACAGCCAAGATTAAAAGAACCAAGTTTAATTGCATCTATGTATGCTGTTGCTCCTATTGGTACATTATTAGTTTTATTCCAGTTGTCTTTAAGTAACTTATCAATAGTTCCTCCGCCCCAGCTGTAACCGCATAATATTATTTTTGATGGTTTTAAGTGTAAATGTAAATGTTCTTCAAAAATACCTTTTCCATTTATACAGTCTTCAATTATGTTTTTTGTATGTTCGTAAATCACATTTGTATTTAATGAACAATTTTCTGAAATCCCAAATTTATATTTTAATTCATCTGATGCGTTTCCGACCCTGAAAATCAGAATATCAGCATCATTATTATTTTTAATTTTATTAAACAGTTTTATAAGTCCGGCATTTTCATCTGACCAGTTATGAGTCTGTGCGTTGCCAAGAAACAAAACAACCAATGGCTTTGGATCCTGTCCTTCTGTTATATGCATTTTAAATAAGGCTTTATCATCAGGATTTGAGTCTTTAAAAAGTAACGATGTATGATACCGGGTTAAATCTTCTTTTGTTTTTGCATTGTTTCTATTTTTAGCTGATTCAATATATTTTGCGCACCTTATTTTTTCAAGATAGTTAAACAAATGCGTGAAAGGGTTAAATACTCTGATATTTTTCCATATATTTCTTATAACATTAATAATTTCTCCGAGCGGGTTCTTGGTTTCAAATTTCTTTTCTGTACTAACTCTTAATTCTTTTTCCTTACAATTTAAATATTCAAAACCGTCTTTCTTTTTAAATGAGCTTAAGCGTGCAGGAGGTGCCGCTATTGGCCTCTCGTCAAATGTTGCTTGACAAGCGCTTTCTTGATTGCTTATTGTACCCACTGTCATGATTTGTATTCTTAAATAGTTGTTTGAATATTTGAATATATAAAGTAATAAGAGTAATAAAATTGATTAAAAAAATCTTAATCAATATTTAACTAACTAATTAATTAACTAATTGCTTGGACAAACTACAAATGTTTGATCGCATATGCTGTCTATGCAGCATGATGGAGTACTTGGAGTACTGTTTGAGCAAACCGGTGTTAAGCCACTTATTGAGCATGTATGCAAAGAACCGTTTGGACAACAGCCAGTAGCACCTGAAGCAGTTTTGCATACTCCATCATCATTACACTTACCGGCTGCGGATGAACCATCTGGATTTTTAACTGTACATGCATTGTTTACTTTGACACTGAAGTTGCCTGGAGAAATTTCCACGTAACATTCAGGCAAGATATTTTCTGTGGTACATGTACCGCTTATTGGAACACATTTTCCTAATGCACCTTCTTTTGTAGTGCATTGTACGTTTGCCTTTATTGTAAAAGTTGATGCTCCTCCGGGAAATGAAATATTTAAACAAGGATTAGTCTGAAGGTTTGTTACGCACTGTCCGGAACTTGGATCGCATTTACCTGATTTGCCATCATCGGTGGTACAACTTGCACCGCCCATAACTACATAAACCACAGTTCCATCAGTATTAAAATTTCTTGTTAGGCAGGAATTAATTGTTTTTGATTGAGCCAGACATGATCCAGTTAATAGTTCACATTTGCCGGAATTACCATCTTCATCGGTACATGCTGCAAGAGCATTTACTTTAAGTATTACAGAGCCGTCTGGGTTTATGACTTTTGAAAAACAAGGATTTGATTCCTGAGCATATGCATTAATGCTGAATATGGCATTGAATAAGACCAATAAAAGTATTAGCAATGTTATGTGAACAATGTTCTTTTTCATATTACTTTCTATCTTCATTCCCTAAAGTTCAATCTATTATAGATTTTACGGTTAATTACGCTTTAAGTAAGAGAGGGTTTACCCTTAAATCTTAGATTAATACACTTAATGGTGTAGTATGTAAAATTTGGCTTTAAAACATGAATATATACATAATTGATGATTTACATTTAAAATAAACAGCACTTGAAATTTACAATATTATTTTGTTAATCTATTTGTCTGCCTTTTGGCAAAACAAGATAAAAAGGATGACCATGGCATTTCAAAAACGAAAATTATTGACATTAAATGAAAATGGCACAAATGATATTGATATAAAGGATGTCAGAATGTTAGGGCGATTTATAACTGAAAGAGGAAGAATCCTTCCAAGAAAAATTACAGGTTTGTCTGCTCAGCAACAAAAATTAGTAACTAAAGCTATAAAAAGAGCAAGACAAATGAGCCTTCTTCCTTATATTAATTACGGTTCATAAATTTTAGTTATAGAAAAATTGTGAGGAATGGAGAAAAATGTCAAGAAAATGTTCACTATCAGGTAAAAAAGCTCAAACAGGAATGAGATATTCTTTTTTAAGAGCACACTATAATCCTACTGCGAAGCGAAAATTTGAAGTTAACTTACAGACTGTTAGAACTAAAATAAACGGAAGACCTGTAAAAATAAAAGTAGCAGCATCAGTATTAAAAACTTATATCGATATTAGAAAAGGCATAGATCTTTCTAAAAAAAGAAAATCTTTAAAGAGATTACGAAAAGCTATTTCTGCTTAAATACCTTTTATAACTGCTTTTTCTTTAAGCTTGAATTCTTTTACAACTTTAGGGGTAATAAGCCAGGCAAGTTCTCCTGAAAGCTCTATACTGTTATTAAGTTCAATCTTTGCTAAGGCTCCCTTTTTGAGTTTTACATGTTCGGCTCCTATTAATTTGCCAAGAAATGTAGATAGATCAGGTGCATGACCTACAAGGAGTACCTTTTTTAAGGATAAATAAGGCATAAGTCCTTTTACGATTTCCTTGCAGCTTGCGCCGGAGGACAGGAACTCTTCTATTTTTAAATTTGGTTTTGGAGTTAGATTACTTATAAGAATTTCTGCTGTCTCTTTTGCCCTTATATAAGGACTTGAGATAACTAATTCAATTTCTTCTTCAAGCTTATTTAAAAACAAGGAGATCTTTCTAATTTTTTCCTTGCCTTCTTCTGTCAGCTTCCTGTCAAAATCATTTTTTACAGTACTACCTTCATTATCTTCAGCATGACCATGTCTAAGAATAAAAATTTCTTGCATTTTAAATATTAATTAAAGTCTTATGGCGAGATCATGTTTTTGCCATTCTAATTGTGTTTTATCTAAAATACTTACGAGTGTCAAAAATCTATTTTTTAGACTCTTTGCCATATTTTTATTACTATTACTTTTTTCTGCCTCTTTAATTAAAGATTCAAGATTTGCAATAGCCATTTTAATGGCTTTCTTGATATGAATTCTTGTTTGAATATTGTCTTTTCCTTGACTTATTATTTCTTGTTTTACTTGTGAGATGGTTTGATCATCGCCTGCATTAATTGCACTGGATATAAATTGTTCAAATGTATTATTCATAAATGTAAGATTTGCAATTTCTTTTTCAAATGTTTTATATTCTGTTGCTATTGTCATTTATATCCGCCATTTTTATTTGCCAGCTTATAAGATGCTTCCCAATTAAAAAGTTACTAGATATTAATTACTTATAAACAAATATTAAGAATTAAATAATCATTAATATATTAGTTCAAAAATTAATAATGTTTTCCTGTAAATAATCGAATCTTTTTATTAAGAAATTCTGAAAAGTTAATACTTTATATGAGAGCTATATGAAAGACATATTTTTGTGAAGAATGGTTATCTTTGTGAAACAAATTAAATCCCGTAAAGTTCATTGTAAGTCCAATAACTCGAAAAAACTTTTTTTATGTAATTTTTTGTTTCTTCATACGGTACTTCTTCTATAAAATAATCCAAATCCGTACTTTTTTTGCTGAAAGAATTTATCCACCTTTTTACTGCATTAGGACCAGCATTGTAAGCTGCAACTGCAAATAATGGATTATTAAATTCTTCCATCAAGCCATCTAAATAATAGATTCCCAAGGATATGTTTATTCCAGGATCAAATAATAATTCACCTGATCCAAGGCTTGTATTTAACTGTCTTGAAATTGTTTTTGCAGTGGGTAAAATTAATTGCATTAAACCTCTTGCATTTGAAACCGAAAGAGCGTTTTTATCAAATCTGGATTCTTGTCTGATTACGCCACATATTAAAAATGGATCTAGGGTGGAGTGAATCTCGCAAGTACTAATAATATGTTGCCAGAAGTAAAGAGGATATGCAAAATTCCACATAGTGTTTTTTTGACTATAGTTATAAAGATGCCCAAGTTTATTTGCAAGATTTATTGAGGGTTCATACTCGTTATTTAATGCCTGAAGCCAGATAGTTATTTGTTTCGAAGGTGATTTGGTTTTTCCAATCAATTCAAAAACTTCGTCATACTGCTTAAGATTTATAAGTTCATAGATGGTTGCACCATAACGCTTTTTAATAATTTCAGGTTTTGTTATAGGCGGGATTGACCAGTCATAATGTTTTAAATCCTCATATTTCTTTTCTTGATTCCACATAGGATCTTTGCCAGAAGTCAGTCCATTAATTCTATGTTTTGCTCTAAAAGAATAATAACTATCAAAAATTAAACCACTTACTTCTTTATAATATTTAAGAGCTTTCTCCCTGTCTTTTTTTAATTCAGCAATTTTCCCAAGCCAAAATCCGATTTTTGCTCTGGTTTCAGAGTTTACAAAATCTGAATTTATAGATTCGTTAAAATATTTTTCTCCAATAGAAACAGCTTCAAGATAATTTCCGGATTGAATATTTCCCCAAATTATTTCCCACACTGCGTCAAGGGTAAATTTAGTACTTGGAAATGTTTCAATATATTTTTCTAATAATTCTTTTCTTTTTGTTTTATCGGTTATTGATAAAGCTTCTTTATATGTAGTGTAATACACAAGCTCTGGAATATCTTTTTTTGCACTGGACCAGAATTGTGTCTGCATAAATGCAGGAATACATCTTGCAGCATAAAAAAGTGACCATTTAGCATCCTGTGATTTCGGATATTTTTTCGCAAACTCTTTAAAATAAAAAGCAGCTTCGTTTTTATTGTTTATTCTAAATAAACTGTAGCCTAGCTTATAGTATTTTTTTGTATTTCTTGACTTTTTAAAATATCCTGCTGCATTTTTATAATCTTTTTTATGAAAAAACACATCTCCTAATAAGGTAAAATCTATGGGTTTAAGAGATATGCCCTCATTATGAGTAATCATTTCAGCAATCTCATTTGCAAATCTGCCATCAGGACTTAGCCTCAGATATTCTCTAAAAAGATCAATAGCTTCATTATAATTTTTTTTGTTATATTCATTTTCTCCCAGATAGTAATTTGCTGCTATTCCAAACTGGGTCTCGGGGAATTCGTTTTTAAGTGATTTTAAATTCTTCAATGCCTCTTTGGTAAACCTGAGTCTAAGCTGTGTTTGAGCTAGGTAATACTTTGTCTGAGGAACGGATTTTGAATTAGGGAAATCCCATAAAAGTTTATTAAAATATTGAAGAGCAGTATTGTCATCTCCGTTTTTTGCGCTTAAGTTTGCATAATGAAAAATCACTCTTTCCTTCAAAGGATAGTTTTTATCAATAATTTTTTTATATAACAAAAGGGCTTCCGGTGTTTTTTGGTTTTTTTCATATAATCTTGCCAGTACATAGTTTTTTTTATATTCAGTATATTCAGGAAGATCGTTTAGCTCCTCTAGTCTTTCAATGGCTTCTGTAGTATTGATTTTGCTTTTTGAGATTATGACTTCAAGTTTTTGTTTTGCTTCAGGTTTTTCATCAGGTATTGTGTCCGTTGAATTGCTTTTTAAATAAAAGAAAACGGACGTTAAAAATATAGGCAGAATAAGTATTGAAAATAGTTTTATTTTTAAGACAGACTTCATTATTTCGTAACTCCATTTATAAAATTTGCAAATACAACTTTTTAATTATAAGATAAGAGTAAGCAAATGACACCAGAAAAACTTATTGAAAAGACAAAACAAAATATATTTGATACTAATGCACTTTTCATCCGAGTTAAAGGTGCAAAGGAGCATAATTTAAAAAATGTAAATGTTGATATTCCAAAAAATAAGCTTGTTGTGATAACCGGGGTTAGCGGTTCAGGGAAAAGCTCGCTTGCTTTTGATACCATATTTGCTGAGGGACAAAGAAGATATGTTGAAAGCCTTTCCTCGTATGCCAGGCAGTTTCTTGGTCAACTGGATAAGCCTGATGTTGAGTCCATTGAAGGTTTAAGTCCTGCTATTTCAATAGATCAAAAATCCACCAGCCATAATCCCCGTTCTACAGTAGCAACAGTTACAGAAGTTTATGATTATTTGAGACTTTTATTTGCAAGGATTGGAATACCTCACTGCCATATATGCGGTGAAAAAATAAAACCTCAAACCATCGATCAAATAATCGATCAGATTTTTGCACTTCCAGAAGGTACAAAAGCTCACATTCTTTCTCCCCTTGTTCAGGGAAAAAAAGGAGAATATCAGGCGCTTTTCAGTGCACTCTTGGAAGAAGGATTTGCCAGGGTAAGAATTAACGGAAAAACTTACCAGCTTGAAGAAGATATTAAACTTGAAAGAAACCTGAAACATAACATTGAATTAATTATAGACAGGGTAGTAATTAAAAACCAGTCAAGATCAAGAATTGCAGACAGTGTTTCTCTGGCTATAAAACGTGGTGATGGAATTGTAGTTATAGAAGATCTCCATGGAAAAAAAGATCTTGTTTTCAGTGAAAAACTTGCATGTCCTTTTGGTCACGGCTCAATTGCAGAAGTTTCACCCAGAGCATTTAGTTTTAATAGTCCTTATGGGGCATGCTCTTCATGTCATGGACTTGGATATCATGCAGAATTTGATCCTAATCTTGTAGTGCCAAATCTGTCTAAATCACTTAACGAGGGAGCAATACTGCCGTGGGCAAAAACTAATAATCCTTATTATAAACAGCTCTTTGAATCTCTTGCAAAGCATTACAAATTTAATCTAGATGTACCTTGGAAAGAACTGTCGAAAAAAATTCAAAAGACTCTTCTTTATGGCTCGGAAGAAGATGAAATTAAATTTAAGGTGGATTCGTGGGAAGGAGATGAGGTCTGGACTTATAAAAGTAATTTCGAAGGAGTTTTAAATCAGTTAAAAAGACGCTATGAAGAAACAGAATCGGAAAAACACAAACAAGATCTGGAAGGTTACATGACAAAAAAAACATGCAAGGCATGTCAGGGGAAGAGACTTAAACCTGAAATTCTTGCAGTAACTGTAAATGATGCTTCCATCTCTGAACTTTGTGATTATTCTATAAGAGAAGCAATGGATTTTTTTGTTAATCTTCCAGGAAAGTTAACGTCAAAAGAAAAAACCATTTCTCATCAGTTATTAATAGAAATAAAAGCCAGACTTAAATTTCTTATAGATGTAGGCTTGGATTATCTTTCTCTTAACAGAGCTGCAAATACCTTGTCGGGAGGCGAAGCGCAGAGAATAAGACTAGCTACGCAGATAGGATCTGGTTTATCCGGAGTTTTATATGTTTTAGACGAACCGTCAATTGGTTTGCATCAGAGAGATAATATGAGATTACTAAACACATTAAAATATTTAAGAGATCTCGGTAACACATTACTTGTGGTGGAACATGATGAAGAAACTATCCGGACAGCAGATTGGATTATAGATATTGGTCCAAAGGCTGGTTTACATGGCGGTGAAATAATTGCAGAAGGAAGAATACCCGATATTATTGCATCATCTCATTCCATAACAGGTGAATATCTGTCAGGTAAAAAAGAAATCGCAGTACCGAAGAAAAGAAGAGATGGAAGCGGAAATTTTATAGAGGTAAAAAATGCACATTTAAATAACTTAAAAAATATAAATGTTAAAGTTCCGCTGGGAAAATTGACTGCTGTAACCGGAGTAAGCGGTTCGGGAAAATCCAGCTTAATAAATGATTTGTTGTTTGAATATTTAAGGCATAAAATTTACGGAAGTGTTCCATTGCCTTTAGAAATAGATGAAGTTGTTGGTGCTGAACAAATCGACAAGGTAATTGTAATTGATCAAAGTCCTATTGGAAGAACGCCCAGAAGTAACCCGGCTACATATATAGGACTTTTTGATGTAATCAGAGAGATATTTTCAATGACAAATGAAGCAAAAGCAAGAGGATACCAGAAAGGAAGATTTTCATTTAATGTAAAAGGCGGTCGCTGTGAGGCATGCAGCGGTGAAGGTTTAAATGAAATTGAAATGAACTTTTTACCTTCTGTTTTTGTAACCTGTGAGGTTTGTAAAGGAAAACGATATAACCGTGAAACATTAGAGGTAAAATTTAAAGGAGCTTCTATAAGTGATGTTCTGGATATGACAGTGGAAGAAGCTCTTGTGTTTTTTGATTCCGTTTACAAAGCAAAAGCCAAACTTCAGACACTTTTTGATGTAGGACTTGGATATATTAAACTTGGTCAGCCAGCTACTACGCTTTCTGGCGGAGAAGCTCAGAGGGTAAAACTAGCAGAACAGCTCTCCAGGCGAAGTACAGGGAAAACAATTTATCTTCTGGATGAACCTACAGTAGGATTGCATTGGTATGACGTGGATCATTTATTATTGATTTTAAATCGTCTGGTTGATACAGGGAATACAGTGGTGGTTATTGAGCATAACCCGGATGTTATTAAACAAGCTGACTGGATAATTGATTTAGGACCAGAAGGCGGTGATAGGGGTGGGGAAATAGTTTGTGAAGGAACGCCTGAGCAAGTAGCAAAAGTTAATAAGTCTTATACTGGTCAATATTTAAAGAAGGTTTTGTATTAATCTGTATTTATCAAGATTTATTTATGAAAATACAGATCAAGATTTGTAGAATTGGTTATCCTTTTATATAGCAATTTTACAAGGAGATAAAAAATGGCAACAGCAACAACAGGTTATACACCAAAAACATTTTCACATTTAAAAGAATTAAAGGGTATTTCAGATGCTCAATTAGAAGAACACCTTAAGCTTTATAGTGGTTATGTAAATAATACAAATATTTTAAATCAAAAAGTAGAAGAACTTACAAAAGGTGGAAAATCCGGTACACCTGAATATGGAGAATTAAAAAGAAGATATGGTTTTGAATATAATGGCATGGTTCTTCATGAATACTATTTTGACAATATGACTCCGGGCGGAGTCGCAATAGATCAAAATTCAAAACTCTATAAAAAAATATGTGAATGTTTCTGGGACTGGACTACGTTTGAAAATGATTTTAAAAATGTTGGAAAAATGAGAGGCATTGGCTGGGCAATCCTTTTTCAGGATCCCTCTACAAAAAAACTTTCAAATCATTTTGTAGCAGATCACGAAATAGGTAATATTGCTGGTTACAAACCAATTCTTGCAATGGATGTCTGGGAACATGCATATATCGGGGATTATAAAGCCACAGAACGTGGAAAATATATTGATGCTTTCTGGCAAAATATTTGCTGGAAAACAGCTGGATCAAGACTAATGGAATAGAAAGATAATCGTAAAGACGCCCCACTGGGGCGTCTCAACAAGGAGGAAATTTATGACTACCCAAGCAACACTTACCGTAGGACAAGATGCCCCCGACTTTAAATTAAAAGCATATCCAAGTAGTGAATATTCTTTGTCTCAGTTTAAGAATAAGAAAAATGTAATCCTGGCCTTCTATCCAAAAGATGATACTCCTGGATGTACCACGGAAAATTGTGCGTTTAGAGATGATCTCTCAAAATTTGAAGAGGCAGATACACAGGTATTTGGAATAAGTTGTGATGATTTAAAAAGTCATGAAGCATTTTCTAAGAAATACAACTTTACCCATCCTCTTCTATGTGATCTCGGAGGACAGGTTGCAAAGAAGTATTCAACATTTCAAGAAGCAAAGGGATATCCTTCCAGAAAGCTTTTTATTATTGATAAGAATGGAAAAATCCAAAAGATTGTGGATGGAATACCTTCTAATAATGACCTTCTAGATTTTGTAGGAAATTTATAGTAATTATCATCATCACATTAAAAAAAATTAATCATGTACCTACGGGGAAGTAGAGCAGGAAACTTATTAAGAAAAAACAATTACTTATATAATTATATATTGAGTTAATAAGAAATTTATGTCTACTATTATTAAAATTGATGAGATAAAACAATCTCTTGTTGCTAGCTGTAGGGTACTCCGTCGTACAAAGGAGCCTGAGTATGATCACCTAGTTGGGCCTGTTTGTGATGAGGCTCAGACAATATGTGATGAGAGGGAAAAAGAGCAATTTAATGCTCCTGCTGATTTTGCTCAGCATTTAAGAAATCTATATCCAAAAATCCGGGAGTTTCAAGTTTGGGATTTCTTTTCACCACCAGTAGAAAAGCGTTCTGAAGATATCTTTGATCCAGGTACTTGGCAAGAGGTAATAGATTTCGTCGCTATAGTTCTGCTGAATGCTACTGCATCAATTAATCTATTAAATCAGCATCATGATACTTCTGGATTGCAAGAGCAGAATTGTCTTGCAGATATTGAGCAGTGGTTAAGAATAGCATGGGCAGGAAGATTTCGACCAGGACATCCAAATGTTGAGCTTGATTGGGATGGAACTACTGAGGATGCTAAAGCAGTACTGAAAAAATTAAATGAGAGTTGTGATAAAGCACCAGTTCAATTTACTACTAGTGGCCAAGCAACGTGTAATGTTGTTACCCTACGTGATGAAAATACACCTTTATGGTTTTGTGAACAACTTCATAACATCATGATACGAAATAGGCGCTGGGAGAAAGATAATGAAAAATATAACCTGCCTTTTAACGAACTCCATGAACAGGGTCATTCTCATTTAGTACGTAGTTATCTGATTATTTTTAATGCTGTTATGGCTGCAATTTCTGAAGCTAAACCTGTTCCTGCTCCAGATGAAGCTAAACCTGTTCCTGCTCCAGATGAAGCTAAACCTGTTCCTGCTCCAGATAAGGACTGATGATCTGAAAATCAATCGAGCTGAAGCTATTTCAAAAATTACAAATAAAGACATAGACATTAAAATCATTGAAAAATCCTTCCAAAAACGTACTTTCAGTGATATTGTCAATTTAAATATAAGAAAAGATTTTGAAGAAATTAGATAAAGAGCAAGGTATTATAAAAAAGGATTTAACGGGCATGAAAATTACTTTAATTAGAATTACTTTTTTCCTGGCTTTATTTTTAATATGGTATCTGGTTGTAGCCATAACCCAAATACCGTCTTATATACTTCCTGGACCTCTTGATGTATTTGAAAGTTTTTATATTGGTTTTATAAAGGGTAATTATCTAATTTCAATTTTTTACTCGATGATAAGGGTTTTAACTGGTTATTTCATGGCACTTGGCATAGGAATAGTTACTGGTATTTTGCTTGCACGGTATTATTTCCTCGACATTACTTTTGGCAGGTCTATTCTTTCACTTCAATCTATTCCAAGTGTAGCTTGGGTTCCATTAGCACTCTTGTGGTTTGGAATATCTGATAATGCAGTTATTTTTATTATAATTCTTGAAGCGGTTTTACCTACAGCACTAAGTACAAAGAATGCTATGAAAAATATTCCTTCAAACTTAATTAAAGCAGCTCAGACATTAGGAAGCAGGGGGCTTCATTTATATAAAAATGTAATCATTAAAGCAATGATACCTGAATTAGTTACTGGTTTAAGGCTTAGCTGGGCATTTGCATGGCGGGCTTTAATTGCAGGAGAGTTATTTGTAAGTGGCGCAGGGATAGGTCAGACATTAGAGCTTGGAAGGGCATTAGCAGATATGTCTCAGGTTATTGCAATGATAACTACTATTGGTATCATTGGTTATTTTACTGAAAATGTATTTTTTGGAATAATAGAAAAAAGAGTCCGAATTGCTTGGGGGGTTGAATAACTGTTTTATGCTTGAGCCTAAGATTAAGTTTGAAAATGTAGTAAAGAATTTTAAAACTTCCTCTGGTGATAATCATATCCTGGGAAATTTAAGTTTTGATATTTTTGCGGAAGAATTTGTTTGTGTATTAGGACCTTCCGGATGCGGGAAATCCACTATTTTAAGCTTGATAGCAGGATTATTAAAACCTTCTTCCGGTAAGGTAATCTTTAATTCAAAGCTAGTAGAAAGGCCAGATAGTTCTAGGACACTGGTTTTTCAGGAATATGCTTTGTTTCCCTGGTTAAACATTTTAGATAATGTAGCATTTGGATTAACCACTAAAAATCACGGTAAAGAAAAACCACAAAAAAAAGCTATGGAATATTTAAATCTAGTAGGATTGTCTGAATATAAAAATTATCCTGTTAATCAGGTTTCAGGAGGGATGAGGCAGAGAGTAGCTCTTGCCAGAGCCCTTGCTGTTGAACCTGAGGTGTTGCTCTTAGATGAACCATTTGGGGCATTAGATCAACAGACCAGAGAAAATATGCAAAATGAATTACTTAGATTATGGATGAAAACAAAAAAAACAGTAATTTTTGTAACACATAGTGTAGATGAAGCACTTAAACTTGCTGACAGAATTCTTGTTATAGGTGGTAAGCCTGGTAAGCTTTTGTTTGATGCTACAGTAGCAGTGTCCAGACCCAGAGATTTAAAGGATTCTCATCTGATTAATATCCGAAATCAAATTCTAGACAACCTTACTCATCCTGATTTTTTTATGGGATCGGATATATGAAAGAACCGGTGGATGGGCGAATGGGCGAGTCGGCGAATGTACCTTTAGAGAGGAATTCGCCCCACCGCCGGTTCGCCCCATCGCCGGCTCTTTATGTAGTTGCTACACCGATAGGTAATTTAACTGATATTACACTTAGAGCTTTAGAGACCTTAAAAAAGGTAGATTTAATTTTATGTGAAGATAAAAGAATAACCTCAAGACTTTTAAATAAGTATGCAATTAAAACAAAAATTAAAAGTCATCATAAATATAATGAACATAAATCAGCTGGTGAAGCGATTTCTCTTCTTGTTTCCGGGAAAGATATAGCGCTTGTTTCTGATGCAGGTACACCACTTATTTCTGATCCAGGTAAAACTCTTATAGCAGCTGCAATGGATCAGAATATAAAAGTAATTCCTGTACCAGGACCGAGTGCTTTACTTGCAGCTTTAAGTGTATGCCCCTTTGAAAGTGAAAATAGTGAATTTTTATTTATTGGTTTTTTGCCGGAAAATAAAAGTAAGAGAAAAGATACACTTTGCTCTTTAAAAAACAGATCAAAAAATATAGTTATTTATATTGCTCCTCACGATATAAAAAAATATATAGCAGAGATTAATAATATATATCCTGATAGTGAGAT
This sequence comes from Candidatus Melainabacteria bacterium RIFCSPHIGHO2_02_FULL_34_12, assembly GCA_001784555.1. Taxonomy (GTDB): domain Bacteria; phylum Cyanobacteriota; class Vampirovibrionia; order 2-02-FULL-35-15; family 2-02-FULL-35-15; genus 2-02-FULL-34-12. Next base: position 60,042 of record MFRM01000019.1, on the reverse strand, counting down.
ATTTATTGCAAGAGAGATCTCAAAGATATATGAAGAACTTTGGAAAGGAAAAATTCCTGATTTAATCTGGTTACTTGAAAATAAAACTTTTAAAGGTGAAATAGTAGTCATATTACATATAAATAAACAGGCAGAGAGTTTGAACATGGAGCATGTTCTTTCTCATATGAAAAATCACATTACAGAAGGACATTCATTGAAAGAGACATCAAAAACTTTTGCTAAAGAATATAATTTATCTGCTAAAAGACTGTATGATTTATATCTAGATAAATACATTAAATAAAAGCAGCAGGGAGCATTGTATACAACGCCCCCTGCAACCTTTTCTATGTTATGTTTTTATTATCTTCTGTTTACAGATGATTTGAATTGTTTACCAGCTGAAAACTTTGGTACTGTGCTTGCTGAAATTTGGATTTCTTCTCCTGTTTTAGGATTTCTGCCTTTTCTTTCTTTCCTTTTTCTGGCTTCAAAAGTTCCAAATCCTACAAGTGTTACTTTTTCTCCCTTTGAAACTGATTTCATTATTGCTTCTAAGGTAGTACTAAGTATTTCATCAGCTTTTTTTTGTGTTAATTCTTCTTTGTTAGCTAGTTGTAGAATTAAGTCTTGTTTGTTCATAAAATTCCTCCATTTATTTGCTAAGTCTGAAATAAATCATATGCTAAAATCCTTGTCCTGTCTAGGTTTTAAGACTTTTGTAGATGAATGCTTAACCTTAATTTTTTTTGTTTAAAATTAAATGATATAGATATTTTGAATAAAATATACACTTAGGTAATACATGTTTTGTTTTAGTTGATTAAATTAAATAAGAAATCAAGTAAGAAAATGATAAAAGTAGGCAAATTTGTTTCATTCTTTACCAAATAAATAAAAATCTAGAACTTAACAATTTACAACTGCGTCAACAAAAATCAAGCTAGATTAAGAATATGGTTAAAACAACAAGGTTAAGTAAATTCAAATTAACAAAGTTTGTTAAAGTCCTTGGCTTGAACATTAATAACGAACTTATTGTTTTAAATGGAAAGATATCGTACTCAGACCAGGGCTTAGAAACAAAAAATCTTACTGAAATAGATGCTTCAAATTGTATTATATGCCCAGGGTTTATTGATCCTCAGATTAATGGCCATGATTTATGTAATTTTTGGGATGTGCCTCCTCCATCTTTCAATGAAATTGATAGACTTCGCTTGCAACTGGCTTTGAGAGGTGTCGTTGGCTTTTGCCCTACTATTATTACTTCAAGTGATGAAAAAATATTTAATTTTATTGATCATATAAATTCCTATATTAAGCAATCTGGAAATAGTGCTGGTGCAAAAATTCTTGGTATGCATATTGAAGGTGTCTTTATTTCAAAATATGGAGTTCATGAAAGTAAATATGCAAAAAAAGATTTAACAGCAAAAAATATTGAACCCTATATTAAGGAAAATGTAATTATTTTTACTCTTGCTCCTGAACTGGATAAAACTGGAGAGGCAATAAAACTACTTCAAAAAAATAATATTCTGGTTTCTATTGGACATACAGATGCTACATATAAAGAAGGGCAAATTGCGGTAGAGGAATTTGGAATTAGATCTGTTACACATATGTTTAATGCTATGAGGGGAATAGAAGGTTTTTCACACAGAGATAATAGAACTTTAAATTTAGATACTATAAATCAGAAACTCGCAAATCCTACTAACATAGATCCTGAAAAAGATGGAATTATGCTTTACTTGCTTCAAAATAAAAATGTTTTATGTATGGTTATTGCAGATGGAATCCATGTGCATAAAGAAATTGTAAGGCTTTTGAAAGAACATAAAAAAGAAAACTCATTTGCTCTTGTGTCTGATTCAGTTTCAAGAGATTTCTTTGAAAAGTCAAAATCAAAAGGAGTATTAGGTGGTGGGCAAATCTTAATAGATGAATGTGTCAGAAATCTTATTAAGTGGAAAATTACAAATATTGAGGAAGCCTTATTATGTGCTTCAAAGCCTATTAGGAGTCATTTAAATCTGCCAATAAGCTCTAACATAAGTGATATAGCAGCTGGAAAAGAAGCAAATTTAGTCCTCTGGGATATTGAGAAATGTTCAGTTAAGGGAACCATTATAGGAGAAAACCTATTCTTAAATTATTGAGATAATAAATGGTTTCTAATTTTGGTTATATAAAAATATGAGTGTTTATGTTTTAGGTTGGTCACAACCAAATGGAAAAGTAGCAATACTATGCAGATCTGGAGGATCTAATCCTGGGCCTGCATTTTGTCAGACCAGGAAAGAAGCTATCCTTCTTAGGACTAAATTAGCTAATGATCCTAGAGGAAAACAAAACAACAAAGCAAGAGAAATAATTAAACGACTTTTGATTTATATGTATATGGGAGAAGAAACCATAATGTGGCGGCCAGGCGATCTTTGGGTTTATTTAGATCAAAAAAAATTAATTTTACTTGAACATGCAAAATTCTCCTAATATACTGGGCAATTTGTACTAAGAGATTTTTATACGAGCGAAGCGAAAAACTCGGGAGCTTGCTCCCAGAGATAGGAGCGAGCGAGTTCAAAGCGACTTCCTTAGCAGCGACGACTGGTGCTGAAAGCAAAAATCGGCGTAAAACCCGGTAGCTTGCTGCCGGGTTAGCTGATTTTAGGGAAGTCGCTTTATAATCAGGCTACAATTTAAATAAATATTGTGTGTAATTTAAAGATAAGCTTTTACAGTTAAGTTAAAGTTGAGTTAAATTTGGTTTTGATTTCATATCTCTTTAATTTTTGTAAGGGTATGCCCTGAAAAGTGCTACCACTAAGGGGTAAATAGATATTGAGGTTTTATGAGCGTCCATAATAAACACTTTTTAATTCAAAAAAGAGAAAGAAAAGTTTCATTTTCATTGCCAGCAAATGTATTTGGATATCTTGGCTTGTGTAAAGAAATAAAGAAAAATAAAGATTTGGCTGAAAATAGAATCGATGGAGCACAAGCTAAATTACCTTTAATTTCAACCATTATAAGAAGATTTACTCCACAGGGAGTTGTTTATGCTCACTGGTCATTTTTGCAATATTAAAGGTTATATAAAAGTTAAGTAATAACCCTTACTTAACCTGCTGTTGATAAATAACCTCTGGGTTATACCTAAGATTAATTAGTTCTAAAAATGGTGGACTTAAGAAAATGACAGGCTTAGTAAGTCAAAAAACATTACCTCAAATTTACGGTTTTAATTATGTCCAGCCGCAAAAATTAAAACAACAATTCCAGCTTGTACCGTTAGATGAGATAGAAGATGCAGTATTCTCTCCATTGCTAAAAACAGGTGCTAATGATAAAGAAAATCATTGTTTATCTTGCAGGGGAAAGTCAAAAGCTGGCTTACCTGTTTCATCTGATTTTGGAGAAATTAAAAGTCCATATGAATTAATTTATGCAAGACTTGAAGGATTACAGTATTACAACAGGTATTAGACAATTAATTGCAATACAATTTGACAAATCTTTTTATATATTAGAAGATTATCTTTGCGTTTTGCCAGAGACAACTAGGAGATTGGTTTAAGCTGGTCTTTAAAAGAACAAACCTAGTCGAGGTAATTGAAAAATTAACCTAAATTTGTCTTTGGCCCCATATTCTGGGGCTTTTTTGTTAAAGAGGTAAAAAATGAGTAAAAATCTGACTAAACAAGATGTAGTTTCTAATTTAAAAGAAAAATTCTCAAAAATTGCACTTGCAATAGCAACTAATCATCAGGGTTTTAGTGTTTCAGAGATTACAGATCTCAGAAGAAGATTAGTTAAGAGCAAAGCTGAATACAAGATTGCTAAAAACACCCTGATAAAACTTGCACTAAAGGATACAAATATTCAGGAGCTTGAAAAATCTCTTGAAGGACCTACAGCGCTTTTGCTTGGTTTTGGTGATCCGAATGAATGTGCAAAAACATTTGTTGAATTTGTGAAAGAAGTTGAAAAAGGTGAAATTAAAGGGGGAGTTTTAGACGGGAAGTTTCTTACAAAAGAAGAACTTACAATATTTGCAAATCTGCCTCCAAAAGAAGTCCTTCTTGGCCAAATTGCAGGCTTGCTTGTTGCAAATACGACTGCAATTGCAGGTACATTTGAAAGTTTAATAAGGGATATTGCACTTCTTGCAGAGGAAGTTGCAAAGAAGAATTCAGGAGAAAAAGCTGCATAAGCTTTTCTTGTGAAAGTTTGGGAATAAAAAGGAGAAAAATATGCCAAATAAAGTAGAAAAATTATTGGAAGATATTTCCACATTAACAGTTCTTGAAGCATCAGAACTAAAAAAAATGATGGAAGAGAAATTCGGAGTTACTGCAGCAGCGCCAGTAGCAGTTGCAGCAGTAGCTGCAGCAGCACCTGTCGAAGAAAAAGATTCATTTGAAGTTATTCTTTCCAGCTCAGGTGATAAGAAAATTGAGGTATTGAAAGTAGTACGTGAAGTAACAGGACTTGGACTTAAAGAAGCAAAAGACCTTGTTGATAGTGCTCCTAAACCAGTAAAAGCAGGCGTAAAGAAAGATGAGGCAGAATCAATTAAAAAGAAAATTGAGGCTGCTGGCGGTAAGGTAGAACTAAAGTAAATCAATTCCCTTGTTTAAAAAAATACTTATTGCAAATAGGGGTGAAATCGCACTTCGTGTAATTAGAGCAGCACGTGAACTTGGAATTGAAACTGTTGCAGTTTATTCTCAGGCAGATGCCAGCTCTCTTCATGTGCAACTGGCTGATGAAGCTTATTGTATAGGTCCGGCACGTTCTGCAAACAGTTACTTAAATATTCCTTCTATTGTTAGTACTGCTCTCTTAAGTCGTGTTGATGCAATCCATCCTGGGTATGGGTTTCTTGCAGAAAATTCAAATTTTGCTGAAATGTGTGAGTCGCACGGATTAAAGTTTATAGGTCCAACCTCGAAAAATATTTCTTCAATGGGTGATAAAGCTACAGCAAAATCAATAATGATGGATTTAGGAGTACCAGTTATTCCTGGAATAGATGGTTTGATTGATAATAAAGAACAAGCTATACAAAGTGCTAAAAAACTTGGTTATCCAGTAATTTTAAAAGCTACTGCAGGCGGGGGCGGAAGAGGTATGAGAATTGCTCAGGATGAAGATCAGCTGACAAGTGGGCTTGACTCAGCTTCTCAGGAAGCAAATAATGCATTTGGCAATCCTGGAATATATCTTGAGAAGTATATAACGAAAATTAGACATATTGAAATTCAGATTCTTGCTGATGAGCATGGAAATGTTATTCATCTGGGAGAAAGAGATTGTACAGTGCAAAGAAGACATCAGAAGCTTCTGGAAGAAACCCCAGGCATGCACATTGATAAAAGACTGAGGAAAAAAATGGGAAATGCAGCTGTCCTTGCTGCAAAAAAAATAAAGTATAGAAATGCAGGAACAGTTGAATTTATTCTTGATATGAATACGAAAAACTTTTATTTTATGGAAATGAATACACGAATTCAGGTAGAACACCCTGTTACTGAGATGGTTACGTCTATTGATTTAATTAAGTCACAAATACGAATTGCTGCTGGTGAAAAATTATGGCTTAAACAGAATGATGTTAAAATAACCGGACATTCAATGGAGTTCAGAATAAATGCTGAAGATCCTGATAAAAACTTTGCACCATCACCTGGGAAAATTGATGGTTATATACCCCCTGGTGGACCAGGTGTAAGAGTAGACAGTCATTGTTATACCGGCTATGAAATACCTCCATATTATGATTCCATGATTGCAAAGCTTATTGTTCATGATGATAATCGTGAAGCTGCAATAAGCCGGGCAAAAAGGGCTCTGGATGAATTTGCAATAACCGGTATTCAAACCACAATACCATTTCATCTAAAGGTACTTGAACATCCGAAATTTATTTCTGGAGATTATGCCACTGATTTTGTGGCTAAAGATATGTAAGGGCAATCCTATGTGATTGCCCTATATTTGGGCAGGTGTATCCGCCAAAGGCGGACCCGCCTTTGGCGGGGAATCTGCCTCTGTCTGATTTTTTTCTATCTGAGCATGCATTAATAATATTATTGCTTCACGCTTAATATCCTGAAGTAATTGTTCAAACATATCAAAGGCTTCATTTTTATATTCCATAAGGGGATCTTTTTGCCCGTAGCCCCTTAAATGTATGCCTTCTCTCAGAGCATCCATATTATGAAGGTGCTCTACCCATTTACTATCGATTACATGAAGCATTACCTGGCGTTCAATTTCTTTTATATTTTCTTTTCCAAGTTCTTTCTCTTTCTCTAAATATACTTTTTCAGATGCATCTTGTAAACTTGCTCTTAGTTCTTCAAACGATAAATTATTTAAATCGTTTATAGTGATTACTGAGCCTACCAGTGGGATGTCTGCCGTGATTACTTTAAAAAAGTTTGGCAATGCTTCATCCATCCAACTTTCCTGAGGAACTTCAGGATTTATATGGATATATAGTGAGTTGTCAACATGTGCTTTTAAGATTTCAACAAATGAATCACTGATATCTGTTCCTTCAAGAATTCTTCTTCTTTCTCGGTATATAACTTCTCTTTGTGTATTCATTACATCGTCATACTGAAGAACATGTTTTCTAATGTCAAAATTATGAGCTTCAACTCGTTTCTGTGCATTTTCAACAGCATTTGTAACCATTTTTGCTTCAATCGGAAGATCTTCTTCGGCTTTTAAGAATGTCATTATGTTTGAAATCTTTTCCCCGCCGAAAATCCTCATTAAATTATCTTCAAGCGATAAGAAAAAGTTTGTTGAACCGGGGTCGCCTTGTCTGGCTGCCCGTCCTCTTAACTGATTATCAATTCTTCTGGATTCATGCCTTTCAGTTCCTATAATATGAAGTCCTCCCAGCTCAACTACTTTTTTATGTTCTTCGTCGCATTCTCTTTTAAACTTTTCATATAGCTCTTCCCATTTGGCTTTATATTCCTGACTGTCTTCGTTTAATTTAATTTTACTAATAGCCTCTTTTGCTAAATATTCAGGATTACCACCCAGAATGATATCTGTTCCTCGTCCTGCCATGTTTGTTGCAATGGTTAGTGTACCTAATCTTCCAGCCTGAGCAACTATATATGCTTCTCTTTCATGGTTTTTCGCATTTAAAATATTATGTAGAATTTTATTTCTTATAGCTTCAAGCACAACTACAGATATCTCAAGTTTTTCAAGGACAAATTCAATTTCAGCATCTTTATATTCTGACTTAAGCTCTTTAATGACGGGTTCAAGATCACTTGATTTTAAATTCCCGGGTCTGTCAAGTAATTTTAAAAGTTTCCGGGTCGTTTCATTTTCGATTTTTCTATCCTTTAATAACTTTAAAACTCTTTGTGCTTTTTCCTGCATGACCTTTGTCATGGCTTGTGGTTTTGATAAAAACTCAGATATAAGTTCTGATTTTTCAATGCTAATGGTTCCTACAAGTATGGGTCTTCCGGTGAGATAAGTTTTCACTATCTCTTCAATCACCGAATAAAATTTATATTTTTCTGTTCTGTAAACCATGTCATTCAAGTCTGTTCTTATATTTGTTTTATTTGTAGGGATACAAACCACGTCCAGGTTATAAATTTTTCTAAATTCATCTTTCTCTGTAAAAGCAGTACCTGTCATCCCTGCAAGTTTTGGGTAAAGTCTGAATAAATTCTGAAAAGTAATGCTTGCAAGTGTAAGTGTTTCTTCCTGAATAGCAACATTTTCTTTTGCTTCAATAGCCTGATGTAATCCATCACTCCATCGTCTTCCCATCATTAATCTTCCGGTAAATTCATCTACAATTACAATTTCTGGTTTGTTGTTTGCTTCTGGATTAGGTTTTATTACATAGTCGGTATCTTTTTTGAATAATTCTTTGGATTTTAAAGCCTGTAAAAGATGGTGTGCCAGATTACCTTGTATATCCCAAAGATCATCTACTTGTAATAAATCCTCTGCATTTTTAATTCCTTTATCAGTTAAAATTATATTTCTTGCTTTTTCATCTACCCAGTAGTCACAGTTTTGATCATCTTTGTCTTTCCCTCTTTTTAATCTCAGGCTTAGTTTTGACATTGCTATATAAATATCTTTTTGCCCTTTTGCTGGCATGCCTGAAATAATAAGAGGTGTTCTTGCCTCATCGATTAAAATACTGTCTACTTCATCGACTATTGCATAAAAATAATCCCGCTGAACACAGTCAGATAGTGCTGTTTCCATGTTATCCCGTAGGTAATCAAAACCATATTCGTTATTTGTACCGTAAGTAATGTCTGCTTTATACGCATGAATTTTTTCAGATGATTTCTGGTGCGGAACTACAAGACCTACATCCATTCCAAGGAATTTATAAATTTTTCCCATCCACTCAGAATCTCGTCTTGCAAGGTAATCATTAACAGTTACAACATGAACTCCTCTTCCTGTAAGGGCATTAAGATACACAGGAAGTGTAGCAACCAGTGTTTTGCCTTCACCTGTTTTCATTTCAGAGATCTTACCCTGGTGTAAAACTATGCCACCCATAAGCTGAACATCAAAGTGCCTCATGCTAAGAACCCTTTTTGACACCTCTCTTACTATTGCAAATGCTTCAGGCAGTATTTGATCAAGGATTTCAAAAGTTGCTTTGTCCAGTGTGTTTCTAATAATTCCTGGTATTTTAGGTGCATCATTCGGGACAAGAGAAGTGTTGGTTACATTTTTAAGCTTGTTTTCTATTATGTTTTTAAAGTAAGGAGTTTTTGCTTTTAATTCTTCATCAGAAAACTTAGAAAATTCATTTTCAAATGTATTAATCTTTTCAACCAAAGGTCGAATTATTTTGATTTTTGCTTCGTTATTTTCCCCGAATATTTTTTCTAAAAATCCAAGCATGGTTTTGTTATTTCATATTATCCTAAATTACGATATCATAAAGAGAAGGTAAAATGACAACACTAATTAAATCGTCAAATGAAATAAAAAAGGTGCTTGCAGTATCTGAGCGGCCACTTGGATTTATCCCTACCATGGGGGCTTTGCATGCTGGACATATTTCACTTATTAAGGCAGCAAGAGAAGAATGTAAAACTGTAGTTGTAAGTAATTTTGTTAATCCTTTGCAGTTTGGTCCTGATGAAGATTTTAAAAAATATCCAAGAGATCCTGAAAAGGATTATAAAATCTGCCAGGAGCAAAAAGTAGATTATGTTTTTGCACCTTCTGAAGATGAGATTTACCCTGATGATCAAAGTAAAAAAAATATTATTTCATTGCCGCTTGAATTAAGTGAAACCTTATGTGGGAAAAGCAGAATTGGTCATTTTGAGGGAGTTGCCATTGTCATTAAAAAACTTTTTGATATTATAAAGCCTGATTATGCTTATTTTGGCGAAAAAGATTTACAGCAGCTTTATATAATCAGGTGGTTAGTAAAAGAATATAATTTACCGATATTTGTTCGAGCATGTCCAATAGTGAGGGAAACTAGTGGGTTGGCTTTTAGTTCAAGAAATAAACACCTGTCAAATGAAGGTAAAGCTGTAGCATCTAATTTATATAAGGCTTTAAAGGCAGCCAGAGCAAATATAAAAATAGGAATATTTACAGTAAGTAAATCTATGCTTGAAAGTCTTATATATCTTTCACGATTTCCTGAAATTAAGGTGGAATATTTTGAAGCTAGGAATAAGGTAAATTTTGCCAAGACAGATGATAATGCAAAATCCGGATTTTATTTTTTTATTGCTGCAAAAACAAATGGTGTACGGCTTATAGATAATATAGAAGTGTGAAAGTGTAAAAGTGTAATTTATTTTATGAAAAAGTTTTATCAGATTGCTGTTGATGGACCTGCAGGTGCAGGTAAAAGTACAATAGCAAAACTGCTTGCCAGGAAGCTTGGAATACTTTATATAGATAGTGGCGCAATGTACAGGGCAGTGACATATTATTTGTTAAAAAATGGATTAATGAACAAAAGTGAGAATGAGCTAAAAAAGCATTTAAAGTTTATAAACATTTTTTTCGTAGAAAAAAAAGGAAAACAAAAAGTTTATTTAAACAAAAGCGATATAACATCTGGCATCAGGTCTTCTATTGTTAACAAAAATGTAAGTAAAGTTTCTGCGAAAAAATCCGTGAGAGAAGAAATGGTAAAAAGGCAAAAAACCCTTGCTTTAAATTCTTCAATAATTATGGACGGTCGGGATATAGGAACTGTCGTATTTAAAAATGCTGATTTAAAAATATATTTAACTGCTTCTTCTTATGTCAGGGCGCTAAGACGGAAGAAAGATCTACAAAGAATAAATGAAAATGTAAAGATTAATGATCTTGTAAAACAAATAAATGACAGAGATACTTATGACAGTTCTCGTAAAATATCTCCTTTAATAAAATCACATGATGCTATTGTGGCAGATACCAGCAATCTTTCTATTTATCAGGTTTTAAATAAAATCTGTATGTTCTTACCTGATGAACTAATGGGGAAAAATTAACCTATTTATCATTTAAACCTTCACAGGGGATGAACTTTGCTTTAGAATGGTTTATTGTGTCTAAATCAAAGAAAAATAAAAGTATAAAAATCTCATTATTTCCTTTGCCGGAGATAGTTTTATTTCCAGGAATGAGTTTGCCTTTACATATATTTGAAGATAAATACAAAGGAATGATCTCAAAGTGTATAAATGATAAAACTGAGTTTGGAATAGTTTTAAGTAAAGAAAATGTTTGTGCTGAAGTAGGTACTACTGCACAAATAATTGATGTAGAAAAACTAGATGATGACAAAATGAATATATTAACTGAAGGGAAAGAAAGATTTAAGATCTTAGATATTGTCAGTGAAAAGCCTTATCTTGAAGCTCTTGTTCAGACCTATGATGATATAGAATCTGAGATGGATGAAGAGTTTAATGAAATCATTAAAATTATAAAAAAATTATCGAGTAAAGCACTTCGCATATTTGATTCAATTTCAGAGCAGTCCACATCAAAAAAACTAAAGTTACCTAAAGAATCAAATGAATTATTGTTTTTAATTGCTGCAAACCTTACCTGTACGAATGATTCTAAGCAAACTATCCTGGAGTCCAGATCAATTAATGAAAGAGCAAACCTGACTTTAAATTTGCTTAAGGAAGAGATTCAAAAACTTGAAGTAATGCTGGAAAATAAAAAGACAAAAAATGAAGTAATTAAAAACGGTAAGCTTCATATTTGATCAGGTTTTAGGTTTATCATTAGTACTTCTTTTTGGAATAACTGTTCCTAAGTAGCTACCTATTATGGCAAAAATAACAGAAGCAATAACTATCAAAGCACAAGTTGTAAAAAATATTGAAGGGAGTATTTGCTGAAAATCTGGTTTTGGTATATCAATAGGCCAGTTTTTTTTCAGTGCATTTATTAACATTATTTTATTATCAGGTGAATTGAAAGAAATAACGGTAATAATATCCAGGCATGTACCACCTATTAGACCTGAAAATACTCCTACTAACAAAGTATCCATAAGCGGAATTTTTCCTGCAATTACTTTGCTGGCAAGTCTGATTGCAATAAATCCGCCAACAATAGCCCAGATAAAAAGTCCAGGGGCAAAAACAATTGACAATATTGTTATTAAAAGTCCTCCTAAAATTACGGGTTTTAAAAATGGGTCGTTCATTGGTTTCCTTTATAATGCTGATAAAGATAATGATATATAACTATACTACCTGAACAAGAAAGATTTAAAGAATGTATAAGTCCGTATTGAGGAATTTCAAGTACAGGATAATTTTGATTTTTAACAGTATCAGGTAAGCCGCCTTTTTCTTTGCCTAAAAGAAATAAGGGATTTTTAGGATATTTAAAATCAAACAATGAAACAGAATCATTAGATTGTTCAACTAAAATGAGATTATAGTCGGACTTTGAAATAAATATAAGGAATTCTTCCATTGTTTCAAAATAAGTTATTTCAGTCCATTTTTCGCTAGAGACGGAAGCATAAGTATTAAAACTTTTTTCCCCGATAAGAAAAAATTCTTTAGCTTTGGCACAATGTGCTGTTCTAAGCAGAGAACCAATATTAAATTCTTTTGAAATATTATAAACTGCTACTGCAAAAGGATGAGTCCAGGAAAAATATTCTTTAAGTTTTTTTTCTCTTTCTTCGGTCAATTTTTTAATGTAACAGCTTTTTTAATTTCCTGTATGGAAACATTTATTAATGGTCGTTTGGCAATTAGCTCAAGAACAGCTTTATTAACCGTATCTCTTACTACACCTTTTATATTTATCAAATCTGTTTCTTTCCTTTCGACAGATTGTTTTATTGCTTCTTTTACAAGGTCAACCGTACCCAGGCAAAATGCTCGCCAGTCTTTTCCTTTGGCAAATGAACAAGCTTCGGCAAGAATCTCAGGTCCTGCAATGATATTTCTTCCCTCATCAATTAGAAGAGCAATGGTAATGGTGCCTTCTATAGCAAGAGCCTGTCTTTCTTTCATGGTAACTTCATCAATATCAAGTCTTTTAGCTTCATTGTAGTAAATAGAATCGGCAGGAACTTTATTTGCTACTCGTGCCACTTGTTCTCTTAATTCCAGAATATCTCCATTCTTTAAAATATGAATATCGTTTGGACTGATTGAAATATTTTCTGCTAGATTTCCATAAATAACTAAGTGTCTTTCTTCTCCTTGTGAGGGCACAAAGGCTCTGGGCTTTGCTACGGTAAGAATAAATTTTCCTTCTTCCTGTGCAGCATGACCAGAAGCATGTACACCCTGCCCCCGTCCGCCAATAACCTGTACTTTCTGAACGAAAAGCTGATCAATAGTATGAGCCAGGAGCCGGGCTGTACCTGGAGGTGGATTTGCACTTATAACAACAATATCTTTTGACTTTAATTTAATCAGAGGATGTTCTTCTTTGGCGATTTCAATAAGTGCACTTAAAAAATTACCGTATTTGCCTGAAACAATAACAACGAGCTCTTTATCATCAACAGATTTTAGATCTTTTTCTTCAAGAAACAGGTTATTATCTACTTTTATGAAACCAGTTTTTATTGCTGCCTGGATCTTATTATTTAAATATTCACCGCATATAAAAACTCTTTTTTTATGCTTTTGAGCCAGGTTAAAAACAATCTGGTATTTATGTAAACTGTTTGCATATCCGAATATGAAAACCCGGGCTGCTGCATCTCTGAAAATCTCATCAAATCTTTTAGTTATAGATTTTTCAGCCTGGGAATAGCCAAGAGCTTCAATGTTTGTTGAGTCGCTGATTAATATATCTACTCCGTCTTCTCCTGCCTGTGCATATGAATAATAATCAAATAAAGTTTTATCCGGAGGTGTCTGATCAATTTTAAAGCTGCTTGTGTATAAAACATTTCCTGCTTCGCATTTTATGTACAGTCCGTAAGTGTCAGGTAATATTGAAGTATTACTAATAGCTTGTACTGTTAAGTTGTTTGTAACCTTATATTCTTCTCTGGGATTTAAGAACTCTACTTCAGGCATTTTTGTCTCTTTATGAAGTTGTTTTTTTACACATTCAATGGCAAGTTTAGAGCCTAATATTTTTGGAATATTTAATTTTTCAAGTAGATAAAAAACACCGCCACAAGCATCATCATGTGCTGAGGTAAGAATTAAGCATTTAATTTTGTCTTTATTTTCAATAAGATACTTAGTGTTTGGAATGACTAAATCTACCCCTGTTAGATCATGAGGAGGCAGCATCATTCCAAAATTAACAATTACAATCTCATCTTTATATTCATAGATCCAACAGCTTTTACCAATTTCACCGTGACCGCCAAGCGGAATTGCTTTTAGATTTTCGTTTGATCCACGTTGTTTCATATGAAAAATTTAAAGTAGGGGCTTGCCATGGCAAGCCCCTACTGCTAAGACCTTGCTGAAAAATATATCATGAAGTTTGTTGGCTCCAATTACGATTCTGGGACCTGGTCGATTTAATAAACTGTCATCTAGAATAGAGATATCTTTATTTTTAATTGCACTTAGTAAATCCCATCCAGATCGGTTCAGCACTTGAATTATATCTACTTTTTCACCAAAACCACACCATGAAATAATAATTTTTTCAGGATTGTATTCAAACAGTCTGTCAATGCCAATTGGTTTACTTCTGGTCCCTGCTTCAATTAATTTATAGTCTCCACCTGCTATTTCAACCAGCTCAGGAATCCAATTCCCGGAGATAGTAGGCGGATCATGCCATTCTTCTATGTATACCTTTGGTTTGTATGATTTTGTTTTGCTTTTTGTGTGCAGCTGATTTAATTCGCTCTTTATTTTTTCCACAAGATTACTGGCTTCAGCTTTAGCATTTACAATTTTTCCAATCTCTAAAATGTCTTCATAAATCTGATTTAATGTTATAGGGTCTGAATGATAGACATTAAATCCTAAGTCTTTTAGTCCATATGCAATTTTTTGCTGGACAATATTATTTGTAATTATGAGATCAGGTTTTAGTTTTTCTATTAATTCGTAATTTAATTTTATCCATGAACCGACAATGGGTTTTGCTTTTAGCTCGTCTTTTGGATAATCGCAATAAGTAGTTTTTCCGATTAGTAAATCTGCTCTACCAAGTAAACAGATGATTTCACTATGAGCAGGGGAGCACGAAACAATTTTTAGTTCTTTCATAGAAGTAAGAATAAATGATATCAAGTTAAAGAATGGCTATAATGTTAATACGCAGCAGTAATAATGTAATGCAGTATATGATCAAGTAAACAGTAGGGGTTTAGCGCGCTAAACCCCTACGTAACATTAAAAATGTTAAAAGAAAACATAGAAAAAACAGAAAAAGTACAAATATCTTCCATATATGGTCCTGTGGATTCCTGGAGGCTGGGAAAGTCTCTTGGGGTGGATTTAATAATGGATCCTTCTACCTGTTCGTTTAATTGTACTTATTGCCAGCTGGGTTTTATTCAAAAAATTACGAAAGACAGGAAAATATTTATACCGACTGAAAAAGTTAAAGAAGATTTTCTTAAGAGCAACTGGAAAGATGCAGAGATAATTACTTTTAGCGGAAGTGGTGAACCGACACTTGCGTTAAATCTTGGCGAAGTAATAAAAGAAATGAAAAAAATTACAAATATTCCAGTAGGAATTCTTACAAACGGTACATTGTTAAATGATCCTGATGTGCGGAAAGATGTTTTATATGCAGATATAGTATCTGTGAAACTTGATGCATCTGATGAAGACACCCTTCAGGCAATTAACAGACCTGCAACGGGTGTTAATTTGGATGTGATTTTATCTGGAATAAAAAAATTAAAAGAAGATCTCGTAGGGGCGTATCGCAATACGCCCATTTTGCAAATCCAAATTATGTTCATGCCACAAAATAAAAACAAAATTGATGATCTTGCAAAATTATTAAATGAAATTAAACCTGATGAAGTTGCTTTAAATACTCCTACACGTCCTTATCCTGGCGGCTGGGACATAATTACACGAGGAGCTCATGGTGAGGATGCAAAAAAAATAAAGTATCCGACTAAACCTCTCGTGCAATTAACACATGAAGAAGCAAAAGATATAGAGAATAAGTTGAAAGAATTAACTAGATTAAAAATTATATCTGTATATGATGAATAGAGACATTGCACGTGGCCTTCTTACAGTATATAATCTAGAAGACATTTGTAAGGAGATAAAAAATGAAATTTGCTAAAAGAACAGAATCACTGCCGCCATATTTATTCGCTGAAATTGATAAAAAAAGACAGGCTGCAGTAGCACGTGGAATAGACATTATTAATATGGGAATTGGAGATCCGGATCAACCCACCCCAAAAAACATTGTAGATGCAATGCATAAAGCCATTGATGATCCAATCACCCATAATTATCCTCCTTATCAGGGAATGAAAGAGTTTCGTGAAGCTGTAGTTAAGTGGTTTGAAAAACGTTTTAATCAGAAGTTTGATGCTGATAAAGAATGTATTTCACTTATTGGTTCAAAAGAAGCCATTCATAATATGATTTTTGCCACTATTGACGAGGGTGATGTTGCGCTTCTCCCTGATCCTGCATATCCTGTTTATAAATCATCGACTATTTTATGCGGAGGAGTTCCATACATAACTCCACTGCTTGAAAAAAATAACTGGATTCCTGATTTAACAAAAATCCCTAATGACATTGCCCAAAAAGCAAATATTATTATGTTAGGTTATCCGAATAATCCTACAGGAGCAATTGCATCTCTTGATTTTTATAATGAAGTAATTGCATTTGCAAAAAAATATGACATTATTGTACTTTCTGATAATGCATACTCAGAGTTGACCTTTGACGGATATACAGCGCCGTCAATTTTTGAAGCTAAAGGAGCAAAAGATATTGCTCTTGAGTTTCATAGTATGAGTAAAACATATAATATGACTGGCTGGCGGGTTGGTTTTGCAGTAGGAAATGAAAAAGTAGTTAAAGCACTTAGTACTGTAAAAACAAATATTGACAGCGGAGTATTTAAAGCTATTCAAAGAGCTGCTATTGCTGCATTTGATACACCAAAAGATGTTCTAGAGAAGAATAGAAATCTAATAAAAGAAAGAAGAGATGTGGCAGTTAAAGGATTGAAAGAGCTAGGATGGAATATTAAAGATCCAATTAAAAGTACTTTTTATCTTTGGCTTCCAATTCCTCCGGCATTTAAAACCTCGACTGATTTTGCATCAGCTATGCTGGATAAATGTGGCATTGTAGTTCCGCCTGGTATTGGCTATGGAGAATATGGAGAAGGTTATTTCCGTATTGCATTAACGGTGGATAAAAAACGAATAGGAGAAGCTATCGGTCGTATGAAAAAAGAAGGCTTGGTATTTGCAGCACAGACCTGTTCAGTTAAATAATTAAAGATGCCTAAGAAAACCGACATTGTAGAGACGCCATTAATGGCGTCTCTACGTGAATATAAAAATCCTCTTTTCATTTGTTGTTTCGGGATTTTAATAGGATCAATATTTTATTTCAAAGAAATTAATTTTCTTCTTTTGATTTTATTATGTGTATTGATTCTTCTGACTTACTTTTTACTTAAACAAAAGAAATTCTTAATTTTACTTTTCTCCGTGGTTTTTAGTTATTGTTATTGTTTGGGATATTTTAAAATATTTATTCCAAATCTAGACAGCTTACTGAATCAAAAGATTATTTATGTGGGAGAAATTACAACTGAGCCTGAAACATATGGAAACTTTTATACGAAATATAACCTAAACCTTAAAAGCACCATTTATAATTCGTTTATCCATACAATAAATGCAAAGGTACAAGTTATTGGCTCTAAATATGAAAAATATCAAAAAGGAGATATTGTACAGGTAAGTGGAGTTTTAAAATCTCCAAAAAGTGCATTACTGCCTGGGCTTTTTGATGAAAGAAAATATCTTTTTACTAAAGGAATTAAATATATTTTAAAAGCTGACTCCGGATCTCTTGTTTTTCTTGACAGAGGCTTGGTTTCTTTTTTTTATGACAGAATAAGTTACTTAAGACAAAAAATAATTACAGTTAATGCAGAATATTTAAAGCCAAATAATCTTGCTCTAATTAACGGCATATTACTTGGCTCAAAGGCTTCAAAATTAAGAGATGACTTGAAAGATAAAATTCAAAGCCTGGGACTGAGCCATATAACTGCAGCTTCAGGGTTTAATGTTTCAATTCTTGCAGCAGGTATTTTTTATTTATTTAAATTATTTACCAGAAGTAAGGTTCTACCCTCAGTTTTTTCTATATTAGCTGTTTTACTTTATTCTTCGTTGGCTGATTTTTCTGCTTCAGTAAATCGGGCTGCAGTATTTATAGTTCTTGTTTTAATTGGAAATCTATTTGATAAAAAGATAAAAATATTGCCTGGAGTAAGCTTAATTTTATTATTATTTTTTGTTTTTAACCCTGTTAATGTCCTGGATATAGGGCTTCAACTTTCAGTAATGGCATTCTTAAGTATTTTACTTTTTTCAGAAGAAGCTGACAGAAAGCTTTTAAAGTACTTTTTAGAGGTAAAGCTTCAATGGCTTTCTCAGATATTTCTTCAGTCATTATTTGCTCAGATTATGGTAATCCCGTTAATTGTTTTTTATTTTCATAATATTCAGATACTGGGATTAATATCAAACATTGTTGCTGTTCCCCTGGCTGCAGTTATATTGATTTTAGGTCTTACAAATGTAATTTTTGCTTTTGTCCCGTACCTTCAAATATTAAATGTATTTAGCTGTCTAATGCTGGAAACCTTTTCTGATACATTTTTGAAATGGGTTAATTTTTTATATAAATTTCCTTTGAAACTAATATATATTCCGAACATTGATTTTTACGCCCTTCTTTTAATTTATGTTTTTATTCTTTTTACTTTAATTGCTTTCTTTATATCCGAATTGCAAAAAATCTATAAAATATTTCTGCCAGTATTTGTTTTAGTCTTTGCTTTAAGTTATGTTTTGTTTGATCAAAACAAAAACCTAAGAATATTTTGCATTCCCGAATATAATCAGGAAAAAGTTTTAGTGATTTTACCTTTACCTTACCAAAAATCTGTTTTAATTACATCTAATAAAGACAGGAACAGTGTCAGGGCTATAAAAGAATATATCAGAAAAAATAATCTTCCTCCTGAACCTGAATATTATAATTTGCATGAAAAATCACATAAAATCACAAATGATTTTATAAAAGATTATGATAATAGAATAATCGTCAGATATAAAAAGTTTGTATTTGAAATAGTAAAGAACTATAATGAAAAAATTACCGGTAATGCTGATGTAATTGAATTACCTATCTTAAAAAAATCAGACCCGTCTTTTTTTGAGGCTGTATTTGTTGTTTATCCTGAAAATCTAATTGTTAATGACTATAAAAGATTATCAAAAAAATCAAAATATAATATTGACTGGTTGAAATCACAAGAATTTAAAACATATTTTTTAAGTGAAACTGGTACTATAGCAATTGTTTCAGATGGAGAAAAATATAAGATTAATTACGGGAGTAAAAGGGTAAATAATAATGAATGAAGTTTTAGTGGTGGACATTGGTGGAACAAAAACAAATGTTTCATTGTTAGATAAAAACGATGAAAATGAAGAGATAAAAATCTTAAACACAGAAATATTTAAGACTAATAAGAATCCTGAGCTTCAAATTCAAAAAATAAAGGAAATAGGATTTTCAAAAAACTTTAATCCTAAAGCAAATAAACTTTCTCTTTCTTTGCCCGGCAAATGGGATAAAGAGGGAGTTCTCAAGGAGAGTTATTTTTTACATGAATGGCTGAATTATCCGTTCGTTAAAAAAACATCTGATGAACTTGGAATAAAAGAATGTATATTTGAGACAGATGTTATTTGTGGGGGATTGGGTGAATATCATTTTGGTGTAGGGGCGTTGCGCGCAACGCCCCTACTGTATTTAAACCTGGGGACAGGTATTGGAGCTGCATTAATAAATAACGGGAAACCTTATAAGGTTGATTCAAAACCAGTATTAAGAATGCAAAAATTGGTGCTTCCTTTCCAGGATGAACTTTATTCTGCCGTTGATTTAATTTCCGGCGGTTCACTTCAGCATACATCAGGCTATGAGTCTATTGAAACTCTTTTTAGTGATTATAAGAAAGGTGAAGTTAATGCTGTGGATATATTAATGCGTGCTCAGGTACAGCTTAGTGCATGGATTATAAATTTATTTTATTTATTTGGTCCTGATGTCATAGTTTTAAATGGCGGACTTACATATGACTGGGATGTTTTAGCAGAAGGTGCTGTTGATCTTGCACAGGAAGAATTAGGAGATGAAGTTCAAATACTGCCTTCAAAATTAAAAGAATTAGCGCCTGTTTATGGGGCTTATGTCAATTTTAAATGCTAATAACTTCTTTCAATTCCGGAATCTCTCTCTTTAACATGGCTTCTACACCAGCTTTCAAGGTCATGATGGAACTAGGGCAGCTGCTGCAAGCACCTTGAAGATGAAGCTTTAAAATACCATCTTCATAGCTGTCAAAAATTATATCTCCGCCATCGCTGTTTACTGCCGGTCGGACTTGACTGTCTAAAATGTAATGAATCTTTTTTTCAATTTCACTTTCACCTTTTTGATCTTCAACCTTTGTTTTAATAACTACTGGTTCTCCGGAATCAAAATGTTTATTTATTTCATCCAGAAGTTTTTCATAAATAGTTTCCCACTGAACATCAGATTTTTTAGATATGGTTATAAAGTTTTTTCCAAGAAATACTTCTTCTACGGATGTAACATTAAATAATCTGGTTGCAAGCGGAGAATTAGTGCTTTTTAATTTATCCTGAAAATTATAAGAACCAGCCTCTAATATATTTTTATCCAGTACAAATTTCAGTGCATTTGGATTTGGAGTGCCTTCAGTATGAATACTTACTTTATTGTTCATGTTATTTGTCCGTCCTTGTCCATTTAATTTTATATCTTTTATATCTGAAAATATCTAAAAAGTAAGATTGTTCTATAAAATCTATCGTAAATAAGGTAATACGTCATTGCCAGGTAGTGGCAATGCTGCAACGCCACTACCGTGGTTAACAAAAGGCTATAATATATAAACTATGCCAAATATGCCAAAAGATACAGCAGTAGAAAATGTCTTTCAAAACCTAAGAAGTAAGGGACTGAGAGTCACCCCCCAGCGTGAAAAAATTCTTCAGATATTTATGGAACTAAAAGGCGGTACACACCTTTCAGCAGAAGATTTGTTTAAGATTCTGACAGAAAAAAATGAAAGTATTAGTCTGGCTACTACTTACAGAACATTAAAACTTCTTTCACAGTTTGGGTATTTAAGAGAGCTGGATTTTGCTGAAGGCCATAAACATTATGAATTAAACGAAGATAAAAGGCCCCACCATCATATTATTTGTTTAAACTGTAATAAGACTATTGAGTTTGAAGATGATTTAGTGAATCAGGTAGGCTATAGAATTGCACAGGAAAAGGGACTTGAGCTCGTAGATATTCAGTTTAAAATCTATGCTATATGCCCTGGTGAACATGATGATGAGAGTAAGACTCATAGATCTTAAACAAACTCATCTGCATTGCCACAAAAACCTCTTCTTACTCTGCTTGCGTGAGAAAGTCTAAAAGGTTTATCATTGGCTTTAGGTGCTGGTCTTATTTCATCATTTCTTTCTTTAATAGGCGATAGTATTTGTTGAGCACAAATTGCATTACCGTCATTTCCATTTGCATATCCTATAAGAACATCATTTCCGCAGCTAACTCTTGCTCCATCCGAACATACTTGTACTATTTTTACTCCATTCATAATACTTTTTGCAGCATTAATCCTATCTTCTGCAGTAGGTAAGATTGAATAGAGTGAACTTGCACAAAAAGCAGCTGAAGCCAGATCTCCATTATTTATAAATTCTATCGTTGCTCTTCTTAAGATTGTGTATGCAAAGTCAGCTCTACGACTTGTAAAAGCTATCATTGCATTTCTTGTAATTCTATTTGCCCCTGTTAAACCTTTACTAACTATATTTGGTGGTTCATAGCCTACAAGTTTAGTTTCTATGGTCATAAAGATACTCCTTTAATAAAGTGGTTAGTTCTTTTATTTAGCAATTGGGAATATCCTATCAAAGTTAATGTAAGAAGTAAACCATTTTCACTAATTTGCAATGGTTTTTTTTCTTAACCATCTGGCGAATTCTAAAGTAGCCATATATCTGTGACTTAGCTTGTTTTTTAAGCTTGGACTTATCTGAGCTGATGTTTTGTTATATTTTGGCACTATAAAGATAGGATCGTATCCGAAACCATTTTTGCCCCGGGGCTCATCTGAAACTTTTCCATACCAGGATTTTACAATTTTAAATATAACCTTTCCATTTTTATCTGTGGCTACTAAGGCACAGGTGAAACAACATTTCTTGTTTTTTTTGGTTTTTACATACTCTACTATTTCCGTCATCCCTTTGCCGCCCCTAAAAAACCTGGATGATTTAATCCCCGGCCTTCTGTTCATGGCAAAAACTTCTATGCCTGAATCATCTGCAAATGCAATGGCTTTAACTTTTTTTGAAAGAGCGCTGGCTTTTTTATATGCATTTTCAAGAAATGTTTTCCTGTTTTCTTTAACAGAAAAGCTGCCAGGAGCAGATTCTAGTTTTATATTTTTAATTTTTAGCTGATTTAGTATACTTTTAATTTCTTTTAGTTTATCCTTGTTTGATGAAGCAAAATATATAGTTAGATTTTTACTTTTTTCTTTCATTATGCTAATCTCTGAAATTACAAAAAAGATGGATGATAAAAAAGATCTTGATAAAGAAGATCTGACTTATATTTTCCAATATTTTGAAGAAAAAAGAATAAATAGTGAAGAAATTAAAAATCTGATAATTTCTTGGAGAAAAAAAGGCGAGTTACCTTCGGAAATAAAAATACTGGCAAGCTTACTTAATGAAAAACAAGGGCAAAGCCATATAGCAGAAAATACTCTGGATATATGCGGTACAGGAGGTGACAGATCAAATACACTTAATATTTCTACTTTAGCAGCAATTATTGCTTCTTCCTGCGGAGTAAAAGTAATTAAACACTCAGGAAGAAGTACTACTAGCATCAGTGGCAGTGTAGATGTCTTATCTGATTTTGGACTAAATATTGATAATGCTAAGGACATAAAAGAAAAATGTTTTAAAAATCATGGATTAATGTTTGTAAGTTCAAAACTTTTAAAAGATGTTTTTGGAGAGGTAAAAAAAATATGTAAAGAATTAAATACTCCTGGTTTTGTAAATTTGCTTGGGCCGCTTACAAATCCGTATCTGACTGATTTTCATCTTCTTGGAGTATCAAGCATTGAATGGGGAAAACTTCTAGCCTCAGTGTGTGAGAAGAGGGTTTTAATCGTTTGTTCAAAATTAAAAAATGGAATGGTTCTGGATGAACTAAGTTTTTCAGGTAAAAATTATATCTGGAAGATTGAAAACGGAAAAGTTGAAGAAGAAATACTCGATCCGTTTGATTTTGGATTTAAAATAGTTGATTATGAAAATCTTATAGTAAAAAACAAAGAGGAAGCAAAAGAAAATTTTGAGCTTATTCTAAGAGGTAAAAGAGGTAAAATTAATAATCTGGAAGATAAGGCAAATATAGTAGCTCTTAATGCAGGAGCAGCATTATATCTTTCAAAAAAGGTTAAATCAATTACAGAAGGTTATGAAAAGGCTTTACGACATACACAATCGGGCACAGTATGGGAACATTTTAATGCTTTTCTGAACTGTAATAAGATGGAGATGTAATAATAAGAAAAATTAGTTGTTTGAGAGGAATAATCATGAATTCTAAAAAATTTAAATTTGTTTTACTGTCAATAATTTTAGCTTCACTTTGTATGCCAGCATTAGCAGATAATAATCAGCCGTTAAACGGTCAGGTAAGTGATCCTTATGTTGAAGCACAGGAAAAACTTACTTTTGCAAAAGGCAGTTATAAAACAGTAAAACAACAAGAAGATGCCATAAAAAATATGAAGACAGCTACAAAGCTCTCTCTAAGAGCAGCAAAACTTAGAACTAAAGCTGAAAAATTACAAACCAAAGCAGATATTTTAGTTAATAAAGCCAGCCAAACAGCTATTAGTCGAGGTCTCTATATTACAAATCCAATGGCCCCAGTTATGATGCAGCCTCCACCTCAGCAGCAGACAGTTAAAGCTCCATCATTTGTGCCGGTGCCTGGTCAGGCTATAAATATTATTGTTCCAAAGCAAGAAGAAGTTTCACTCGGGCAGGATCAAAATCAAAACTATTTACCTCCGCCCGGCGTAAGTGATTTTTAGGGTTTTAAAAAATTTAACCGCAACAAACAGGTTTTGACGGCTCTGTAGATTTTTTTTGTGTGTTAGAAGCCAGGTCTAATAAAATTTTTGCAGCTGCACGGTTTGTATCTGCATCGAGATTACTGTTTAAAAATAATTCTGTCATTTGAACCATTGATGAAGTTAAATCAAGATAGTCAGAAACAGTATCTATAAATGAACATTGTGTATATGATGCGGATTGCTCCCCGTCATTAAAACCAAAATCAGAGCCAAAGCCAAAATCCTGGGCGTATTGATGAAAAATTAATGGTGATTGTTCTATTGAAATGCCGGGATCGTAATTAAAATTAAACCTGCTTGTAATAGGAGTACCGGCAGACGGCATATAACTATAATTTCTAAAATCAAATAATCCGTTGTATGCAAGACCATGCGGGTTATAGTTTGACCGATAAGATGAAAATCCAGAACCATATCCTCCAGACATATTTCCATATCCATAACTGTAAGGAGCTCTGTCTAAAATGTAATTAAAAGGATTATCACGTCCTACGATGGAATTAATCATTCTTAATGACTGATTTGTTGACGGAATATTATTAAAGTTTCCGTACGGTGAATAAGAATTTGTTGGCCAAATGTATAGAGTAAACATGGTTTTAAATCCTTTTACTTTTAATTAGGAATATTGGACCATTGTTCAGGAAAGTTGTTAAGGGGAAGTAAAAAAGTAAAAAAGTAAAAATATTCAGGGTTATTCTTTCTTCATGCATTTACATTGCAGTTGTTGAATTGTTGAATTGTTAAATTGTTAAATTTTGGTTATGGTAACATTATTTCTGGAGTGCAATTCTAGAAGGCAAAGTTTTAAACTTCCTAGCCTTCAGAAAAGCTGAGAAGTCAATTGACTAATCCATGAACCTGATCCAGGTAATTCTGGCGGAGGAAAGAGGAAATTTGAAAACAGTTTTAGATGCAAATTTAAAAACAGATCTTCTTACTATTGGCGGAAAAACATTTAAATCCCGATTAATGGTAGGGACAGGAAAGTTTTCTGATTTTAATGTAATGAAAAATGCACATGAGAAGTCTGGTGCCCAGATTATTACTGTAGCTATACGAAGAGTTGATTTAAATGCACCTGGTCATGAAGGTTTACTTGAACAAATTGACACAAAAAAATATTGGATTTTACCGAATACTGCCGGATGCCAGACAAAAGAAGAAGCAATAAGAATTGCCAGGCTCAGCCGTGCAATGGGAATTAACAATTGGATTAAACTTGAAGTTATTCCTGATCCAAAATATCTCCTTCCTGATCCGATTGCAACATTTGAGGCTGCAAAAGAATTGGTCGAAGATGGATTTGTTGTTTTACCTTATATAAATGCAGATCCAATTCTTGCAAAAAGATTAGAAGAGATTGGTTGTGTTACTGTTATGCCTCTGGGATCGCCCATAGGTACAGGTCAGGGCATAAGAAACTCTGCAAACATAGAACTTATAATTAAACAATCTTCTGTTCCTGTAATTGTAGATGCTGGAATTGGTGTACCGTCTGAAGCCTCGTTGGTTATGGAAATGGGAGCAGATGCATGTCTAATAAACACTGCAATTGCATGTGCTCGCAATCCATCTGAAATGGCAGAAGCATTTAAGTTAGGTGTAGAAGCTGGAAGAAAATCGTATCTTGCAGGAAGAATTCCAATTAAGGAATATGCCAATGCATCCAGCCCTAAAGAAGGAATTTTACGCTGAGGCTGTAAGGGTAGACCTATGTGTCTGCCCTTATGACGGACATTGAAAGACTAATGTTTAGAGATAAGGAGAAGAAAAATGAGAAACCAATGGCTTGAAAAAAGAAAAAATGATTTAAATAAATCACAAATGCATTATGCAAGAAAAGGCATAATTACTGAAGAGATGGAATATATTGCAAAGGTTGAGAATCTAAAACCTGACTTTGTACGTTCTGAAATAGCACGTGGTCGGATGATCATTCCTGCAAATATAAACCATGCCAGTCTGGTACCTATGTGCATTGGCATAAATTCAAAATGTAAAATAAATGCAAATATTGGAAACTCAGCTGTTACTTCAAATATAGATGAAGAACTTAGAAAGCTTCAAATGTGTATAAAATATGGCGCAGATACTGCAATGGATCTTTCTACAGGCGGAAATCTAAATGAAATCAGAGCTGCAATTATTGAAAAAAGTCCTATACCTGTTGGAACAGTTCCGATTTATCAGGCAATTCAAAAAGTAAAAGATGTGGGTGAGCTTACGCCGGATGATGTATTTGAAGTAATTGAGTTTCAGGCAAAACAGGGGGTTGACTATATGACGCTTCACTGTGGAGTTTTAAAAGAATATTTGCCCTTAGTTTCAGGAAGAATTACTGGAATTGTAAGCCGCGGCGGAGCTATTATGGCTGAGTGGATGATAAAAACTGGAAAGCAAAACTTTTTATACACAGAATATGATCGTATTCTTGAAATCTGTAAAAAATATGATGTAAGTATTTCTCTGGGAGATGGACTTAGGCCTGGCTGTACTCATGATGCCAGTGATAAAGCTCAGTTTGCTGAGTTAAAGACTCTTGGTGAGCTGACATTAAAAGCCTGGAAAGAGGATGTTCAGGTAATGGTTGAAGGTCCCGGACATGTTCCAATGGATCAAATTGACATGAATGTACAAAAACAAATAGAAGAATGTTATGAAGCCCCATTTTATGTTCTAGGACCGCTCGTAACAGACATTGCGCCTGGATATGATCACATAACATCAGCTATTGGTGCAGCACTTGCAGGGTGGTCTGGTGCAGCTATGCTTTGTTATGTTACTCCGAAAGAACATCTTGGGCTTCCAAATCCTGAAGATGTAAGAGCAGGAATTATTGCATATAAAATTGCAGCACATGCAGCAGATATTGCCAGACACAGGCCAGGTGTAACTCAGCGTGATGATGAGCTTTCAAAAGCCAGATATGCATTTGACTGGAAAAAACAATTTGAACTTTCTCTGGATCCGGATCGTGCACATGAATATCATGACGAGACTCTTCCGAATGAGTACTTCAAATCTGCTGAGTTCTGTTCTATGTGCGGACCGAAATTTTGTTCAATGCATATAAACAGAGCAGTGGATGAGTATAATAAAGGTTTAAAAAAACAACCAGAAGAAAAAGAACTGGTAAATGTATAAATAGATTGTAAGGACGTCTATATTTTAATTTGAGATTTATTAAAGGCTCAGGTATTATGATTAGTAATTTATGAAAGTTGCATGGCATTTTCCGCATCATAGAAAAGCATTTATTTCTTCACATGCATCGTCTTCTGGCACACTCCTTGGAGATAATTTTCCTCCTGAGCTTATAACTTTAAAAAGTGGTTTAAGAGTTGTTTTGCAAAAGATACCTCATGTTCAGTCATGTGCCGTTAATGTACATGTAGGAGTCGGCAGTATTACTGAAACTGAAGAGCAGGCTGGTATATCACATTTAATAGAACATATGGCATTTAGGGGAACCGATAGAAGGACTGAAAAACAAATTTATGACACTGCTTCTTTCGGTGGAATTGAATTTAATGCTGCAACTACTGAGGAGCATACCAGATATTATGTAGTCGGGCATGGAAGTTTTGCAGGTACGTTTGTAGATCTCTTGTTAGATATGGTTTTTGATCCAAAATTTGATCCTAGAAAAGTAAGAAAAGAAAAAAAAGTGGTAAGTCTTGAACTTGAAGGAAGGAGAGATGATATTGATGCTCACCGTCTTGACCTTGTTACCGAACTCATGTTCGGTAAGCATCCTTATGGCAGGAATGTGATTGGGACGCAAAGCTCAATAAGAACTTTCACTCCGGATATTTTGTCTGATTATCATGGAGTGACTTATGTCCCGGGTAATGTTTTTCTTAGTATAGTCGGGAGTTTTGATACTGATGCAGTAACAAAAGCTGCTGAATCTTTTGATGAATTTTCAGTCAGAGATTTTATTCAGGAAGACATTCCTGTTACTGAAAATTTTTCTGGTGTTGTAGTTCGTAACAGAAGAAGTAAAGTGGCGCATTTAGGATTTTATACGCTAGGTGTATCAATATTTAATAAGGACAAATATGTTATAGATTTAATTGACATGGCACTGGATAATCCGGTTAAGTCAAGGTTGCAAAAAAGTATTGTAGGGAAAAATCACCTGGCGTATTCAGTTAGCTCAGATGATGATAACTCAAGATTTGTAGGCTATTATGGTGTAGAGGTTGATTCGATTAAAGCTGAACTGGTAGGAAAAGTCATTGACCTTATAAGATCTGAATTTGAAAGGCTGAAGACAAGAGGTATAACTGCCGATGAATTAGATGTGCTGAAGAAACAATGCATTGCTATGCATGATTCCTCAGATACTCTTGATGAAACTGCTGATGCATTGTCACAATTTGCTCTGTACCATGGTACAGTTCCTTCAAATACCGATTATGTGAAAGGGATTAATCTTACTACCGTTGATGATTTTCGCAGAGTTGCTAATAAAATATTTAATCCGAAAAATTATGCTGTGGCAATTATAGGACCTAAAAAAAGAATAGGAAAGATTTCAATTTAGATTCTATACAGGCATATTTCTATCGAAGCATCCTATTTATCATCTGTGAAATCCATGGAATGTTAGTGTATTTCCCGTACATGGAAAAAATTACACAGTAAAGAATTAAAACTAAAGATCCGAAATGAATTATCTTTTTGGAGATTGAAAGAATTAAATTAAGCGGGTCTATTAAAAAATAAAGATGGAAAAGATTTGCAATTTGCATAAGCAAAGTAAATAGAATTTCTACACCCTGAGGAATAAACATATATAAAATACCGATAAAAATAGACTGAAAACAATGAAATCTTACAAAATCTTTTTGATCATAATAATGTCGTCTTGAAATTAAAAGCCAGATAAATCCCCAAATGCCTAGGGTTAAATATGCTGCTACTGCACCTGTTTTTTCTTTTATATCGGGGGTTTGATTTGACATAAATTATTTCTTCGTAGAGATGCTCCGCCTGACTATCTCTACGATATTTTCAGCTTTTGCAGGAATTTCCATTTCTTCGCGGGTTTTTAAATTTCTGATTTTTATTTTATTGTTTTTCTTTTCTTCGTCCAGATAAAATAATATAAAATCAATGTTTTTCTTTAAAGCACTTTCTATTTGTTTTGTAATATTTCCTGGATTGTAATTAATTTCTACTGTAAGTTTTAGATTTTCATGTTCAGTATGTTTAAATAACTCATCTGTAATATTGTAACTATCGTCTTGATTTGTAATAAACATTAAGGAAGTTTCTTTTTCCCCGGACTCTTTCACTACTAGCATTAATCTTTCAACACCCATTGCAAAACCAAATCCAGGGGTCTTCGGTCCTCCAATAGATTCGACTAAATTATCATATCTTCCGCCTGCACATATGGTGGATTGTCCTTTCAGGGTCTCGTCAGTGGATATAATTTCAAAAACAAAATCATTATAGTAATCCAGTCCTCTTACCATATTTGGATTTGTAACAATGTTTTTAATAGTTCTTTGTGCCTTATCCTTATAAAGTCCAAGCAATGTTTTTATTTCTTCCCATCTTTTATTTGATGTTTCTGATAAAAACTCTGTAGGCTTTTTTGCTCCTGCATATATTTCCTGATCAGCCTTTACTTTACAATCAAGCATTCTAAGAGGGTTTTGTTCATATCTTCTTTTACAATCATCACATAAGTCAGATAAAAATCCTTTTGTGTATTTTTGGAAGTATTCTTTATATTTTTTACGCGAGTCTTCATCACCAAGGGAATTTATTTCAATTCTAAAATCAATACTCAGCTCGTGAAATATAGAAGATAAAAGATGCATGGCTTCAACTTCACAGGAAGTTGATGTGCTGCCTAAAACTTCAGCATTAATTTGGTGAAATTGTCTGTATCGTCCGGTCTGGGATCTTTCATAGCGAAACATAGGACCAAAAGACCAAAGTTTTACAGGTTTTGGATCTCGATGAAGCCCATTTTCAATATAAGCTCTCATCACTCCGGCAGTTGCTTCGGGTCGAAGTGTAAGTGAGCGATCACTTTTATCCAGAAAAGTATACATTTCCTTATTTACTATATCGGTACTTTCACCCACGCTTCTTTGAAAGAGTTCAGTATGCTCAAAAACAGGAATTATAATTTCTTTATATCCATAAAACTCAAGATTTTTTTTTGAAACATTTAAAATGTTTTGCCATTTAGATGAATCTTTTGGCAAAATATCCTGTGTTCCACGGGGTGCTTGATATTTCATATCCTTTATTCTGACGTAGTTAAATGAATTTCTCTACCTAAGCTTTAATTTTTTTGTTATAAAGTTCATTATAAGATAAAAAAACGGTGAAATAATAAGGTTTAAGACAGCTGTTCCAAAGCCAACTTCTATTATTCTATGAGTTATATTTACCGGATTAATTAAGCTATATTGCCAGCCGTTAAATAACTCAAAAGGAAAAGCAAATAAAAATGTCAGCAAAATAAAAAAGAGAAGTTCATCTGAGAATAAATTTTTAGTTAAAAGTCCTGCACATAAACCTATAAGAGGGTATGAAAAATAAAATATATGGTCATATAATATGCTGGCAGAAAGAAATGAAATAATTATTCCTGAAATAGTACCGTTTAGTGGTCCTGCAATTAACCCGAAAAATACTGTGGTAATTAACATTAAATTTGGAGCAGTATCAAAAAGAATAATGCGGTTAAGAATAGAAACCTGTAAAATCCATGTAATAACAGCAAATATAATTACAAAAAGATATCTGGAAGTTTCTTTACGGGTTTTATTACTTATAAAAGTTATTTCAGCCATAATGTACTTTATCGTATTATAATTTAGTGACAAGTTAACTACAATGGTGGTTACAGCAGTTAAAGCAAACTGAAAAAGAGAAATAAAATAAGAAAGCGAGGTTTGTCCAATTTACTTGGCAAACCGAGCGTTTCCCACAAAGCCGGCAAATCTTTGCTTTGCAAAGTTTGACGGCGGATATAAAAAAATGGGGAGTCGCCAAGTGGTAAGGCGAGAGGTAATGACTCCCGCCACGAGTGGCGGGGTGGAAGAGTAAACTGAAAATTAAATAGATGTATGCATTGGGGAGTCGCCAAGTGGTAAGGCAAAGGGTAATGACTCCCGACATTAGTAAAATATTGATCTCTGAAAATTAAAATTTAACTCTTATTGGGGAGTCGCCAAGTGGTAAGGCAAAGGGTAATGACTCCCGACATTAGTAAAATATTGATCTCTGAAAATTAAAATTTAACTCTCATTGGGGAGTCGCCAAGTGGTAAGGCACCGGGTTTTGGTCCCGGCATTCGTGGGTTCGAATCCTACCTCCCCAGTTGACTAAAAAACCAGCTGGTATCTACTTCCCGCACCTTTACCCGTTTTTTGCAAAAAGCCTTTTTTACTCAGGGCGTTCAATGAATATTGAATGGTTCTTCTTGGCAATTTTGTTTCCTTTTCAAGCTCCATTACCTGAATTCTTTTTTCTGGACTAGATTTAAAACAATTCAGAATTTTGACTGATGATTCTGAAAGTTCAGTCAAATTTTTGTATTTATTTCTATAAATATTTATGTCTTCTAAGGCTTCTTCAATAGTTTTGATAAAAAACCAGCATAACAATTCATATTTATATTTAGTTGAGTCTTGGTGAAATTTACCACTTGAAACTTTATGTAAAACCGAGTAGTATTCAGCTTTTTTTTGTTCAATATGTCGGTCAATTGCAATGTAAGGGGTAATTTCAGATAAATATTTATCATCTGACTGTAGCATGGAAAGTATATAAAGAGCTCTTCCCAATCTTCCATTACCATCCTGAAATGGGTGAATAGCTAAAAACCTAAAATTAAATTCACATGCCACTAAAATAGGATGATGATATTCAAGAATTGTTTTGTTATACCAGTTAACCAGCTCATCCATTGCTGTTTTTGTTTGAATACCTGGTGGTGCAGGTTCAAGCACTATTTTTTCTTTACCGGTATTGTGATTTATTGATATTACTTTGTTTGTTACTGTTTTATAACTTCCTTTAAACCTAACTGCTTTTTCATAATACATAAGCAAATCATTATGTAAGCTTCGTATCATAGATTCAGTAAGAGGTAATAGTTCTTTGTGTTGATTGTATATGGTGTTTAACATCTCTCGACAACCAGCAACTTCTTCTATACTTCTTTCTCTGTCTTTTGAAAGTTTATTTAATATATATTTTTTCTTAACCGGAAAAGCTGTAGTTTTTCCATCTTTAGTTAGTGTTGTATCTACCCACTCAACCTCTATATCTGTTAGAACAGCATTTTCTATCCTGGTAGAGGCCCCTATATTGCTTATAAATGCCTGTTTTTTTATATAGTTTTTTTCTCCCTGTGTGAATAATTCTATTTCTTTATATTTTTCTACTATCTTTTCTTGAACTTTTTTAAGTTCTTTCTCAAGTTTTTCTGTGGGTTTAAAAGAAATCATGATTGTATTGTACAAGAATGCGCAAGAATGCGCAACGTAAGATTAAGGTAAGTTGCGCGATATTGCGCAATACCTATTTTAGCTTACAACAGTTAAATACAGATGAACCTGCCGGGAATTCCTTTAGAGGAGAAAGAAGGCCAGGGTTAATTAGATAAGCATTAAATTTTTTTAATTAAAAACTTAATAGGTTCTTAACTATAGAGGTATAGCATTCCAATGCTAAAAAATGAAATGAGGAATTAATATGCCTAATACAAACAATTCAACAAATGGAATCTCTTCGTCAGGTAATACTTCAGGTTCAGGAAAACCAATTAGCCCCGATCAAACTTTAGGTCAGCTTTTACGAGGAAGACCAAACCTTGGTTCATTTTTAAATAATAATCAAGGAGCAAATGTTAATTTTAATAATATGACTGTAAGAGATTTGGGAAGATTTCTGCATGATCATCCTGATTTCTTGTCGACACATCCGGAGTTAGCGCAATTCTTGCATAATAATCCAGGTGTTGCAAATGCAGTTTTTAGAGGACATTCACCAGGGTCCAACAGTTAACAATTTACCAATAAACATTAGATCAAGAAATAGTTAATTAACTTATTTATATGTGCTGTAATCTGGATTTTCTACTGCTGCTACAGGGATAGAAGCACCGCCTTTAAGATTACTTTCTAAACATGCTTCAATGAAAGCTATGCCAGCTGCTCCGTCATGAACACCAGGGTAGTGATAGTGAGATTGTCCTCGCAACATAGATTCCATATCACGATGATGGTTTGCTAATGCTTCATGAAATCCCTCTGGATGACCGCTTGGTAGTCGTAGATATGGTTTAAGTCTTTCAGGGAAGTAATTATACTCTACCCCCAAACGAAAAACTTGAACTTCTTTACCAGGTCTATAGAGTTTTAAAGTTTGATGATCGGTGTTTGACCACTCAAGTGTTCCTGTTTTTCCAATTATTCTAAAACCATTGTCATTCTGAGATCCAATTGTTACTTGGGATGCACTGATTGTTGCAATAGCTCCATTACTTAATACTGCTCTAGCCTCAAAGTCATCATCTAATTTTCGATCATCGACAAATGAAGTTAATTTAGCTGAGACTTCTGTAGCAGATAGTCCAGTAACATAACGAATAAATTCATAAGCATGAGTACCAATATCACCCCCGCAACCACTTGGTCCTGCTATTTTTGGATCTACACGCCAAACATCTTTAGCATCAGCTAGCCATCCTTGTGGGTACCATGTTTGAACCTTACGCACATCTCCAATGTCACCATTGAGTACCATTTCACGTGCGAGTTTAACCATGGGATATCCAGTATAGGTATATGCTGAAACAAAAGGAAGGTTGGTTCTCTCTACACTTGCTACAAGTGCTTGTGAATCAGCTAGATTTGTAGTTAATGGTTTTTCACACAGTACTCCAAAGCCATTATTTAATGCATCTTGTGCAATTGGAAAGTGTGAGTTATTTGGTGTAACAACAGTTGTATAATTTATACGTTCGTCAAGAGGTAAAGTGGCTTCAATAGCATGCATTGATTTTGCATCTCTGTATCCGCGCTTAAAGTAAAGTCTTTCTGCTGTTAATAGTGATTCGGCAGGGTCTAAGCGAAGTGCTCCTGCAGTTAGTTCTGCAGTGTTATCCATTATAATTGCTCTTCTATGGGGAGCACCAAAAAATCCGCTTCCTCCACCAGCCATACCAACTCTTACTTTACCTACTATACTCATATGAAACTCCTTTTTGAAATAAATTAAACTTTAACTTTTTAACTTTAATAAACAAGTTTAATATGACTGATGATTATATCAAACATAATTAATTAAATATTAAATGCAAAAAGTTTTAACCTTGTAAGACGTACAACGTAATAGCTCATTACAACTGTTGCCATATCTTCCAGTTAAGCTGCCTCTTTGCGTTCTTTTATTTTTGCAGTATCAAGTCGTATTGCTTGTAACTCATCTACGGTTAGATTTAATAGCCCCGTTGCTTTTTTCATATGAGCACTGACAGTGTTAGTGGAAAATCCAAGTTTATTGCTGATTTCTGTATAAGTTAAACCTGATAAATATTCAGATAAAACATTTTTAGTTAGTATTTGCAGTTCTGACCATACAGTGTTGTTAATCCCAATAGGACATTCTATATCGGTTAGTTTACTGTCATGTAAACGCTTCATCTGATCCCTGGATAATTGTAATTTATCACAAGCCTCGTTTATGCTTTTATGAACTTCTGATTTTGATATGCGAAATCTGGATTCGATTTCTGTAATCTTTTTGCCTGATAAATATTCTGAAACAATATTTCTTACAAGTAAAGGTAATAATGTCCATTTTGTTTCATCAATACCTAAAGGAGTTTCTACAGCTAAGGGATTTCCACGACGCATTAATTCCATGCGATCTTCTGAAATGTTTAATTCTTTTTCGGCTTGTTTACGGTGTGTCCAGATTTTCGTCCTGTCAACGCCATTTTTTCTTGCAATATCTTCCACCTTCATTCCACTAAGAAAATCAATTACAATGTTTCTTCTTCTTTCTGGCATTCTAGCCCACCTGATTCGATCGATTCCTTCAGGGCATTTTAAGGTGTTAAGTTTTTCAACACATGCTTGCAAGTTTTTCTTTGCATATAAAAGGCTATGTTCTACAGAACTATAATCTCTGCCTGTAATTTCAGCAATTTCAGATGTTCTAAAGCCTTGAATATACAGACTTACGCTATGTCTTTGTTCTTTAGGTAATATTGCTAGTAATCTGCATAAAGAAGTAAAAAGCTCTTTTCTATAGTTTACAGGAGAGTCTTTATCGTTAGGTTCTGGAATACAGCCTGGATAAAGAAACCTTAAAAAGGTTTCTTGGACAGTTTCCTTTCCAGCATTGTGTTTTAATTGTTTTCTGCGTATTTCAAAAATATCATTTGCGTCAATGCCTAATTTTTGTCGAGTTTCAAATAGACTTCTTGAAAGTGCTTTATCATTTTGAAAAGCATTATGTTCCATATTTGTTCTGCCATCTATACCCAAAAGATGTATATCCATAGCTCCTCTTTGTCTGGGGCTAAGATCTGCCCAAAGTTCTTTATTGATTCCACTTCCAGCCAGTGGCTCGTCTAATTCTGCTATATACATAGCTGCTCTTATTTTAATTTGTCCTAAAGATCTTCTTACGTTTTGAGGATGTCTTCCTGTAAGCTCAGCAACTTCATTTACAGAAAGTCCTTGTGCTAAAAGCTCAGTTGCTTGTATTTGGTTTTGTAATAAAAATGGACGTAGTTTTAAAAGCTTAATGCGATCACCGTCGTCATGCACTCTAGCTGGAGTGCTATCTAAGGTGTTTTGGCTGAATGCAATTGCATCTAAAACCTGATCAACATCATCTGTGCCAGCTGCAGCAAGCCTGGATGCAATAATATTATGCCTGTCAAATGTCGCAGTGTTTTTATCCTGCCCTTTATTTCCTAAAACTCTATTTACAGTAAAGCTGATTATTTCATCGGTCAAATCAGATTCAGGGATTTCACTTAGTCTGAGAAATGTTTCGCTCATTACGTTTTCAACAGTAAGTAAATCTCTAAATCTATTACCTACTGTTTGAAGGCATTCTCTGATTAAATCTAGAATTAAACCTTGATGTCGGTCAAAAAAATCAACAACTGGATGTATCTCCTCGCCACTTTTTGTAAGTTTGGAAGATGTGTTACCTGTATAGAGAGTAAGGTCAGGATTATAAACAGTTAGATTAGAAATTCTTTGAGCCATTAACTATATTATGCTTAAAATAGGAAAATTTAGCAATATTCTAATTAGGCATTTCTAATGAATTTATGATAAAAAGAAATTAATCTCTATGATTTCAACAGAAATTCACTTTGATTTTATATTCCTTAAATATTTTTAATACTTAATTTCACTAATTATTTGTCTTTAGAATATCATGACTTATATTAAAATCCAAGCTTAAATAGTACACTTTTAAATTTAAAGCATAAAAATTTATAGGTAATTATATATGGTTGGACAGGTAAAAATTACAAGAGCTGGAATGTTTATTTCTACACCAGTTCCATTTGGTCTAGGATTTGGAAAAAGCTCAAGGAATCAAGTACCTAAAATTATTTCTTTCATAGGAGTAGAAAAAGATGGCAGAGAATATCTAGGAGCTGCTGATGAATTTGCAATGGTCGGGTGGTTTGATAAAGGAAATATTGAAAGTGAATTTTTAAGTGCAATGACTACAGCTGCAAGTCGTGCAGTAAGTACTGTGCAGAAATATTATAACGGAAAAGCTTACATGCCGTTTACTGCAGCTCGTGAGCGTGGTGATTATTTTCGTGATATGTCTTCTGAACTTAATACGACTGGTCTTGCACTACAGGCTATTGAAGCCATAGAAGGAAGAGCACTTCTGGATGCATTGAGTAGAGCTGAAAATGAAAATGCTACTGATTTTATACTAGATAATGGTGGATTTGATTTACATAAAATGAGCGATGGAGTTAGTAGCGTTCCTATCAATGAAATCCTTTATCGCTCCTCAGAAGTACCAAGATATTTGCCTTTTAGGTATACCGTTGGACTTCCTGATGTTATATGTGAAGCCGATCAAATTCCTGACGGAGAATCACTGGAAGCTGAAATTAAAAATTATAAATTAAGAAGATTTAAAATAAAGATAGATGATGATATAAATAAAAATATTGAACGTCTTTGTCAGATGGCTGAAGTAATTCAAAAATATAATAAAAATTCTTATGAAGTGACTTTAGATGGAAATGAGGCATTTGAAAGCTGGGATACTTTACTTGCTTTTGCAGAGAGGTTTTCAGCTGAACCTAGATTAAAAACTATGGCAGCAAATACAAAATATCTTGAACAGCCTTTTCATCGGGATAAATTGGAACAAATTCATACTGAAGGAATAGATGCTATAGCTAAACTAAGAGATAAGTACGGGCTATCTGTTCTTATAGATGAATCCGGGGGAGATTTTAATTCTTTTGAATCTGCCAGTGAAAAAGGAATAACTGGTGCAGCATTAAAACTATGTAAGGGAGCATTCCATGGATTATATGATGTGGCATTTGCATATGCGAAATCTAAAAGTGGGAAACAGCATTTTATTACTGCTGAAGATTTAACACATGCTGATCCTACTGGCTTTCCTCAGGCTGTTCACCTTTTTAGTGCTATAAAACATGTTGGTCATCCTGAACTAAATGGTGCTTTTAAAACAAAGTCCGGGTACTGGTTAACTGAAGATGAAAAAAAACTAGCTGCAAGAACTATGCCTTATCTATATGAGTTTAGAGATGGTGAATTGCGAATTAAAATTACAGGAAATGAATTTCCTACTGCTGATGTATTAGGTATAGGACTTGGAGGTCATGAGGTTTGTTTTGATCCGATGGTAGATGTCCCTGATTTAAGAAAAGTAATTGAATATGTAAATTAATTTAGAGTTATATTTTTCCTATTTCAATTAACTGACCATTTGCAAAAACTATTGTGGGTTTAAGCATTTCTCTGCCTTTCCATACAGTCTTATGAGGATCTATAAATCTATGAACTTTATGATCTGATACTTCCTGTTCCCATATGGTCAAATTTGCAGGATCACCTTTATGCATTCTCCATCTGGAAGCTGGAAGTCCTAATGCTTCTGCTGGAGTTCTTGTAACAGATCTAATTGCATCTTCTCTAGTCATTCCTAGGGAAATCATCTTAGCTATTGTAGTAGGCAGATCATAGACAGGACCATTTACACTAAAACAATGCAAATCAGTTGAAGTTGAAAGAGGTTCATAGTTCTGATTTTCCAGAAGTTTTAATTGAGCAATTCCTGCTTCTACAGTTTCTTTATGAAATCCGCCGGCTCCATGTCCTATGTCTAGTCTTCCGCCTTTTGCTAAGAAATCTACGACATAGGGTTTCAGTCTGTTTTTGCTGTCAAGTAGACAGCAGTCTCCATCTTTTCTAAATGCATGTGTGATGATATCTCCCGGACGCAGGATTTCCATTATCTCTCTTAATTTAACACCATCTTCTATATGGACCATTAACGGAAGACCTGCAAGTTCAGCAGCTTCTTTTGCCATAAGAAGAGCTGGCCTCCGTGTACCTGAAGTATTCTGAGTTTTTCCAATTCTAATTTTAATCATTTTAATTTTGTCTCTATATTTAATTGCTTTTTCTGCGGTTTCTATAGCACTGTGCCAGGTTAACTCTTTATTTTCCCCGGTTCTATTTGCAAGACCGCCAGGGGCAATATTCAGCATCGCTAGTAAATATCCGTCGGCATCGCTTAAAGCACCTTGTATAAAGTCTTCGATATTTTTTGGACCGGCACTGCCTGCGTCCACTGAGGTAGTAACCCCAAGAAAAACCTCATCTTGAATGGTATCCATTCCTTCTCCCCAGCACCCAAAAAAATGTGCATGGAGATCTATCCATCCTGGACCGACAAATGAATTACCTGAAAGTTTTTTTACAACGGTTCCTTTTTCATTAGTCGGAATATCTCTTTCGGTTCGTCCAATCTTTCCATCAATAACTTCAACATCTTTTCTTTCAAAGGAATTATTTTTCGCATTATAGAACTTACCGCCTTTAAAGACTATTCTATGAGGGCTGCTTACGATGTTAGAAGGAATTGCAGTAATTATTGCCATGGTTTTAACATTATAGCTGGAAGATTTTGTGGAATTGGTACTTGATTTTAAAAACAGACATATCTCTGTAATACTTTTTTATTAAAGCTATTTAATCTTTAGAAGGGTAAGCACTATAGTCTAAAAGCTGTAGTTTTTAATAGTGCTGTCTCATAAGTGGTATATAAAATTAAGATTAGTAATTTAGGAGTAATAATTAATGAAAATAAGTATTTCCGAAGCAAGTGGTTTTCTGTTTTTATTTATACTTGGTATTAGCGTTTTAAGTTCAAATGCACAGTACTATCCAGGCGGATATCCTCCTCCTGTTGCACCGAATAATTCGGTAGCAGTTCCAGCGTATTCTCCCTCTCCAACTAATTATAATCCTGGTATTGGACAACCAGCAGCTTCTCCTTCTCCATGCAATACTAACTGTTCAGATGTATATGATAGTTGTTGGGACTGTTCACTAGATGACATGGAGGTCTCTATAGTCGTATGTGATGGTAAAAAAACTCTCTCCTGTCGTGGTCCGTGCGTTGAAAAATAATAAGATTTAAGGTTTGTATTCAAAAACACAAACCCCAAGTGGCGGAATTATTTTTGTAGAACCGCAAAATGGAATGGTTATTAACCTAGATGAAAATATGGATGGGATGGTTGGTTTCTC
Organism: Candidatus Melainabacteria bacterium RIFCSPHIGHO2_02_FULL_34_12; assembly: GCA_001784555.1. Lineage (GTDB taxonomy): Bacteria > Cyanobacteriota > Vampirovibrionia > 2-02-FULL-35-15 > 2-02-FULL-35-15 > 2-02-FULL-34-12. The sequence continues at coordinate 20,245 of MFRM01000019.1, read as the reverse complement.
AGATGGTATGCACTTAAGAACTTTCATGGCAACTGAAGGCATGACACATATAGAAGTCTATATGGATAGAGCTGCTGTTGTAATGGCTGGTGCACCTGTTGATTAAGGCAAAAGCTTAGCTGATATGAACTCAGGAATAGAGTGATTTTCATAATAAGCCTTGCTATATTTTGCGTAACTTTGACAACTGACTAGGAATTTTGCCCTGACTCCTATTTGTACAATAAGTCTTTTAACCTAGTTACAATAGTGATGCTAGGGGTATAGGTAATCTATGAATAAATATTTGAGTCTAATTATATTTTTATTGATGACATTATATTCAATTAACAATAACAGTGCTACAGCCATTGATGGGAATTTTTGTGGAGGTTGTATGGACGTAGGTCAACAATGTGATGCTGATCCTTCATTGCCAGGGTGTTCTAGTAAAGGAACATGTGAATTACATGATTCTGGTGTTCGTGTTTGTATAGTTCGTAGTTCTCCCAACCCAAATCCCTCTCCCACACCCACACCATCTCCCAACCCAAATCCTTCTCCTGATAATGGATGTACAAGTCAGCAATGTATTGATGGTGCATCATGCAAGTTAATGTGGGGTGGTCAATTAGTAGATGGAGTATGTAAGGATCCGCCATACGATCAAGAATGTGGATGTTATAAGGTAATTATATTGTCAAATTCCTCTCCCACTCCCACTCCTTAGATTAGAAAAATCTTAAGTATTTGGGATTATGACAAACATGGCAAAATTCATTCGACAACATGCCGTCATCGTTTTGACACAGGCAGCTTTACAACTCCTCAGAAAAGTTCGAAAATCGTCCCGCAAGCCCAGGTGTAATGCATTATGGCAACAGTGTTTAGAAATGTCTGTAATGGTATCAGGACATTGTATTGTTGTGGTGCTTGTGTTGAGAAAGAATGCAAACCTAAGGCTTATATTCAAAGATAGAGATGCCAAGTGGCGGAATAGTTATTCTGATTGCAGAATCTCGAAATTGTGTTGAATAATCTGAATTCCATTTATGTGCTGAGAGCGGAACAGTAGGAAGATCTGCAGGATTTTTATGATTTCCAGCACCTCCATATTTAAGATCATCAGTATTTAAGATTTCTCTATATGTTCCGCCCGGAACACTTAGCTCATAGTTTTCTCTGGGTACAGGAGTTAAATTACAAACCACTACAAAAAATCTATCAGGATCTTTGGATCTTCTTATATAACCAATAACAGATGAATTATCATCAATTTCAATCCATTGAAAACCGGACTGAGAATGATCTAGTTCATGCAGTTCCCCACGGGTTAAATATAATCTATTTAAATCTTTTACAAGAGTATTGATTTGTCTGTGCCTTTCACCTTTTTCTAATAGCTGCCAATCCAGTCCTCTATCATGACTCCATTCTCTTTTCTGTGCAATATCATTTCCCATAAAAAGTAATTTTTTGCCTGGATATGTGAACATGTATCCGTAAAGTAATCTGAGATTTGCAAACTTTTGCCATTCGTCTCCGGGCATTTTACCTATGAGCGATCCTTTCCCATGAACTACTTCATCATGTGATAGAGGTAGAAGAAATCTTTCAGTAAATGCATATGATGTTGAATTAACAAGTTCGTTTCTAATACCATTTCTTCTGCCAATAGGATCTCTTATTAAGTGTCCCAAAGTATTGTTCATCCATCCCATATTCCACTTCAGATCAAATCCCAGTGCTTGCCATGATGATGATGCGGGAGCAGTTATTCCCTGCCATGAGGATGAGTCTTCTGCTATGGTTAAAACTCCAGGATAATTTCCATGGACTACTGTATTAAATTGTCTTAAAAAATCTACTGCTTCTAAATGTTCATTTCCTCCGTATTTATTTTGTGTGCATGGCTGTCCAGCTCTGTCATAGTCCAGATAAAGCATTGAAGCCACTGCATCTACTCTTAAGCCGTCCATATGATATTTATCCAGCCAAAACATGGCACTTGAAATTAAAAATGATTTAACAGCTCCTTTTCCATAATCTGGCACCAGTGTTCCCCACTCTTTATGTTCTCCTTTTCTCTCATCTTCATAAGCAAAAATTTGTGTACCATCAAACATATTTAGTGCATCCATATTTTTTGAAAAACTTCCTGCTACCCAGTCTGGAAATACTCCAATGTTGTTTTGATGACAGTGGTCCACAAAATACATGAGGTCCTGAGGTCTACCGTATCTGCCAGTAGGTGCAAAATATCCAGTAGGTTGATAACCCCATGAACCATAAAAAGGATGTTCCATTACAGGCATAAGTTCTATGTGTGTATAACCCATGTCTTTTGCATAAGCTACTACTTCATGTGCTAAATCTCTATAATTTAAAAAACCCTCATTGTCATATCTTTGATTAATTCTTTTCCATGAGCCAGGATGAACTTCTAAAGTAGACATTGGTTTTTCAACCGGGCTTGACTCAGAACGTCTTTGCATCCATTCTGAATCTCCCCATTGATATCCATCTATGTTAGTAACTATTGAAGCTGTTTTATTAGGTTCGTTTTTTGTTGGGAATTGCGATGATAGGGCAAAAGGATCTGCTTTAAAATCAATAAGATTACCCCACCTGTCTTTAATAGCAAATTTATACAGAGTACCTTCTCCAAGTCCCGGCATAAAAAGTCCCCAGAGTCCGGAGTTATTAATTCTAGAAAGAGGATGTGCTCCGGCTTTCCAGTCATTAAAGCTGCCTACTACACTTACTGTGTAAGCATTTGGTGCCCAAACTGTAAAATGTACTCCTTCTATGCTATCTACATTTCTGATTCTTGCTCCAAATCTTTCATAACTTCTGTAATTGGTGCCTTCATTCCAGAGCCAGATATCCTGTTCGGTAATATCAGGAGAGACTAAATATGGATCCTCTAGGAGTTGAATTTGTTTTTCATCAATAAACCGTCTTGCTTCTAAAGCTGATTCGATTGCAAAATCCAGAGCTCTTAGTCCACGTCTATAATTTCGATCAACTATTCTCCAGAGCTCGTCTCTTATAAGTTCTGAGTTTACTGAACATCCGATTTTATAATGTCCCAGATTTTGTCCCTCAGATAAAGCTACTCTTGCTTCAAAAACAGAAGTATGAGGTAGCCTTTGCATTGGTATTATTTTTCTGTCTTCAAGATTGTTACCTGGAGTAATCCAAGCTCTATTTGCATGAATTAAATTTGCTCTTATTACTAACTCATCATTTTCTATGTGAGGACCTAAAACTTCATGTGGGCTGGCATCACTAAAATCACTAACTCGATTTGCTCTTAATAAAGATTCATATCTATCCTTGTAAGCTCTGTCTTGAGCCAGCAATGTTTTTACGTGATCTACTAAATCCACAGGTTTTAAAAGCATGGTTTTAAACTTTTACACTTTTACACTTTTACACTTAGCTCTGAATTAATTTATATTTAAACATTATCTTTAAAGAAATACCTAAACATTCTTTATTAAATGAAAGACTGACTGAAAGGCAATACCAATTAAGTGAGAATTTTAATGTACACTATATCTTTGCAATGTTCATTTTAGGGAGATAAAAGGAGATAAAAATGAAAACAGCTTCAGTAAAGGTTTTGTCAGTTATCGTAGCTTGTACAATTTTCTTGTTTAGCGGCTGTGCAAGAAAAGGTTCACCTCAATATCTCTCAAGTCAAGAAAAAAAGTGGAATAAGTTAAGTTCTGAGGTGGTTTCATTTTACAGAAAAGGGCACTATAAAGAATCATTCAACACTGCAGAAAAAGCCTTAAAACTAGCCAGAGAATCTTTTGGACCAGAAAGTACAAAAGTAGCAGCATCTCTTAATAATTTGGCTGAATTATATAGATCAAGCGGGAAATATGAAGCAGCTGAGCCGCTTTATATCCAGGCAATTAAAATTGATGAAAAAGTGTTGGGTAAGGATCATCCGGATCTGGCAAAAGACTTAAGTAATCTTGCTGTTCTTTATCGTATGACAGGAAAATATACTGAAGCTGAAAAACTCTGTAAACAAGCGCTTGAAATCAGAGAAAAAACATTAGGGAAAGATGACCTGGATGTAGCTATATCATTAAATAATTTAGCTATAGTTTATCGCATGGAAGGAAAAAATACTGAGGCAAAAACTATTCTGGAACGTGCTCTTTCAATTAGAGAGAATAAATTAGGCAAGGAACATCCTGATGTGGCAATATCCTTAAATAATCTGGCTGAGCTCTTAAAAGTACAGGGTCAATATACTGAAGCAGAACCTTTATTTATGCGCTCACTTTCAATTATGGAAAAAACACTGGGGAAGAACCATCCAAATGTTGCAGTGGTCTATCAAAACCTGGCTGAATTATATGAAGAAACAGGTAAAAAACAAGAAGCTCTGAAATATAAAGAACAAGTTGTTAAGATTCTTTCCTTTAATAAGAAATAACATGACGCTTTTTAATATTATTTTTCTTTTATTGGCAGTAATTTTTTTTATTTCAATTATTTATTTTTTGTTTAGAATTAATTTAACAATAAATGAAAAACTGAAAGAAGTACAAGGAGATTATATAAAACAAATATCATCTTCGCAAAGTACTTTAACAGGCATAACTGAAAAACTTACTGAATTAAAAAATGCTACTCAAAACATTCTTCATGTCGGGGAAAATATTCAGAGTCTTCAGGACATATTAAAACCCCCGAAATTAAGAGGTGAGCTGGGAGAATTAATGCTTGAGCAAATCATTGCTCAGGTCTTGCCTCATAAAAACTATAAAATTCAACATAAATTTCAAACCGGAAACATAGTAGATGCAGCAGTCATGCTTAAAGACTCCAGGATATTATGCATTGATTCAAAGTTTCCTTTAAATGCACTTAAGGATTATATCTCAAATGGATCAAATGACGATGATATTCCTGCACAGTTTATCAGAGATGTAAAAAAACATATTGATTCAATCGCATCTAAATATATCCTTCCAAATGAAGGAACGTTAGATTTTGCTCTGATGTATATTCCTGCTGAAAATGTTTATTATGAAATAATTTTAAGAGATGAGAAAATAACTAACTATGCGCGTGAAAAAAATGTTCTTCCTGTTTCACCTCTTACTCTTTATTCTTATTTATCAGCAGTTCTTCTCGGATTAAAAGGATTTGAGATTGAAAAGAATGCAAGAGTTATCCTGAAAAGATTAGGAGACGTAAAAGCTCATTTTAATAATTTTCAAAATGAATTTAATACGCTTGGAATGCATATAAATAATATGAAAACAAAATATGAAAGCTCAAAAAAGATATCGACTGAAATATCTGAAAAACTGTCAAATATAGAAATAGAAGCAGAAACAGAAAATCATGAGCATCAAACCTAATCACGATTTAATTTCATGTATCTTTTTAAGATTGCTTGGACTTATTTATTTAATTGCTTTTATTTCCGTATGGACGCAGATTGACGGGCTTATTGGTTCAAATGGAATCCTACCTATAAAAGATTTTCTTCTTTCAATTGAAGATTATGGAGGGAAAGATAAATATTTCATGATTCCTTCAGTTTTTTGGTTTAACCAGAGTGATTATTTTCTGCATTTAATATGTTTTGGCGGGGTATTATTTTCAATTTTATTAATTGTAAATATGCTTACATCTTTGTCCCTGATTTTATTATGGATATTTTATTTGTCTATTTGTACGGTTTCTCAGGAGTTCTTAAGTTTTCAGTGGGATGCATTGTTGCTTGAAACCGGATTCTTATCAATATTTCTTTTACCGCTTAATTTATCTTTTAAACCTAGATTACTCTTACCTTCAAATACTCTGGTGATTTGGCTTTTTAGAATATTATTGTTTAAATTTATTCTTTTTTCAGGAATTGTAAAATTAGCCAGCGGCGATTTAGTATGGAGAAATTTAACAGCTCTTACATATCATTATCAAACTCAACCTTTACCTAATGTTATAAGTTATTATTTCCATCATTTGCCACTTCAATTTCATAAGCTTTCCTGTTTAATAACTTTTTTCATTGAACTTATTGTGCCCTTTTTTATTTTTGGCACAAGAAAGATGAGACTATTTGCTTTTTTAACATTTTTATTTTTTCAGTTAATGATAATGATTACCGGGAATTATTGTTTTTTTAATTTGCTTGCCATTGCTTTATGTTTTCTTTTACTTGATGACAGTTTTTTAAAATCTTTAAGAAAACATTTTCCTTTTAATCAATCTAATCAAATAAAAATATTAAACTGGTCAAAAATAATTCTAATCCCTCTTTTTATTCTAATTATTCTTATGAATTCTATTTACTTAACCAGGCTGTTTAGTGTTCAATCCTTTTGGCCTGTATTTGTAAGGCAGGTATATTCTTTTGTAGTCCGTTTTCACAGCATAAACTCTTATGGATTATTTGCTGTAATGACGGTAAAAAGACCTGAAATTATAATAGAAGGAAGTAATGACGGAGTTCACTGGCTGCAATATGAATTTAAATATAAGCCTGATAAATTAAATGAACCGCCGCCGTTTATTGCTCCGCATCAGCCCAGGCTGGATTGGCAGATGTGGTTTGCAGCCCTTAGTACTTTTAGAAAAAATCCATGGTTTATTAATCTGTGTGTTAGTCTGCTTCAGGATTCGAAAGAAGTTATACGACTCTTAAAACATAATCCTTTCCCGGATTCTCCTCCTAAATATTTAAGGGCAATAATTTATGAATATAAATTTACCAGCCTGAAGATGAAAGAAAAAACAGGAAGATGGTGGAAAAGAAAATATCTGGGAGTATACTTTCCTGCGGTAAGACTTAATGGTAAAAATCTGGAAATTGTTCAATAGGGGTTTTGGATTTAAGAATCTAAGTTTTTTGCTTCGCAATTATAAAATTGTTATAAAATTTATGCACTATTCCTACTTTTAACGTCATTATTATTAGGTATTCTTATGGCTAATGAAAATAAAATTAGAAACATTGCAATCATTGCTCACGTAGATCACGGTAAGACTACTTTAGTGGATGCTATCTTAAAATATACCGGTGCATTCAGGCAAAACCAAGAAGTAGTTGAATGTGTTATGGATTCAAATGAGCTTGAACGTGAGCGAGGTATTACCATACTTGCAAAAAATACTGCAGTTAACTTTCAGGACTATCTGATAAATATTGTAGATACTCCGGGACATGCTGATTTTGGTGGTGAGGTTGAACGTGTACTTGGAATGGTAGATGGATGCTTACTAATAGTAGATGCATTTGAAGGTCCAAAACCGCAGACTCGTTTCGTTCTAAAAAAAGCTTTGGAAAAAGGTTTAAGACCCATACTGGTTATAAATAAAATTGACAGGCAAAACATAGATGTAAATAAAGTAATTGATCAGGTATTGGATCTTTTTATTGAACTGGGGGCTGATGATAATCAGGCAGAGTTTCCGATTATTTATGCAAGCGGATTAAGAGGAGTATCAAAACTAAAATTAGAAGATGAGTCAAAAGATATTAAACCACTTTTAGATTTGATTCTTCATCATGTTCCTCCACCGCTTGGCGATGTAAATAAACCATTTCAATTTCAGGTTACAAGTATTGATTATAATGATTATCTCGGAAGATTATTAATTGGACGAATACACAATGGTTCTGTAAAAACGGGTCAACAAGCATCTTTAATAAAAACAGATGGAACTATTACAAAAGAAAAAATATATAAGATCTTTAGTTTTGAAAATTTAAAGAGAGTTGAAATTGAATCAGCCAGTGCAGGAATGATTATTGCTTTGTCTGGGCTTCCTGAGGCAGGGATTGGAGAAACAGTGGCATGTGCTGAAAATCCAGCAGCCCTTGCTTTAATTAAAATCGACGAGCCTACCATGCAGATGACTTTTTCTGTAAACGATAGTCCATTTGCTGGACAGGAAGGAAAGTTTGTAACCTCAAGACAGCTTAGGGAAAGGCTTTATAAAGAACTTGAAAGCAATGTGGCATTAAGAGTAGAAGGATTAGGAACTACAGACAAATTTTTAGTTAGCGGCAGGGGAGAACTTCATCTGGGAATATTAATTGAAACTATGAGAAGAGAAGGCTATGAATTTCAGGTAAGTAAACCTGAAGTAATTTTAAAAACCATTGATGGTCACGTACATGAGCCTTTTGAAAGTCTTATTCTGGATGTTCCGGATGAATTTGTAGGTGTCTGTATAGAAGCAATGGGAAAAAGAAAAGGTGAATTAAAAAATATGCACTCTGATGGAGTAATGACAGTGCTTGAATTTGAAGTACCGACCCGAGGCTTAATAGGGTATAGAAGTGAATCTATTAGACAAACCAAAGGTCGTGGAATAATGAATCATTCTTTTTATGAATACAGACTTCATGCTGGTCAGATAAATAAAACACGAAATGGTGTTCTAATTGCGTTTGAAACTGGAGTAAGTACTCCATATGCCATCATGAATGCTCTGGATCGCGGTCAGTTTTTTATTCATCCTGGAATTGAAGTTTATACAGGGATGATCGTAGGTGAAAACAATAAACCACAGGATCTTGAAATTAATGTATGTAAAACTAAAAAACTTACAAACATGCGATCTGCTGGTGCAGAAGTTCTTGAAGGATTGCCCCCTCCAATTGACCTTTCGCTGGAAGAAGCTCTGGAATATATAAATAATGATGAGCTTGTAGAAGTAACTCCTAAAACAGTAAGGCTTAGAAAAGCAATTTTAGATCCGAATAAGAGAAAACAAGCTAGTAAAGAACCTGTTTAATTACATAAGTCCTGACTAATTGTATACTGTTAACAAATCAGGAGGAAAAATGTATTTAGTAGGTGATATTGGCGGTACTAAAACAAACATAGTAGTACTTGAAGAAGGTTCAAAACAAAAATATAAACCATTATATGAACAAAGTTTTGGAAGTAAAAACTTTGACAGTTTACGTACTCTTGTAAAAAATGTTCTGGATGAAAATGGATTTAAAATAACCAGTGCATGTTTTGGAGTGGCAGGACCAGTAAAAAATGGACGATGTGAAGCCACTAATTTACCCTGGATAATCGACTCAAAAAAAATTGCTGAAGTATTAAATATTGATCAGGCTAAAGTTTATCTTTTAAATGATTTAGAGGCAGCTGCTTATGGAATTGAATGTCTTGAAGAAAAAGACTTATATGTTTTAAATAAAGGAAATCCACAAAAAAATGGAACCAGGTGTTTAATCAGTGCTGGTACGGGTCTTGGAGAATCAATAATGGTCTGGGACGGGAAAAAATATAAACCTATTCCAAGTGAAGGTGGACATACTGATTTTGCCCCGAGAAATAAAATTGAAATTGATCTATTAAATCATCTGATAAATAAATATGGACGCGTAAGCTATGAAAGAATTTTATGCGGACCAGGACTAATGAATGTATATGAATATTTTAAAGAAACCTCTTATCAGGATATTTCAGCATGGCTTCATGAAAGAATAAAAAAAGAAGATCCAAGTGCTGTTATTTCAGAAATCGGAATGTCAAAAAAAGACGAGTGTTGTGAAAAAACACTTGAGTTGTTTGTATCTGTTTATGGAGCTGAAGCAGGAAATCTGGCCTTAAAATCACTAGCTACTGGCGGAGTATATATTGGCGGTGGAGTTGCACCTAAAATCCTGGAAAAAATTAAAGAAGGTGCATTTATGCAGTCCTTTACTAATAAAGGAAGACTGTCTGTAATGGTGGCTCAAATGCCAGTAAAAGTAATACTAAATGATAGACATCCTCTCTTTGGATGTGTGAATTACCTGGATATACAAAATCAGGAAAAGCAAGAATTAGCAAAGATAAAATAGAAATACTTTCTGGAAATTAAATTGATTTAATCTTGGGTAATTGTTTTATATTGTCTTTATTTTCTGTTTATTGCTCTTGTATGATTTATATGTTTAACTTAAGAAGTTAAATTTTAATATTTGAGATCGATAGTTTGATTATTTTAGTATTATGGCATTATCAAATATATTAGCGGTGAATTTTGGTGCTTCTGGTCCACGATGTGTACAGGTTGTAGTAGATGGGAATGCTTATTCTTTTGACAGGCAAACCCATTTTAAAGTTGATGCTCCAGATGTTGAACGTGAAGGTTTTGTAAATGCATTACGAACAAGAGTAAAGTTTGGTTATGATTTTGTTTCCATAGGTGCAGCAGGACCAGTTAAAGATGGAGCAAACGGGAAAGTTTGTGTCATTAGTAACTTGGGATATCGTTTGGATGCAAACGATATAAGTTGTGATCTTGGAAAACCGGTGTTCCTCTGTAATGATATTCCGCCGATGATTGCAGGTGCATCTATTGCAATGGAAAGGAATCCACAGTCTTCATTTCTTATTAACGAAGGAATAAAACCGATACAAAACTCCGGAGCGAGAATTGCTATAGCGCCAGGTACTGGTCTTGGATTTGGATATAGCTTGTCTGATGGAATGATGGAATTAATAGGGAAATCAGAAGCTGGTCATTCACAGTTTGCCGGTACAAATTTTAAACCTACTATGTTGATAGAAGAATTGTTATTGAAATATATGGAAGACAAGTATTCTAGAGCTAATATTGTTACCTGGGAGTACCTTTTAAAAGGAGATGCTATCCGAGACATCTTAAATTTTGTGAGAGCAATAACGCGTAATGAGATAGCGCACTTTGTAGTAAAAAAACGAACTCCAGAGATTATAAAAGAATTGGTTCAATCTTTTGATATACCTCAACAACTTGACTTGGTTTTGGATGAAGGTGATGACGCTCTCTCAATTGCTGCATTAAAAGAATATAGAAATGATCTTTTTGACTTGGTTGTCTTGGAAGATAAAGAAAGAATTGACAGAAATAAACTAATTTCATTGCTTGCCAATGAAGGACAACTTGTACACTGTGTTGTGGCTCTGTCAGTATGGCAAAGACTACTCGGCTTATATACAGGACAAAATATTCATCATCATTTACCTGAGATGGGAGTTTTTATAGGTGGAAGCCCTGTTTACGGTTCTGAAGGAGCATTAACTCATCCTGAAACAAGATTGGCTCCGTTTACATTTAAGGCAGGCCTGACTTGTAGAGAAAATGAAGCCTTCTCTACATTAGCAACTGAATTTCCTATTTTTGGACAACGAAATGATGATGGATTTTTCTATGGTTTAGGAAGATTAGCTACTTCTAAATTTATTGATTTAGCGGATGGGAAAAGAACGATGCTTGTAGCGGATGAAATAACTCCAATTAGATTAGTATAGTTTTTTGTCATACACAATATTTTTTCTTGTTTTGGTAATATATTAAATCTGATGGTATAAAGGTTAAATTAATAAACATGGCAAAAGCACTGACAATTAAAGCAAGACCCCGTGAAAATAAAAAGCCAAATGCACTTCGAGCATCTGGTTTTGTACCTGCTACTGTATATGGGCATGGATTTAATTCTGAATCTGTTCAAATAAATGCAAAAGAATTTTCAAAAATACCGCATAAGGCTTACTCACATATAAATGAACTGGATATTGAAGGAAAAGAAAAATATCCTGTTCTTATAAGAACAGTTCAAATAGACCCTGTTAAAGATAATTATTTAAACATTGAATTTTATAGAATTAAAGCTGATGAAAAATTAAAAGTTAAAGTACCGCTTAACTATGTTGGTCATTCACCTGCAGTTACTGCTGGTGGAGTTTTAATTGTTAGTTATAATGAAGTTGAAATTTATTGTTTACCTAAAGATATTCCTGACTTCATTGATATTAACCTCGAAGATATAAAAGAAATTGGTCAGGCAATTCATGCTAAGGATGTAAAAATTAACCAAAATATTACTCTTTTAGCTAAAGGTGAAGAAGTGTTAGTTAAGGTAGAAATTGCCAAGACACATGAAATTGAAGAAGTAGCTCCAGCTGTTGCTGAAGTTGCTATCCCTGCTGAAGGTGCTGCTCCTCCTGCTGCTGCTGCTGAAACTGCTACAGCTACACCTGTTGCTGGTAAAGAAGCTGCTGCTGGTGGCAAAGGACCGCAGACAAAAGCTCCTGAATCTAAACCATCAAAGAAATAATGATACGATTTATTTATTATGGACTTTCCTTATCCGTGTCCAACTTGTGGTCAAGATATATGCAGACGTACTTATAACATGAGCCTGGCTCTGGGCTATGCTGAAGAACAATATTGTTTGAGTTGTTTAAGTAAAATGCATGACCAATCTATGGAATCTATGTTTGATTTTGTTTATGGATATGTTCAAAGCAGGGATTGTTTTAAAAAAGAATGGGTGAAGATGAAGGATAAGAGCGAATGTCCGTTGCCTAATGACTGTGTAATAAGGAAATGTTTTAAATGGACGATGACTTAAAAAATCGAACCGGCGTATCGGCGAACCGGCGGTCCGGCGAATCGGTGAATCGGCGAGCCGGCGTATCGGCGTATCGGCAAACTGACGAACCGATATTGCTTGATCTTAGAGGAGTTGCTTGTCCTCTTAATTTTGTTAAAACAAAAATTCAGCTTGAAAAAATGAATAAAGGTCAGATACTTGAGGTGTGGCTGGATCCAGGCGAAGCTATTGAAAGTGTGCCGCCAAGTGTAATTGCAGAAGGGCATGAGATCTTAAATAAAGAATGCATTGATAATTATTTTAACTTGAAGATAAAAAAAAATTAGTTTGTTAAATTATCAGAAAAACTATATCCTTGTTCATTTATATATCTTCTTATAATTTTTTGTGTTTTAAATATATTTTCAGCAACTATTTCAGCCATGCTTTTTACATCTGAGTTTTTATCAAATACGCCAAATCCTTGTTGTGTAATTGCATTACTTATGGTTTCTAAGCTTTGAAGATCATCGTTTAGATCTTCGAAAGTAATTGCATTAATCAAATGTGCAAAGCTTCCAGGAGTTAGAACTGGTAATGTGCCTGATTCTTTTGCTTCTTTAAATCTAGACCATATGTTCGTAACAAATTCACTAAGAATTCTTACAGAAGCAAGTCTTACCTCAGGATCTTTGTCTTTTATGCCGAAGTTTTCTGCGCTTAGTATGGTGGCTGTATAAGCTGGATCTGCACTTAAGATCCCAATCATTGCAAGAGGATGCAAGAATTTAAATTTTAAATAGAACTCACATAGATCTCTTCTTTTTTGTGCAAGTGCTGCTCTCATGGCATTTGATTGGGGTGAAGTATCTATATTTGTTCCAATTTCAATTTTTTCATTGTTTGGATTAGCTGTTGTTTCTTCTCTTTTTTTAGGAGCATCCTCTTCAGGAAGCTTTAGATCTCTGTTAAGTGTAAGAAAGTTATGAACTTCATTTCTTAAACCTGGACGTTCACGAACTCTAATGGCAAGAGCAAGTGCTTCATTGATTCTATATAAACCTGCAATATATTGGACTACTCCTGCTCTTCTTGTTGTGGGTATTCCGTACCTATCTAAGCTAAAACTTTTTCCAGGAAGCCTTCGTAAGTTTTTTATACCGTCAGGATTGTGAAACCGAAGTTCAAAATAATCAAGCGGATTCCCCGTCACTCTTATTTTTGGTACAGAACCGTCGTATGTGCCTATTCTCATAAATTTGTAATACTAAGACTATGTGGTCTTTTGATTTCCCTTTTATATAATAATTAGTAAAAGTATCAGCTTTTCCTTTATATGTCAAGCAAATCAGATTTAATTTCTATTTTAATCCTGATTTTAATGTAAGAACTTTGCAAGCTATAATAAATCTGTTTCCTTTCGGGCGATTAGCTCAGTTGGTTAGAGCACACGCTTGATAAGCGTGGGGTCCCGTGTTCAAGTCACGGATCGCCCAGGTTAGAGAATAAAAAGGGATAAAAGATATGATCTTACAACTTGTACAATTTTTTTTATTTCTGGTTACATATTCCATTGTAAGCATGATTGCTTTGTTTTATTCATCAAGTGGCTGGACACCGTTTTTAATGCTTGCCTTCAGTGCATTTTTTTACGGCAGCGTGTTATGTTTTGCTGCAATTACTTCCATAATACTTTACACTCAAGGGACTAGAAAAGTAGTAGTGTCAAAGAAGATATTAATGTTCGTTATCGTTTTACAAGTGCTTACTCTTCTTTTTAACTATGGTGATTGTGGTGATGCTCCTGGTAATTCTATATTTCTGTTTCGGTTACTGTTTCCGAATCATCACTGTCGTGGTACAAATCTAGAACCTTATAAAATATTTTGCTCTGGCTTGTTAATGTTATATTCTCTTTCATATCTCATAGGACTTGGCATAATATACTGGAAGTCTAGAGTACAAAAAAAAACATCAACTATACTTCTTGTTACTATCTATACGTTAATATCTATTGTTGCTATAGTAATCTTTTCTTTATTTCTTGGATTCCCACCCCCGAGATTCCTGGATTCTATTTTATTCAGTATTGGCATATTATAAGTGTGAAAAACTATAATCAATGATCGTGGGGTCCCGTGTTCAAGTCACGGATCGCCCAGGTTAGAGAATTAGAGGATCAGGGAATTATATTTATGTTAAATAAAAAGCTTTTATTTTTTTCTTTATTTACTGTATTGTTTCTAGGTATTAATGCTTCTTTTGCTCAGTCTGAAGATATTGTTTTAGGTGGAAAAGCAATATGCACTGTTAGCGGTAAATCACCTGTAAAAAGATTTACTGCAGATGCAAACAGGCTTTTAATTCTTCAAAGCGGAGGGATTTCAAAAGGCTCAATTCAGCTTCAGTTAATCCAGGGCTCAGAGCAAGGTTTAATTGATGTAAATATACTTGCTTTGCTTGGCGAAATCGATGACCTTGATTTGTTTTTTAATGGAAATATATTTAATTTTGAAAATAATACTTCTGAAATAACCCTTATAAAGACAATTGAAAAAAATAATCTCACTGTCCGGGTAAATAACTCAAGTGCTGATGAATCATTGTTCCCTGTAACCGGAAAAATTAAAATTTCCAGTCCTGATCAAAGCACTGCAAATGGGACCTTGAACCTTAAAGTCAGCGATACTTCTTTTTTAAGAACAAATGATCTTGAAGAAAATACTTCAAACGAAAACAATGGAAAGCTTAATATACGTTGCAGGCTAAAAGATGTTCCGGTAGAAATCAATGAGCTTTTATTTTAATTTTTAATTAACTCAGTAAAATATAAATATGGAAAATCTGATTTTAAAACAAATGGAAGTCGGACCAATGCAAAACTTTATTTATTTTATTGGTGATAAAGAAACAAAAGAAGTGGCTGTCATTGATCCTGCATGGGATGTGGATTTTTTGCTTGAAGAGGCAAAAAAACAAAATTTAAAAATTAAAGCTGCCTTTGTAACTCACGGACATTTTGATCATACAAATGGAGTCGAAGGACTTTTGAAGCATCTGGATATTCCTGTATATATTAATAAATATGAGGCTGACTTTTTTAAATTCAATTGGGGAGATGAAAATGTTAAAAAAACTAATTCTGGCGAGACAATTAAAATAGGGAATATTGAGATTCAATTTATTCATACTCCTGGGCATACTCCGGGATCGCAATGTTTCTATGTAGGGGCGTGCCATGGCGCGCCCCTACTGGTCTCAGGGGATACACTTTTTATTAATGGTTGTGGCAGATGTGATCTGCCAGGCGGGAATGTAGATGAAATGTTTGATACTATTTCAAATAAATTAATGAAAATGAGTGATGATACAATAATCTTCCCGGGTCACAATTATTCTGATAAACCGCAGGACACATTGAAAAACCAAAAAATCACAAATCCTTATATGCAATATGATAATTTAAAAGCTTTTGTAAGTAGGAGGCTTCCGCGTTAAATGATTACACTTTTAGAAATTGAAAATAAAATAAATCAGAAGTTAAAAACAATACATCTGGAAGTTATTGATCTGCGCGGTGGAGATCATATTCAGGTAATAGCTGTATCTCCTGATTTTGAAAATAAAAGTTTAATTGATCAGCACAAAATAATTTATGAAATACTCTCTCTTGAGATGAAATCAAATGTTATTCATGCTTTAACATTAAAGACCTATTCACCTTCGCAATGGGAAAAAGTTAAGCCAGGATTTAAAAAAGAATTAGGGCATGAAATTTAATCTTCTTTTTTAGTTGTTTCGGGAGGGAAAGCAAGAGCCTGAGTCTCGCTTTCAGCCAATAGGTTTAAACGTATCAATAAATTATAGAAACCTGAAGTTGTGGTTGTTACCCTTGAAATTGAAATAGCCATACGTTTATTGTAGCTCTAAAAATGTAAAATGGGGTTAAAATTATTTACAAACAGTTGGAGGAATATAAATGAGTGATATTTTAAAGCAAATAGATTCAGATGTTAAATCAAATAAAGTCATTGTTTTTATGAAAGGTACAAAAGATGCACCACAGTGCGGTTTTTCTGCGGCAGTTGTAGATGTTTTTAAAGCCCTTGGAGTGGATTTTGAGACCAGAGATGTTCTTACAGATAATGAATTACGTGAAGGAATAAAAAAATACACAAACTGGCCTACTGTTCCCCAGGTATTTGTTGACGGGAAATTTATAGGTGGCTGTGATGTTACCAGAGAAATGTTCCAAAGCGGCGAATTACAGAAGTTAATAAAGAGTCAAATTAATACTTAAGGATTCAAATCTAAATCATAAACATTTTCTTCTATATGGCTCTCTTCAGCTTCTTTAGTTTCAATAAAAATCTCTTCATGATTAATTTCACTGGATCTTAGCTCCAATGAATTTAATATTTCATTCCTTAGAATTAAATCTTCTGGTCTGCTAGTGGCTTCAATCTTGCCCTCTTTTAAATCTTCTGGAATAAATAAAGCTCCAATGTCTGCACATTTTGGCGTTACAACATTAAATAACTTAATTCCTGGAGTAATTCCTTTTTCTATGCCTGCAGTGACAAACATTTTCTTTTTGTTCTTTTTCATAAAGAACAAATTCTTTATAATGATATTTTCTTCAGGTACAAATGTGACATTTGTAAAATAATTTCTGCTTCTTCCAAGCTGTAGCGGCTGTCCATTGATTATGGCAAACTTCCTTAAGAGATTATTGCCTTTAATTATAAGTTTAAGTAATAGGTTTGAATCTTTAGATTTGGTTATAAATGCCTTAACTGGTTCAAGTAATTCTGGCTTATTAACTGGTGGCTCAAGTTGTTTATCACGTTTAGTAACCCTTGTTTTTACATCTATAGGAGAAGTAAGATTTATAAGAACATTAATAAGTGCTTTATTCTTGTTTAATATTTGGATTTTTCCATCGCCGTTTGCAGCATTTTCAGGTATTGAAAGAATGGTAAGCAGCTCAAGCTTTTTGCCGCCTGTAGTCTGGAATTTAAATTCGTTGTTTGTAGTAAAGTTGTTTTGAGATATAGATTCTCTAAAGAAAGCAAAACCAATGATGAAAGTTTTTCCGGTACTGTCAATTAATATTGTTGAAAATTTGTTTTCCTGATCAGCTTCATCTATTTCAAGACTTGATCCTTTAAGTTCTGCAATGGTTGCAAAAGAGCACCCTCTTGGTAAAATACCCTTTTCACCAAATTCCCTGCCAATATTTAATCCGCTTACCTCTGGGAAGGTTATTATTGATCCTTCATCACCACCTTCTACAGCAGGAGGATTTGCAACTTCTATATCCCCCGATGTAATATCAGTTAAACTTTGATCCGGAGGTGTTAATCCAATAAACCCATTAATAATTGAGGCATTAGCATTTCCACCTGGTTGAATAACCAAAGTGCTGCCGCCACCGCCGCCGCCGCCACCACCGCCACCACCACCGCCGCCGCCACCACCACCACTCATAGCTGGTGGAAGATAAGTAACGCTTAAGCTAAATGTAGATTTGTTTTTACTGGTGTCTTCAGCCTCAACAATTATTAAATTTGCTCCTGGATCTAAAACAACAGCGGTTGGATAAATAGGAGGAGGTTGTGGATTTACAAGCATTCCATTTATCTTGACGTTATCTAAGGAAATATTGTCTTTTACATCAAAACTTACTGATAAATTTGGATCTCTGAATAAATCGCCATTATTTGGATTTAGCAAGGTTATAACAGGTGGAGTAGTATCGGCTGATTGTGGATCAGACAACTCTTGTTTTATTTGATTTCCGGCAGCATCAAATACTTCTATTACAACGGGTGCTTTATCAGCAAGAGTGGTAAAGTTTATTGTTTTGTCAGGAGTAAAATCAATGGCTTTATCATTTACTTTTATTGATGCAACATTTGAGCCAGTGCCGTCAGCTGTTCCTTCGATCTTATATTTATTGCCTTCTGGCTTAATTGTTGCAGTTAATGTTGGATTAATAGTGTCAACTGTTGCATCAACATTTAAGGAAGATTGATTATTACTAAGATCTTTAGCTGATACTTTTATTTCAAATGGACCCTCATTATTCAATGAAATTGTTTTAGTAAATTCAATAACATTATTTGCTCCTGAAGAATCAGCGCCTGTATCTCCATCTATTGTTAAAGCATCGCGATTCACAAATGATGAATTATTTTTTGAATTAGACTTTGTTGTATCTGGCGCTTCGCCATTGATTAAAATTGATTTAATATCAACACCGCTTTCTGTGTCTTCTACAGTGCCTTTTACTTTTACATTTTTTGAGTTATAGCGGATTGATTTTTTAGGAGATAATATTGTAATAATTGGTGGAGTAATATCTAGCGGGCTAAAATCTTTACTGAATGTATTTCCTGCTTTGTCTTTAATTGTAATTGTTACTGTTGACTTATCAGTTGTAACTTCAAAGTCTACAGTTGCTGCTTCGTTAAATTGAACAGCATTTCCATTTAAAATAATTGAGGCAACATTACTGCCTGTGCCATTTGCATTAGCTGTAACTTTATAAGTGTTGTCATTATTTAACGTTACATTTGCAGTTACAGTTGGGAGGGTTGTATCAACTATGATGGTTCTGGTTAATCTGGTTTCACGTTTAAGTTTGTCAACTGCAACATAATTAAATGTATGAGTACCGTCCATAAATGATAATGTCTTATTGAAAGTAAAAGCATTTGCAGCAGTTCCAGAATCCAGCATAATTTCATTATTATCAATTTTAAATGACATAGAAGGTGCTGAAAATGTGACTTTGCCCTCAGTAACTACATCAGAGGTATTAAATATTGCATTGTTGTCAGGTTTTGTAATTTCAATTATTGGAGCATTGCCAGACGGGGAAAGGGTTTTAGTGAGTTTATTGCCAGCTTCATCAATAATTTCGACAATAAATGAATCTGAGGTGCTTGATGTGGCAGAGAAGTCAACACTTAAATCACTCATTATACTTAAAGTATTGTCTCCTACTTTTATTGATGTTACTTTAGTACCTGTTCCAAGAGCTGTTGCTGAAAGAACAAATTCTCCAGCATCATTAGTGTCAATCATATGAGTTATGTCAGGAATAACTGTATCAATGGTAACGGTTCGAGATAATTTAGTTTCCCGATTAAGTTTGTCAGTTGCAACATAATCAAATGTAGATGCTCCGTCCATAAAGGTAAGAGTTTTATTGAAAGTAAATGTATTGGGATCAGTAGGAGATACAGTGAGCATGGTATCTGAGTCATTAATTTTAAATGTTTTAGAACTGCCAGTGAAGGTAACTGAACCTTCAGTGATTATGTCAGCTACATTAAAGAATGCATTGTCGGAAGGTTTAGAGACACTAATAACTGGAGCCCCGCCACTAGGTGTTAGTGTACGAACTAATTTATTACCCGCCTCATCTATTATTTCAACGGCAAAGGAATCACTAGTTGCAGAAGTAACACTAAAGTCAAGAGAATTAGCTGGAGTAATCATGAGAGTATCAGAACCGACTTTAATAGTAGTAACTTTAGTGCCAGTACCTAAGGCAGTAGCAGTAAGAACAAACTCATCACTATCGTTAGTATCGATATTAAAGGTAACATCAGGCAAAGCAGTATCAACAGTAATTGTTTTATTTACCGTAGTAGTTCTAAGTAATTTATCTTTAGCGAAGTAAGTAAGAGTATGAGTACCGTCCATAAAGGTAAGAGTTTTATTGAAAGTAAATGTATTGGGGTCAGTTGCACTAGCTGTGAGCATGGTATCTGAGTCATTAATTTTAAATGTTTTAGAACCGCCAGTGAAGGTAACTGAACCTTCAGTGATTATGTCAGCTACATTAAAGAATGCATTGTCCGAAGGTTTAGAGACACTAATAACTGGAGCCCCGCCACTAGGTGTTAG
>MFRM01000018.1:9389-22021 GCA_001784555.1 Candidatus Melainabacteria bacterium RIFCSPHIGHO2_02_FULL_34_12 | reverse complement strand
CAGCCCGTTTGCATATGCTGATTTTGTTACCAGTACGACACAGAAAACTCTTCGTGGTCCTCGCGGCGGTTTGGTTTTTTGTAGAGAAAAATATGCAAAACAAATTGACTCAGCTGTATTTCCCGGAAGTCAGGGATCAGCTCTTATGCATGTAGTAGCAGCTAAAGCAGTAGCATTGAAAGAAGCACTTGAACCTGGATTTAAAGATTATCAGAAATCAGTTTTAGAAAATGCTAAGCTTCTGGCAAAAACTTTAATGGATAATGAAATAAAAATAGTAAGTGGCGGTACGGATAACCATCTTATGTTGTTGGATTTAAGAAACTTAAATATGACAGGAAAAGAAGCTGAGACTCTTCTTGATTCAGTAAGAATTACCTGTAATAAAAATACTATTCCACGTGATCCCCAATCTCCTTTTGTAACCAGCGGAATAAGATTAGGTACACCTGCTGTTACTACCCGTGGTTTTCGTACCAAAGAAATTAAGCTTTTAGGTGAAACAATCGCAGAGGTTTTAAAAAATCCTTCAGATACAAAAGCAAAAGAAAAAGCCATGCATAATGTACAATCTCTATGTAAGGAATTTCCATTATATGACCTTCAATGCATTGGTAAGTAAATATTTATACAATATTCAGACTATTCAGATTGCAGGTTTTTTAATTGCTTTAATTGTTTCGTACCTTATTACTCCGTTGATTCAGGTTCGTGCACAAAAATTAGGTGTACTTGACCAACCATCTGAAAGAAAATTACACAAAAATCCTGTTCCAAGACTTGGAGGGGTAAGTATTTATGTAAGTTTGTTTTTAACTACGCTTTTTTTTCTGGCTGTTTATTGGAAATATAGGACTTTGCTTCCAGGCACATTTACTTTGCTTGGGATTTTTGCAGGAGGAACTATAATATTTTTTCTTGGACTCTTAGATGACATTGAGCCCTTACCTGCCACTTTAAAATTATTTATTCAAATATTAGCTTCCAGTGTTGCCTGGTTTTTAGGAATTAAAATAATGCATCTTATGAATCCTCTATATCATGCTGATTTTATATTCTTTAAACTTTCTATTGGAGATCAGATTATTCATTTTTCACCGCTTATAAGTTATGCTCTTACATTAATCTGGATAGTGGGTATTATAAATGCTGTAAATCTGGTTGACGGAATGGATGGTCTGGCTACCGGAGTTTCTTTAATCAGTGCAGTTTCTATTTGGGCTGTTCTTGTGGATCAAAGGATTAATCAGCCTGCGGGTGCCTTAATGGCTGCTACGCTTGCAGGTGCTTTACTTGGTTTTTTAAGATGGAATTTTAATCCGGCTAGAATATTTCTTGGAGATTCCGGGGCTTATCTGACTGGATTTGTTCTGGCATCACTTGCAGTAAGCTGTGTAACAAAAAAAGTAGCACTGGCTGTTATATCTCCTGTTCTTATTCTTATATTTGCACTTCCTATTGGAGATACTTTATTTGCAATTGTCAGGAGGCTGCTCAGCAGAAAGTCAATCCTTGAGCCTGATAAAGGGCATCTTCATCACAGGGTTTTAGCTGCAGGACTTTCTCAGAAAATCGCATCCTATATTTTATATTTCATTTCTGGTATTCTTGGACTTCTTGCAACTTATTTAATTGGTTACAGGTCCAGCCTTAGATTTTTAATATTATCCGCAATTATATTTCTTATTGCACTATTTTATACCTGTATCATTAACTGGAAACATCAAAAACTACTCAGGAATATATTTTTAAAAGAGAAGAATTAGTAACCCGGATCTGCACCGCCGCCGCCAGGGTTTAAAAATAAATCATATGGAAACTGCCCGGGAAATTGCTGTTGCGGATTTCCAAATTGCTGAGGGACATTTCCATTTCCATAAGGAGCTTGATATGGAAATGGGTTTCCATATGGCTGGGCAAACTGATTTTGTGGTACTTGACCTTGACCGTAATATGGAACTTGTTGAGGGATTTTTACTTTAATTGGATTTCCATAGCTGTCTTGTACGGACTCCCCAGTTTGTTCATTTATTATTAAACCAGATTGAGGATCAATTTTATAGCTTTGTTCTTGGTTTTTATTTGGGTAGTTATTTTTGTTCTGAGGCGGCGGTTTAATTACTTCATTTGAGCCTTGATTTTCAGGAGGAATGCCTGTTACTTCCATGAGATAGGTTACCCTTTCAAGGAGTGATTTACTTTGCATTTTTGCAATTTCTTTTTTTGTGAGAACCTGGGTTTCTAAAGCACTTATTCTTTTTTCAAATGGAATATCATTATATGTTTTATGAAAAACTTTATTCTCAATTTTACTTATAGTGCCTATTATCCCTGTGTTTGTTTCTTCCGGAATGATTTTTAGTTCTTGTTTTTCTTCTTTTTCTTCGGGTGGTTTAATTTCAGGAGGTGTGATTGTTACTTCTTTTTTGCTTAGATCAAGGGCTTGTGAAATTTTGCTTATTCTTATAGAGGCGTCTTTATCTGAAAACTTTTTACCAAAAATAAAACTTTCAATTCTAGATAATCTGTCTTCTAATTTCTCGTTACTGTATTTCTCGTGAAATATTTTATCTTCTGCCAGGCTGATGATTTGTTCTTCCTGTAAAAGTGCTTCTTCAGCTTGTGCTGAATGAATCAATTCTTCTGTAAAGTGTGATATGAAAAAAAATAAAACTAAAAAAACAAATATAAACAGTAATTTAAAAGAAAAGTTAAAACCTTTTCTTTTTTCTAGCCTGTGCTCTTTTTCTCTTTTTCTTAACACTAGGTTTTTCGTAATGTTCTCTGCGACGAATTTCAGTTAGAATCCCTGCTTTTTGAACCTTCTTTTTAAATCTTTTCAATGCGGATTCTAAGCTTTCACCATCTTCTATTCTTACCTCTGACAAGTTAAACCTCCTGTATATATTTTACCCAGCATGAGCGTATCGCAATACGCCCCTACTTAAAATTACCAAAATAATATATTATCACAAGAGGCGTATCGCGATACGCCTCTACTTTAAAACCCTGTTTATTTGAGGTATTTTATTAGTATCGAAACAATAATCAAATAAAAAGTAAAAGTTAATATATCCAGCAAAGTTGTAATCACAGGAGAGCTGGCTGTAGCAGGGTCTTTTTTTAGATATTGCAGTAATATTGGAAATACAGTTCCAAGAAGAACAGCAACTGTCATTGAACATGCAAGTGCAAATGCAACTACCAGTCCAAGTGTTGGTGTGTCATGCTGGAGCCATGCAATTAATCCTGTAATTAATGCACAGACAGATCCAAGTACTATTCCTATTTTAAGTTCATGGAAAACATATTTAAAAGTATGTTTTAATTCAATGTCTCCAGTTACAAGTCCTCTGACGATTATTGTGGCTGTTTGACCGCCTACATTCCCTGATAGTCCTGAAAGCAAAGGCATAAATGAAATAGCAATAGGGGCTGAAATTATTGTTTTATCAAAACTTGAAATAATAAATGCTGCAATTGCTTCACCTACCAGTGTTACTAAAAGCCAAGGAAGCCTGGCTGTGGTTGCATATGTAACTTTACCTGAAATTAATTCATCAGAACGAACTACATCTGTGATACCTGAGCCCTGATAAATATCTTCAGTAGTTTCTTTATTTAAAATGTCTACTACGTCATCGACGGTTACTATCCCTTTTAAAACGTTTTCCTCGTTAATAACAGGAATTGCAATTAAATCATATTTTGAGATTTGTTTTGCTACTGTTTCCTGATCATCTGTAACCTTGCAGGTAATTATATCTGCACTCATATGTGTAGCAATTAAATCATTTAAAGGAGCACTTAATAAATTCCGTAGAGTTATTACACCAACAAGTTTATTATTATTGTCTACTACATAAAGATAAAAAATTTGAGTTTTAAATTCTGCAGCCTGTCTTCTTACATAATTAAATGCCATATGAACAGTCATATCAGATCTGAGCCGTAAAAAATCAGTGGACATGATTCCACCGGCTGATTCAGGAGGATGGTGTATTAATTCCTGTACATGGGCTTGGTGGATGGGATCAGGAAGTTCTTTTAATAAAGCAGTTCTTTTATCTTCGGGTAACCGTAGGATTAAATCTGTAGCATCGTCTACATCCATTTCAGAAATTATTAACGCTGCATTTTTTGGTTCCAGTGTTTTTATAAGATTCATTTGAACATCGGAACTAAGCTCTGCAAGCACTTTTGAGGCAAGTTCAAGATCAAGCACATTAAAACAGGTAGTTTTCTTTTCATCATTGAAGCTTTTTATTGCTTCAGAGATGTCCTGCGGATATTGATCAGCCAAAAGCTCTTTTAACTTCAGAGTATTATTACTCTTGAGCAAATCAATTATTTTTTCTTCAAGTGTCGATTCTTTTTTCTTGGTTACCATATCCTTAGGATATTACAGACCATTAAACATTGCCAGTAGGGGCGTACCGCGGTACGCCCCTGTTAAGGGATGTAATTAATATTCTATGTAGAACTGTGTTTTGGAATAGTTACTTCTGTAGTGGGTGTTTTACCATCGTGGTTATTCGGTGATTTTTTCCCTATAAATGGAGATGTTCTTTCACGGACAGTTTGTAATACTTCTTCATCCATAAATAAAAGACCGTTTGCTTTGGCTGCTGCAATTGCTGCTTTTTGTTCTTCGCTGTCAGGCTCTTTTACGATATATGGAATCAGGCTGTCTAAATCAATAAATCTATCAGCTACGTCAATTAATTTTGGGGAGGTATTGTTTCGAAATCCTGCTACTTCAACCCTGGCACCTTTATATGCCACAGCATTTACAGCATATGCAAAATCTTCATCTCCGCTTACTAAAATGGCAGTTTCATATTTACCGCATAAACCAAGCATATCAACAGCAATTTCTACATCTAAGTTTGCTTTTTTAGTTCCGTCAGGAAATATTTTTAATTCTTTTTGAACAACTCTATAACCGTTTCTTCTCATCCAGAGCAGAAACCCCTGTTGCTTAGCTGCATTTTCATCAACACCGGTATAAAAAAATGCTCTTAAGAGAGAGCCTTTATGACATAGAAGTTTAAGTAATTTCGCATAATCAATTTCTATTCCAATGGTTCTTGCTGCATGGAAAAGATTATTCCCATCAATAAATATGGCTATTCTGCCTCTAGAATTATCACCGGCCGGATTTAGCAGGGTTTCCATTACTTTTTATGCTCCTTAAATACGCTTGTCTTAAATAATCTGGACTATCAATATAAATTGTAACTGTCTTAGTTACTTATTGGGCTTTTTGTATCAATCCTTGGAAAAATCAATGAACCTTCTTTTACAGAAAAGATGTTTTTATTGTTTCCCCAACCCAAATTCCCCCACTCTTTATATTCATCAAGTTTATCATATCCAAGCTGTTTATATATTTTTAAACTGGTTTCAGGGATAAACGGATTGACTAGAATACTTATATTCCTCAGTATGTCTAAGGTTTCGTAAAGACAGCATTTTGCAGCCTCAATCTCATTGTTTTTTATTAATTTCCAGGGTACTTTATCATTAAATGCTTTGTTAGTGTTATCTATAAATTGCCAAAGAATATCCAGTGCTTCTTTTAATTCAAGGTTATCCATATGCTTCTCAAAACCAACAATTGTAGACTCGAATTTTTCTTTTAAACCAAGAAAATTACCTGTGGTTTTTCCTTCCATATTTAAGGTTCCGTTAAAATTTTTAATTACAAGATTCAAAGATCGGTTTAATAAATTTCCAAGATTATTTGCAAGGTCTGAGTTTATTCTGTTTATGAAATTCTCTCTTGTAAAATCCCCGTCTTTTCCAAAGGTAATTTCCCGAAGAAAGAAAAATCTAACCGCATCACATCCAAACTCATCAATTAATTTATAAGGATCAATAATGTTTCCTGTGGTCTTTCCCATCTTTTCGCCATCTTTGGTAAGAAATCCATGTCCAAACACTTTGTTCGGCAGAGAAAGACCTGCTGACATAAGCATGCAAGGCCAATAAACAGCATGAAACCTTAATATATCTTTTCCAATTATATGTACTACTGAAGACCAATATTTTTTAATGGAATTTTTAATTGTAGGTTCTTCATTTTCATCTAAAAGTCCGGATAAATATGCAATTAGTGCATCAAACCAGACATAAATAGTTTGTTTAGGATCATTTGGAGCTGGAATGCCCCAGCTTACTGATTGTCTGGTGACTGGGAAATCTTTAAGTCCCTCTTTTACCCAGCCGAGAACTTCATTTTTTCTGTAAGGGGGCTCAATGAAATCAGGATTTTCATTTAAAAACTTTGTAAGTTTGTCCTGGTATTTTGAAAGAGCAAAAAAATAGTTCTTTTCTTTATAGTCCTGAACTTTTAGTTTATGAATAGGACATAAGCTTCCTTCCAGAAGTTCTTTTTCACCTTTAAAGTCCTCGCATCCCTCACAATACAAACCTTCATAAAATGATTCATATATATCACCTTTATCAAGTACTTTCTTGAAAAATTCTTGTACTATTTTTTCGTGTTTTTCTGATGTGGTCCTGGAAAACCTGCTGTATGTGATGTTTAGTAATGTCCATAACTCCTTAAATTTTCCTGCAATAAAATCACAATGTTCCTGAGGTGATTTGTTCTGTTCTTTTGCGGATTTAAAAATCTTTTGTCCGTGCTCATCAGTGCCGGTTAAAAAACAAACATCAAAACCTTTAAGTCTTTTGTACCTTGATATACAGTCGCAAGCAATAGTTGTATATGCGCTTCCTATGTGAGGCACATCATTTACATAATAAATGGGAGTTGTAATGTAAAAGGTCTTATTGTCTTGTGGCACAAATTACATTCTACAATTTTAATGACCTTAAAATATCGAGCTTTTCTTTACAGGTTCGGAATATTGATATTGTGAAGTGGACATTGTCATCTGTTGTTCTTTTTCTTTGTTGCGTCCCCAAAAAGCATCTTTTAATGCTCTTGCTTCCTGCGATTCAGTATTAATAGTAAAGTTACTTGGTGCAAATATAAATACTCCCTGACCGATTCTTTGCTGATGTCCATCAAGTGCATGTGTAGCGCCTGAAAGAAAATCAACAACTCTTTGGGATTGCTCTGAATCAAGATATTGTAAGTTTAAAACAACTGATCTTCTGCATCTCAACTCTTCAACTATTTCAAGAGCTTCATCAAAAGACCTTGGTTCTATTACAATTACTTCACTTTGGGGCGTTATGCTTGAATGTTCTAACACAGTTGTATACTCCTTATTATTTTCTTTCATTAAAATATTATTTGTTTTAGTTTTACCTATAGCTTTTTCTAAAAAACCAACTTTTTTTGAAAAGTTTGTTGGTTGTTGATCTTCCATTCTCCACAATTCTTCAAAATCACCGGGATCATATATGTCTTCTGAATGACCTCCGTACCATGCTTTTTTTATGGTTTCCATTATGTTCAATTTTTTAACCCTCCCTCGGAAAAAATTGCTCTGCCTAACCTTATCATCGTACTTCCACACTTTATAGCTATTCTGTAATCATTGCTCATGCCCATTGAAAGTTCTTTTAAATTTAATAAGTGTTCTTGATTTAGCTCTTCTCTTAAGTCTCTTAGTCCACAAAAACACTTTTTTAAAAGATCCTTATCATCAGTTCTTGGTGCCATTGTCATTAATCCTTTTAGTTTTACATTTTTCATTTGAACAAGTCTTCCAATATTTTTTTTTAATTCGCCTGGATTAAATCCTGATTTTGTAGTTTCTCCTGAAATATTTACCTGAAGTAAAATATCTTGATTAATAGCTTTTTTTGCTGAGATGCTGTTAATCAATTCAGCAAGTTCAAGCGAATCTACAGAGTGAATAAGGTAAAAACTTCCGACAACATGCTTTGCTTTATTTTTTTGAAGTCTTCCGATAAAATGTCTATGAACTAAATTACTGGAATCTTCTTCGGCTAACTTTTTTATTGCATCTTGTACATAATTTTCGCCAAAATCACGGACACCATTTTCATAAGCTTCAGAGATCATCTGCTGTGTTGCGTATTTAGTTACAGCAATAACCTTGACATCGATATTATCTATTTGTTCCTTAATTTTTGACAGGTTTTCTTTGATACCCACATCATTAAGCTTTAAGAAAAATTTGCACGAATAATTTTTATTATCCACAGAAATTTTTTAAAATTAAGCACCTTTGCTTTAAAATAATTACTAAGTCAAAATAATTGCTTCATTACTATAGAATCATAAACTGTAGATAACTTGCAAGGATAATATGTTTGTACTTTACATTTTTATTTTTGGAGATTTTGTTCCCAAGGTCTTTTTAGCCTTTGTTATAGGCATTTTAGATATATTTGAAGTTTCAGATAATTAGTAAAAGTGCTTTTATGGCCGAAATTGGCCGAATTAGTTTTGTTTTGACGACCAAAGAACGTTATGAAACTTAAAGTTGATTGTAAAGGATTTTTGGTATTTTGCCTTTAGTAAAAGCTTTTTTCATTATTGCTTCAGTGGAATCAATGTATCTTGAAGGAATTAAAGCCTCTTTCAGTAAAAGATTACTTTTTTCCTGAAGTAAATCTAAAAATTCTTCCTGCATATCAAGAGTCTGACTGACATTATCAAGTCTGCTTTTTAGGAGTTCCAGCTGAACCTTTATCTTTTCGAGATTACTTGTATTATTTTTGTTTAACATTTTTTATTCTGCTGTGCGCATTCTTTCTTCTTCCTGTCTTATAAATTCTAATTTTTTGCAAATGTGATTAAGTGTGTCTGCTTTATCGTTTACAGTTTCGTAGTCAGTAACAATTTGTGCTGCCTTCATTTGATATATCAAAAGCTCAGCTTCAGAAATTAAATCTTCTTTTATTTCTCTTATGCACATAGTTAATTAAAATCTGCCCTAATTTAAGTCCATATAAACTCGACCAATAAATCTGAATAGAAAGGGATAACCCTTTTGTAGGGGCGTATTGCGATACGCCCTTATATTGCTAAACCACGCTATACGGAAAGAATTTGCTAATATTACTAGCTGTAAAATCAAAAATCAGGAGTGAAATATTAAAAATGGCAAAAATATACTATGAAAATGATGCAGATTTTAACTTAATAAAGAGTAAAACCATAGCAATAATCGGATATGGAAGTCAGGGGCATGCACATGCATTAAATTTGAAAGATTCCGGGGTAAAAAAGGTAATTATTGGATCATATGAAGGTTCAAAAAGTGCACTTAAAGCAAAAGAAGCAGGCTTAGAAGTTTTACCTGTAAGTGAAGCTGCTAAAGCTGCTGACATGATAATGATTCTTTTGCCGGATGAAAAACATAAGGCAGTTTATGAATCGGAAATAAAACCTTACTTAAATAAAAATAAAGTATTAATGGTTGCTCATGGATTTAGTTTACATTTCGGTCAGATAGTCCCACCGCAGGATATTGATGTTTTAATGGTAGCTCCAAAAGGACCAGGACACAGGGTGAGAACTACGTATGAAATGGGTCATGGAGTTCCAAGTTTAATTGCAATTTATCAAAATGCATCAGGTCATGCCAAGGAAATTGCTCTTGCATATGCAAAAGGAATTGGAGCAACAAGAGCAGGAGTATTTGAAACTAATTTCAAAGAAGAAACAGAGACAGATTTATTCGGAGAACAAGCTGTTCTTTGCGGAGGTCTTACCGGTCTTATAAAAGCAGGATATGAAACACTTGTAGAAGCAGGTTATCAGCCTGAGATGGCATATTTTGAATGTCTTCATGAAGTAAAATTAATAGTTGATTTAATTTATGAAGGTGGTCTGGCAAAAATGAGAGATTCCATTTCAAATACAGCTGAATATGGTGACTACACCAGAGGACCGAGGGTCGTGGATGCACGTGTAAAAGAAAACATGAAAAAAATACTTCAGGAAATTCAGTCAGGTCAGTTTGCAAAAGAATGGATTCACGAAAATCAGATAGGTCAACCGAACTTTAAGGCTGTGAGAGAATCAGAAGCAGCCCATTCCGTTGAAGTAGTAGGAAAAGAACTTAGAAGTAAAATGAGCTTTTTGAATCCACTATCCTCAAAGCAAGAAAATCGAGACAAGGTAAAAGTTGAAAGATAAGCACAGCAGTTACCTTAGTCAGGATGAGGAAACAGATATGCCTGTCCACAGGATATTAATCTGTCGTACAGGTGGAATCGGAGATGTAATTCATACCTTGCCTCTGGTTAAGTATTTGCGCAAAAAATATAAAAATGCAAGCATTGAATATCTTACTTCAGAAAGCATTGCCGCTCTTTTGTCTGAGCATTGTCCTTTTATAAACAAAGTTTGGAGCTTTAATAAAAAACAAAAAAAAGAAATTGCTTGTGAAATAGTCAATAGTGGAAGAAAAATAGATTATTTTTTCAATTTGCATAGTAGTCTTAGTTTCTTTTTCTTTAATTTGTTTAATATTCGTGCAAAAAAATATTTTGGTTATAAAAAAGATAATTCTTTTCATGCAGTTGTAAATTTTGCAAGAACGTTTGATAAGTCCTTATCAGCAATGAATTTGGATTCAAATACTCTTTATGTGAAAGATTCTTCTGAAATACTTTTAAAACACAATTTAAAAGAAAATAAATATATTTGCCTGGTTCCGGGAGTAGGTTCTGAAAGGCCTCACCGAGCATGGCTATTTGAAAATTGGCTAAGTCTTACAAAAAAATATCTTACTTGTGAAAAAGATTTTAAGGTTGTTTTCCTGGGCGGAAAAGATGAAGAAAAAATTATTTCTAATAAGCTTCCAGGATTTAAAGGTCGTGCTTTGAACTTAACTGGAAAACTGGACTTATGTGAAGTGGCAGAAATTATTTCTTCTTCTTATAGTTTGATTTCATGTGATACAGGACTTTTACACATAGCAAGTGCACTGTCTACAAAAGTCATAGGGCTTTTTGGTCCTACATTACCTTTAAGGAGCGGACCGTTTACCGGAAACTATCAGATTATTAATGCAAAGAATTGCAAATGTCAGGATGATTTAAAAAAGTGTAGAATCTCAATTTCAGGAAAGCATCCTGGATATTGTATGAATAATTTAAGTGTTGATGAAGTTTTATCTTTACTGACTAATGATTTAGTAAGTATCTGAAAAACAATACAAAATAATTTAGTGATATCATATAAATACAAAGAGGGTAATAAAGATGTCTAAAAAAGAAGGTAATTTATTTAGTTTTCTTATGGGAATGGTTTCCGGAATTATGTCGGGAATAGCCCTGGGTTTGTTTATTGCTCCAAAGCCTGGAAAAGAAATGAGAGAAGATATTGCAAATAAATCCAAAGAACTAAAAGGTTTAACTAAAGAAAAATTTGAAGAAATGAAAATAGTTGGAAAAGATCAGGCTATCAGAATGGCAGGAACAATTCAGCAGAAAGCTACCAGAATTAGTTCAAAATTAGATGAACTGACCAAACGCGGCAGCGAAGTTTTAACTCAGGATGAAATTCAGTAAGTTAATTTTAAATTTTATTTTGCTTTTTAGC
The DNA here is from genome assembly GCA_001784555.1 of Candidatus Melainabacteria bacterium RIFCSPHIGHO2_02_FULL_34_12. Classification (GTDB taxonomy): domain Bacteria; phylum Cyanobacteriota; class Vampirovibrionia; order 2-02-FULL-35-15; family 2-02-FULL-35-15; genus 2-02-FULL-34-12. The sequence goes on along the minus strand of MFRM01000018.1, from coordinate 10,518 downwards.
TTATTGTTGCCTTTAAGTTATGCTCAGGAATCAAATTTAAATTTAAGAGCTCCTGAACTGATTAAAGAATCCAATGAAAGTATTCCATCTAAAATTGAAATTAAGAAACTTCCTGTTTTTCCTAATACCCAGATAAAAAAAAGTACTGCAAAAAAAATTTCTGCAGTAGCTGCCTTAATTCCTATTGATACCAGATTTCGAATGGTTGTTGACAGCCCTCTTGATGCAAAAAAATCAATGCTTGGAGATTATTTTAAGGCACATGTAGCAGAGGATTTTTATCTTCCTACAAATCCTCCTCAGCTTATTGTTCCTAAAGGATCCTGGGTTAGGGGGAAAGTAAGTTTTCTTAAAAGACCCAGTATTTTTAGTATGGCTGGGAAGATAGGACTTCATTTATACCAATTAACTTCTCCTCTTGGAGAATTAACACCTCTTGATGCAGAGCTAAATATTCAGCAAGGAATAGTGAACAAAGAAGGCTTACTTGATCCTATGACTAATTTTGGCACCAAAGCCTTGGAACCTACGCAAAACCTTCTTGAAAGTGAAAATCCTGCTGCCAGAATTGTTATCATTGCAACACTCGGAACACCTGCTATAGGAACTCTTATCGGAGGATCACTTATAGCTTTATTTTCTCAGGGAGATAATATTACTATTCCTAAAGGGCAGGAACTACAGATCGTTCTTAGAAAAGATATCCAGCTAAAATTAAATTAAAGTATAGATTTTTCCTGTAACTTTTCCTGCGTGATTTTTTATTTTACCTTTCAAAATATTTTCTAAAATAGAATTCTTAATCTCATGAGTTTTTAACCATTTGAGTTTTACTAAGAGCCTTATTATAACGGCTGATCGGGCTCTTGCTGATCCATCTGCAATTTTAACCACGGCGCTATTTCCTTTATGGGCAACAATAATAATTCCTTCAGCTCCTCCTTTTGCAATTTCTATGAGGGCTGACCTTTTCATGATTTCAGAATCAACATGATTCTTTCCTCCTGTCAAGTATGGATATTTTTTCATGGCGGAAATTATTCGTTTATAGTTCATGTCTTTCAGAAAAGTGAAATTTGAAAACAAATTTGCAATGTCATTTACACAGATTGAATAAGTAGGCGCACTA
>MFRM01000018.1:0-9370 GCA_001784555.1 Candidatus Melainabacteria bacterium RIFCSPHIGHO2_02_FULL_34_12 | reverse complement strand
TTATAAGTTTACTTTTAGATAAGTTTTTAAGATTGTGTAGAATTTCTTTTTGAACAGGATGATTGTATTTAATATAAGTTTTTAGATCCCACTTGTTTTTTTTACATACAGCAATCATTCCTAAGTGTTTACCTGAACAATTATTATGTAAAGGACTTGGTCTCTTTGTATTTCTTATGAGATTATTCTTTTCGATTTCATCAAAAGGGCTATGTGAGCTGCATTGAAGATTAGATAATTGAATGTTTTGTTTTTTCATAAAGGCTTTAAGAAGTAAAAGATGAGATTTTGAGCCTGAGTGAGAACCGCAGATTATTGCTAGTTCTTTGTCTGTTATATTTTTTATATATTTCACTACAGTTAAAGCTTGTAGAGGTTTAAGAGAGGATCTCAGAAATACCTTATCGGTGATGTCTCCTTTTTTATAAATAATTTTTTTATCTTTGTCCATCACACAAATCCAGCCATAATGAGTGGTTTCTATTGAATTGCCTCTTGTGGTTATTGCTAATAAATCAGGTTTTAGAATTTTTTGCTTAGTCATGATAACTGGGTATAAGTATAATATGTTTATGTCTATTGTATGATTATTACTGAAATTATAAATTGATTAATATGACAACTGAAAAATTTAATATGAAAAAAAGTAAATCGGTACTGGCAAATGTTTTACTGCTTTATCTTGTTTTGTTTTTGTTAAATATTGCTCCTGCTTATTCATTAGATCCTCAAAGTGCTGCTTTTTCAATTAATGCTGAAACAAAAGATATAAATACTTTAACTGATGTTCAGAAAATAAATGAAATGCTGGATGATTTAGAAAAAAAGTGGAATGAGCATGATATAAAAGGGATTGTAAAAAATTATTCTGATGATTTTATTAATGGGGATGGTATAAATCTTGAAGCTGTAAAAAATCTTACGTCAGATTTATGGGAAGCATATCCTGATATAATGACAAAAACACAGGAACGAACAGTCAGAATGCATGGTGAATATGCAACAGTAGAGAGTACTGATGTTTATGAAGGCACCTCATCAATGGTCAGGCAGGAAGTTAATTCAAAAGGTGTTTTAAAAGCAATTGCAGGCGGAGAATTATTTTTAAAAAAATTTGGACCGACCTGGAAAATCACATCTGATAAAACTCTTCTTGAAAAAGTCAGCATTGGATATGGAATAGGTCAAGAATTAATTAATCAGAATAAAATCAGGCTTTCTTCTCCTGAGCAGGTTGCAGCAGGTCAGGTATACACTGCTCGTCTTGATTTTGATCTGCCGGATGATATTAAACCTGTTTCAGCAATCAGTAAAGAAATTCTTATTTATCCACAGGTTACAGCAGAGGATAAATTTCGGCTTACCAATGAGTCAAAACTTGAAAGATTGCTTTCTGCAAATAAAATCAGTAAGAATGAATTAATAACAGCTACAGTTGGTCTGACAGGCGGGGCATTAAAACCAAAGCTATTGGGACTTATTTTCTTAACCAGAAGAGTAAATGTTATACCAGTTACAGGTGAGTCAAGTGAAGTAAGTATAATAAAAGAACCTGCACGATCGGTCTTAAATAAAGAGATTGAGCCTCTTGATACCTACCCAAATGAACATAAAATACAACCAGAAAAGAAAAAAGAAGAAAATAAAGAACAATTTAATCTTGATTTTGAAGAATAACTTATTATTCAGAAATAAAAAAATTGGTGTTGCTGTTTCTGGCGGTGTAGATTCAATAGTTTTGCTGGATTTGTTTAATAGGTGTAAACATGATCTAAATATTGAATTATATGCTTTTCACTATAATCATAAATGGCGTAAAAAATCATACAAAGATGCATTACTTGTAGAAAATTATTGCAAAAGAAATAATATCAAATTTATTTATAAGGAATTTGACGGTGTTCCTGATAAGAATGAAGAAACAGCAAGAAATTTAAGATATTCATTTTTTAAAGAAGCTGCTGTAAAAAATAAAATAAAATTAATTTGTACAGCCCACCATAAAGACGATCAAATTGAGACAATTTTATTCAGGCTTGTACGAGGAACAGGTCCTAAAGGACTGCTGCCTATTAAAAAAGCAATGAAATTTTCCAATTCTTTAGTTGTTTACAGACCTATTTTAGATGTGATGAAAAAAGAGATATATGACTTTGCAAAAGATAATGATCTGCCTTATATTGAAGATTATACGAACAAGAATCTTAATTACAAAAGAAATTTAATCAGGCAAAAAATTATTCCTGAATTAAATAAGATTAATAATAATGCAGGAGAAAATTTGCTTTTATGCAGTGAGCTTATTCACTCGCAATATGAAGTCCTTGCTAAGCATTGTCAAACATTATTAAAAGAACTTGCCTGTGAAAACAAGTTTTCATGGAACAGAAGAAAATTTATTAATTTGGATCAAAACACTCAGGTTGCTTTTGTCTACTGGTTTTTAGCTGAACATGGATTTAAAGGCTCGGTAAGTAAGTTTGAAATGATTTTAGATGCCATTAGAAATCTAAAATCTCTTGATTTAAGCAATGAATATTTTTTAAGGATCCATAATGACAAAATCACCTTTGAATATAAAAGCAGCGTAAAATCAAATAAACATAACCATTCTTTTAATAAAGCATTTTTGTTGAATAATAATAAATCAAAAATACTATTCAAAGCACCGGATAAAAACAAATTTGTTTTAAGCAGGTTTTCAGGAAAGCTAATAAAAGGCAAATTCCCTAAAGATAAAGAAATGAAAGCTTTTGTTGATCTCTCTTCCTATACAAGAAAAAGTCTCTCTTTAAGGTACCGAAAGCCAAGCGACGTATTTCAACCGCTTGGTTTACGTGAAGTATTAAAGCTAAAAAAATATTTAATAAATAAAAAAATATCTGTAAAAAACAGATATAATATACCGATGTTATGTTTTAATAATGAGATATTGTGGCTGCCTGGATACTCGTTAAGTGAAAAAATTAAAGTTACAAGTAGTCCAACTCATATCTTAGAAATAATTAATAATAAAGAAGTAGATTAATGTACTCCAAATGAAACCACGCAAATTAAAAGTTTTATATTCAAAAAACCAAATTCAAAAAAGAACAAAAATCCTTGCCGGAAAAATTGACAATGATTACAAAAAGAAAAAAAGCAAGATGCTTGTTGTTGTTTCAGTTTTAAAGGGTGCGTTTATATTTACTGCAGATTTAATAAGGGAAATGAAAATGCCTGTTCAGCTTGAGTTTGTAAGAATATCGAGCTATGGATCAGCAAAAGTCTCAAGTGGAAAAATCGATGCACCTTTACTCCTCTTGCCTAATTTAACCGGGAAAGATATTCTTATCGTAGAAGATATAGTTGATAGTGGAAGAACAATAAGTTTTTTGAAAGAATATATAAGAGGCCAATTTAAGCCAAAAAATTTAAAGGTCGCATGTTTACTTAATAAACAGACTCGCAGGGAAGTTGATGTTAAGCCTGATTATGTGGGATTCGAAGTAAAGGATCAATTTCTCATAGGGTATGGACTAGACAGTGCAGAACAATATAGGAATTTGCCGTACCTGGCAATATCTGATTAGTAGAATTTTGATTATAATGACTATAATGGTGGTATAGATAGAAATCAGAGAGATGTTTTTACCAATATAAAACGCCTCCCTTCAAATCGACTATCTCTGGAGCAAGCTCACAGAGTCTTTCGCCGATTTGAGCCATGGACATCGGGAGGCGTTAGTAAGGAGGCGTTTTGTTGCTACTCGCTCACATCTCCGGGAGCAAGCTCCCGAGTTTTTCGCTCGGGCGCAATAAAATTCTTATAAATCTGATAATATTATGAACGATATGAAAAAATTCAGCAGCACAATTCCTTTTGTCATTTTGTTTGTTCTTCTTAGCTTATTCGTAATTACCATAGTAACTAAAAAAGAACATAATAATGTTTTATCTTACAGTGAATTTTTAAGGGTTGCATTGCCTGATGAAGGTACTACGCCAGTAAAAAAAGCAATATTTATAAATGATTCTGATAATGTAACAGTAGTTTTTGAAGATGGTACTGAAAAAAATGTCAGAGTGCCTAATTCTGATGGCAAAACTTTAAAAGATTTAGCTGATAAGCTTGCTAAAGGACTTATTGATGTAGAAGTTCATGCTCCAAGTGGCGGAGGTTTTTGGCTTAGTTTTTTAACTTCTATCCTTGTACCTGCTTTATTTTTAATTATGCTTATTTTTATGATACGCAGTGCACAAAGCGGTGGTTCTCAAGCCATGAGTTTTGGAAAAAGCCGGGCAAAAATGCAGCATGATTTAAAAGTAAAAATAACTTTTGCAGATGTAGCTGGAATTGATGAGTCAAAACAGGAATTACAGGAAGTCGTTGACTTCTTAAAAAATAGTGAGAAGTATCTGGCAATAGGTGCAAGAATTCCAAAAGGTGTACTTTTACTTGGAGCTCCTGGTACTGGTAAAACTTTACTTGCAAAAGCAGTAGCAGGAGAAGCTGGAGTTCCATTTTTTAGTATCAGTGGTTCTGATTTTGTTGAAATGTTTGTAGGGGTTGGTGCCTCACGTGTAAGAGATTTGTTTGAACAGGCTAAAAAAAATGCCCCTTGTATTGTATTTGTAGATGAAATAGATGCAGTAGGAAGACAGCGTGGAGCAGGTCTTGGTGGTGGTCATGATGAAAGAGAACAAACTTTAAATCAATTACTTGTTGAAATGGATGGTTTTGAATCTACCACTGGAATAATTGTTCTGGCAGCTACAAACAGACCTGATATTCTGGATAGTGCACTTCTTAGACCTGGTCGCTTTGACAGGCAGGTTGTTATTGATAGACCTGATGTAGCAGGCAGGGAAGCCATATTAAAAGTACATGCAAAAGGAAAGCCTCTTGCTGCTGATGTTGATTTAAAAGTACTGGCAAGGCGCACACCTGGTTTTACAGGGGCTGATCTTTCAAATATGTTAAATGAAGGCGCGCTTCTTGCAGCACGTATAAATAAAAGAGAAATATTTATGGAAGATCTGGAACAGGCTATTGATAAGGTTTTAGCAGGTCCTGAGAGAAGAAGCAGAATTATTACACCAAAAGATAAAGAAATTACTGCATATCATGAAGTTGGTCATGCTCTTATTGCATTTTGTGAAAAAGACTCTGACCCACTTCATAAAGTGACAATTATTCCTCGTGGCATGGCACTTGGTATTACTATGACTTTGCCCGAAGAAGATCACCTAAATTTTTCAAGAGTGCAGCTTCTTGCAAGAATTAAAGTGTTACTGGGTGGGAGAATTGCCGAAGAAATTGTGTTTGGTGATATTACAACAGGTGCTCAAAATGATCTTCAGAAAGCTACAGAGCTTTTAAGAAAAATGGTAACTCAGTTTGGAATGAGTGATCAGCTTGGACCAATGACCTTTGGTCAGACAAATGAACACGTATTTTTAGGCAGAGATTTTGGGCATGTAAGAGATTATAGCGAGGAAGTTGCTACTCAAATAGATGCTGAAATGAAAAAAATGATAACAAAGCTTTATGAGGATGCCAAAAAACTTCTTCTGGGAAAAAGAAAGCATATGGATGCTCTTGCACAGGTCCTACTTGATAAAGAAATAATTGAAAAAGATGAGTTTAAAGAAATAGTTGAAAAAGTTGATAAAGGAATATTTGTTTTTGAACCAACAAAATTAAACGGGAAAAGTCAGGCTGATTCAAGTGAAGTCAGTACAAACGGTTCATCTGCAACTATATCTGAAACCAAGGTTAAAGATTCCTAGACAATACAGCTATCGCCAGTCACCCATTAAATTAAATAATGACCAAAATACAGGATGACTGTATTTTGGATTTTCTTTAACTTTAAGCTCTGCTTTTCGTAAAGCTTCTGCTTTATTTGTCCCGGCTTTTAAGTTTTCATAAAAACTTTGCATGATAATTTTAGTGGCTTCATCATGTGCTTTCCATAAACTTGCAACTATTGAATTTGCTCCTGCTACTCTAAAAGCAGTAGCAAGACTGCCTACAATATCATCAGGCTCATTTAAAAGATTCCCTAGTTTTCCGGTATCACAACCGCTAAGTACCACAAGTTTATTGTCTTTCAGGTTTAAATCATAAATATCTTTTAAGTATAATTTTTCTTTTATTACTGTTTGTCCTTTTTGTTTTTTCCCTGTGACAAGAAAACTGGAATCAATATCTTTACTGTCAAGATAACCATGAGTGGCAAGATGCAGAATATCGGTTTTCTTAGCAAGTTCATTTATTAATGGAATATTGAATGACTGTTGAATTAAAGTCATTGTTGTTTTGGTGTAGAGTCTTGTAATAATTTCTGCTTCTTTGTTGGCACCGGTTAATGATCCGTCTGGATTAGCAAGTATAGTTATGGTTGACATGCTAGAAAGACTTGGGGGCATGTTTTTACTTACAGCAATTACGCTGTCTAAGTATACAAAGGATTTATCAGTGATTAAGAAGCTTAAGTCACCGTCTTTAGTAGGTTTTGCAAGTGATTGAAATGGTAAATATCTGAGCCAGCCATTTGCAATTATTGCAATTACTTTTTTATTTACAATATCTTTTTCCACCGGACTTATTAAAGCATTATATAAAAATACGTTTTTAGTTTTTAGAGGTAAAATATCTTTTTTGTATAGATTTGATTTGTCTGGTTTCCAGCTAGTTATTAGAGTTGTCCTGCCGGTTAAATTAATTTTTTCAATCTCTTTTTCAAAGAGCTCTCTGTATGCTTGTACTTCCCTGTTTAAAATATCTTTAGAAATGTATCTATTAAAACGGGTTTTAAGATTTTTATTGTCAACAACAAAAATTATTAATCCTTCTTCGGTAGGTACATACTGAAGAATTACGGCGTCATTCGGTATATTTGGCTGAATAGCTGCAAGGTCAAAAGGTTTTTGAGTAAGTAAATTTTTAAGCTGTGGCTTATATTTTAAGAGATTATTTAATAAAGCAAATGTCTGTGAGCGTGATTCAGCATTAACTGATGCAAGAAGTTTTTGGTATTGTTGCAGTTTCTTTTGGTTGGGATTATTCTTTTGTCTTTCGGAATTTAATAGTTTTTCAAGCTCTTCTACTTTTGATTTCAGGGTTTCAGCTTTTTTAAGTTTTTCTGATAAATCCTGATTTTGTTTTGCCTCATCAATGGCAAGCATTATAATATCAGTCTGATCTTTTATTTGTTTAGATTCTTCAATAGTCGAAATTAATTTTGCAGGATCATTTATCTCGCCAATTAGAGGAGAAGAATCTTTTTTGAGTTCATCAATATTATTGTTGAATAAATACTGGCTTATGTTTTGGACATTCCGAGAGACATTTGCATCTTCGATAAGCTCTGGATGCGAATCATTATGAGGTATATCTTCTTTTAATTGATCTGTATTTTGAGGCTGATTATTTTCTGCTATTGAAACACTTGAAGTGTTTGTGGTCGTAGCAGCTGAAGTTGTCATTGCTGCTGAATCAATGGGAGCAGTTGTAATACTGACAGATTCTGTGTCAGTACTTGTAGTTTCTTCAGTATTTTGGGTGTTTGAGGGAACCTCAGAATTATACAAACTGTCCAGGTTTACAGATTTTATATTGCTCGACCTTCCATCAGAGCTTGAAACAGCAAAACTTATGGAGTCTGAATTAATATAATCAGGCAGATTTACAATAATCTCATCATTATTTGAATAGACAATTTCAACTTCTCTTCCTGTAACACTTCCTTCCTTGTTTTCAAGCAGTGTTACTGTATTTTTGTTCGGGTCTGGATCAAACATTGCACCTTTTAAAATAATCTGATTTTTATCTAGTGGATTTGCTTCTACAGAAAAAATATTTGGTGAGTAAGGATCTGAATTAAATGAATCTCCGTCCTGAAGTGAACTTGTAGAAACAATAAAATCAGCCTGAGTTTGTCCGCCTATTGTATTAATGTAGACAGGATATAAGCCTGGAGTGGTTTCTCTTGTTAATGAAAGTGATAAATATAAAACGGTTCCATCGCTTGATGAACGGTATGAGTTAATCAGGATTTGATCACTTGCAGCAGTAACAACTGGATTAGTTAAGTCTTTTCCTGTTATATATAAAAGAACGCTAGAGCCGGGTGCTCCTGTATTTGGATAAATACTTTCAATCGTGGGAGCTCCTGAAGGGATAACTTTAATTGGAAAGCCTACTTCTTGTCCGTCAGCTGTTCTGACAAAAAACGTTTTTTCTCCTATTGCTGTAGGCTGAGCAGCAAACTGAACAGTTAAACTGTTTCCCGAAGGATCTTTCTTTAAAAGAACACCGTAAACATCTCCCCCAGTTATACCAATTACAGATGAACCTAAGTTTACTCCTGTTACAACTGAGGTAGTTATTTGGCCCTGTTGAATAAATTGGGGTGAAATACTATAAATTACTGGTGTCTCGGATGCAAATGCAGGAATATTTAAAGCAGTAAAACCTGGTATAAAAAATACAAGTAAAAGAAAAACATAGAGATTTAAACTGGTTTTTGTTTTAGATTTTTCCATAGACAAGAACTCCATGCACCAATAAATTTTTAGTGGCTTTATCTTGTCCGATAAGAAAACCAATGCCGGATCTTGGATAAAGGTAATATAATCCAAGATAATCTTTATTTTCTGGATCTTCAATAAAATCTTCTTCATCAACTGGTTCGCCATAGACCGCAATCATTTTATCAATTGGATCGCCGATTGATACACCTATATCTTCTACTATATTTTTAGGAGTAAAAGATATGATACCGCTCACATACTCTGACTTTTCATCAAAAAAGACTTCAAACAGGTCCTGATAGGTCCCGTCTGGGTATCGGTTTCCATAAATCCAGATTTTTCCATTATTTCGGGTATCTTTAGGGCTTTGTAAAATTTCTTTTACCTCTCTGACTGAACTGCCAATCTTAACCTTTCCAAGGCTATCAAAAGATTTCTGAATCTTTTGAATAGTTTGTGAAGCCATATCCCATGTTTTAGAATCAATAACCCAGCTTCCTCTGAAGTTAGTATCTACTATGCTGTATAAAAGATTTCTTGAATAGTTAATTACAGTTAAGCTTGTGGCAGGTTTATGTCTTAATTCAGTTGTTACTGCAAATGTTCTATCAGTTACTAAAAAAAGTAAAGTTAATAAAAAAACTGTAATAAATATCTTACTCTTTTTCATTGAATCAGTGATTTTCCCTTTCATAAGCATCCTTGAGATCCTGGCTGTCGATTAATCCTTTTAATAGAGATACACAAACAACTTCATTCCTTGGATTTACTTTTTTTGCTGCACTATTTATTCCCAGCTTGTCATAAATGGAATAAAGATGATATTGAATTGTTTTATTACTCATATAAA
>MFRM01000017.1:134289-139448 GCA_001784555.1 Candidatus Melainabacteria bacterium RIFCSPHIGHO2_02_FULL_34_12 | reverse complement strand
TGGATATGAAGAGGCTTTTATGAAGTTATGAGAATTGTCTTGTGTATAGGTAATTATTGTATTTGGATTTGAAGTAGTACCAATTAAATCGATAATATTATCGGAGTTTATATCAGCTGCTGTAATATATGAAACTTTATCATCTGTATTAATAGTGTTGTTTAAATTAAAAGATAAATCATTATTTCCAATTCCAAGATAAATATTTATTTTATGTTCATCAGGGAGGGCAATTGCAAAATCAAGGAACCCATCGTTATTAATGTCTGCTGTAGTTATTGATGTAATTGTTGATGTAATTGTTGATGTAATTGTTGATGTAATTGTTGATGTAATTGTTGATGTAGAAGCTGATTCTGATGAAATATTTGTATTGAAGGGAGTATATAAAATCTCACTTGAATTAAAATCAGATAAGAATAAATTAACTGAATTATTTGAGGAATCACTGAGAATTATATCTATTCTGCCGTCTTTATTAAAATCGCCTCTTGAAAACGATGATATTGATGCTGTTGCAGGCAGATTAAATAATTGAGGGCTTGATGAGAACTTATGTTCTGTTGGATCATATAAAATTACGAATAAACTTTTGTAAGCTGTATCAATAATGCCAAAATCAGGGTATGTATCTCCATTAAAATCACCGGTGAATGAATGTGCATTTTGTAGTGCAGCTGGTGCCAGTAGAAATTTTGATAGTGGTGAAAATGCAGAAGAGTTATATTGTAGGATATTTGCAAAAGTCTGATTATCAGTTATTTCTGTAACTAACAAATATTCTGTTCCATCCACCCTTAAAAGGGTAGATGTTTCGGGCTTAAAGTTTATTTGGAATGAAAGCTTATTAAATGAAAAATTATTTGAGTCAGTCACTTCATTAGAGCAATTTAAAGATGTTTCAAAATAGGCTTGATTATGGTTTATGTTTTGATCTTGAACGATTGGTGATGTCTGTAAATCATCGCTTGGTGTAGGTGTTTCTAAATTATCAGCAGATCTTGGCTCTGGCTGAGGTTGTATTGTATTGATTCCATCTGGAGATGGTGTTTCTAATGGTAGTGGAGGTGTTGAATCAGTAAAATCTGAGGGTGGTAATGGTAATAACTGTAATTCTGAGGGAGGATTTAAATTATTTTCAGTTGGTGGTAATAACTGTAAACCACCGGGATCTTCTTGAGGCTCAAGTCCATCTTCAATTAATTCAGGAGGTATTAAAGGTGAGGCATTTTCAGGATTGTCCTCATTATTCGGATTAGATAAATCAATCTCGTTAGTATTATCTACTTCTTGATCATTGCCAGTAATCGTAGTTAAATTATTTGGGTTATTTTGTGCAATTACAGTTTTATCTTCAGGTAGGGTAAACAAATTTCCATAATTTATGTTTAATGCAGCTAATGTTGGCAGGTTAAAAAGAAATACAGACAATAAGCTAAGGAAGGAACGGATGATCTGATATTTTAATTTATTTTTCATTAAATATAAATTTAGTTGGCCAAATTATTTAAAAAACAACAAAATCAGCTGAAGTTAAACGGAAACCATTTAATGCTGTTTGAATAAGTTCTTTACCAGGGTTAATATGCCCGGATTATTACTGTCTTTAGTTAAAATTAAGCTTATTTACTGTTTCTAGATTAAGCAGATTTTGAGTTTAAAGCTACATTAAAAAAAATTAATTTTAATGTGATAAAACACACTAATTTTGGGTAAAAACTATCAGTCAAATGGGGGAGTTTACAATGTTTTATTCTGATTAATGGATATTACTTAGCTTTTTGTTTCTGAAAAACATAAGCTACTGTTATACCGGCTAATATTGTCTGGATAGAATATCCTATTAACCAGGCAAGCTCAAGATTTTTTGGATGAGGATAAACTGAATAACTTACCAGTGCATCCGGAACCCAGATTAAAAGTGCAATCCAAAGACCATATCTAAGTCCTTGTGCAAGTGAATCTGTTTTTTCATGTCCTTTTGAATAAATATAAGTAAATGCAAAGGAGAAAATTAAATTTGCAATCCAGAAGCAATATTTGTGCTTACATATCTCATCCTGTGATCTAAACAAATGACTGTTGTTCAAATATATTTTTTCCATTAAGATTCCATGGAAAATCATGTCAAATATTGTTATTACTATGAAAACGGAAACAGCAGGTAAGATATATTTTTTTAGTTTTTTCAGGTCCATTGTTATTCCTCCAGATAACCTTGGACTATATACAAAAGATATTGGTCCCGGATTTCTTATGTCTGTAATGTTTTAACCTGCAATTATTTTGAGTCTGCCATGTGCAGGAACTCATTAATTTTTTTTAGCGTCAATTTAAAACCCTATGTTTGCATCAAATAATGCTGAAGTATTAAAGTTTCAAAAAATTACAGAAACGCCTGATGTTTTAAAAACCATCCTTTCTGTTTATAAAAAACTAAAGGATATTGCAAAAGATGAGTTTAACCCAAAACTAAAATATAAAGTTGCTGAATTATCCGGTAGCCAGCTTCAAAAAGTGAAGGATTTTGAGAATAATTTAAATTGTTGTCTTGTGGTATATTCTGCAGATAGAGCTCTGGAGCTTGAAAATGAAAAGCTTAATATATTAAATAAAATAAATCAATTGTTAAACCAGTATTCTGCTTTAGGTGATTTATCGAAAGCAAAAACCTCAAACACTGATTTTAAGGATGATTTCAATAAGTTCTTTGAGCAGTAAGAGTAAGCTCTTCCAGCTCTTTTAAAATATTTTTTGATATTTCTTTTGAAAAAATTGAACAATTTTCTTCAGCTTGTTTTTCGTTTCTAATTCCGGGAATAGTAGTTGAAACCACATCATTATTTAAAGCAAATCTTATAGCAGCTGCTATAAGAGTGTCTTTTTCATTGCTTCCTACGATTTCTTTAAAAATCCTGACTTTTTCTATTGTTTCTTTAAGTGTTTCTCCTGTATATTTATTTCTTCTGAAATCATTATCAGGGAAAATGGTCTTTTCAGTGAATTTACCAGTCAGGGCTCCGTAGGCAAGTGGTACTCTTGCAATTATTCCGATGTTATATTTTTTTACTTTTGGAAATAAATTATTTTTTGGAGTTTGAGAAAAAACATTATATACTACCTGAATTGAGTCAACCCTGCCGGTTTCAATTAGTCCTAGAGCCTCATCTTCCATATTGTCGTGGACAGAGATGCCTATGTGTTTTATTTTCCCTGATTTTTTTAAGTCACATAATGTTTCATACCAGTCAGTGTCATTTGTCCAATTTTCTCTCCATGAATGTAATTGAATAAGATCAATGCATTCTACTTGAAGATTTCTTAAGCTTTCTTCAACAGATTTGATTATTTGATCTTTTGGAAAAGCATCTTTTGCATGAGTATTTGATGGCGGTGGCCACATAAGCGGTGGTATTTTTGTAGCAATATAAACTTTTTCTTTTCTATCTTTTAATACTTTTCCTATAATTTTTTCACTGTGCCCGTTTCCATAAGCAGCTGCAGTATCTATAAAATTAACTCCAAGATCAATGGCTTTATTTAAAGCCTTTATTGAATCATTGTCATCCTGTGGTCCCCACATATTTCCGCCAATTGCCCATGCACCAAAACCAATAGCAGAAACTTTTAAACCTGTTTTTCCTAATGTTCTGTATTGCATAAGACATCCTTTTTTTTATTATCTCATATCATAAGGTATGATCTTTTTGGGCAAACACATTGGTTTGCCCTTACATATGAACTATTGGCTGGTAAAAACTGAACCTGAAGAATATAGTTTTGATGATTTATTGAGGGATGGAAAAGTAATTTGGGATGGTGTAAGGAATTACCAGGCAAGAAATAATTTAAAGTTAATGAAAAAAGGTGATCAGGTATTGGTTTATCACAGTGGAAAAACAAAAGACATTGTAGGGATTGCAGAAGTCATTAAAGAATACTATCCTGATCCTACTGATAAGACAGGCATGTGGGTTGTTGTAGAACTTAAACCCAAAGAAAAATTAAAAAATACTATAACTCTTACACTAATTAAAAATATAAAAGAGCTAAATGATTTACCTTTATTAAAACAAAGCAGACTTTCAGTAATGCCAGTAAGCAAAAAAGAATTTGATTTTATGTTAGACATTTAATTCAATAAGTGCTCTGTTATAGATATCCATAAGGTTAGGGAAGTGTGTTGGATTAGATAGAAGAAGTTCTCTCTCTCTTTCATCTTTAAGTATTGCATTTGCTGCAGCTTCATTTATAAGAAAGCCTCTGTAAGTATCATTATTTCTTGCCCCAGCCTGGAATTTTATAAATCTCATAAGACCATCCCTATCATATGAAATTCCTTTTCCAAGAATTTCTTCTATATTAAACTGATTTGTTTCTGCCGAGGAACCTTCTGTTGATAATTTACGTGCATAATTGCTATGCCTCCAAAGAGAGTATGGGTATTTAACCTGGCTGATATATGCAGATTCAGAATTATCTCTAAGCCTTTTAAGTAAGATTTGATGTCTTCCGGGCAGATTATCCAGCGCAAAATAAACATTTGTACCTAGTTTAAAAACAGCTGTTTTTAAATCTCTTGTATTATAAAATGCAAGATAAATTGTATGCTTGCTGGCTTCTTTAGAATATTGACTTAAGGCTTCTCTTATCTTAGTTCTTGTTTCTCTGTCTATAGTTTCGCCCTTGCGTCCCATTCCAAAGCTTCTCAATTTATAAAGTAAATCTGATTCCTCTGAAAAAAAAAGTTCCAGAAGTGAATACAATTTTTCATCTGTTAACAGGGTATTTAAATTAAGTACAAGTGGTGTTGAGTTTGTGTCTGAATTTGCAAAAAGTTTATTTAATGTTTCTATGTCTCTTTCATCTGTTTGAATTCTAGCCGTGAGATCAACAGAAAGTAATTTGCTTAAAATTGCAAAAATTATGGCACTTTCATCGGAAGTTGTGTTAGGGATTAAAATTTGAGATTGAGTCCAAAATGAAAAATGCTCAGGTTGTGGCAGTGAAGGTGGATTTTGTGCAGGAACAGGAAATGAAAATGGAGTGATTTCTGCCTGTGAAGGGACAGGGCTATTGCCTGTTAGTCGGGCATATAAAGCAGCTATTAAAATATTCAAAATCCGCATTGAATTATGTATTCTTTTTTAGTATTGGAT
>MFRM01000017.1:40019-134281 GCA_001784555.1 Candidatus Melainabacteria bacterium RIFCSPHIGHO2_02_FULL_34_12 | reverse complement strand
TATTTAAAAATCTAATACTGGTTTAAATATTTCTTTTTATTTAATTAATATATGCAATTATGTATAAAAAAACAATGATTTCTGTAAATAGTATAGTTATAATTAAGTAATTATATTAAAGCTAATCTTAACTTATGGATTTTTAATTATATGAATCCAGGTTAATTATAAATACAAAATGAATACAAAAATCCTAAATAAAAGTACTCAGATGCTGGATGAAAAAATAAGACTTATTGGAAAAGAAATATTTCAGTTAGTAAGAAATTCAAAAACCTCTTTTTTTGATAAATCATTCTGGAGCTCGAAACTGATGGAGCTTGGAATGAAGGATGAAAAGTTAAAAGTTGAATTATTTCGTTTTGTTGATGTTCTTCCGGTTTTAAATTCTGATGATGAGCTTGTAAAGCATATCCAGGAATATTTTGGGAATTTTAAGGGTGAACATTCTGATTTAATCCAAACCCTTACTCAAATAAGCTCAGGAAGTTTTATAGGAAAAATGGCTGCTTCTGCTGCTATTAAAACGGGTGTAATGCAGATGGCAAAAACATTTATTGCAGGCAGTAACTTTAAAGAAATAAGTCAAAAAGCTCTTGAACTTAGAAAAAGGAACATGTCATTTACGGTAGACATTTTAGGTGAAGCTGTATTAAGTGAAAAAGAAGCATTCTACTATCAAAAATTATATCTGGATCTTATCTCAAGCCTTGCAGGTGAGTCAAAAAAATGGGATGACCATTCATTGATTGATAATTCACCTCATGGCTTTTTGCCAAAAGTAAATATATCCGTAAAACTTTCTTCTTTATATTCTCAAATTGATGTTCTGGGTTTTGAAAATTCAGTTATTCAGTTAAAAGAAAAACTTAGACCTATATTAAAGCTTGCAAAGGATAATAATGTCTTTATTTATCTGGATATGGAAACATACTCTCTTAAAGATATTACTCTCATGGTTTTTAAGCAAATCTTAGAAGAAGATGAATTCTTTAAATGGGGAAGTAAAAATGCAGGTATTGTAATTCAGGCATATTTAAAAGACAGTGAAAATGATCTGCTTAATTTGATTGAATGGGTTAAAAAAAGACAGACTCCAGTCACTGTGCGTCTGGTTAAAGGTGCTTACTGGGATTATGAAACAATAACTGGAAAACAACATGGCTGGGTTATTCCGGTATTTGAAAACAAATTTGAAACCGATTTAAATTATGAAAAATTAACCAGAATTTTACTCGATAATTATCCTTATATCTATAGTGCAATTGCCAGTCATAATATAAGGTCTCTTGCACATGCTAAAGCTTATGCTTCTGAAATAAATCTGCCAGAAAAAGCAGTAGAATATCAGTTTTTATATGGCATGGCAGATCCTATAAAAGAAGCTTTTGTACAGATGAATGAAAGGGTAAGAGTATATGCTCCATTTGGTGAATTAATACCAGGAATGGCGTATCTAGTAAGAAGGCTTCTGGAAAATACTGCAAATGAATCGTTTTTAAGACAGGGTTTTGCTGAAAATATTAATGAGGATGAATTGTTAAAACCGCCAAATACAGATGCCCCATCGGAGCATCTGTACGGCAGTAAAGACGCTCCACTGGAGCGTCTCTCCAGGAATAATACAGATGATTCTTTTCTAAATGAACCTGACACTGATTTCTCTATTTTAGAAAATCGTGAATTAATGCAAAATGCAATCAATGAAATGAAAAAATCGTTTGGGAAAAAGTACCCATTAATTATAAATGGAAAAAAAATTGAAACAGTAAACTGGGGTGAATCAATAAATCCTTCCTCTTTTTGTGAAATCATAGGAAGATTTGCGCTGGCTACTCTTAAAGATGCTGATGAGGCATTAAATGCAGCACTTAAAGTATCTGATGAGTGGGCTAATTGTTCTGTAAATAAAAGAGCAGAAATATTATTTAAGGCTGCACAAATAATGAAAAAGAAAAGGTTTGAGCTGGCTGCTTTAATGGTATTGGAAGAAGGAAAGCCTTGGCGTGAAGCAGATGGAGACGTGAGTGAGGCAATTGACTTTTTGAATTATTATTCAATAGAAGCCATAAAACTTTTTAGTCCGGAAAAATTAATTAGTCCGCCAGGAGAAGAAAACTATTCATTTTATAAAGCTCGCGGTATAGCGGCAGTTATTTCACCATGGAATTTTCCTTTGGCTATACTTACGGGCATGAGCTCTGCTGCTTTAATTACAGGAAACACAGTTATTTTAAAACCATCGAAGCAGGCAAGTATTATTGCAGCGAAATATATGGAAATATTAATGGAAGCAGGACTTCCTGATGGAGTTTGTAATTATTTGCCTGGTGATGGAAGAACCATTGGGAATTATCTGGTCAGTAATAAAAATGTTCACACTATTGCATTTACAGGCTCAATGGAAGTTGGTTTAGCTATTTGTAAAATTGCTTCTGAAGTACATGAGGAGCAAGGTCAGAATTTTATTAAAAAAGTAATCTGTGAAATGGGCGGTAAGAATGCTGTTATAGTGGATGATGATGCAGATTTGGATGAAGCAGTTAAGGGCATAATTTATAGTGCATTTGGTTATGCAGGTCAGAAATGTTCTGCTGCATCCAGGGTAATTGTGCTGAAAAATACTTATGAGCATTTTCTTGAAAGGCTTGTTGAAGCAGCAAAGTCTATTAAAATCGGACAAGCCTGTGATCCTGCATCATATCTGGGTCCTGTTATAGATAAAAGCGCATTTGAAAACACAAAAAAATATATTGAGATTGGGAAAAAAGAAGGGAAGATGCTAACTAGAGATGAAACTGTTTCAACTGAAGGTTATTTTATTTCCCCGACAATATTTGCAGATATAAAACCTGATGCACAAATTGCACAAGAAGAAATATTTGCTCCAGTGCTTGCAGTTATTAAAGCTGACAATTTTGATCATGCCTTGAAAATTGCAAATAGCACAAGGTTTGCACTTACAGGTGGTTTGTTCTCAAGAAGCCCGGGAAATATTCAAAAAGCAAAAGAAAAGTTTAAGGTAGGTAATCTTTATATTAACCGTGCTATTAGTGGTGCAAAGGTAGGCAGACAACCTTTTGGTGGTTTTAAAATGTCAGGAATTGGAGCAAAAGCAGGTGGGAAAGACTATCTTCTGCAGTTTGTTGAACCAAAAGTAATTACTGAAAATACAATGAGAAGAGGATTTGCACCTGATTAATCATTATCATTGTCATTTGTGGTTACATTGATTTTTAGCTGTTGAGTGATTTTTGCTTTTGGTGGTAGTGGCTGGAAAATAAGATATGCATTTTCTCTTACAACTTTTGATATAAGAGGATGAGTTGGATCTACTATGTTTTGACTGGGGATTTGTATGGTTTTAGATGCTACAGGAAATGGATCAAACAGCTTGCTGGGATTTACTGTCGGGTAGCCTGCTTTTCTTCTGTTTAATTTTTCTGGCGTACATGCTCCGCCTGGAATTATAATAACCATTCCTGATTCAACAATAGTACAAAACGGACCAACACAGCCCCCACCCTTAGTAATAAAATAACCGCCATTATTAGAAAGTTGCCAAGGCATGGTTGCTGAAACTATTGAATGTTGAACTGCTGCAAGTGCTGCTAAATCCTGCTCTTTAAGAGTTACTTCTATTTTTGGTTCTGGATTAACGATTCTGTTTCCTCCAATCATTAAAGTACTTTCTTCTGAAATGGAAGGGAATATACCTGTGACGTATATTTGTGTTTCATCAGTCATGTTTGTTAATTTTATATTGTAAACTGCTTTTTCTTTGTCCTGCTTATCGCTAAATATCTGAGTAAAAACGGATGATTGTCCTATACTTGGTTTAACTGCTAAATCTTTTAAGTTCGAAGATTTCCCGCTTGATCTTTGAAGATTAACTTCTGTGCCGCCTTCAAAAATAGCATCTAAAACTAAATTAAAGAAATTACTGTCAGAAAGTATTGTAGAGTTTATTCCGCTTATGCTGTTTTGACATTGAGGATTGTCAGGTTCATTTGAAAGCTGACTGACTAAGCTTGCATCTAAGAAGGTGCCTGCTACTGTAAAAGCGTTTGGCGGGAATGTGTCTTGTGGTCCGGAAATTATATTTCCTGAGCTTGAGGTCGAGGAACTTGCTGGCGGGGTAATAAAAATATCAAATAAACAAGTACCACCTTGAGGTACAAAAGATAATCCAAATGTGTTTGCATTTTCCATTGCACCACTGAAATCAAGAACAAATGTCCCGTTTCCAGTTATATTTATTTGAGGACCAATTTCACTAAAGTCGGCAGCAGGTGCAATAGCACAAGGGCTTCCTAGAAAGTTTGAAAACATAACAGTTAAATTTGGATTTGAATCAAAAGAGGTTTGTACTTCATTATTTGCAGTAGGAGTAAAAGGGAAAAATGCCGGACTGAAAACAGTAAATGTTTGGGTGGTGTTTAACTCAAGAGTTTGAGATTTACAGGGTAAGCTGCTTAAAATTATTAATCCAACAAATAAACTTATAAAAACATTCAACTTAAATTTCATATCTTTATTCCCCCAATGAATTCTAGTTTTTATCTAAGTTTTAGTTTAATCCAGCACTAGTACACCGTCAACTAAATAATTAAGTGTCCCATTCACTGGGGGTGACGCCTCAAGGGAGGTGTCCATCCGAGGAGCTACTGCACCGCAGGATGGAGGGGAACCTGCAGGCGGCAGGACCCGCAGTGAATGGCACAAGGCATGGAAACTTTGTTGACAATGTACTAGCCAAATAACTTGTACAGTTATGATTTTTCTGGTTATTTGAGCGAAGCGTAATACCCCGTGGCTTGCCACGAGGGATTTAGCGAGCAAAATCAAACCGACTTCCAAATCCTGACGACTGGTGACGAAGTCAAAAATCGGCGTAATACCCTGTTGCTTGCAGCAGGGATAGCCGATTTTAAGGAAGTCGGTTTATTAAACTTTACGAAATCAATGTTTTTTGATTATTATTAAATTAAAGCTGGATGAGTAATTTTATTAAATCTTTTAATTTTCATTTCCAAATATCATTTTTAGTCCTTTTCTCTTTTATTATCTTTTTTACCGGCATAGGGGATTATGGTCTTTTAGATAAAGATGAACCCAGATATGCGGGTTGTGCTCTTGAAATGTTAGAGAATAATAATTGGATAATACCGAAATTTAATTTTCAGGACAGATTTGATAAACCTGCTCTTTTTTATTGGTTAATAATAATAGCGTATAAAATTTTTGGTATTAATGCTTTCACAAGCAGATTGCCTTCAGGTATATGTGCAGTTCTTTGTGTGTTATTTACCTGCTATGTGGCAAGAGTTGTATTTGGAAAAAAGACTGCTTTTATTTCAGGAATTATACTTGCGTCTTCAATTGAATTTATTTTATTAGGAAGAAGGGCTGCTACGGATATGGCTCTTTGTTTCTTTTTTTCAGCATCGCTGTACTCGCTTTTTTTAGGATACTACATTAAAGATTTTAAAATTAAGATTTTATGGACAATTTTAGCCGGTGTATTTTCTGGACTATCAGTTTTAATAAAAGGTCCTGTGGGACTTATTCTGCCTCTTGTAATACTAACTTTATTTCTGGCATTAAGAAAAAGCTTTGATCTAAGGCATGTAAAAATTTATTTTGTAATCTGCTTATTTGGAATTTTGGTTTCATTGCCCTGGTATTTGGCTGTTCATAATGCAACAGGCGGTCAATTTACAAAAGAATTTTTCTTTGAGCATAATCTTAAGCGATTTACCTCAGTAGTAGGTGAGCATCCTGGACCATTTTGGTTTTATGTTCCTGTATTACTCAGCGGCTTTATGCCCTGGACTATATTTTTTCTTTGCTCGTTAAGATTTTATGTAAGCAGATTCTTTAAAAAAATTAAAAACAAATTCATTTCATTTCTAATGGTATGGTTTCTTACGGTTTTTATCTTCTTTTCAGTTAGCACTACGAAATTACCTACATATATTATTCTTTTGTTTCCAGCAATATCTTTAATTACTGCTAACTGGATAAGAATTGCCTATAGAAAAAATAGAAAACTAATAAAAGTTATATTCACTGTTTTACTGGCAATAATAATTCCATCTGTTGTTTGTGGAATTTATCTTATTTCAAAATGGAAAATAGCTTTGCAAATAAAAGAAATCTTAATTCTAAAGATGGTTATTCTGTTTGGGCTTTTGCTTCTTTTCTATCTAATAAGTCTGTTTTCGGCTAAAAAAATTCAAAGCCTTATTTCAGGGGTAGCCATAAGTATCATTCTTCCATTTGTATTCGGGCTAAATTTGTATCTTGTTCAGTACTATAAATATTCCCATATGGAGTTACGGAGATTTGCCGAGCTTGCTAAATCTAAAGGTGTAGAAGAAATTATTTCTTTTGGCATGTATCGTCCGTCCCTGGTTTATTACAGCAGAACAAAAGTTAATTTTGATGATAAAAGAAAACAGGCTAAAGCCATGAAAGCTGATTTACACAAACATAAAAAAATATTTCTTATAGGACATAGCTCTGATATTTCTAAATACTCCTTTATACGTCAAAATTTTCAAATATTAGGAAAGGGTAAAAAATACTTTGTTGCTGAACAGCACTAATATAGTAAACCTACGAAATAATGAAATGGCTTAATTTTAATTAAAGGCGAGCAGACCAATTTTTTGCGCAGCCGGACACTTGGATTGGAAGGCAAGCAAAAAATTTAGGTCTGTGAGCCAATTGAAATTAAGTTACGATACATTTGAAGAATACTATATGTTCTTAATTACCCATCATAGCTTTTACCCAGACAGGTAATTTTCTTAAGAGAATAAATTTATCAGCAATTATATAAAAGAGATAAAACCCAAGTACTCCGTAGATATAAGGATATTTTTCAATCACACGTAATATCTTTTTATTTATCCCGTCAAAGAATTTAATTTTATCTATTAATAATGTAGAAACCCCTGCAATCAATATGCCTAAAAACATATCAGATGGATAATGAAGCCCAAAATACAGTCTGGGTAATACGCCTGCAAAAAGTACAAATAAAAAAGCAATAACTCCTACTGATTTGTTCCATGAAAAAAGTCCAAAAGCTAATGTTGCTAGAAGTGCAACTGTGTCACTGGGAAATGAACCATGTTTTGGATTTCTTACCCAGCCGCTTCTCCATAATTCATTTGTGTCAGATGAAGTTAATGGAGAGTTTATAAGACTTTCCATGGTTACAATAGGTCTTGGGCTGTCAATTAGAGCATTTAAAATTTCAATAATTCCAAGAGTAAGCCCAATACTAAATAAAATAGCAATTACTTTTTTATTAGCAGAAATATCTTTTTTTACCCTGCCGTATTCCCACATCCCCATAACAAAAGCAACCAGAATGGCAGTTCGAAGAGCATCTACTGAGAGAAAAACCAGTCCAAGAGTATCGAGCAATCTGCTTTTACCGCAGTAATGATTAAAAAAAAGAACTATAGAATTATCCAAGGGGATATGTGAAAGATGAATCATTGAATAAGAAAATTATTTTTTACCTTTAAACCAGCTTAGACCAACCACTACAAATGTAGTTGTACTTAATATTAACATTAGCCCTGAAGGCATAAATGTATGAGTTGATGAATATCGCATAAGAAAAAATAAAGATAGAACTAAACTAATTGCTGCAATTGAAAGATAGCCTTCTTTTGGTTTTTTTGCTCCAAGATTACAGGCAAGAAAAATCAGGATTCCGCTAACTAAGCCAGTAATTAACGACATTTTACTGTGGGCTTTTACATATCCCATAATTCCACCAAAAATCAGTAAGAATCCATAAATATAACTAGTTATTTTACTTATTTGAGTCATGTTTTTTCCTTATTTAAGCTCGTAATGTTTTCTATTAGTTATTCTATACATTGGATGCTGATAATTCAATAAATGTTTAGATATGGTTATATTTAGCGATTAGCAATTAGCTTTTTAGGATTTTTTTAAGCCAGAAGCCAAATGCCAAAAGCTAGTGCTTTGTCAATTAAGTTTCTCAACTTAGTTTCCTTCACTGTGGGTGGCGCCGGAAGGGAAGGGTTCAGAGCGAGGAACTCTGTGACGAAGCTCTGAAGGGTACCTGCAGGCGACAGGACCTGCAGTGAAGGAATGTTGATTAATTTATTTGACATTCTACTAGGTTATTATACTTTCCAAATCGATTGAGTAAAAAAGTGCTTTGAGTCGTAAAATTGCTTTTCTATTTTATATCCTGTTTTATATGCCAAGAGCTTAATGTCTTCTTCACTGTATTTAAATGAATGCTCTGTAAATATGGGTTCCCATTTTTTAAAATTAAATGTTTTATCTAATTCTTTAATATAAATATTTTGGTCTTTTAAGCTTATTAAATAACTTTCTACTGAACCAATTAGTGGATTATAGCTTGCATAGAAATCAAAATCATTTAAATTAAAATCTCCTCCAAGTTCATCATTTATTCTTCTTAAAAGATTTAAATTAAACTCTTTAGTTATACCTTTAGAATCATTATAAGCATTATTAATAAGGGCTATGTCTTTTTTTAAATCAAACCCGATTAAAACAAAATCATCTTTATTGAGTGATTCTTTCAGGCTGGTTAAAAATTTAATTTCTTCAGCCTTATTAAAATTTCCAATATTTGATCCCATGAATAAAACAAAATTCTTCCTATAGTTTTCTTTTTCAAGCCATCTTATTCCTTCAAAATATTCAGTAACCAGTCCTTTTGTATTAAGAAGAGGGAAATTATTTTCTACTAGCTTAATTAAGCCAGACATTGCTGCTTCAGATATATCAATAGGGACATAGGTGAAATTTGATTTCTTTTGAAAAAAGCATTCAAGAAGTATTTTAGTTCTTTTACCGTCACCTGCCCCAAGCTCAATTAACCTAAAGGGCTCATCCTTCATTAACTTTGCTATCTCATCTTTATGTGTATCTAAAATTTCTAAACTAGCTTTAGGTAAGTAGTATTCTTCAAGCTTGGTTATTTTTGTAAAAATATCACTTCCTTTTTTGTCGTAAAAATATTGTGAGGGTATGCTCTTAGGCAGTTTTGACAAGCCTTCATAAATGTCATTTAAAAAGGTATCTTTCGGCTGGAAAGAAACAATTTTGTTTTCATCGTTTAGTATTTGATATGTGGCTGTCATGTTTTATTTGTCTGAGGCAAGTCTTAATCCTGTACATTGCCATCTCTTGTCACACTGGAAAAAATTTCTATATGTAGATCTTATGTGGACTTGTGGTGTAAAACAAGAACCGCCTCTTAGAACCATTTGATTTGCCATAAACTTAGAATTATACTCACTAAAAACACCTTTTGGTGCTTTATATCCTGGATAAGATATATAAGGGCTCATCGTCCATTCCCATACATCTCCAAATATCTGAAAAATATTTTGCTTTTTATCTTCTTGCTCTTCTTGATTTGCGGATGGTGCAGACGGATGAAATAAATTATTTTCAAGTAAATTATGTTTTTGAAAATCTAGAAGATCTACTTTAATTTCTTTAACTGTTATTTCCCATTCGGATTCAGTAAGAAGTCTTTTATTTTTCCATCTGGCATATGCATCTGCTTCATAGTAACTTATATGACATACAGGCTCATTTAAATTTAATTTTTTTAAACCGCCTAATGTCATGGTGAACCATTCATTATCATGTTTTTCCCAGTAAAGCGGAGATTGCCAGTTTTCTTTTTGTACCGTGTCCCATCCGTCCGATAACCAAAAAAGCGGTTTCCTGTAACCACCGTCATTTATAAAATCAAGATATTCATCATTTCTGGTGAGCCTGTTTTGAACTTTAAAATCGTTTAGAAAAACTTTATGAGCAGGCAGCTCATTATCAAAAGAAAATCCAGTATCATCAAATCCAATTTCGTATAAGCTGCCTGCAAAATCAATATATTTTTCTTTTATATTTACTTCTGAATTATTTCTAGGAGTATTTAATTTAAAGTATTCTGGTCTTAATGGATTTGATGCAAAAATATGTTTTATGTCACATAAAAGCAGTTCCTGGTGTTGCATTTCATGATGAATCCCAAGCTCAAGAAGTGGTTTTATCTTTTCAAATATTCTTTCATCAGCTGATTCAATTAATTTATAAAGATTATTGTCAACATATTCTCTGAATGAATAAACTTCTCTTACTAAGGGTCTTGATAAAGTTCCTCTTTTTGGGCGATATATTCTGTTTCCAAAGCTTTCATAGTAGGAATTAAATATGAAATTATATTTATCGTTAAAGAACCTGTAATTATTTACAAACTCTTTTAATATAAAATTTTCAAAGTACCAGCTGGTATGTCCCAAGTGCCATTTAGGCGGACTTACGTCATCCATGCTTTGAATTACATAATCTTCTGTTTCCAGAGGTTTGCAAATATCTTCAGTTCTTTTTCTTGTGGTTTTATAAAGTGAAACTAATCCTGAAACATTTGAGGATTTTGATTTGTTGTGTAATTTTTCTTTTGTAGTTGTAATTTTTTTGTCTGGTTTTATTAGAGCTAGAAGTTTTTTACTTAAGATGTTTAACTTACAGGAAACCATTTAAAACTAAATCAAGGCTCTTGTAAACTACAATACGGATTAATAGATGAAAATAATTTAAAAATATAGTGTTTTTTATATATCGCTCTGCATTTTCAAGGAAATGCTTCGCTCTTATCGAGCGATTCTTAGCGACGTTCCGGTTTGTCGTTTACAGACAAACCTTCACTTGATTTATTGCAAACGGAGGCGGTGAGATTCGAACTCACGTGGCAGGTTACCCCGCCAATCTGATTTCGAGTCAGTTCCGTTATGACCGCTTCGGTACGCCTCCATATACATGAATTATTGTAAACTATTACTGATTATATGGAAGATCTTAGGCAAATAATTAAAAATATAAGACTTATAGTTCTGGATGTAGACGGTGTTTTAACTGATGGTTCCTTGTTTTATTCAAAAGATGGTGAACATATAAAAAGATTTAATGTCCGTGACGGTCAGGGAATAAAACTTGCTCAGGCATATAAGATAGAAATTGCAATTATCAGTGCCAGGGAATGTGAAATTGTAAAAAACAGATTTAATGAATTAGGAGTTAAGCATATTTATCAGCACTGTTATGATAAGGCAAAAAAAATCAAAGAAATCGTTTCAGAATTAAATATTTCACTCAACGAAGCAGCTTATATTGGCGATGATATTTTAGATGTACCTGTACTGGAAATAGTTGGTTTGCCTGTATGTCCAAATGATGCGCATCCATCTGCGCAATTAAAATCAAAAATTATTACACAAACCAAAGGTGGCATAGGTTGCGTTCGTGAACTCATTGATTTAATTTTAGAAGAACAAGGAAAAATAACACTGTAAGTGTTATTGCGAGCGAGCGAAGTGAGCGAAGCAATCTCGAGCATTAACCATTCGGGATTGCTTCGTCGGTGCTTTGCACCTCCTCGCAATGACGTTGTTAATCCCTGGTGTAAATTCTTGGTAACCTGATTTTTAACCTGCAAACCAGTTCATAAGAAATTGTATTTAAAAGAGCAGCCCATATACTAATAGGATTATTTTTATCAAGCAATGTTATTGCATCATTTACTTTTATGTCATTTGATTCAGTAACATCAAACATCATTTGATCCATAGTTATGTCTCCGACTTGATTAATTGTTTTTCCATTATAAGTTCCTGAAATCTTATTTGAAAGTTTTCTGTCAATCCCATCTGCATAGCCGATTGGGACAGTAGCAATTGTCGAAATTGAATCTTTAGGTGCCTGCCAGGTTCTTTCATAGCTAACAAATTCACCTTTTGAAATCTTATGTATCTCAGTAACTCTTCCTTTTAGTGAAATCAGAGGTTCAAGAAAATTAAATTCCTGTCCATATAGTGCAATCCCAATTCTTACCATGTCATATCTAAAATCAGGATAATTAATTGCAGCATAGCTATTTGCTAAGTGTTTTGAAATTTGCATGCCGTTATATGCTTCTACAGCAGAATCAAATCTTTCTTTTTGTATATAAGAAAACTTAGAATCTTTTGCATCTGAAAGATGAGAAAAAACACCTTCAATTTTTAAAAAATCTGATTTTATGATTTCATTTATAACTGATTTTGCGTCTTTAAAATCAATACCAAGTCTGTTCATTCCTGTATCTATTTTTATTTGAACTGGGATTGGAATTTTATGATTTGTAAGTTTTAGATTATTTAAACTATCTTTTAGCTGGTTGATTTGCTCCGGAGAATATATGGTTATTGTAAGGTCATTTTTTATGCAGGTTTCAAATGACCAGAAAGGTGTAGCGCCTAGAATAACTATAGGAATTTTAATTCCACTGTTTCTTAATGCTACTCCTTCATCTACTGTTGCTACTCCAAAGGATTTTATTCCCAGGCTTTGAAGGATGGGAGCAAGTGTTGTGGCGCCATGACCATATGCATCTGCTTTAAGAACAGCCATGATTTTTGTCTTAGTAAGATCAGATATTTTTTTAAAATTTCTTTCAAGTGCAGAGAGATTGATTTCAACCCAGGCATCTCTCTGCGTGGAAATATTAGATTGTGTTCTGTGTGTTATTGTCATACGTTATATATTATCAAAAGTCATACGTTATAATTATTTGGTTATGAAAAAACAAGCATTAATAAGTGTATTTAAGAAAGACGGAATAGTTGAATTCGCCCGTGAGCTTACTGAAAAGTATAACTATGAAATACTCTCTACCGGTGGTACTGCAGAGCTCTTAAGAAAAAATAATATTTCAGTAACTGAAGTCTCAGAGAAAACAAAATTTCCTGAAATGCTTGAAGGAAGAGTAAAAACTCTTCATCCTGTCATTCATGGTGGGCTACTTGCCAGGCGTGATAAACCAGAACACATGGAAACCATTGCTAAGCATGATATTAAACCTATCGATATTGTTGTGATTAATCTTTATCCCTTTGAAGAAGTTGTTTCAAAGTCTAGCGTGTCTCTTGAAGATGCCATAGAAAACATTGATATTGGTGGTCCTTCAATGATTAGAAGTGCTGCAAAAAACTATAGTGCAGTTACAGTGATATGTGATTCTACTGATTACAATGAAGTGTTAAACGACTTAAAGCAAAACAAAGGTCAGACTACTTTGAATCTTCGAGAAAAACTTGCAATTAAAGCCTTTCAAAAGACCTCTTTATATGACAGTAAAATATATGCATATTTGGGATCATCTTTAAATGCAGTAAATGAAAAATCAAATAACGGTTCTTATGCTTTTCCGGAAAATATAAATTTAAATCTTAAATTAAAAACTAAGCTCAGATATGGTGAAAATCCGCATCAGCGAGCAGCATTATATGTGCCTTCTAATTCTCAAGATGGGTTAGCAAATGCAGAAGTACTGCAGGGGAAAGAACTTTCATTTAATAATTATCTGGATTTAAATTCTGCATGGGAAATTGCCTGTGAGTTTAACGTTCAGACTCCAGTATGTGTAATAGTAAAGCATAATAATCCTTGCGGAGTAGCAATTGCCCCGGATTTGCATCATGCATATATTGAAGCTTTTAATTGTGACACAGTAAGTGCATTTGGTGGAATAGTTGCATTTAATAATAAAGTTGATAAATCAGTTGCAGATGAATTAACAAAAATATTTCTTGAGGCAATAATTGCTCCGGACTATTCACCGGAGGCACTTGAAGAATTTAAAAAGAAACCAAATCTCAGAGTCTTAAAAATTAAAGTTGAAATTGACAACAGTCACTTTAATGAAATTGATATTAAAAGAATCGGACAGGGATTTTTAGTGCAAGACAATAACATACAAATCTTAATACCAGAAGATTTAAAGGTTGTAACTAAGAGAAAGCCGACTGAAGCTGAAATGCTTGATTTGATTTTTGCTTGGAAGGTTTGTAAGCATGTTAAATCAAATGCCATAGTAATTGCAAAAGAAGGAAAGACAATAGGTATAGGTGCAGGACAATGTAACCGTGTTGGTTCGGTTGAAATCGCACTGAATCAGGCAAGTTATAATTCGAAAAACGCAGTGCTTTCTTCAGATGCTTTTTTCCCTTTTAAAGACAGTATTGAGGTTGCAGCAGGTGCAAAAATATCTGCAATTATTCAGCCGGGCGGCAGCATAAAAGATAAAGAAGTAATTGAAGCTTGTGATAAATTTAATATTGCAATGATGTTTACGGGAATGAGACATTTTAGGCATTAATAAGAAGCAGAGAAGCAGAAAATTTTATCTTTTTTGATATTATTTAACTTATGCCGTTAACTTTTCAAGAATTATATTTAACACTAAATCAATATTGGTCTGAGCAAGGCTGTGTAATTATGCAGCCCTATGACATTGAAAAAGGGGCCAGTACTATGAATCCGGCTACATTTTTATATGTTTTAGGTGATAAACCATGGAACATGGCATGTATTGAGCCTTGCAGGAGACCTACTGATGGCAGATATGGAAATAATCCAAATCGTCTTCAGCATTATTTTCAGTATCAGGTGATTATGAAGCCATCTCCTGACAATATTCAGGATATTTATTTAAACAGTCTTGAAAAAATTGGAATTAATGTAAAGGAGCATGATATTAGATTTGTAGAAGATGACTGGGAATCCCCAACTCTTGGGGCCTGGGGAGTTGGCTGGGAAGTCTGGCTGGATGGAATGGAAATTACACAGTTTACATACTTTCAGCAGGCGGGTGGAATTAATTTAAAACCTATCTCGGTTGAAATTACTTATGGACTTGAAAGAATATCAATGTATCTCCAGGATGTTGATAATGTCTTTGATCTTTTGTGGACAAAAGATGTAAAGTATCGGGATATATATCTTAGAAATGAAATTGAACAAAGCAAATATAATTTTGAAATTGCAAATATTGATTCACTCTTAAAACGTTTTGATCTTTATTATAATGAAGCAAAATCATGTCTTGAATCAAAATTACTAATGCCAGCTTATGACTATATTTTAAAGTGTTCACATTGTTTTAATTTGCTTGATTCCAGGGGTGCAGTCAGTCGTGATGAGAGAATGGCATATATTTTAAAAATAAGAAAACTTGCAGAAGCTGCTGCAAAATTATATTTAAATATAGAAGATAAAACAAAAACTGCTAAAAACTAATTTATGCTACTGCTAAAAGGCGTAATGTGAACAATACTCCGTCAACCATTACTGTCCTGTATATGGCTTCTTCTTCCATTTCTCCATTATCAGACACTAAAAACAATGAAGAGTTTTTAACGTTCTTGCCACCTGCTCTTTTAGTTCTTGTAAGTTTAGTTCTTTTATCTACTTCTTCAGTTAGATCAGCGCTATTGAATCCACGTGATTTTGTGAAATCATTAAATGCTTCTTCTCCAGATTTACTTTGAGTACCGGTAATCTGTGCTGGAGGTCCGCCTTGGCCGTGAATTGGATTAACTGTCATGTCTAGCTCCCTTAGTTAATAGTTAATATTTTTTATTCTCAATGTATAATTAGTATTCGGCAGTTATGTCTTTGTTTGTAGGCATAATGCCCAAATAGGGTTAACATTAGGTAAAAGGGTGTAATAAAAGCAAGATGTTAGGCAGAATTGAAGCAAAAATATTAAAAACATCACAAGCGTTCTTTTATTATTTGGCTTGGATGGTTCAGTATCTAATATCTTTATCTTTTTTCAGGATAAAAATCGAAGGAAGAGAAAATCTTCCTAAAAAAGGCAAATTTATACTTGCTGCTAATCATCAGAACTTTTTTGATGGTTTTTTGCTGGCTTATGCATCTGGGCCTTACAGAAAAATTAGTTTTTTAATTGCAAAAAGGGCTTTAAAAACAAAATGGTCTCAGATTGTAGCTAGGCTTATAGGTTCTGTATTAATTAATGAGGGTGCTGAAGAATATCAACAAGCTTTAAAAAAATTAAATAGGATTTTAACTCATGGGGGTGCAATTGGTATTTTCCCGGAGGGTAATGTTACAAACAATAAGATACCCACAAGGTTTAAAGGTGGAGTTGCCAAGCTTTCATATGATTCAAACACTGAGGTTATTCCTGTCTATTTAACAGGTACTTATGAAGCTCGATATTTTAAATATTGGTTGAAAAGACCTGAAATTTTAATAAGAATAGGTAAACCAATTGAACTTTATAAACATGTGAAAAATGGGAATAATTTAGATGAAGCTGCAGCTTTTCTTCGTGAAAAAACAATAGAACTTATGAATTTAAATGAGCAACAAAACATCGTGAAGTTAAATCCAGGTGAATCGGATAAATTAGTAAATATTCATAATCCCGCAAAAAATGATTTCCTGGGGAAAGCTCAGAACTTTAACAAGATCTAAATAATGAATTGGTAGAAACTTATTATGATTCTGTCGCACTACGAAAATAAAAAACAAGGACCTGTAATTCTTTTCATTCATGGTACAGCCAGTGCTAATGAAATGTGGGAAGAACAATATGAAATTTTAAATAAATCGCACTACAGAGTTATAGGAGTAGATTTAAGAGGACATGGAAAATCAAAAGATCCCGGCGGAATAGGTACCATGCAGGATCATGTAAATGACTTAAAAGAAACTCTGGGTTATTTACAAATCAGTGAGCCCATAATAATAATTGGTCATTCATTTGGGGCTGTACTAGCCATGAAGCTTGCAGAGCAATATCCTCATCTTGTTATGAAATTACTTTTAGTTAGCTTACCTGCTCGTATACCTAAGATATTGCTTCAATATTACAGATGGTTTCTAGGTAAGCCAATTGAATATTTAAAAAAGAAAGTTCACCTTTTATTAAAATTACCGCTTAAAAAAAGACATAAATTTGCTTTTACAACTGAAATTAATGTTATTAGACAAATCTGGAGAGAATCTTTAAATTGGGATTTTGTTACTCAGGTACCAAGACTAAATTGCCCTGTTTATTTATCTGTAGGAAGATTTGATTATGTGGCACTAAAGAGCATGGTAAGAAAATTGCACAATGAATTACCAAATTCCACTTATACAATTTTTAACTGGTCTTCTCATGTATGCATGGAAGATGAACCGAGAGAATTTAACAAATGGGTTCTTGCTGCTCTTGCTTTACCGCTGATTCATATTTAATTTAAATTTTCTTCTTTTCTTAGGGAGAAGCCTTAAATCCTTATCAAATCGGTATTGTAGGGCTATCTTGTGGTAATATTTATATATACCAATAAGATAAATATTATGTCAAAGTTAGATATAGTTCAATACGGAGACCCGGGTTTAAGAAAAGTAACAAGCAGGGTCATTAAATTTGATAAGTCCTTAAAGAAGCTTATAGAGGATATGTTTGAGACTATGTATGCCTCTGAAGGTATAGGACTTGCTGCACCACAGATAGGTGTTAGTAAAAGAGTATTAGTGCTGGATGTAGATTACCCATCTAAAAGATATATTGATGAGAAAACAAATAAAGAAGTTGAATCTTATAATCCATTGGTTTTAATTAATCCTGTAATAATTCAAAAAGAAGGTCAGATAATTTCAAAAGAAGGATGCTTAAGCTTCCCAAATGTTTATTTTGATGTAATTAGACATAAAAAAATCCTTGTGAGATATCAGGATCTTTTAGGCAAAGAACGTAAACTTATTGCAGAAGATGATTTGAGGTGCAGATGTATTCAGCATGAAATTGATCATCTTGACGGGAAATTATTTATTGATAAGCCGGCTGATGCAACTGAAATGAAAAAGATTATTAAGGAGGCAGGATTTGAAAATGTAAGCTCCCCTCCTTCACCAATATTGATTGGGTAATATACTTGTTCTGATTTGTGCCTGAGTTTTAAGATTTGTTTACTTGAAATTAAAGAACTATATATCTCTCGTTACGTAACTAAAAACAATAGTTTTTATTAAAACAATTAAAAAATCCCTTTGAAATCTGTAATGTAACAATTTTATAAGACAAAAATGAAGATAAAATTAAACTCTTTAATTATTCCAGTTATGTTTTGTAAGATTGATATATTAGTAATTTGAGAAGTAAATACAGTCTCCTTTGAAGGAATTAAGAATTATGCCCGCTATAAAAACAAAACAAGCTAAACCTGTGGACATTGTAGAAATTACAGCAGCTGTTCCACAAGAACAATTAAACACTTTAAGACAAATGATAATTAGATACATCCTGGATCATAATAAAGAAGATGTTGCTTATAAATTACTTGATTTGACTCATACTAGATTAAGGGATGATGTCAAATTTTATTCAAAAGAAAATTAAATGTACTTGCAATGAAAAGGATTTGTCCCCAAGTTGTAAAAGACTCGGCAAATCCGATCGAGTGGAACGAATTAGCCCATAGAAGCCCGAGCTTGTCGAGGGCTATAAAAATGGATCGGACAGGATTTGAACCTGTAACCAAAGGATTATGAGTCCTCTGCTTTCTTATTTCTTGCCGCCGGTTTTTTCGCTTCGCTCCCAAAACCGGCTTTGCCTAGATCGCTCAGCTTTGCTGAGTAAATCAGACAAAGCTTCGCTTTTTATATTGATCTCTTGATTTCGTAAGACTTAAAACTTGGATCGGACAGGATTCGAACCTGTAACCAAAGGATTATGAGTCCTCTGCTCTACCGTTGAGCTACCGATCCTTTATAATCGCTCCATAATTTGCTGCGGCTAATGAATTTTAGCCTGCGTAAATTATTCCGCTCTTTTAGCTTATTCATTTCACATCGTTCAGGTTGTCGCTTTGGACAACCTTCACTTGTTTTAATGTAAAAACCATTGAACATTATACTGTAAGTCTTATTATGCAGATTTAGCAAGACGTGGCTCAGCTTCAAGATCTTTTATTTTAGCAGTTTCTTCAGGCATTGGCATTGGCATTGGCAATGGCAGAGTAAATTCAAATATACTTCCTTCACCTAATTTGCTTCTGGCTGAAATTGTGCCGTTATGTTGTTCTATGGATTTTTTAACGATGGTTAAACCAAGTCCTGTGCCTTTAATTGTATGAACTTTATTTTCAACTCTGTAAAATCTGTCAAATATCATTGGTAAATGTTCTTGAGGAATACCTATTCCATTGTCGATTACTCGGAAAACAATATTATTTAGATCTTCTTTTTTAACTGTAAGCTTTACTGTACCGTTGCCTGGTGTGTATTTAATAGCATTTGAAAGTAAATTTACCAGGACTCTTTCAATGTTTTCCTGATTAATGTTTAGCTGCGGTAAGTTTTCTTCAATCTCTTTAATTATACGAATGGATTTTTTCTCAGCTAGTACCAGAATGGATTTTAGCGCGTATTCTATCGGCGGATAAATATCCTGAATTGAAAGATTTAGTTTTGCCCTTGGTGATTCAAGTCTTGATAATTCAAGAACATCATTAACCAAGTGAATTAACCTGTCCGTTTCTTCATTTATAATCATTAAAAATTCATTTTGTGTTTTTTCATTGATGTCTTTTGGGTGGAAGCACAGAGTGTCTACATAACACTTTATGCTTGTAATAGGCGTACGTAACTCATGGCTTACATTGCTTATAAATTCTTGTTTTATTAATTCAATTTCAACTTCTTTTGTTCTGTCATGAATTGCTATTACTGTTCCAAGATTTTCATTTTGTGTATTGTACATTGGTGCAAGAGTTAACTTTAAATGCTTGCTTTCTGTCACAGCTTCAAAAGTTACATATTCAGAGATGTGTGAATCAACGTCACATTTAATGTTATTTAAATAATTTGACAGCTTTTCATTTACTTTTGAATCCCAGATGCCTATTATTTTTTGTCCTAATAATTCATCTCCTGATCTGTTTAAAAGTCTTCTTGCTGCAGGATTAACAATTTGAATGATGTCCTCTTTATCCAGAACAATTACACCGTCGGCAATGGACATAACTACAGATTCAAATTTGTTTCTCTCAGAACTTAATATTGCAAGATTTGACTCTTCGTATTGTTTTAGCATCTTTGACATCTTATTAAATGCTTTAACCAGCTGTGATAGTTCTTTGCCAAGAAATCCTTTAAATGGTAGTTGGAAGCCAAAACGTCCTTCTGCAATTGCTTTTGCGCCTTTTTCAAGCTTTCTCAATGGACGAGTAATAATCATGGAATTTACAATGGCACCAATTACTGACAATGCCCATACCAATAAAAATATTTCAAATAAAAATGTAATTAACTCTTTCTTTGATCCGACAATAGTAAACCCCGTATCAGGAATTCCTATCCATACCCAGCCGAGAAAATTTGAATTAAATTGTATTGGTTCTGCAATAACCAGAAGTTTTCCATTCTTTGAATATGACATTTTTATAAAAGGTACATGTTGAGGAGGAATGATCTTTGTTTTTCTTGTGTCTTTTTTGTAGATTTTATAAAAATGTGCATAGTGACTTCTGCACAGTACATTCCCGGCATTATCAGTAATAACCACGTAAGCAACTTCAGGATGCTCTTTTATAAAATTATTTACGAGTTCGGAAAGTCTTCCTTTTCTGACGGAGACATTCTTATATCCCATTAAAAGTGCTTGAGCACTAATTTGTGCAAGTATTTGCGTGGTCTTTAAATTATGATTTAAAGTAAGAACCTGCCTGTCTATGTTTGACTGAATGTTTTGAATTATTAAAAAGGCGCATAAGGTTATAAACACTGAGATGCTAAAAATTATGGTTATTATAAGTCTTACTTGAAAACTTAAATTGTTTAAAAAATCTTGAATAGAGCTAGAAACCTTCTTAAAGAGTTGCTCGAATTTATCCTTCATGTGTAAAATTATACTTTATTTTTTAAAAATTATTGTTTTTGGTCTGATGTTGGTTTTTGTGTTACTTGTTAGCTTTTTATCTTTGAAGTTAAAGACTACTTCTTCTGAGGTAATTTGTTTGTCTATTTGGCTGACATTAGCATTTCCGATAAAAAGTATTTTCTCGGGTTTACCGTCTTTATTGTCCCTTATAAGATAGGCTTCACGACTTTCACCTTTGGTGTCTTGGTAGTCTACGTTAACTTTTTCAATCCCTGATTTCGCAGTTATAATTCCACTTCCCTGATCTATATAAAGATCTTCAGAATTTAAATGAACAGGATCCTGTTTTTCTCTGGGGAGTTTTTGATTTGGCCATATTGTGCTTTTTACGTCTCCTCTTCCCTGTATATTTTTTGAGTCTATATCAAAGGTAAACTCATTTGCAAAAGTAATACTGGTAGGCTGTTCCAGATTCGCTTGCTTTAATTTTCCTAAAAAGACTGCTTGTTCTGGTCTTTTGTTTTTATATATAATTTTTGCTTCATCAGAATTTACTTCAGTGTCCTGATATATGGTTTTAAGATTGCCTTTTGCATTTGCATCTTCACCGCTCCAGTGCAGTTCCTGAAAGTCGGCAGAAATTTCTATATCATTGTTTTTTTTGTCTTTTAATTTTGACAAAGTGTTCCC
Source organism: Candidatus Melainabacteria bacterium RIFCSPHIGHO2_02_FULL_34_12 (assembly GCA_001784555.1). GTDB lineage: Bacteria > Cyanobacteriota > Vampirovibrionia > 2-02-FULL-35-15 > 2-02-FULL-35-15 > 2-02-FULL-34-12. The sequence goes on along the minus strand of MFRM01000017.1, from coordinate 112,836 downwards.
TTCTGCAATTATGACCTTATCTTTAATCGAAACAGTTATTTTATCGCCTTCTAAAATCCGATCTTTTAGTTTCAATTTAGCTCTTCCTGTAAATATTGCTTTTTCTGGTTCACCTTTACTGTTTGATTCAATAATACATTCAGGTGCTTCAATGACTGAATCCTTATAATTAATTACCACGCTGCCTTTTATATTTATTTTTTCTTTCTCGGCTTCTAATGAGTCGGCATGTTTAATCTCAAATTCTTCAGCAAAAGCAATAGAAACAAATAAAGATTGGAAGCACAATAATAGTATTTTAGCTTTTAAATATTTCATGGATTGTTTTCTTTAATATCTCTTACTAAAGTCCTTACATTACCTATGGCTTCAAGTTTATTCGTGTCCAGATTGTAAACAATTTTATCGGCAAATATTTGTTTGCTTTCCTGTACTGCTTTAGGATTGCCCGTTATTGTAATTATGGAATTGTTTTCGTAAGAAAATGAATCACCAAAACATTGTGTTTCTCCATGAAGAATTACTACATTGTTTTTTGCATAAAATTTATTATTAGGTTTTACTAGTAAATAACCCGCTTTAAAAATCTTATCTTGGGATGTGTATATTACATTGCCACTTGCTTCAATATCCTTGTCTTTTTCCCATTTGATTTTATTTGCATTTAAAACATCATTGTTTTTATTTTTAAGAATTATATTTCCGCCGTCTGAAATTATTGCTTTAGTTAAATCGCCTTTTTCATTCTTTTCAATATAAACATTTTCTCCTGAGATTAAAATATCTTTAAATGCAGCTTCTTTTAGTTTTTTTACAGTAATCTTTGACTGGTCTTCATTTATTAATGCGCTTTCTCCAATAACAGTTCCTGTGTTCTTAAGGACTAAATTAAATCCCTTTTGTGCTTCTATTGAAGTACCCATGCCAAGTGAGATCTGATTACTGTGTAGTAAAAAATCTTTCTTTGCGTCATTTGCAATTACATCTCCGTATAAAAGAATTTCTTTTGTCGATGCATTAGCCTTCCCTTGTGGAGCATAAAGATTAAAAACTACAAGCATGTTTTTATAGACTTTTGCTTGTATGTTTTTAATGGTAGCTGCTTGTAAATTGTCTTCTGTTCTTCCTTCTTCAGCAGTGAGTTCCCATCTGATATCACCGGTTATGGCGTCAATTTCTTTTAATTTGTAGCTTTTAGTTTCTGCTTCTTCAATATGTTTTTCAGGACTTAACTCTTTTTCTGTTTTGTGAACAAGAATAGAACCTCTTATAACTCCATATGAGATGAAAATAATTATTCCAACTGTTATTAATAAGGGAAGTCTTTTTGAAGAATTTAATTTTTTAAACATAATAATTGACTTTTCAGTAAATCTTAATTACCAAGTGATCTTAATAATATTGCCTGTGATATTTCGGTAAGCCCTTCCTTCAAATCGCCTTCTTTAAGATGTAACTCACCAAGAAAAAAATGAGGCGCAGGATTGTTAGGATTTTGTCTTAGTGCATCAGTCCATAATTCTCTGGCTTTTTTATACTCGTTGTATTGTTCTGCCAGAATAAAACCATAGTAAACTTTAGCCCAAATGTCATCTGGTTTTGATTTTAAAAGATTATTAAAACAATAAATGCTTTGATTGAGATTTTCTTTAATTTCTTTATTATCTTCATTTGTGACAAAATGATTTGAACCAAGGAGATTTAAGCTGGATTTATCTTTCTTGTTATCTGATTTTGAGTCATTGATTTTTGATTTCTGAATTTCCTTTGATATTAAGTATGCTTTTAGATAATAACTAAATGCCAGTCTGTATTTAATGTTATGGGCATCTGGCTGCGTATCTAAAATGATTTTATATTCATTTATTTTTTTATCTATTACACCTTTATTTTCTGGTTTCCTTAAAAGAAGCTTTGTTTTTCTTAGTTCTTTTATTGCATCTTCAACTATACTGGTTCTGCTTAATGCTATTGCAAGATTAAAACGAGCTTCAGGATTATCAGGATATTTTGCAACCTGAGCTCTTGCAATGTTTATATCGTCAGTAAGTGATATATCTTCGGTTTCTGTAGTAAGCATTAGAGGTTCTTGAGAGAAAGAAGCAAAAGGCAAGAAGCAAGAGGCAAGAAGCAAGAGGCAAGAGGCAAGAAGCAAGAGGCAAGAGGCAAGAAAAATAGAAGGAAAAGATTGTTTCATTATTTACTTAACTGAGCTGCTCTGTTTTTAGCAGCTTTTACTCCTTCATAAATTATGTTGTTCCAATTTCTTTTTTGAAAAACTTTTAAAGCTGCTTCTGTCGTGCCATTTGGGGAGGTTACAGTAGCTCTTAAAGCTTCCGGGGATAAAGCACAATTGTTTAACAAATAAATTGTTCCTAGTGCAGTTTCTAAAACAAGCTCTTCTGATATTTTTTTGTTTAGTCCCAGCTTTTCTCCGCTCTTTATTAACAGCTCTATTAAATAACAAAAATATGCAGGACCTGAGCCCGAAATTGCTGTTACTAGATCAAAGTTTGCTTCAGGAAGAATAGTGGTCTTGCCTACAGACTTAAATATTTTTATTACAGTACTTTTTTGTGACTTGCTTACATTTTTATTAAAGGTAATAACGCTCATTCCTTTGCCTATCTGGCAGGGTGTATTTGGCATGATTCTAGCTATAGGCTGGTTTGCCGGCAGACAGGCTGAAAGTTTTTTTATTTTAATTCCTGCTGCTATTGAAATAATAATCGTATCTCTTAAAATATGGCTCTTAAGTTCTTTTAGTACTTCTCTAATATCGTTTGGTTTTACTGCAAGTAATACAGCATAGGTCTTTTGTTTATTGTTCTTTAAAGCTGCTTCTATATTAGAAAAAGTCTTATAGTCATTTTTAGTTAAAAATCTAATTCTTTCTGGCTTTGATTCTGTAAAAATAATTTCAGATTTCTTTACGTTCTTATGGCTAGACATGCCATTTGCTATGGCATATCCCATATTGCCTCCGCCAATGATTAAAAGTTTGTTTTTCTTTGCCATATTTATATTTTATTCTAGCGTTTGTTTGAAATATCCAGCGAATCAATAGCAATGCTATACTCAATTTGTTTAATTTGTTAGAATAATACTCTTATAAATTTAAACTTTTAAATTGTTAAACTATAAAAGTAAAAAAATGACCATAAAATCAGAAGAAGAGCCAAAAAGTCAAAAAGAATTCCTGAAATTAGCAGACAGATTAAGTTATGTACCGTCATATATTTTTGCAAAATTAGATGCTGAAAAACAGGAGCTTCAAAAAAAAGGCGTAGATGTAATTGATTTAAGTCTTGGCAGTCCTGATCTGCCTTCACCTGAAGTTGTAATTGAAGAGTGTATTAAGGCTGTAAAAGAACCTATTAATTACAGATACCCGCCATTTTGGGGTCAGACTAAATTTAAGCAGGCTGCCAGTGAGTGGATGAATAAAAGATTTTCTGTAAATCTTAGTCCTGAAAATGAAATATTGCCTCTCTCTGGATCAAAAGAAGGAATAACACATCTGGCATTTGCAATAATTAATCCCGGGGATTTAACTATAGTTCCAAGTCCTTACTATCCGGTTCATGCTAGAGGTACTCTTCTGGCTGGGGGCATGGTACATGAGCTTCCTTTAACTGAAAAAAATAATTTTATTCCTGATCTTGATTCAATACCGCAGTCTGTTTTAGATAAAGCTAAGTTGTTTTTTATAAGCTACCCGAATAATCCTACAGGTGCAACTTGTGATTTTGAATTTTTAGAGAGAGTAGTTCACCTATGTAAGAAAAATCAAATATTGCTTGTAAGTGATCTTGCATATTCAGAATTAACTTTTGATGGTCGTATTGCACATAGTATTTTTGAGGTTGATGGAGCTAAGGATATAGCCATAGAATTCCATACTTTTTCAAAAACCTACAGCATGGCCGGGTGGAGAATTGCATTTGTTGTCGGTAATTCAAAAATCATCAGTGCTATATATGAAATAAAAACAAACACTGATTATGGCGTTTGCAATATTATTCAGTCAGCAAGCATTAAGGCTTTTTCTATTAGTCTTTCTGAACATAAGAAGACTGCAAAAATTTATGAAGAAAGAAGAGATGTAATGCTTACTAAGCTTAAAAAGATTGGATGGAATATTCCTACTCCAGGTGGAGCTATGTATATTTGGCTTCCAGTGCCCAAGCCTTACAAATCCAGTTTTGATTTTTGCTCTGCTCTCTTACATAAAGCACATATAGCCACTATTCCTGGAGGTTCATTTGGAACCTATGGGGAAGATTATGTCAGAATTGCTCTTGTGGATAAAAAAGAAAGATTGTCTCTTGCTGTGGACAGAATGGAAAAAGCAGGTATTGTTTTTCTTCGCTGATATATAATTTAATTGTATGTCAATTATCTCTATCTTATTTCGATTATTTTTAGTCTTACAAATTCTTATAGCGTCAAGTGGATTAACGCCTATAAAGAAAAAAAATAATGTTTACTCAAGTTCGTATTTTGAGCAGGGAATAAAATTACATCTTGCAGGAAAATTAAAAGAAGCAGTTGTAGCATTTAATAATGCTTTAGCTCTTGAGCCAAATGATGCTGCTACTCTGACAGAGCTTGGAGAATTATACATCCAGCTTTCAAATTATGATCTTGCAAGAGCTACTTTAAAACAGGCATCTAATATTGCTCCGGATGATGCACTTATATATGTGCTTCTTGGAAATGCATATCTGGAAAGTAAAAAATATAATGATGCTATAAGTTCATATCGCCAGGCAATTACTTTAGAGCCTGAAAATACTTTATTAAGATCTAATTTAGGTTTAAGTTGTTTTTTAGCAGCTGATTACAAGTGTGCTGTAGAGAATCTAGGGAAAGTAGTTATTATGTATCCTTATCAATTACGAGCACGGGCTGCTCTTGGAAATGCATATCATTCCATTATGGATTATTCATTAGCTCAAGAGCAATATAAATTTGTACTAAATTATGAAGGTTTAAACATAAATTTATTGCATAATTTAGCAAAGTCTCAGATTGCACTAGCTGAATTAGAAGAAGCAAAAATTACACTTGATAAAGCAATCTCAATTGATTCTTCTGTCGTAGATTTATATTTAGATAGGGCATTTGTGCTGGATAAATTAACAAAATTAAATGATGCAGAGGCTGATTATCTCTATGCAGTTAAACTTGAACCATTAAATCCGGAGATTCCTGTAGAATATGCTTCATTTCTATGGAGGACAGGAAATTATGAAAGAGCATCAGAAATTTTTGATAAGGCATTAGAACTTAATCCGTCAGATAAGGAACTTTTGCTTTATAAAGCATATATGCTTCAGCTTTCAAAAAAAGACGAAAAAGCAGTTGCTTCCTGGTTGAAACTGTTAGAAAAGGATCCCGAAAATGAAACTGTATATTTCAATCTGGCAAAAATATATCAGGCTAAAAATGAATATCACAATGCAATAAATTATTACAGGAAATTAATTGAATTACAAGATAAAAAAAACAAATATGACCTGGAAGTTAAAGCTAGTCTTGCTTATTGTTCGCAGATGGTAAAAAATTACTCTGAAGCTAAAATATTATATGAATCTATTCTAAGAGAAACCCCAAATGATTCAAATATTTTATATAACTTAGGAGTTCTTCTGAGTGATGAAGGCAATCCATCCCAGGCTATAAGTTATCTTGAAAGTGCAATTAACAACAATTTTTCTTATCCATCAAAGGTATATAAAGCGCTTGCAGATGTCTATGTAAAAGTAAATGACAATTCTAATTTATTAAAAACATATAAAAGCTGGCTGGAAATTGATAAAAACAATATTGAAGCCAGGATATCTTATGCGAAATTTTTATCTGCTATGGGAAATAAACAGGAAGCCATTGATCAATTCAGATTAGCTGCTGCACTTGATAATAGTAGTATTACTAGATTTAAGCTTGCACAATTCTTGCTTGAGCAAAAAGATTTCTATGGTGCTTTAGGACAGCTTCAGGAGTTTTTAAAATTTGAGCCAAGTAATCTAAATGCATTAATGCTTTTGGCAAATGCATTTAAATATCTTGGAGTTAAAGAACAAGCTATTAACACTTATATGAAAGTAATTTCTTTGCAATTTGATAATTATCTTGCTTATTATAATCTTGGCTTGCTGTATCATGAAGAAAATAAAAATGAAGAAGCTAAAAATGCTTTTTTAAAAGCTATTGAAATAAATAATAAATATGCAGCTGCTTACTATGCCTTAGGACTGTCATATATGTCTGCTAATGATAAAGGCAAAGCCAGGGAATCCTTTGAAAAATATTTACAGATTGAACCGCAGGGGGAATATAAAGAAAATGTTGAGGCAAAACTGAAGGAATTATCAGCGTAAACTAATGTACAGGTGCCTTCTGGAATATAATAAATAGATTATGGATAAAAGCTTACCGCAAAAATATATTGATCAGGCAGAAGAATTTGTATCGTCAACTGAAGCATTGTTTTTGCCTAATGGTGCTCTTGGACTTGCAGAATTATTTCATAAAGCAGATAAAGAAAAAAAAACACTTAGAGTAAAGCTTGGAATTGATCCTACTACTTCTGATTTGCATTTAGGACATACTGTATGTCTTCAAATGTTAAAAAAGTTTCAGGATTTAGGGCATAAGCCGGTTTTAATTATTGGTGGATTTACTGCTACTGTTGGCGACCCTAGCGGTAGAAATGAGGCAAGACCTCCATTATCAATTGAAGAGGTTAAAAACAATTCAAAAACATATTTAAATCAGATATCAAAAATTCTTGATTTAGAAAAAGTTGAGATTCTGAATAACTATGACTGGCTAAATGACCTAAGAACAGCAGATCTAATTAAACTTGCTCACCTGGTTACAATTAATCAATTAGTCGGGAAAGAAGCTTTTGGGTCCAGAATTGAAAATGGACAACCTCTTTATTTGCATGAGGTTTTATATCCTATACTTCAGGGATATGACTCTGTATATATAAAAGCTGATATTGAGGTAGGAGGCATAGATCAAACATTTAATGTTTTATTTGGCAGGCATATGCAAAAACATTTTAAACAAGATGAACAACTAGTTATTTTGTTGCCGCTTTTAATAGGATTGGACGGTACAAAAAAAATGTCAAAAACATTTAATAACCTTATTTCTTTAAAAGATTCTCCGGATGAGGTTTTTGGAAAAGCAATGAGTATTCCGGATGAGTTAATAATTCATTATTTTAAATTAGTTACAAATGAACAAATAAAACAAATTCTGTCTTATGAAGAAGATATGAAAAACGGTAAAAATCCAAGAGACGTTAAAATGGTTTTGGCTCACAGACTTGTAAAGCAGTTATATGATGAAAATACGGCTATAAAATCCGAAGAAAATTTCATAAAGCAATTCAGGAAAAATGAGATCCCTGAAAAAGTTGATGAATATATATTAAAGGAACCCCTGAAAATTATTGATTTAATGTATCTGTCTAAAATGGTTTCATCAAAAGCAGAAGCAAAAAGACTAATTCAAGGGGGAGGGGTTAAATTAAGGTCTAATACTATAGATAACCCGAACCTTTTAATTACTATGGGTGATAAAAATTCTGTTTTGCAAATAGGAAAAAGAAAGTTCGTAAAAATTATATAAATGAATATTTTAATCGATGATTAATTCAGAAAAAAATAAGAATATTTCAAGAGTGAGAGAAATATGCTTGTCCAGCTCTTCATTAAATGAGGAAGGAATTGGAAGACTAGAAAGTATTATGGATAACTTTCAGTTTATAAGCGATCTTTTAGCTACTGACTTAATGGTATATGCTGAAGCTAAAAAAGATAATCATTATGTTTTAGTTGATATTAAAAGACCGCATGGTCACCCTACGTTATTTCTAGAGACTTCTGTAGGGTGTGTTGTCACCAATAAATCAGAACCATTTGTGAAAAAAGCATTTGACAGTGGCAAAAAAACAGTAGGTGTATATGGTGTAATGATTTCTGGCAGACCAACTCAGCAGGTTGTATATCCGATTTATCATTACGATAAAATTATTGCAATTATTTCATTTGAAAAAGACTTATATCTTACAGAAAGTTTGTTGGGAAAAAACTGGAACAAACTTGCAGATGATTTAGTGGGTGCATTAAATCAAAAACGACATCGGTTAAAGCATTGGCCTAAGTTAGTAGGTCAGGAAGGTTTTATTTTGACCGATAATTCTGAGCAGATTTTGTATATAAGTTATATGGCACAAAATCTTCTTGTTTCAGTTTTAGGTGTCAGGGAAAAGGCAGCTGGTGCAAAACTTCAAATGCTTTTCAAAGATTTTCATCCTGAAATTCTTCAAACAGAACCTGTGATAAATCTTCTAAAAAAGAAATATTCAGGTATCGGTGGTACGCTGCAAATAACCAGCTTTGATCTTTCTGAAAGCAATAAAATTCATGTGCTTAGAGATGTATCTGAACTTTCATTGAAAGAAAAAGAAATTAAAGTAAAAGGTGCACTTGTTAAAGAAATTCACCACCGTGTTAAAAATAACTTAAATGCAGTTGCTGCACTTTTAAGGATGCAGCTTAGAAGATCAAATGATCAGGCTGTTAAAGAAGCATTTCAGCAGGCTATTTTAAGGTTAGATAGCATAACACTGGTGCATGAATTTTTGGCTCAGGCAGATAATGTACAGATAGTAGATGTCTCTCAGATGATTAAAAATATAGTAAGAAATTTACAGCACACGCTCAGTTATGAAGACAAGCAAATCAGTGTAAACATAAATTGCCCTCAGGACTTTTATCTGGAAAGTGAACAGGCAATTAGTGTTGCACTTATTGTAAATGAGCTTATCTCAAATTGTTATGAGCATGCATTTAATGAGCTTACATTGGGTGAAATATCGGTAAATATTATGCTGGATGATACAAAAGAAAACAATTTCACTTTAATAGTTAATGATAATGGTTCAGGAATGCCTTCTGTATTTGATAAAGAAAAACCAAGCGGTTTAGGGTGGCACATAATAAATACATTGGTTACGGAGGATTTAAATGGTAAAATTTCACTTAGTAAATCAGATGGAAAAGGAACAGAAGTTGAAATTGAGGCAAAAGTAAATGCAAGAAAAGAATAATAGAACAAAAATATTAATTGCAGACGATGAGGCTCTTATACGACAGGATATAAAAGAGATACTTGAGGAAGCTGGCTATGAAGTTGTAGCTGAGGCAAAAGACGGATATCATGCGCTTGAGCTGGCAAAATTAACAGTACCGGATCTTATGGTTCTTGATATTAAAATGCCAAATATAAACGGACTTGAAGCTGCTGAAGAGATTCAAATAGCCTTAAATAAGCGAATACCTACTGTGATTTTAACTGCTTATAATCAGCCGGAATTAATTCAAAAAGCTGGTGATGTGGGTGCATTTTCTTTTCTTACAAAACCTGTAAAGCCACAGGATTTAATTGCTTCTATAGAAACAGCTAAACACCGGGCTAAGGAAATGGAAGGCTTACATCAGGATATATCTGATCTTAAAGAGAAACTTGAAATAAGAAAACTTGTTGAAAGAGCTAAGGGAATTATTATGAAATCCCATTCAATAGACGAACCAGCTGCAATGCATCATTTGCAAAAAATTTCAATGGATGATCGGATTCCTATTAAGACAGTAGCTGAAAAAATTATTGCTGAAAATAAAAAGTAAATAATTTACTTCTTTTTCTTTCTTTTTGTTTTTGATTTTGAGGCTTTTTTTCTTCCGTTGGTTGACTTGGTTAATGAGCTTGTGATTTCTTTAAGCGCTGAAAGTGGTGTTAAAACTATGTTTCGGGTAGATTTGAATAAGCTCTTTCCTTCTTTTTGAAGTTTTTTGTAAATTTTAATTTTTTCAACTTCGGATTTTTTCTGAAGATCTTTTAATAGACTTTTTGCTTCTTTTGCTTTTAATTTACCTTTTGACTCAAGATCTTTAAGTAGTCCTGTGATGATTTTTTGTATATCATCATATATTCCCATTGCAGTTTTTCTTATTTTTTCTTTTGATGTTGTTGCACCAATCCCTGCCATAATTGCTTTATGAATAAGCTCAAGCTTATCAGGTCTTTTAGAATTATTTTTACTCAAGATTATTCTCCTTTTTGACTTTTTCCCAGAGAGTATTAAGTTCTTCTGACGAAAGTTCATTTAAATTCTTCTTAGAATTTACCACTAATTCTTTAACTCTGGTATATCTCTGTGCAAATTTCTTAATGCTATTACTTAAAGCTTCTTCTGGTTCTGTTTTGTACCACCGGGCTAAATTTACAACCATAAAAAGCAAATCACCAAGTTCGTCTTGAATTTTTGAATCATCTTTTAATGTTGTTGCTTCTTTAAACTCATTTACTTCTTTATTAAAGGTATCCCAGATTTCCTTTTCTTCTTTCCAGTTAAAACCTTCTTTAGCTGTTTTTTTTGATACTTTAAATGCTTTTAAAAGTGCGGGTAATGAATTAGGTATTCCGTCTAAAATCTCTTTTCTGTGAGGTTTTTCTTCTTTTTTTATAATTTCCCAATTTTTTAAGACATCTTCAGTAGAGTTAACAACAGTATTTGAAAATACATGAGGATGTCTTTTAATCATTTTTTTGTTTATAGAATCAGATACGTCAGAAATGTTAAAGTCATTTTTTTCAGAAGCAATTTGTGCATGTAATATTACCTGAAGTAAAACATCTCCCAGCTCTTCCATTAACATTTTTGGATCATTACTGTCTATTGCTTCCAGGGTTTCATAGGTTTCTTCTATTAAGTATCTTTTTAATGTTTTATGAGTTTGTTCTTTGTCCCAGGGGCAACCCTCAGGGGATCTTAACTTTGCCACAGTTTTTACTAATTCATCAAATGAGTTCATTTATATTTCCTAGGGTTATCTCTTATTTATCAATTTTGATTTTACTATTTTAACTTATCATAACCTATCAGGTCTATTCTTAAGCCCAGGGGATATTGGTTCTCTTTGCGTTATTATCAAAATAAGAGTAAAAATGTAAAAGAGTAAAAATGTAAAAGAGTAAAAATGTAAAAGAGTAAAAATGAAAATAAAAGATATAAAAATCAAAAATATTCTTGGATTAGTTCTATGTATTATGGCACTTAATTTTTCATTGCCTTCATATTCAGAAGATACATCTTTAGCGATTAAAGCACAAACTCAGCTTGATCCAAGTAAGGTTCCATCTTTTAATAATCCAGTAGTATTGCTTGTAGGCTTAAGTGAATCAGAACTGTCTTACAGGGAAGTTTCATCACTTGCTGGTTTTGATTTTTTTAGTGTTCCTTATAGATCTGATCTTAAAGCTTTAACTTCTCAGGTTAATCCTGCGCAAGTAATAATTAAACATCCAAGTGGGTTTGTAGGTTTATATTCTCCGGAAGGACAATTAATTCGCGGCATTGATACAACTATGGGTCCTGAAGTCAGTGTTAATGCTGGAAATGTACCGCCTAGTATAATTCAACCCACAGAAGCAAATCCAATATTTGAAAATCTTTATTATCCAGGTGCTGTTACTGGAAGCGTTGCACATGGCGGATTAGGATATACACCACCTCCAAGAGGAAGAACTTTCGGGAGATTTTTATTAAAACTTGCAACATTTACTGGCTTAACGCCATTTCAATATCCTGGATATTTCCAACACTTTGCTACTATAGAACAAAGACAAATATTTCCAAATCTTTTATTGCCTAATGTCCCAATTGCTATTGGAGCTGCAGCACAATATGCAGATGCAAAATTTGATCAGGCAGAATATCAGGATGCAAGAACTCAGCCCAGGGATTACATGTTTCAGCCTGTTATTGAGGGCTATTAAGAAGTCTTTCAAGCTCTTCTTTTTTCACTAGATAAACATTATTACAAAATTGGCATCTGCCTTCTACATAACCAGTCGTTTCAATAATCTTTTTAATTTCAGATTTTCCAATGGATGCTATAGCACTTTCAAATCTGCCTTGACTACAGCCACAATGGAAACAAAGCCCTTCATATTCGGTTAGAATATCCACTTTAAAGTCAGCAAGTGCTTTTTTTATTATTTGTTCCAGGTTTAATCCTGATCTGAGCAAAATAGAAAACGGATCTAATTTTGAAATAGTTTCTTCAACAATTTTAAGGTCATCTTCTTTTGCACCTGGTAGAGCTTGAATAAAGATTCCACCAGCCTGCATGACTTTCCCGCTAGTTGGTTCAAGGTAAACTCCACATGATATATAAGAAGGAATTTGTTCAGATGTTGCCAAATAATTTACAACATCTTTAGCAATTTCACCGGAAATAAGTTCAACAGAGCCCTGATATGGAATACTTTTGCCTGTGTCATAAATTACATGAATATAGCCGGTTTTTCCTACTGCCTTGTCGATATCCACCAGTCCTTTATTGTCAAAACATTCAATCTGTGGATTTTCAACATAACCTCTTATGGTACCTTCACTGCTTGCATCACATAAAATAGTTCCAAGCGGCCCGTTTCCTTTTATTTTTAAAGTAAGATGTCCTTTTTGCTTTCTTAATGTATTGCACAGCAATATTCCACAGGCCAAAGTTCTTCCAAGAGCAACTGTAGCTGTATGTGATAAATTATGTCTTTGCCGTGCTTCTTCCGTAAGATTACTCGTGGAAACAGCAATGCTCCTAAACGCACCATTTTTTGAAACTGCTTTTACTAAATAATCACTCTCTGGCATAAGAATTTATAATATGTTAAATTTATCATTGATATTTAGAAATCAATGGGGTTGAATAAATACAATTTAATAAAGCGAGGTTTGTCCAATTTATTTGGCAAACCGAGCGGTCTATGCAAAGCTGGTTTGAGGAGCTATGTCACCGCAGAACCAGCTGCTATAGAATTTCGCGGAAGTAGTTCAGTGGTAGAATGTCTCCTTGCCAAGGAGAAGGTCGCGGGTTCGAACCCCGTCTTCCGCTTTTGTTTTGAATAAAGGATGAAAATTGACAGCTACAACAGAAGCACAAAAAATATCATTTAAAGATGGCAAAATTATAGTGCCAAATAAAGTAATTCTTCCTTTTATTGAAGGGGATGGAACAGGTCCGGACATAACTAGAGCTGCAAGAAAAGTTCTTGATGCAGCTATCAGAATTGTTTATAAAGGTGAGAAAGAAATTAATTGGCTTGAAGTTCTTGCTGGTGAAAAAGCATACAATTCTACAAAAAGCTGGTTACCTGCTGAAACTCTTGAGAAAATTAGGGAGTATAAGGTTGCAATAAAAGGTCCTCTTACTACGCCGACTGGCAGTGGAATTCGAAGTTTAAATGTAGCACTTAGACAAATCTTTGACTTATATGCCTGTGTCCGCCCAATTAAACATTTTGAAGGAGTTCCTACGCCTACGAAACATCCTGAACTTGTTGATCTGGTTATTTTTAGAGAAAATACCGAAGATGTTTATAGTGGAATTGAATTTAAGCCTGGCTCAGATGAAGCAGTAAAATTAATTGCTTTTTTAAAAGAACTTAAGCAGGACGTTAGAGAAGGCTCTGGTGTTGGCATTAAGCCAATCTCTGAATTTGGAAGTAAGCGCCTCGTACGTAAGGCTATCGAATATGCGATGAAGAACAAAAAACCTTCAGTAACTCTGGTTCACAAGGGAAATATAATGAAATATACGGAAGGGGCATTTTGTGAATGGGGTTATGAAGTTGCAGATAAAGAGTTTCCAGATTATATAGTTACTGAAAAAGACATAAGAGAAAAATATAATGGAAAAATACCGGAAGGAAAAATTGTTTTTAAAGATAGGATTGCTGACAATATGTTTCAGCAGCTTTTAATAAGGCCTGGAGAATATTCTATAATTGCCACGACGAATTTAAACGGAGATTATCTGTCTGATGCATGTGCAGCTCAGGTAGGCGGACTTGGAATTGCACCAGGAGCAAATATGGGGGATGAAATTGCAATTTTTGAAGCTACCCATGGAACTGCTCCAAAATATGCAAATCTGGATAAAGTGAATCCTGGTTCAATGATTCTTTCTGGAGTAATGATGTTTGATTACTTTGGCTGGGAGAAGGCATCACAGTTGATATTAGAGGCAATTGCTAAAACTATAAAACAAAAAAAAGTTACTTATGATCTTGAAAGACAAATGACGGGTGCAATGTTATTAAAAACCAGCGAGTTTGCTGATGCAATTATTGAGAATATGAAGTAGCTTCAAGCAGCTAAAGCAAGATTTTCCATTTTATTTGCTTTTTTATTTTCTTCTGTCATTGAATTTACTAGTGGAAGTAAAGTGTACATTTTCCCAAGCAATGCCATTGCTATGAATCTTTTATGTCTGTTTTCGTAAGGATTATATGCAGGATCTCCAAAGATACCTCCTGTGCTTTCAGCTTCCAGGCAAAACAATGAACCTAATGCATCTGACATTAAATTGGATATTGCACTACTCCATGAGCTTGGATTTGATGGATTTAAATCTTTATCTAAGAAATGATTTGGTATTTCTGGGCAAAAAGCAGGTTGAGCTTTAGCTTGATTAGAGTTTTTTATTCCTCTGAAGCTTTGAGCTTGATTTAGTGGCATTATTCTGTTTATTTTAAATGACATAATTCCTCCTGAACTCTATATCTAAAATGCTAAATCTCCATCGTTATGGTTTTGTAAAGATGGTATGTAAAGCAAAAGATTAATTTAAGCAGAAGCAGATAATTTGTTGATGCTTTTCATAAATTTTAAAAATTCTAAAGTTCTTTTAATATGTGGTTCAATCATGTCCATTAACGATCTAAATAATACTGAAGTTATTGTCTTTCCTAGAATTAATTCACCTGATGTTGTCGATGCCGATGGGTCTCTCATAACGGCATCTAGAGAAGCGGCTTCTACTCTGGCTATGTTTAGATCATTTGTTGCCATCATTTTAGTAATGCCTCTCATACCTCTTAAAGCATTTAGTGGATCTATTCTTGCTAGTTTTAATGCCATGTTCTCTCTTCGCCCCTATATAAACAATCCTAAATTTGTTTAATTAAGAGGTTGTTAAGATTTTTACAAAAAGCATATTAAAGGTCGTCGTTATTACTTTTTAAGGCTTAAATATTGATTTCTGTTTGTAATACTTTCAGTGGTTTTATTTGTAATTTGTAAAATTGGGTTACTTATTATACTTATAAAAATAAGTGTTGCTGTTACGAGTGTAATTGCTGCATTTAATTCTCTGGATTTCCCGGTGGCGTCTTTATTAGAATCTATGTTTAAAACTGCAACTGAAGGTTCATTTACTATCATTAGCTTTGCAATATAGAGGTAATAAAATACAGAAATTATAGTGGTTGTTAAAGCAATAGAGCCCATAATTATTCCAGGTAAGCCAGCTTCAAATGCTGATTTAAATAAAATAAATTTTGCAATAAACCCAGCTGGAGGAATCGGTAAACCTGCCAGATTAAATAAACTAATTGCAAATGCAAATGTAAGCCAAGGTCTCTTTTTTATAAGCCCGCTATAATCAGAAATGGAATCTGTGTTTGCTTCGTTTCCAAATTCTATAATGCATAAAAACGCACAGATATTCATTACAAGATAGATGGTTAAATAAAATAAGCTTGCTGAAATTGTATCGGGCTTTGCCAGAGCTAATCCCATAAGTATGTAACCCACTTGAGCTATGGAAGAATAAGCCATAAGCCTTTTTATGGATGATTTGTTTATAATCTCACCCAGTGCAATTAAATTCCCTACTACCATTGATAAAAGTGCGAGCAAAAGGATTAAAGGCTGCCAGATATTTTGTGCAAAATCAAATAATACAAATAATATTCTTAAAGTTATTGCAACTCCTGCTGCTTTAGATGCAGTGGCTAAAAATGCTGTTACAGGAGTAGGTGCACCTTCATAAACATCAGGTGACCACATATGAAACGGTACACTAGCAAGTTTAAATCCTAATCCACTGATAATAAGAATTAAGGTGACAGCAATAATAGGGTAATTTAAAGTTTCGGTATTAATTAGCTGGAGAAGTTTGTATTTGATTTCATAAAACTGCGTTGAACCGGTAAGTCCATAAATTATTGATAAACCAAATAAAAATATTGCTGATGCACTTGCGCTATTTAGAAGATATTTTAGTGATGCTTCATTACTGCGCAGGTCATATTTTGAATATCCAGCCAGCATAATAGAGCTTAAGCCAAGTGTTTCAAGCCCGACAAATAAAGTTATTAAATCATTAGCTCCTACAAGTATCATCATTCCAAGCACTGAGCTAAGAAGAATAATATTAAACTCACTTTTGTGGAAAAAGCCTTCAGTGTATTTTACGGATGCAAGTACTATGAATATTGCGGTAACTAGTGTAATTAACCTAAAATAAGTGCTTAGGGAATCTGCAATAAAAGCTCCATTTAGTATTTGTACAGGAGAATTGAAATTTAACTGATACCTTATGATATGGAGAATACCAGTAAACATAAACATTACAGATATAACCCAGATAATATCCTTAAATTTTGTTGTACACAGAAATATTGCAAGTATTAAAGCTAAGAGAACAAGAAGTTCAGGATAGAGAATTGAGATAATATCTTTGACCCAAATCATTACAGAAAGAATTATAGAGCTTTTTTTTGCTATTTTTTCCTGTATTTAAGTAAAAAGTTATGCATATGACTGTAAGATATATTGATAGCTTAATTTGATTAGGCTTTTGGGTAAGAAATTAATAGACTGATCGTCTTAATTAAGTAGAATGTAACTGCTCAGGTATATTGTAATGATTAGAGTAAAACAATTAATTGATAAAGGTTTTGTCCGACTTGTTCGGCAAAACCTAAAAAACGTTAAGATTGATTTATCCAAGTGCACTATGCAAAGCTGGCTCGAGGAGCAACGTCACCGCAGAGCCAGCTGAGTAAAAACAGTGGAATTAATCTCAAAATTACTGTTATAAAATATGAATTCAATAATGCTTAAAATATATCTTACATGTTTACTGATTTCTTCTTTGTTGTTTTCAAACTTTTATCTTATTGCTTTTTCAGATTCTGATGTTATTAAGGATGTAGTAAATAAAGCTGTAAAAGAAGATAAGGTAGTTGGGGGAAAAACAGATAACAAGATTTCTAAAGAATCAGAGGATGAAGCTGAGGCTGAGGCAGAGTCAAAATCAAAAGTAGATCCTACTGAAACATATAAAATAATTGCAATTTATTTAATAGGTAATAAACCAAAGACGCTTATTAAGAATGTTACTACACCTGAAGATCCGCCTGTTGAATATGCGGCAGGTGATTATTTGGATGAATTACAAAATTTTTCTGTGTCTAAAATATTATTTAATCCGACAGCAAGGGTGGAAATTATAGATGTTGATGGAATTGCATACTTAATGAAACCAAATACTGCTGATGATAAAGCTGCTTCTGTAAAATCAAAACCAACATTTGGTGCAAAGACTGTACCATCATATTTTTCAGGTACAAATACAAATCAAAAATCTAAAAAAGATCGCAGGGATGAATCTCTTAAAGAGACTACGACTCAGCAAAATACACCGCCTCCGCCACCTCCTGCAGCTGTAGGTTCTCCTGCTGCAAAATCACCTTCTTCTGATACTACTAAGACACCAGCTGATTCATCTGTACCTTCTCCACAAAGCCAGGGAGCTGGTACATCACAAACATTACAAACCACAGGAAGTACTGCACAACCACCTGCGCAAAATTCTTTACCAGCTGCGGCTGCGGTAACTCCTGCAGCTAAAAATTCTCCCTCCCCTGCTTCAGGTGACACTACGCGACCAGCAAATCCTTTTGGTGAATAAGTCTAAAAGTTGTTGAGGGTATTTGTGAAGTTGTAAGGTTGTAAAGTTGTAAAAATGAAAAAAGATTATATATATTACATGAGAAGGAGGAAGAAAGTATTAAGCGAACTTCCTGAAAACTCAATACTTATCCTTCTGAATAAACCTGCTTCAATAAGATCAAATGATGTTGAATACAGATTTAAGCCAGATTCGGATTTTTATTATTTAACTGGTTTTGATGAGCCTAACTCGGCTTGTCTTCTTATAAAAGAAAGACACAAATCTTTTTATGTATTATTTGTTGAACCCAAAGACAGAGAAAAAGAAATCTGGACTGGTAAACAAATTGGTATTAATGGTGCAAAATCAATATTTAAGGCTGATTTAGCATTTGAATATTCAAAGTTTTTTGAAAAATTGGAAGACTTTATTTCAGGTAAAGAATACATTTATTATTCTCTTGGAAAATATCCTGACCATGATCAGAAAATATTAAAATTAATTAATGATATAAGAAAAAGCAACAGATCTGGAGCAAGATCTCCTAAAGGAGTAAATG
This sequence comes from Candidatus Melainabacteria bacterium RIFCSPHIGHO2_02_FULL_34_12, assembly GCA_001784555.1. GTDB lineage: Bacteria > Cyanobacteriota > Vampirovibrionia > 2-02-FULL-35-15 > 2-02-FULL-35-15 > 2-02-FULL-34-12. The sequence goes on along the minus strand of MFRM01000017.1, from coordinate 94,452 downwards.
AGCCTTTTGAAATTCTGTCCTGCCTGCGACTTATAAAAGATGAGCTTGAAATTGATTGTATGAAAAAAGCAGCTGATATATCAAAGGATGCACATATCTTAGCTATGTCTTATGCAAAGCCTGGAATGTACGAATACGAATTAGAAGCAATTCTTGAATATAAGTTTAAAAAATCAGGTTCTTTGGGACCTGCATATTCATCTATTGTTGGAGCCGGGAAAAACGCTACCATTCTTCATTACATTAACAACTCTGAAAAAATTAAAAAAAATGATTTGATTTTAATTGATGCAGGATGTGAATATAAATACTATGCGTCGGATTTAACGAGAACATTTCCAGCAAATAAAAAATTTACTGCACCTCAGAAAGCACTTTATGAAATTGTTCTGGAATCACAAATTAAATCAATAGAACTTATGAAACCAGGAAAAAGGTTTATAGATTCGTATAATAAGGCTGTAGAAATTCTTGTTGAAGGATTAAAGGATTTAAAGCTTTTAAAAGGAAGCATTCAGGAAATTATTGCTAAGAAAAAATACAGAAAATATTTTATGCATAAATTAAGCCATTGGCTTGGTTTGGATGTTCATGATGCAGGCCCATACCTTGATAAAAATGATAAATCAATAAAACTTGTATCTGGGATGGTAATGACAGTTGAACCAGGGATATATATTTCCAGTGAATTGGATGATGTACCGGAGAAATTTAAAGGTATAGGGATTCGAATTGAAGATGATATTTTAATTACAAAGTCAGGAAATAAGGTTTTAACTGAAGGAACTCCTAAGCAGGTGGATGAAATAGAGGCTTTTAGTTAACTCTTAACCTTTGGTCACTTGATGATAATAAGTACAAAACATGGTAAAAATTCAAGATTTCTTGGTATTAACATTAGTACAGATATCCTCAAAATATAGGAGATTTTATAGCACAGGTTGTTTTGATAATTAATAAAATGATATTTTATTTTAAAAATTGAAATAATTGAAAATGTTACTTCAGTTTTACGTCAAGAATTTTTAAAAACTAATGTTTCGAAAATAAATAGGGAATAATTAATATATGGTGATTGCAAATCCTTCTAAATTATCTTTAACTCAACTGTTAAAAAACGGGAAGACCACATTAGATAATGCACTGGTTCTGCTTGTTGATCAACTTGGAAATTTAAATTTTGAGTACCTTGATAAACAATTACTTTCTGCAATGCCTTCTTCATGGCCTGCAGAACAAGCCATTCCACTTCTATTTTGGAACAATAAACTCTATGTAGGTGTGCCTGAAAATCATGATCCTTCTTTAAGGAATTTACTTTCAGATTTCTTAAATGGTTGCCAGATTGAATTTAAAAACATAGGCATAGAAAGCTGGGATAAATGGTTTGCACTTATAGGAAAAACATCTGCAAATATACCTACTAAAACTTCTCAATATGATGGAAAAGCATCACCACAAACCACCCTGAAACAAAAACCAGGGATGCAGATGCAGCAACAAAAACCTGAGGAAGCTTCCTTAAGTGCTCCGCAAGCAAAGCTTGGTGCTGAATTAGAAGCTACCATTGAAAGAATACCTATTCGCCAAATCATGGCAACTGACGAAGGAGCAATTGCAAATGATGTAAGAGCGTTAATGGGTGAAGCCTTAAACCAAAGAGCCAGTGATATTCACTTTGAGCCGACCACAAAAGGATTGATTGTAAGATTCAGAATTGATGGTATTTTAAGAGATGTTTGCAGATATTTTTCCACTGTTCAGGATTTAAGAAAAGTAGTTATTGCACGTATAAAAATCATTGCTGATTTAAATATTGCTGAGCAAAGACAGCCGCAGGATGGTCGTGTAACTGAGATTTTAGGTGGACAGAGAGTTGATCTCCGTGTTTCAACTCTTCCTACATTGCACGGTGAAAAATGTGTAATTAGAATGCTCCCTCATGAAAATAATTTCAGTAATCTTTTGGATCTTGGAATGCCTAAAGGAAGACTTGCTCTTTATGAGGAGTGGCTAGGAAGAAGTCAGGGAATGATATTAATTACCGGGCCAACAGGTTCAGGTAAAACAAGCACTTTATATACCAGCCTGGCTAAACTGGTGGATACTACAAAAAACGTTGTAACGGTAGAAGATCCTGTAGAATATCAGCTTGCCAGGGTTAATCAGGTTCAGGTAAATGCAAAGGCTGGTCTTTCTTTTTCTGCTGGGTTAAGAAGTATACTTCGTCAGGATCCAGACATTGTAATGATTGGGGAAATTCGTGACCTTGAAACTGCAGAAATTGCAATTCAGGCTGCATTAACAGGACATTTAGTCCTAAGTACATTACATACTAATGATGCTTCAAGTACTATTGTCAGATTAATGGATATGGGAATTGAGCCTTACCTTATTTCCAGTGCATTAATTGGTGTTTTAGCCCAAAGATTGGTTAGGAAAGTTTGTTCATGTCATAAAGAATATAAACCGTCAGCTGAGGAACTTGAGTTATTGCATTTAACGTCTTCAACAAACGAAATGTTTGCAAAAGCTCAGGGGTGTGAGAAATGTAATAACCTGGGATATTCTGGCAGAGAAGGTGTTTTTGAAATTATGCCTGTTAATGAAAAACTTCAGCAGATGATTCAGGAAAGAGCAAATCTGAATGATATTAAAGCTGAATTAACTAGGCAGGGAGTTCCAACACTGGCTCATGCAGGAGTTCAAAAGGTACGAAAGAGAAAAACCACTCTAGAAGAATTACTCAGAGTAATTCCCCTACCCTAAAGCATCAGCAAATAAAATATTAAGCTGATGAAAATATTCTCTGATAAAAAAGAAATCATGGTCCAAGAAAATAATCTTGAGAGGATGCTCTTATCTTATACATTGTCTGACGTTAAGTCATTAGTGCCTCGTATCAATTTTAAAAAGATTAAACTATCCGGATTTCAAAATTTATACAAGCAGTTTACAGCTACAAAGCTTATTAAAGTATCCCTTGATGATGCGATTTTTCCCTCAGCAATTCCACGAAGGAAAACCTCGACACTTAATTATGAGGAAACTTCAGTAAACCCACTCAGAAGAAAAATTGACAAGGATGATATTCCAACACTACCTCAGAGCTCTGAAGAACCGGACATCACATTTAATCTTGAATCCCAAATAATTCAGGAAGAAGAAAGTGTAATAATCTCACCTGAGGTAATAACTCCAGAAGCAACCAAAGAAAACATTGTTAGTTCATCAAGCGAGGGTGAGTCTTTTGTTTGGCCTCCGAAACCAGAAAACAAAAAGAAAGCAGAAAGCCTTGAGGTAACAACAGAAAAGAAAAAAGAAATAAAGGAAAAAAACAAAACAAAAAAGAAGCCATATTTTCTAAAAGAAAATTTAGCTAAAAAAGAAGATCCTCTTTCTGAAGAGGAGCCATTAGAAGAAGCCCCAAAAACAGAAAATAAATTTCCCTGGGGAATTAAAGAGCATAAATATGAAGGGCTAGAAAGTATATTTAGTGGTGGTCTTGAGTCAGAACTTACGGATGAATTAGCTGAATTAGCTGAAAAGCCTGAAACTAAAGAACTAGTTACTGAGAAAGATAAACCCTTGCCGGAACTTGAGGTCATGGATAAAGAGGAAACAATAAAACCAATACTTGAGCTTCCATATGTAAGCCAAAATCTTGAGCCACAAGCAAATAAGATTTCTAATACTCCAGTACTTAAAGCAATTATGCCTAATGTTCCCGACCCTCAGATTCCTGATATGTTTAGTGAAAAACTAAATATAAAGGAAATGAAAAGCAGTACTTTTTGGGGTGAAATTAATAAGGTAGACTTAGGTCTAGGAAACATACGAGGAGCAAATAAAATGTTTCAAAATTCCGGCGGGTCCAAACTTACACCAGTAAGAATAGTTATAGCAGGTGGAGTGGCTGCTACTATTGGTTATTTATTCTGGACTTATGCTCTTCCTAATTTGTTTAAGGGAAATAAAGACTATCCTGATGATGAAAAGGTTGTTGTAAGAGATTTCTTTACGAAAAAAGAGAAAGCACTGAATGCTCAAAAAGATGAAAAACGATTTACAGAATCTAACGGAAAAAAAGTTTCTGAAAAAGAAATATTTAAGCCTATTACTGATAAAGAACGAGAAGCTTTAATCTTAAAAGCAAGAGAATCTATAGAAACCAGATCTGATCCTTTTGGACAGGATTTGATTTTACAGCCAGTCATTGAACAAAAAGCCAAGGAAGAAGCCAAAGAACAACCATTGCCTGAGATTCCTCTCCAAAGAAAACAAGTTGAACTGGTGGGAATCGTAAGTGTAGAAAATAAAAATCTGGCACTGGTAAATGTTTATGTGGCTGATTACAGTGTAAAAGTTGATGATGATAAACTAACACGTGAAACTAAGCTTAAAGCTGTATTAAGTATGGCTGTTCCTAACAGGACAGAAATATCTGTGTTGGATCCATTGGAAGACTGGTATGTTAAGCAGATTTCCAAGAGCAAATCAAGAAGTGATGATCCTACTATTGAGCTTGTAAAAGGTGATAAAAAATTTACATTACGAGTAGGACAAAGAGTTCTGTTTCCTGAAGAAAAATTATTTGAACAAATTAAGCAGGAATTTATTGCAAAGCAAGCTGTTCTTAATGCAACCCAAACTCCTGAACAAACCCCCTCTCCTTTATAATTTATTTGTATGAAAAGCGTTTCTCGGATTATTTTAAGTGCGTTAAAAGAAGATCTTGGACATAAAGGAGATATAACCACAGATTTGCTTATACCAAAGAAGCATAAATCAACTTTTGCTCTAATCTTAAATGAAAATTGTACTCTTTGCGGAATAGGAATATTTAAAGAAGTTTTTAAAGCACTGGATAAAAATTTAATTATTAAGCCTCGTTTTAAGGATGGTCAGCTTATTAGTAAAGGTAAAACCCTTGCAACTGTTTATGGAAACACAAGATCAATTTTAAAAGCTGAAAGAACTGCGCTGAATTTTATTGGGCATCTTTCTGGAATTGCTACATGTACTTCAAGGCTTGTAAATAAGACAAAAGGATTAAAAGTTACTCTGCTTGATACTCGAAAGACTACTCCAAATCTACGAACCTTAGAAAAATATGCAGTTTTATGCGGGGGAGCTAAAAATCATAGATTTAACTTAAGTGAGATGATTCTAATTAAGGATAATCATATAAAAGCTGCAGGTGGTATTGGTAATGCAGTAAAAAAAGCTAGAAGAAAAATTTCAAAAAAAACTAAAATTGAAGTTGAAGTAAGCAATCTTAAAGAATTGCATGAAGCTGTTTCTGTAAAACCAGATATTATTATGTTTGATAACTGGAATCCACAGGGCTTAAAAAATGCTTTAAAGCTATTGCCGGGAAATATATATTCTGAAGCCAGCGGACAAATATCAATTGACAATATTAAGAAATATGCTGTTACTGGTGTTGATTATATTTCGACAAGTTATTTTATTAAACACTCAAATTGGATAGATTTTTCTCTGGAAGAGCAGCTGTTGTAGCTTTCTTTGATAAGCTTTTTAATGTAATCCTTCATAAACTCTGGGAAATTGAAATGCAGATAAGATTTAAACCAGTTGAAAAATTTGATGTAGTAATTATTGGCTCTGGAATAAGTGGTTTGATCTGTGCTATTGAACTGTCTGTTGCCGGGAAATCGGTATGTATTTTTACTAAGGAGGCAGTAACAGAAAGCTCAAGCTTATATGCTCAGGGAGGTATTGCAATTCCTTTAAGTACTGGTGATAGTTTTGAGAGACACCTTCAGGATACACTAAAAGCAGGAACGTCCCTTTGTAATGTTTCTGTAGCTCGTGAAATAATTAAAAACTCTATTCTTGCTTATGAAAAATTAATATCATATGGAATAAGATTTGATTTAACTGATGATGCTATTCCTCACTTAACAAAAGAAGCTGCACATTCTTTTGCCAGGGTTTGTCATATAGGTGGTGATGCTTCCGGAAGATTTATTACGAAAGCTCTTATTGATAAGGCATGCAGAGAGTCTAATGTTTCTATTTCTCAGGGCACTGCAGTAATTAGGTTATTAAAAAACGAATTTGGCAGAATAAATGGTGTATTGGCCTGTGATGTAACAGGTAATAAATATTCTGTTTTTGCAGGTGATGTAATCATTGCAAGCGGGGGAGCGGGGCGGTTATTTAAACTTACTACTAACCCTCAGGTCAGTACAGGCGATGGTATTGCTCTTGCATATAGTGCAGGTGCTTATTTACAGGATATGGAAATGATTCAGTTCCATCCTACTGTAATGCATGTAAATGGAGAACCTTTACTAATAACAGAAGCAATCCGTGGAGAAGGTGCCAGGCTTAAAAATATAAAGGGTGAGTATTTTGCAACTTCATATCACAAAATGGGAGAATTGGCACCGCGAGATGTTCTTTCCAGGGCAATTCTTTCTGAAATAGAAAAAATTGAAAAAGCAAAATCAGGATTTGTCTATCTGGATATTAGCAGTTTTAATAAGGAATATTTTAAAACCAGGTTTCCAACTGTTTACCAGGCATGTATAGAAAGAGAAGTAGACTTGTTTGGGGCTGGTATACCTGTGGCTCCTGCTGCACATTATCTTATTGGTGGAATAAAAACTGATTTATATGGAAAAACAAATATCCCTGGTCTATGGGCATTAGGTGAAATTGCATCAAATGGTTTTCATGGTGCTAATAGGCTTGCAAGTAACTCATTGCTTGAATGTGTTGTAGTCCCTCATTTATTAGTAGAATCTCTTTTAACTCAAAAAGAATTAAATCTTTCTCAGGCTGAAGAAATGTGCTCGGTTGAATTCGATGAAAATCAATATGATGATAATGACATTGAAAATATATTAAATGAATTACAACTAAGAAATTTAAATTCTTTAGGACTTGTAAGAAATGAAAGATTATTAAGAGAACATAAATTTTGGTTACATAATCTTTCGGAAAAATATTATGTAGACAAATTAGGTCAAAATATTAAGATACAAGAATTTAAAAATATGATTTTATTGTCTAATTTGATTTGTACATTGGCTCTTGAGCGAAGACATAGCTTAGGTGTTCATTTTAGGCAGGATTATCCAGCTTTGGCTGAAAGCTATAAACATTCCTTAATTGCACAAAATTTTGAACTGACCTGGGAAGAAGAAAAATCACAAGTTACTTTATGCTATTTTTAAAATAAGGACATATAATTAGTAAAAAATATTATTTTGCTATGACAACAGAATCAGAAACACCATCATTAAAGATTCCAAATACTAATGGGAATGGAAATGGAAATAGAAACAGCATACCTGTTCGCGATATAAATGCATTAAAAAATCAAGTCAGGCAGCTGACTAAGAAAAAAAATGCAGTAATTCTAACTCACATTTATCAAAGACTAGAAGTACAGGATATTGCAGACCATGTTGGGGATAGTCTTGCTCTTTCCAGATTTGCTGCCAGGACAAATGCTGATATTATAATTTTTTGTGGTGTTCATTTTATGGCAGAAACCGCAAAGCTTTTAAATCCAGTAAAAACAGTATTATTGCCAGATCTTCAGTCTGGTTGTCCTATGGCAGATATGATATCTATCGGTGATTTACGTGCTTTTAAAGCAGAGCATCCTGGCATTCCTGTAGTTTGCTATGTTAATTCCAGTGCAGCTGTTAAAGCAGAGTCTGATATGTGTTGTACAAGTACAAATGCAGTTCAGGTTGTCCGTTCCTTTAAAGAAAAAGAAATTATTTTTGTGCCAGATAAAGGATTAGGAGTCTGGGTCCAAGAACAAGTTCCAGATAAAAAATTGCATATTTATGATGGTTTTTGTCCTACCCATTATCAAATCACACCAAAAGAAGTTTTGCACATGAGGGAAAAGTATCCAGATGCAGTGGTTGTCGCACATCCTGAATGTGACCCGGAAGTCTGGAGACTGGCTGATTTTGTTGGAAGTACATCTCAAATTTATAAATATGTTACAAATCACAGCAAACAAAAATTTATTATTTTATCAGAACAAGGACTTGTAGCCAGGATGCAGCGTGATATGCAGCATAAAACAATTGTTACCACTTTTCCGATTCCACTGTGTCCAAATATGAAATATCACAAATTAGAGACTCTTATTTCTGCTCTTGAAGAAGAAAAAAATAAAATTGAAATTAACCCGGAGATATTTGACAGAGCAGCTCATTCGATTACAAAAATGTTTGAAGTAACAGAAGCCTCACCTGAAAATAAAAACTATTGGGAAGGTCCCAAAGTTCCTCTGGCTGTCTAATAAAATGCTGTGCCTGGTAGAGTGCCTAGTAGAGACTTGCTGCAGCAAGTCTCTACTGCCATGTCAGCATATGCCATTAATCGACCAGAGCTCTTCTAATGATAAAATTATTCTTTAATGACAAAGAATGTTGCAACATTAAGCTTTAACTCCTTAACAGAAGGTGTGACTTATGAATTAATTCAGAATTTATTAGAGCCACGCTCAGGCAAATTATGGTTACAAAAAACTGTTAATTTGTTAAAGCAGATTATGAATGCTGAATATGTTTTTCTTTGTGCTTATTCAGATAATTTATATGCTATTGCTTCAAATGACCCTTTGTCTTTTAACAATAAGAATTTCAAAGAATCACATGATAATAATCAAAGAGAAAATGAACAGGAATCACCATACTGGCAAAATGATAAATATATAATTCCTCTTTCTTTTGAAGGGCGACTTGAGATTTATTGGCTAAAAAAACCGGCTGAAAATTTGTTAGGAGAATTTCATAAGCTGATTGCATTGATAACAAATTCTTTTGCTATAAGAGCTTCTTATGTACTTGCTGAAAAAAATTATTTATTTAAACAAAGTCTGTTGCATATTAATGATATTCTTGCTGTCAAAGGTCCTTTAAAAGAAAAGATCAGTTTGGTCGCCAGTGAAATAGCAAAAGTCTTTAATGCCAGCAGGGTCCAGGTGAAAATATTTTCTGACTTAAACAGATTAAACTTAAATAATGCTCTTACCTTTGAATACATAAAGAATGGGTGCCTTGAGGCAATATCAGTGGTCCCAAATATTGAGCAAAGGTGGCTTGAGAATATATCTCTAGGTGAACTTATCGTATTAAGTTCGGTTAACTTATTAAGTGATAATGTGATTAACCAAAACATTGAATCCCTTCTCTCGATTAAATCTATTTTAGGCTATCCTATTCAGGCTTCAGAAAAAGCTGTAGGGGTTATAGTTCTGCATCAATGTGACTATGATCGTTTCTGGACAGAAGAAGAAATATCATATATTAAACAAGCATCCGGAATGTTAGGAGTGGTTATTTCTTCAGAAGCCCCTTCTATAAAAGATTTTGATAGTAATTTAATTGGAGCTGATGACTTTTTAAGAGAAGTCAGTCATTGTCAAGCTGAGTCAAATCTTTTGAAATCCCCCTTTAGTTTATTGATGATTGATATTGAAAAACTTAGGGACATTAATCTGAAAATGGGTTTTGTTGCTGGTAATTTGGTTTTGTCTCAGACGTTGAGATATCTAAATAGATTGATTGGAGATAAATATAAAATCGCCAGATATAGTAATGATGAGTTTATCGTGATAATGAGAGGTGTTGATCAAAATTGTGCCAGAGTAGAAGCAGAAAAAATCAAAGATTATTTAAGCAATGTTTCTGTTCTAGGCATTGGTACAGTTGACTATAATTTTTCTTTTGTAACATATCCTACTCATACTGACTCTATTGCTGAACTTCTGACTATTCTTGAGCAGGGCATGATTTTATCAAAATCCAGGGGAAAGTTACAAATATCAGGTTTTGATGAAATCCATGGTCAGCTGAAAGGCAGATGGCAACAGCTTCTTACTCATGCCCTCCCGGAAATAATCGTAAAAAGTTCCAGCCTAAAAACCGGACCTGAAGTAATTGAAACTATTAAAAAGCAGGTCAGCGATTTAGAGCAGAATAAAAACACATACAGTGCTGATATTTTAGATTCTGTTCAGAGTTTAGCTCTTGCCTTGGATGCAAAAGATTCATACACGGAAGGTCATAGCAAGCGGGTATCTGAATATGCATTTATGCTTGCAAAATCTTTAGGGCTTGATTACCAAGAAATGGAATGGATTAGATTAGCTGCTTTAATGCATGATATTGGAAAAATCGGTATTCCTGAAAGTATATTATGTAAGCCGGGGAAGCTTACAAAAGAAGAATATGAAGTAATGAAGAAACATCCTGTAATTGGAGCTAAGATATTAAAACCCATAGGACCTCTTGAGAAAGTTGCTAATTTAGTTTTATATCACCATGAATATTGGGATGGATCTGGTTATCCACATGGTATATCCAAAGCTGAGATACCATTGGGGGCAAGGATTGTATGTATTGTTGATGCATATCAGGCAATGACCAGTAACAGACCTTATCGATCATCTTTATCGTTTGATGAAGCAGTAAGCAGATTAAAATCCGGAAAAGAAAAACAGTGGGATCCTGATTTAGTAGAAATGTTTATAAAATTATTAGTATAAATATGCTTACTTCAAAGAATAAAGTGATTATATATGCTCAGGATTCATTTGGAGGAGAAAGTGCAAAAACCGGTATTGGTTTTATTAAATATGGATTGTGTGAAACTGTTGCTGTTATAGACAGAAAATTAGATGGTAAAACAACTTCCTCGGTAATTAAAGATTTGCTGCCAATACCAATTTATGACTCTATACAAAATGCAGTTAAGTATCACAAAAATGCAGATTGTTTATTAATAGGAATTGCTCCAGCTGGGGGCAAGTTTCCTCTTGAATGGTTGCCTGATATTAGAAATGCCTTGAAACTCAAATTAAATATTATAAATGGATTGCATGACTTTCTTTCTGATATTTCTGAAATAAAAAAAACATCAGAAGATGAAGGAGTCTATATATGGGATGTCAGAAAAACCAATCATAAATTTCCTACTGCTAATGCCTTAGTCCTTGATTATCCAATCAATGTTGTTTTAACGGTTGGTACAGATGCAGCTATTGGTAAAATGACAGTTGCTCTTGAGCTTACAAAAAGTGCTAAAGCTGTTGGCAAGTCTGCAAAGTTTATTGCTACAGGTCAAACCGGAATGATGATAAGTGGTGATGGTATACCAATTGATGCTATAGTCGGAGATTTTATGGCAGGAGCTATAGAAGAAGAAATAATCAAAGCTGCCAAACAAAAATATGCATTTGCATTTGTAGAAGGACAAGGCTCAATTCTTCATCCTGCCTGGTCAGGCGTAACGCTTGCACTTTATCATGGTTCTGTGCCTAATAAATTAATCTTATGTCATAAGGCAAATTATGAATATCTTCGCAATACAAAAATAAAAATTGAATCATTAAAGCAATTTATTAATGTTTATGAAAATATTTCATTGCCTGTCAGAAAAGCAAAGGTTGTTGGTATAGCATTGAATACTTATGGGCTTGATGAAAAACAAACATCTGATTTAATAAAAAAAGCAGAGGATGAAACTTTATTGCCTGTGACTGATCCTGTTAAGTATACGGCTGAAAAACTTTTAAATGCATGTCTAAATCCAAAATAAAAATAAATGTTCGCCCCTTTAATCTTAAATTAGAATATCCTTTTGGAATTTCTAGGGGCTCGATGGATTCTGCTAAAAATGTTTTAATTACCATAACATATGGAGATGTTACTGCATACGGTGAGTCTGCTCCCTCTTCTTATTATGGTGAGAGTCAGGACAGTGTAATCAATTTCATACAATCATTTCTAAAATATAAATCACCTGAAGAGTATGTGACTAACATTCAAAAATTAAAAGATGATCTAAATAATTTTTCGTCCTCTCTTAATCCTCTTGGATTATCATATGCAGCTAAAGTAGGTCTTGAGATTGCGTTCTGGGATTTAATTGGCAAAATAAATAATCGAAGCTTATATCAATATCTCTTTTATGAAGATCCTTTTGTTGTGTTAAATGATGATTATGAAAATATACCGCAAACGTCATTTACTGTCGGATTGGATAATCTACTTGTAATAGAAGAAAAAGTTCAAAAAGCCATTAAAGCAGGTCACCGCATATTAAAAATTAAATTAGGAAAAGGAGAAGAAGCTGATATAAATATTTTAGAGACTGTACATAAAGCCACTAAAAATTTAAATTGCATTTTAAGAGTAGATGCAAATGGTGGTTGGAATTTGGAAACCACAAAAAAAATGCTGGATATATTACCGAAATATAAAGTAGAACTTTTAGAACAACCTCTTCCGAAAGGACAGGCATACTTACTGTCAGAAATCTATAATTCTTCACCAATTCCAATCTTTGTAGATGAGGATTGTATGGTAGGCAATGATATTGAGTCTGTCCTAGGTAAGGTTCATGGAATTAATATTAAATTAATGAAAGCAGGCAGTGTTATTGAAGCAGTAAATATGATAAAGCTTGCAAGAGGATATAATTTGAAGGTAATGTTGGGGTGTATGATTGAATCTTCTTGTTCTATTTCTGCAGCAGCACATCTGGCTCCAATGGCTGATTATGTGGATCTTGATGGTCATTTACTCTTAGCAAATGACCCATTCTCAGGTTTAATGTTTGTAAATAATAAAGTAATTCCTTCCCTTGAACCTGGCTTAGGTGTTCAAATGTCAGATAATTAGAGAGACTTATTTAGTAATACAGAGCTTTAATACTGTAAGCATAGATTTATTTATTTATTTAGAAGTAAAATCTTATAGTAAATAAATTACAGAAAACAGATTATTAAACAGGAGGAAATATTCGTGGTAACTATACAAGAAAAAAATGGTAGCTCATTAGCTATTATTCAACAAAGCTGTTCAAAACCAATAGTTGGTCAGCAAGCACCACAATTTAAAGCACAGGCATATGTGGACGGACAAATCAAAGAAATTTCTTTATCAGATTATAAAGGTAAATGGGTAGTTTTATTTTTCTATCCACTTGATTTTACTTTTGTATGTCCTACTGAAATTCTAGAGTTCAGTCAAAAAGCAGAAGAGTTTAAAAAGAAAAATGCACAACTTATTGGCGCCAGTATTGACAGTGTTTATTCACATAAGGGCTGGTGTGAACAAGGGGGCTTAGGAAAATTAAACTTTCCTCTAATGTCTGACCTGACGAAAAAAATTAGCCAAGATTATGGCATCCTCTTAGAGGATAAGGGTATCTCTTTACGAGGTACTTTTATAATTGACCCGGAAGGTAAGGTACGAGCAGCAACTGTTCATGATCTTCAGGTTGGAAGAAGTATAGATGAAACTCTTAGAGTTTTGACTGCATTCCAGACAGGAGAATTATGTCCTGTGGGCTGGACACCAGGTGGAAAGACTCTGGGAAAAGCATAGAAATAAGTTAACAGCAAGTTAATAAAAGCCTCTTGTACAAAGCAGGGGGCTTTGATGTTGAAATAGAGATGAAATTTATTTAATAAAAGTCAAAAAGGTTAAGACCTTAACTTTATATATTCATCGAAACTTTTATAAATACGTCTATAAAAGTTAAATAGTTAGATTAGCTTAGAAAGGATTATACATGGAGTTAAATCAAAATTTGGCGAATCACTTACCTGATGTTTGTAATAGTATTTCTGAAGAACTTGCAAATTTAAAAAAAGTTTCAGACATTAATAATTATGTTTTATTTGAACAGGATGATATTGTAATATCTTCTGCAAATGATAATCATATAAAAGAACTTGGAGAGCTGTGGGCAAATCTTGCAAGCATTCAGCAAATATTTGCACCAGAGAGATATTCTTTTAATGCAGAAAAAAAAGATTGGCATTATTTTGTCCAGAATAAGGTTGAAAAAAGAAGTAATTTATTATTAGTTGCTCAAAAGAAAAATGAATATGAAGTGAGAGGATTTTTATATCTACAATCAGTTACGTTACCTTCTTCTGAGCTTGTATTAAAAGGTGTTATTGAAGATATTTATACAAAGCCGCAATACAGAAGACAAGGTATAGCAGCAATGCTTTTAAAAATTTCATTAGAATGGGCTAGATCACAAAACATAAAACAAGCAGATATAGTTTCATTGTCAGGTTCAAAAGGCATGCCAGAATTATGTTTAAAAGTATCTAAAGAAATTAAAAATGAGATAAACTTTGAATTATTAACTGTTTAGTCAGCAATTTAAATCTAATGCTTTTAATTTAGACTTTACACTATATTAATCAAGGACGCTTTTGCACGACACAAGTATAAAAGGGTAAAATTAGTAAGTTGTGGGTAAGCAAAAAATAGTAATTATTGGTAGCAGTTATGCAAGTGCAGCAGCTTACCATAATCTTGAGCAATCTCTTTCCAGAACCAGGGAACCCGCTGAACTTTTATGGATTACTGACAAAAGTTATTATTTTATAAATGAATTACTTACTCAAATTCTATGCGATTCAGTGTCGATTAATGATGTTACTTGTGGCTTAAGAAGTGTTGGCATTATTAAACCAGGTGTTTCTTATTTGCAGGCAGATGTTAAAGACATTGACCTTGTAAAGAAAATTGTTAAAACAAATCAAGGTATATTTGATTACTCATATCTGGTATTAGCCCCCCAAAAAGATTCTATTAATGAAAATGAAGAAAGCTATAAGAGAAATTCTTTCTGTCTTAATTCGCCTATCGATGCATTGCAAATAAGAACTCACGTACAAAAAACATTAGAAAAAGCAGCTCTTGAAAATGATCAAAATAAAAAATCTTCTTTGCTTACTTTTTGCGTAGTAGGTGCGGATGTAAGAGGACTTGAAATTGCTTGTGCACTATCTGATTATGTTATCCATCTCTTAAAACATTATTATCCGGAGCTTTATAAATCCCAGGTAAAAATATACTTAATTGAAGCACGGCAAAATTTATTCCCGGATAAAGACCCGTTTTTTAAAACACATATTTTTTGTAATTTAAACAAAAAAAGGATTCAGTTACTTTTAAACTCTAAAATAACTGACTTTTCAAAAGGAAAAGTTTTAATAAATCAAGAAAGAGAAATTGAATCTGGTACAGTAATACTTTCTGCCTCAAATGATTATTGTGCTCTTATGAAATCATTGAATCTAAGAAAAGATGATCACGGCAATGCATCAGTTAATATTTATCTTCAGGCAGATGGTTTTGATGATGTCTTTGTAATTGGCGATTGTTCAAAATGTATGGATTTAAATGAAACAGCCTCACCAAATATAATTTCAACCATTACTCAGGCACAGCTTTGTGCTTCAAATATCCTTTCTAAAATAAACAATAATCCATTAAATCCGTTAAGAACGAATTTCCATATTAATACTATGTTTCTAGGTGCTAATAGTTCGATTGTCGATATAAAAGGTTTTTATCTTACAGGTATTCTTGGGTGGCTAATTCATAGGTTTATATATGTGCTGTCTTTTTGCGGAATATATAAAAAATTAAAATCTTTTGTAAGTTATCTTATTAATATCTGTGCGTTGCGTGAAAATTCCTACTTAGACTTCTTTGAAAAGGAAAAAGAAAGACAAATTCTTAAAAGATAAAGGAAAAGATGAGGTTTGATAATGACAAATAAAAAAGCAGATATCGGAATATTTGGTGGATCTGGGTTTTATGATTTTCTTGAAAAGATTGAAGAAGTTTCGGTAGAAACACCCTATGGTCCTCCCTCGGATAATTTGTTTCTAGGCAAAGTTGGCGATAAGACTGTAGCTTTTTTACCAAGACACGGAAGAAAGCACTCTATTCCTCCTCAAAAAATTAATTACCGGGCAAATCTTTGGGCAATGAAAGAACTTGGAATAAGTAGAATAATAAGTCCATGTGCTGTAGGAAGTTTGCAAAAGGTAATTAAACCTGGTGACTTTGTAATAAGTGATCAATACATAGATAGAACGAGGGGCAGAATTGATACTTTTTATGATGGTCCTATAGCTACGCATGTTAGTGCAGCAGATCCATATTGTCCTGAATTAAGAGAACTTGCAATTAAAGCTACTGAAGAAAATAAAGTTACCTGTCATAAAACTGGCACTATTGTAGTTATACAAGGACCTCGCTTCAGTACAAAAGCTGAATCTAAATGGTTTACAAGTATGGGGTGGACTACGATAAATATGACTCAATACCCAGAAGCACATTTAGCTAAAGAGCTTGAAATGTGTGTGGTAAATATTGCACTGGCTACTGATTATGATTCAGGACTGGTTGGTGATGTACAGCCTGTAAGTCATAATGAGGTAATGATAGTATTTCAACAAAATCTGGAAAAATTAAGAAAAGTTCTTTTTAAGTTAATTGAAATTATCCCTCATGACAGGAAAAAATGTAAATGCTCTGAAATTTTAAAGCATTCAAGATTTTTGTGATTTGAAGTATATGGAGTATCATGTACCCAAACTTATTACCAGAAATTCACAAAGTGAACTTAAAATAATCTGGAATGATGGCAAAGAATGTTTGTATAGTTTGCGTGAGCTTAGAGCTTTATGTATGTGTGCTTTATGTAGGCATGAAATTACAGGTGAAAGGCTAGTTAAAATTGAAAATATTCCAGAAGATATAAATTTGACAAATATTGAAATCGTTGGAAATTATGCATTATCTTTTACATGGACAGATAACCACAGCACAGGTATATATAGTTATGATTATTTAAGATCTTTGTGTAAGGTAAGTAAGTAGTTATTTCTTCTCTTTGTCTTCTGTCTCTTCTTTTGTAAGATCTTCTTCATCCGGAAGATCCCCAATGAGTAATTTTATAATTTTAGCTTCTCCATTTCTTAGTACCTTTAGGTGAATCTTGTTACCTACTTTTTTATTTCTTATAATTTCAGCAATTTTTGTAGGATCGTCTATTAATATCCCATCAAGTTTTTGGATTATATCTCCTGGTTGTATTCCATTTAAGTGTGCAGGACTATTAGGAACTACTTCTACTACATATGCACCCTTTATATCTTTTGGTATACTTTCTGTTTTTATTTGTTCATCTTCAAGGCGTGTCATTTTAATTCCTAGATAAGGATGTTTAATGCTGCCTTCTGAAATTAATTTATCTGCAATTTCTTTTACATAATTCCCAGGTATTGCAAAGTTTAAGTTTTGAGCATTTCTCCCAATTATAAAAGTGTTTATTCCTATTATCTCGCCGTTTAAATTAACAAGAGGCCCACCGGAATTACCTGGATTTATTGCAGCATCGGTTTGAATGTATTTGTATGCACCTTGTGCAGCTCCAAAAGTCACTCCTACATGCCTGGATAGAGCACTGATTATTCCAAATGTTACTGTATGTTCAAGTCCAAGTGGAGAGCCAATTGCAATTACCCATTCTCCTGGTCTTAATAAATTTGTGTCTCCAAATCTTGCTTTTGGGAGATTGTTTTCATTTATTTTTATTATTGCAATATCACTGTAACTGTCTTTAGAAACTAATTTACCTTCATATTTTTTCCCATTTCTTAAAGTGACATTAATTTTATCTGTATTTTTTACTACATGGTAACTGGTAAGGATGTAACCATTCTCTCTGATGATAACTCCTGAGCCACCTCCAGCTTCTGGTTGAGGCTCAAAATTAAAACTTTTTTCTTTTGGCTCTTCAGCTTTAACTTCAAGTGATGTGTCAATATTAACGACTGAGTTACTTACTTCTTCTGCAATATTTGCTATGGTGTCAGAGTCAATTAGTATTTTAGATTGAGTATCGTTAAATGTGGAGTTAATTAAAAACAAAGACAAAATTAATATTAAAATCAAATTTACTTTTTTGCTCATATTTTTATCCACCTTATAGTAAAAGTAATTATACTTTTGTTTCTTAATATGAATATAGTGCATTGACAGTTTTTATTACTCCGGTGGCTCTGCTCTATTAAAAGAGTATATTGGGGTCTTGATTTTGTTATGTAAGTTGAGAAATTATTAACAAGTTATAATATTATGAAATATCTAAAAAATATAGTAAAGTTTATCAATGAAGACAGTTAGAAGATTTGATTAATGAATACAATAAAGGAGAGGGTATATAAATGGCAATAGCAGGTAAAGCAGAATTTAAAATGAAAGTTAAAAGACCAAAATTAGATGATTTAGACATTTCAATAGGTAAAAAGACCAGATTATTTAGAATGCTTTATGAACATGGTCCAGCTAATGGAACCCTGATGATTCTCCCTATTGATCAGGGGATTGAACATGGACCATTGAATTTTTATGTAAATCCGCCTAGCGAAGATCCTGATTTTCAATACAGGCTGGCACTTGAGGGTGGCTTTTCTGCAATTGCACTGCATATAGGACTTGCAGCGAAATATTCCAGAAAATATGTAGGAAGAGTACCGCTGCTTTTAAAAATTAACGGTAAGACAAATGTTCCATCAGATGATAATGCATTCTCTCCTCTTACGGCATGTGTTGAAGATGCAGTAAGGCTTGGTGCAGATGCAGTTGGTTACACGCTTTATGTAGGCTCGCCTTCACAGGATCGTGATATTAGACAATTAAACGAAGTCAGATATGACTGTGAAAAATATGGTATGCCGCTAGTGGTCTGGGCATATCCAAGAGGTTTAGCCATTGAAGCAAAGGGTGGAAAAGACAGTCTTTATGCAGTTGATTATGCAAGCAGACTAGCATGCGAGTTTGGAGCAGATATAGTTAAAATCAATGTTCCAAAGATTGATGAAGCAAAACTTGATAAACTTCCTAAGCCTTACAATACTCTTAAGCTATCCTATGAGGAAGCTATTGCAAAAGTAGTCCATGCAGCAGGGAAAACTATGGTTTTGTTTTCCGGTGGAAGTAAACAAAGTGATGAAGATCTTTTGCACAAAGCAAGAGCTGCAATGGATAACGGAGCTACAGGACTTATATTTGGCAGAAATATGTGGCAGAGAGAATTCTCAAATGCATTAAAACTTTCTGCACAAATTAAAAAAATGATACTGGAAAGCTAATAGCAGTGCCTGAGAAAACATCCAGACTAACAAAAATAATTGCAACGATAGGACCTGCATCAAGAGAGCCTGATGTCATAGAAGCTTTAATAAAAGCAGGGACCAATGTCTTCCGTATAAACTGTTCTCACAGTGATCTTGCGACGAGAACTCTTACGATAAAAAATATTCGTAAAGTCTCAGGTAAATTAAAAAAAGAAATTGGTATTTTGCTGGATCTTCAGGGTCCAAAAATTCGTGTCGGAAAATTAAAAAACGGCTCTGTGTCTTTAAAAGATAAATCAAAAATCATTTTAACTAGTGAATTTGTTACCGGTACGGACAAAAAATTCCAAATAGTTAATTTTAATAAGATCATTGACACCTTGACTTCTTCTCACAGAGTGCTTTTGGATGACGGTAAGATTGAGCTGAAAGTGCTTGGAAAAGTAAATTCAAAAGAGCTCCAGTGTCAGGTCCTTTTCGGCGGAGAGCTGAAAGACGGAAAAGGAGTTAATTTTCCTGATACACATTTAAAAGATCTTAATCCGCTTACTGACAAAGATAAAAAAGATTTAAAACATGGACTTGATAATAAAGTTGATTTAATTGCATTATCCTTTGTACGTTCAGCTAAGGATATATTAGCTTTAAGAGAGTTACTTCCTAAGAATTCATTTGTAAAAATAATTGCAAAAATTGAAAAACCGCAGGCATTAGATGATTTGTCTAATATTTTAAAGGTAGCTGATGGAATTATGGTAGCCAGAGGTGATCTAGGCGTAGAATTATCACCTGAAAAACTTCCTACAATTCAAAAAAGAATTATTCAGCAGGCAAATGAAAACAATGTGCTGGTTATTACTGCTACGCAGATGCTTGAATCTATGATTAATTCTCCAAAACCCACTAGGGCAGAGGTTAGCGATGTAGCAAATGCAATCTTTGATGGAACAGATGCCATTATGCTTTCTGGGGAAACTGCCAGCGGTAAGTACCCAGCCCTTACTGTTGAAACTATGCATAAGATTGCTCTTGAAGCAGAATCAGTAGCACCCAGATTAAGGCATGATGTTAAAACTGTCCAGGAAAATCTAGCAAGAAGTGCCTGTGAGCTGGCTGAACGTGTAAAAGCAACAGCTATTGCATCCTTTACCCTTTCAGGGACAACTGCAAAGCTGGTTTCAAAACAAAGACCGCCAGTAAAAGTATTAGCACTAACACAGAACGAAATGGTTAGTCGCCAGCTAAGTCTTTGCTGGGGAACTACACCGATTTTACTAATGGATGTTTACGATACTGAAGCCATGATGAACCTGGTTGAAAAAACATTGATAGAGCATAAGCTGGTTAAAAAAGGAGACATTGTTATAGTTACTGGTGGTCTTCCTATTGCAGCACGTGGTGAAAGTAATTTTATAAAGATTCATAAATGTGAAGGGAAATAGAACGTAACGGCGAACCGGCGTAAAGGCGTATCGGCGAGAGGACAGAGAACGGATCTAGGAATTCTTTTACGTTATGAAGTACGCCGATACTCCGACACTCCGACACGCGCTCATAGTAGTTTTTGTTCTTGGTAAAATTTTATTGTTTTATGTATACACTCTCTAAACGGAATTATAGGCATCTTTAATTCTGTAGCAGCTTTACTGCTGTCATAGTAAATATTTTTACCAAAAAAACAAAGCTGTGAAGCGGCTGGTCTTGGAGATTTTCCTGTAAACATTCCAAGAGCTTCCTGTGTATATGAAGCTAAAACAATAGGTAATTTAGGTAGTTTTATAAATGGTTTTGATACTCCAAGCTCACTAGCAATGGTAGAAAGAAAATCTTTTATTTCAAGATTCTCTCCGCCCAGAATATATCTTTCGCCGCATTTTCCAAGCAGTATTGCATTGATAATGCCTTCACAGACTGCATCTACATCTACAAAGTTTGTCCCGGCATGAACATAAAATGGCTGTCTGAGCCTAACTACTTTAATAACGGGTACTCGTCTTCCTCTAAAATCCCCCACTCCCCATACATTTGCAGGATTTACCATGGTGGCATTTAGTCCTTTTGCAATAGCTTTGTGGACTTCAATTTCAGCTTCGTGTTTGGTTTCCATATAGCAAATCTTATGTTTACTCCAGTTAAATGAATGATCTTCATTTATAGACTCACCTTTTTCTCCATATCCTATAGCAGCAACAGAGCTAATATGAATAAATTTTTTACAACCTGATTTTAATGCTTCGTCCAGGATGTTTCTTGTCCCAATTACATTTACCTGGTAAAGCTTATCCCAGATTCTATTCCAGAAGGCAATTAACGCTGCCCCGTGAATAATAATTTCACAGTCATTTATTTTTCCCTGAAATGTTTCAGGTTCTAAGATATCTCCCGGTAAAATATCTACATCATTCTTCCATTTAAACAAATCCAGAAGAGATTTATCTCTTACTAAAATCTTTACGGCATAGCCTTTTTCAAGTAATTTACTAACAAGGTTATTCCCTATAAATCCGGTAGCCCCGGTTACAAAAACTTTTGGCATGACTTCATGTCATTGCGAGCCGAATGAAATGAGGCGTGGCAATCTCATCCTAGCAATGACATTTTATGCTCTCCTTTCATATAAACTAAAACACTTTCTCCATAACCATAAACCCTAGAAATCCCATACTTACCCAGCCGTTAAGCGTAAAAAATGCCAGGTCTAATTTTGACAAATCATTTTCTTTAACGAGGTTTTGTTCATATGTAAGCATAGAAGCTACAAATATAACACTCATCCAGTAAATAAAACTACTTTCTATAAAGTATCCAAGAATGATCAAAAGTGTAACTGTAGTTAAATGAAAAACTCTTGAGATTAAAAGAGCGTTTTTAATTCCAAATTTACTGGGTATGCTGTGAAGATCATTTTTTTTATCAAACTCATAATCCTGACAGGCATATAAGACATCAAATCCGGCTACCCAGAAAGTTACTGCACATGAAAGAATAAATGGAATAATAGAATTAATACTTCCAGTAACTGCAATCCATCCGGCAATTACTGAAGCCCCAATTGCAATTCCAAGCCATAGATGTGATAAAAAAGTAAATCTTTTTGTAAATGGATAAACATAAAACCACACTGCTGCTATTGGAAGTAGATATAAACAAATTCTAGGCAGTTGCAGTGCTGAATAAATAAAAACAGAAAGTGAAATTATAGAAAATAAAATAGCCTGATTTAAGGTTAAGATTCCTTTTGGTAGTTCTCTTAACTTTGTGCGGGGATTTTTAGAGTCAATATCTTTATCAATGATTCTATTTAAGCTCATAGCCAGCGACCTTCCTGAGACCATAGCTAAGACAATCCATAAGATGGTAGTGATTTCAGGAAAGCCATTTTTAACTGCCAGAATTGCTCCTGAGAGAGCAAATGGCAGGGCAAAAACTGAGTGTTCGAATTTAACTAAGTTAAGAAAATTGGTTATAGTTTTCATTGTTTTTCTTTTAGGCTATTTTCAAGAAAAATTGCAAATCCCTGAATTTCAGCAATAAGATTATTGAATTCATCTTTTAATTCAATAAGTAATTCAAATGTATTTTTAATTGTTCTATCATTCCCTGAGATTATGTCTTTGTGATTTTCAAAAGCTTTGTAATAATCAGTTAACTTTTCTAATTTTTCATATGTGCTTTCAATTTCAACCTTTTTTAAAGCAAAAATTCTATTTAGATCATCATCAATTAACTCGTTAGCAAAAAATGATTGTATTAATGAAAAACAATATTTATATGCTTCTTCAGCTTTTAAGACTTTATCTTTAACTTTTAGTAAATTGTCATTAAGCTGATTTCTTAAGGTCATTAAAAAAGTCATCCATTTTTTCTATAAGATTATCGGTTCTTTTCATCCATTGTTTAATTCTTTCAGAGGATGCTGTCATAAATTCAATCAGTTCTTTTTTGTCTTGTGAAAGAGCAGATTTTTTATACAGAAGATAATTAAAAAGCTTGTCTTGCTCTGACTTTGGGAGGCTGTTTATTGAACTTAATAAGTTGTCAAAATTTTCATTCATGATATTTGAAGTATAACATCAGAATACCTATGGTTAAGAAACCAGGTTAAGGAAATCAGTAGGCTTAATGTTTTTTTCATATTTGAGTAATTTCGATATTTCTCTTCTGTTTTATTATAAATGCCGTTGATTTTTTATGTGTGAAAAACATTAAGGAAAATCTTTTCTTTAACCATTTACTTTTAAGAGTTTAATTTGTTAATATCGGATTAAATATGGTCTGAGTTATTTAAGAAGAGTATTTAAGAGTAATATTTCAGGAGAGTAAATAGTTGTTTTTATTAAACATAGGTATTGGTGGAATAGGTGGCTTTGACGGAGCAGCACAGTTGGGCTGGCTTCAAAAAGGTGGCGAGTTTATTTCCGAAGCAATATCAAATAAATTTGGACAGCAAATAATTGGTGGGGCAGCATATGGTCCTTTTGGTGATTATGAAATTCCCTACAGAGAAGAAGTCTCTGGTGAAAAACAGGAACAAAATACTCTTAGTAAAATTTGGCTTTTTATTAAAAATCAAATTCTAACCTATGGATATATGGCTGTAATACCTGGAGCAATTGTTAAATGGATAAAGAATAAAATTTCACCTGCAACTAGAACTGTGACTGATCAAAATGGAAATGAGCGTCATGTTCCAGGTGAAGGATCTATTTTTGGTTCTATTTTAGGACTTATAGGCAATGTTCTTATGTATGGTGGACCAGTACTTTCTTTTGTTGGTCAACTTACAAGATTTCAAGAAGATTTTGCATTGGGTTCAGACAAAGCAGGTAGATTACAAGAGAAGAGAATCAGTAATAAGGCTGGTAGAGATATTTATTCAGAGATGTCAGTAGAAGGAATTCATGCTGATGCAGCTGATTTAGAAAAAAAATTAACATATAGAAGAGATATTCAAGGAAAGGTTTTTAACAGAAGTCAAATACCAAATAGACCAGAAACAGCATTTATTTGTGGTATGTCTGGTTCAGGAAAAAGTACTGGAGCTAAGGTTATTCTTTCTAACTGGGCAAGAAAAGTTGAAGCTAGAAATAAAAAACCTGTGATTATAGAAATTAGTGTACCAGCATTAGTAAAAGGAGCGGATGAACTTAGGCGAGTTGAATATGATAAAGCTGCATTAGCTGATAAAGCTGGTAAAGGAGTGGGTGATGCTTTTAGGCAAAGAGCAAGTAATCCATTATTAGTGTTTGATATGCTTCTTACTCGTGTGAAGGCTCTAATTAAAGAATATAAGGACGATCCGAAACACCAGAATGAAGAATTGGCATTCTTTATAGATGAATATGATAAGTTAGGTGAGATGGCTAAGGAAGGCGTTGATATTCAACAACTATATGGAATATTAACAGGGATTAATTCATTGATTAATGTAAAAGAACAAAAGTGTCCAATAATATTAACTGCAAACAAAACAAGAGCAGAATATATAGCAGAACTTACTGATGTGATCACAGCCGGTTTAGATGATAAACAGAAGGCACAAGTTATAAAGGATAAAATTGTTCCACATAATGAAAGATTAGGAGTTGTTGAGATTGAAATAAATGACCCTGCTCCGAAAGAGCAGGCTGAAATATTAGCAAAAAATTTGTTACTGACCTTTGATCCGGAAGTATTATCTCAAATTTATCAGCCAGCGGCTGATACACCGTTTTCAACTAGAATTAAAGAACTTAGAGACATTTTGTTAGTAGAAATTTCTTCAAAATATGGTTCTAATCTCTTGAATGGACGTTATATTGAAGAAAAAGCAGTTCCTGATTGTGCTACAACCTTGGGTAATATAGCAGATGCTGTAAGAGAAAGTGCTGCAGAAAATGGAGAAAAGCGCTTAGGATGTACTGATGCTCAATGGGCTAGCTTTGGTAATGAAGAAAAAATAAATGAAAAGATAAAAGCTGCAGGTTGTAAATTATCTATAGATGGATTAAGAGATATTTGTGTTGCAGCACAAGTTGCAAGAAAGGCTAAAGCCGAGGAATTAAATGATCTAACATACCAAGGTCTTTTAAAAGATGGAGTTGCAAAGGAACTTGTTAAGGGATATTTGAGAGATCATAAGTTAGATATAAGGGAGCGCGTGTTGAGTTGTTTACAAGGTGATGGTATAGGTGCTGATGAAGTCATAAAGATCTTAGGTGAAATTTATGGACATGACTCAGGAGTGTTTACTTCAAGAGGAGTTTCACAAGTTGAGCTAGAAGCAGGTAAGCTTGTTTCATATACACATGGCTTTAGTATTGATAAAAGTAGAGGTAAGGTTAAAATTGCGCTGGAGCCTACTTCAGACCCAAGAACTGTTTCGGGTCTTACTGGATTTTCGGCAGCTCTAAAGATTAATCATATGGTAGAAATTCCGCTTAGTGAATTTACTGCTATGTGTACTTCTGAAATACTTTCAATGTTCAAAACTACAAATGGAAACAAAAGCCCATTTTATAAACTATTTAGCTATATATTTAAAGCTGCTGAAAAAGGAGAAAAAGTTAAATTAGGAGCTGATCAACTAGCTGATCTTTTTGGGGATCTTTTTCAGGGGGGATTTGCTACGACATAGTTGCTTAATTACTCAAATAACTCTCACCCCATCCCTAGCGTATCGACATTTCCTCTACTACTACTAAATTTCATTTGGAAACAAAAAATTTTCAAAGCATTCATAGATTGAAGTCATGAAAATTTCTGGGCCGAATAAATCTTTTTCTGATCGAGTTGTACGATTTACACAACGTCCTTTGCATAGCGATGACACAGTAGACAGAATGCCTCAAATGAATTTATTTGAAAGAGCTTTGGTAGCTTCTACTTTAACCCCTGAGAGAACAGCAGCAGTAGTTGTTGCAGCCGGCATATCTGGAATATCTGCATGGGCAGCTTTTAAAGGAATATTTTCTTTTGAAAAGATTCTTCTTGCTCTTTCTAGAGTTAAGTTACAGTTAGTTTCTACAGCAGCTCTGGCAATGATATTTGGCCTTATTCAAATGAACGATCAAAATTTAAAAGCTGAAAGTATTTCTAGTCAAGATAATTATGCAAATGTTCTTGAAGTTGACAATTTCCCACCTGTAAGTTCAAATAAAAATTCAGGTCCAGAAAGAGACAATCTGTATAGATTAAAAATATATACAGGAGAATAAAACATAAATAAAATGAAGATATATCAATTAAACTTATTATATTTATAGTATATTAGAACCTAAAAATAATATTAAGCTTATAAATAATTTTAAATACTATACTGTAGAATGATGACTTGGGTAATTAATGAAGAATACAATTAAAATATGATAATAAGACCAACTACAAGTCAAAAAGATATAATTGCAGCAATAGGTGCTAATCACGACAGAAGTTCATTTTCGAGGGACGGCAGCAACAGAATATCACAGTATATGCCCCCTGATGATAATGAGTCACCCATTTTAAATCTAGCCGAGTACGCTACACGTTTAAAGCAAGAAAAAACACAACCAAATCAAAAATCCTAATAAATAAGCCATTAAGCCTTAAATAGTAATATCCAAGAAGTAATTATTAACAAAACATTTAGATATTAGTGATTTTATAAATCAGGTTTTATTATTGACCTACGCTTATTTTTATAGGCTAAAAGTGAGGAAATAAGAATGATTATTATTATGGAACCGGAATCTACGCAAGAGCAGGTAGATAAAGTAGTTAAACATATACATGATCTCGGAATGAAAACAATTTTAAATAAGGGTGTTGTTCAGACTGTCATTGCTGCAATTGGAGAAACATCAAAATATTCAACTGATCAATTTGAAATTCTTGAAGGTGTAAGAACAGTACAAAGAATCCAAGTTCCGTTTAAGCTTGCCAGTAGAGATGCACATCACTTAGATACTGTTGTAACTGTTGGTAAAAATATTAAATTTGGCGGAGATAATCCTCCTGTAATTATTGCAGGTCCTTGTAGTGTAGAAAACCAAGAAAATCTCCTGGCTATTGCAAATGTTGCTAAAGAATGTGGTGCAAAAGTTTTAAGAGGTGGTGCATTTAAGCCACGTACCGGACCCAGGGCTTTTGAAGGGTTGGGTAAATTAGGACTTGAATTTCTTGATGTTGCCAGGAAAGAGACTGGGCTTGCAGTTGTTACTGAGATTATGGATGCAAGAGACTTAGAAATGATATGTAACTTCACTGACATTTTACAGGTTGGGGCAAGAAACATGCAGAATTTTACCTTGCTAAATGAGATAGGAAAAACAAACAAGCCAGTTTTACTTAAAAGAGGTTTAGCAGCTACCATTGATGAATGGCTTCTTGCTGCTGAGAGAATTATGGACAAAGGAAATACACAAATTATTATGTGCGAAAGAGGAATTCGAACATTTGATAATAAATATACGAGAAATACTGCAGACATAGCAGCAATTCCTGTAATTAAAAGACTTTCACACCTTCCAGTTATATTTGATCCAAGTCATGCTACAGGAAAATGGAATCTGGTTGCACCGCTTGCTAAGGCAGCCGTAGTGGCAGGTGCACATGGATTAATTATCGAGGTTCATCCTGAACCTGAAAAAGCATTATCAGATGGGCCACAAACATTAAACTTTGAGAACTTTAGAAATCTAGTAAAAGAGATTGATCGCTTGATTAAGGTATTAGCTCCAGCTTAAAGCTAAGTAATTTTAATTATCTTGGTTTTTTAGGTTTGAAACAACCAGACCGTTCGTCCCATTCGAATTTGCAATTAGGGTCTTGAACTTGGAAATGGATTTCTTTAATACCAAAGACATCTATTAAATTTTCCTTATTCATAAGTATCCACAGAGGTCCATAGGCAAAATCAAAAAGCTCTGATTCTCCTTGTGACATACATAAATTTAATATTCCAAAGTCTGTATTCTGATCTTCTAATCTTCCCTTCCACAATTTTGCAGCTTCTCTACAACATGCAGCAAAATTTATCAATAATTTACTAGTCTTTGATGGAATCTTACAATCAGCATAATGAGCACCATCAGCTTCTTCGAATACTTCAATCTTAGTGGACAGCGTATGAAACAGTTCAAATTCTTCTAGAGTAAGCCTGTTATCAGGTACAGCTGATAAAAATTCTCTCTCTTCTTCTGCAGTAGCAGGGGTCCACTTACCAGCTGGTGAAACGGTAACAAGCAGCTTCAGCATTCCTGCCTCGATAGAACGATTAACATCGTTTTGTTCTTTCTCAGGGAGAAACAGATCAGACATTTGTGCAAGGATAGAAAGATTAGTATCAATTCTATGTGTTAAATCATAGATTCTATTTAAAGGAGCTCTTTTAGCAGGACATTCCTTCGCTAGCCTTTCAAAATCTGTTTGACAAATATGACCAGGTGGAAAACCAACACCTAATCTTGGATCAGGATTTTCTCTATACTGACTTCCCTTTATTTCTAGTTGTTCAAGAATTCCTGTTCTAAAGCTAGCCATTGCAAGTTGTTGATAATGTAGAGTATATCCGCGATGTGGATCAAATGGTCCGATCGTTCTTTCCTTTTCTCTTTGACCAACTAATTCTCTCCAATTTTCAGAATAACTAAATGTACGATCAATAAGATCATATTTATTCGTCATTAAGACTTTGTAATCTTCCCACACCTCACTAACTAAATCATGTAGTAAAAAAAGGCCTCTTACATAATAACCGCGATAAACGCTTCTCATAGTAAGTAACCATTTATATCCCACAGCACCTAATTCTTCTTTTATCTTAAATTCTGCTGGGTTCATATGCAATCTATCATGTTCTCTCTGCCGTTCTCTCTCTGCTTTCTTTTCTTTCTCTTCTTTTGCTAAGAGCTCACTAGGTGAGAGTTCTCTAGGTGGAGGAGGGGGTTTCATTGTAATTCTTTTGACAAGTGCTCTTGGAAGGACTGAAGCTTTTGGTCTTTTTGGTGGTGTTTGTCCTATTGGTTCTAGCATAGTAAACTTAATTTCAATTATTTTATGGAGCGAATATAGTGCTAATTATTAGATTACAATAAGATTTGCAAACCATTGCAATATTTAAAATGGTTTAATATTTAAGCGATAAATCAAAGATTCCTCAAATCGTATATATACATTAAATGTAAGATTAAGCTTGACTATTTTTGCTTATTTTTAACATTAGCAATTTCAAAAAATAATTCTCTGTCTCCATTAAACAATATTTCAACTTTATAAATTCCTTTTGGGATAAATGGAATATTGAAAAAATTTACAAGTTTGGATTCGTCTTTTGTTCTTAAATCTGCATATTTAATTGTTATTAAATTATTGTTTCCTATGTCAAAGGTCTTAAATAGACTTATATTAGCCCTATAGTTTTCTTCTATTACCGGTCTAAAATCTGGTGGGGCAAGAAATCCTGATAATGTAAATTGTTCAGTTAAGGAATTATCTTTTAATAAGAGAGACGAACTATTTAGGTCTAGATTTATATTTGGTTCTGAAAGATCAGTTGGCGAAAAGGTTTTAGTAATCAATAATTGAAGAAATGATTTGTTGTTTATTGTTTCAATGGGCTTGCCCTTTTCATTAACGCTGGGTGCTATATTTTGCTCAACAGAACTATAAGTTTTTATTGTGCTTATTGTGTAAATATCAGCTTTTAAATAAGTAGTGATTTTTAAATCACTGAGTGGACTATTTAAGGGTTCATCAGCAGGTATTGATTGATTTCTGCTTGCTTCTTCAGGCTCGATAAGATTCTGAATTAAAACATTATTGTCTGTTGAAATGGTGAATTTATTTATGTTTATATTGTCATTCCCTGAAATTGTAAGATTTGACAGGACGCTTTTTTTGTTTTGATCGGAATAAGGGCTTACAATACTTTCCAGGTTGTCCAGCGGAATATTAAAGGTAACTTTAATAAGATTTTTATCTACCTCAAGAGGAGTGTTTAATTTGTAACTATTCTTATTGATTTTTGTCTTAGAATTGTTAAAGTTTCCAAGCTTTAATGTTGTAGAGGAAAGATAACTTTCAAAACTAAGATTCTCTGAGCTTTCAGAATCTATTATTTCTTTGCCTGGATTTGATGTTAAAAAGCTCTCGTCGTATTTAAAAAAATATGAAAATCCTGACTTTTCAAATATTCTTGGAATATATGAAAACACAAGATTCGTTGATTCGTTTTGCATTTGTTTGTTATTAAAATTATCTTTAAAATAAAATATTGAATTTATATTTGGATTGTTGAATAAACAGTCAGTTATTTCTTTTGGATTTTTTGTGGTTAAACTTCCAGCTATGCAAATACCACCTTTTCCAATTCCAAGCAGGTTTGCAATATTCTCCTGGTTATTTTGGAAATTGTTTGTTGTATCAGTGGTATTAAAATTCTTTTTAATTTCAACAAATTTAAAATTTTCAGCCTGAGAACTATTCTCCGGCAAGCTTACTGAAGCAGAGTAATACTCTGAAGGGGACTGAAGCCTGATTCTAAGGCTGGTGTCGGAAGATATCATTATATTTCCATATATTTTGAACTCTTCATAATCAGGACAGATCAAATTTTCGGAAGGAAGATTTAGGTTGTTTGTAATATTTGTACAGTCAGGCTTTATATGCTGAATAATTGAATATGTTTTAGCTGGATCAACAAGTCCAAATAAGGTGTTATCTATATATTTATAAGTTTGTACTTCTGTACCGTTTTCATCTATGATTTTTAAGGTGGTATTTTCATCTTTGATCTTTGGAGCTGGTTTTAAATGTAAAATAACACCAGTTTTATCGAGTGTAAAATTCTGTGTTATTGGACTTGAAGCTTCATTTACTTCAAAGTCAAAAGTCTTTTCTAATGCTCTGCCATTAAGAGTAAGATTATTAAAGTTACCTGGCAATGGTAATTGAACCTGTGCATTTGCACAAGAAGAAATAGTAATTATTACTGAGGTAATGTAAATGCATGCTGCCAAATATTTAATTCTATGGCAGAGTAGGTTTATATGAAGCATATTGTGGATCTTAGTTAGAGGGTTTAAATTCAGCATCAATTACATCATCGTCGCCGCCATTTGTAGTGGATTTTTTTGCACCAACAGGTTCTTCGTCACTGGTGTTTTCAGTACTTTTTTGCTGATCTTGACGATCTTGACCTTGTTGTTGGGATACTTTTGTAGTAAGAGTATAAACAGCTTCCTGAAGATCATTGGTAAGACGTTTGATCTTATTTATGTCTGCATTGTCTTTTATTGCCTGCCTGAGTTCGTTTAAAGATTGTTCAACTTTTGACTTTTCAGGGATTGAAGGAGTATCTTTCAATTCTGAAAGTTGTCTTTCAACCCTGTAAACCAGACTGTCTGCTTTGTTTCTTTCTTCAATTTCTTCTTTACGTTTTTGGTCTTCGGAAGAATGTGATTCTGCTTCTTTGACCATCTTGTCAATTTCATTTTTTGATAAGTTTGTAGATGCTGTAATTGTTATTTTTTGCTCTTTACTTGTTGCCTGATCTTTTGCAGTAACGCTTAAAATCCCATTAGCATCTATATCAAAAGTAACTTCGATTTTAGGTATGCCTCTTGGCGCAGATGATATTCCTTCAAGATGGAATTCTCCAAGTAGTTTATTATCAGATGCTATTGGTCTTTCTCCCTGAAAAACTTTAATGTCAACTCTGGTTTGATTGTCATCAGCTGTACTGAATATTTCTGATTTTCTGGTAGGAATAGTAGTATTTCTGTCGATAAGTTTGGTAAAAACTCCACCTAATGTTTCAATTCCGAAACTAAGAGGAGTAACATCAAGTAATACTACATCTTTTACTTCTCCACCTAAAATACCTGCTTGAATTGCTGCACCTACAGCAACTACTTCATCAGGATTTACCCCTTGATTAGGTTCTTTGCCGGTAAAATCTTTTACAAGTTTAACAACTGCAGGAATTCTAGTAGAACCACCTACTAATACTATTTCATCAATTTCACTGGTGGTGATTCTTGCATCATCTAATGCTCTCTTTAGAGGGCCTTTAACACGTTCAAATAAATCATGACAGAGATCTTCGAATTTTGCCCTTGCAAGCTTCATTTCAAGATGTTTTGGTCCATTTTGATCTGCTGTAATAAATGGCAAACTAATTGTAGTTTCTGTTAGGCTGGATAATTCAATTTTTGCTTTTTCTGCAGCTTCAGTAAGTCTTTGCAGTGCCTGCCTGTCTTTTCTTAGGTCAATGCCTTCAAGTCTATGGAATTCATCTGCTATCCAGTTTACGATTTTTTGATCAAAATCATCTCCGCCAAGTCTTGAGTCACCGCTTGTGGATTTTACTTCAAATACCCCATCTCCTACTTCTAAAATACTGACGTCAAAGGTTCCTCCGCCAAGGTCAAAGACCAGAATTGTTTCATCTTCTTTTTTATCAAGCCCATAGGCAAGTGCTGCTGCCGTTGGTTCGTTTATAATTCTTAAAACATCTAGGCCTGCTATGGTTCCTGCATCCTTGGTAGCTTGTCTTTGACTGTCATTAAAATATGCCGGAACAGTTATTACTGCTGCACTTACCTTCTCGCCAATGTATTTTTCAGCATCTTCTTTCAATTTTCGAAGAATCATTGCTGATACTTCCTGAGGGGTATATTCTTTTTCTTCAATATCTACAATTACAGCATTGTCTTTTGCTTTTTTTGTTTTATATGAAACATATTTTCTTTCTTGTTCTGTTTCATCATAAGTATGCCCCATAAATCTTTTAATACTTGAAACAGTTTTTTCAGGATTTAATTCTCTTTGCCTTTTTGCAATTTGACCTACGGCTCTTTCTCCTGACTTTAAGAAAGCAACTACAGAAGGAGTAGTTCTGTTGCCTTCTGCATTAGGAATTACAGTAGACTTTCCTGCTTCCATAACAGCTACAACTGAATTTGTAGTTCCTAAGTCAATTCCTATTAGCTTTCCCATTTTTAACTCCTCTTTCTATATTTTTCAATTATAGTTATATGCCAAAAAATTCCTTATTGACTGTATATTCATGTTGTTTTAATTATTTCTAGGATGCAGTCCTTAGCTTTTGAGTTTATATAAAAATAGTTATATCCTATTAAATCTTCATAATTTTTTTATATTTATATGTGATTCTTTATATGAAACAAAGTATAAAACCCTGAGGCTTGTTTAATTCATTTGCAGGACGATGCATAGGTTGCCAGCCCTTTCTATAAAAGAGCTGAGAACGTCAAACAGCCAAGTAATAACTTACATAAGAATTGTTATCAATTAATTAGTAATTAGTTCTTTTTGGTTTATGCTTGTAAAGTTAATAATCAAAGTCAAATTTGTTAATTTTGATTATGATAGTTACTGGGAAACTGTAAATTCCCACGCTATAAAGGTTGTTCAGAGAAGAGGAGAAATAAAATGTCTTATACGATAGTTAGTGATATCTGTGAAGCAAAAGCTGATTGTATACCAGTATGTCCGGTGGATTGCATACACTGGGTTGAAAAAGACGGACAAAAGAAAAAAAATAAAAAGAGTACAGATTACACATATATAGATAATGAAACATGCATAGATTGTGGTGCTTGTTTAGCTGCCTGTCCAGTAGAAGGAGCTATTCTAGATACCTGGGAGCCAAGTAAACAAGTCTATTAATCAGGGAAAGCATAAAATTAACAAAAAAGCTTGCTTCTGCAGGCTTTTTTGTTTTTTAGGGGTAACTGCCAAGTTCTTTCTTTCTATACTTTAATCTCAAATATTTAATTGTTTCTGTGATACTTAAAGGTTGATGGGGATAATTTTAAGAAGAGGTTATAAGTGAAAAAGTGAAAAAATGAAAAAATCCTTAGAATTATTAGGAGTTACATCATCTGGTCTTGAAGCTTCTATTGAAAAGAAAAAAAATGATGAAAATCTGGTAAATGAAGCTGCCTTAATATCAGATTTAGATGAACGTGAAAAGTTTTTATTAAGTTTTCTTGAAAAAAAAACACATGGATATGTTAAATCAAAATGTCTTTTGGCAGATTTAATAAAGAGTAAAAACCCTGCTTATGCCTGTGATCTTGTTATGTCTGCGTGTCAGGCTGAACCGGTTAATCCAAAAAATTATTTACTGTTTGCAGAGATTGCATTTGAACATAAGGCATGGGATATTGTTTTATTTTCTTTGGATATTGTCAAGTGGCTGTCTGATGATAAGTCTGTATTAGTGTTGAATCATGCTGAGGAGCTAAGACAAAAAACTGCTGAGTTAATTAATCAAAGCAATTTAGAAAATAATTCTAATAACGCTTTTTGGAAAAATAAAAAGCCTGAGAAGTTTTGGATTCTGGAACGGCTTTATTACCAGTCAAAACTTAAAGGACTGATCAGATTTTCATTTAAACTATTAAATACTTTTCCTTATGAAATTCAAAATTACCATGTCGTTTATTCAGCCTTCACGCTTTTGGATGATAAAACAGCTATTCTGGATCTTTATAAACACATTAATAAAATCCTTTCAGATGACAACATAAATAAAAATCTTTATTTGGGAATGATTCATTATCATTTGTCAGAATATGATAAAGCTGTTCAGGTCTTAAATGAAGTGCTAGCCATAAAAAATACACATCCTAATGCACTGCTTTTTATTTCGTTGTCTTATTTAATTATGGGGAATGCAGAAAAATTCTCCGAATCGTTTAATAAAATAATTCCTGGGTATGAGCCTCAATTTATAGCACTGTATTTTATATATTCAGCCTTTATGGGTGCTTCATTAGATAAAGCACAATTCCCAAATCAAAAAATGATTTCCAGAGAAATTATAGAAGTAATTAAAAAATTAATTTACTCAAAGCGAGAAACTACAGCAGAGTTGCTAATTCAAAGATTTCAGGAATTAGGCTATTTTGCAGTATTGCCTTTCTTGCAGCTTTATATAGCTGAGTTGCTGATTAAAAACAATGAGCTTGATAAGGCAGAGAAAATGCTTTCAGGATGCATCGATGAAGAGGTCCATAGGATAAAGGCTTGGATCTATAGAATCAGAGGATTAGAGGATTCCGCAGAGAAAGAGCTTATACTCTACAGGCAAAAATATTTACCTGATAAAGATATGGGTTTTCACTGTAAGCTTGTAAATCTGGACTTAAATTACCAGATTTCGGAAAATACAAATGAAAATTTCAAATTACTAAGAATTGCTTTTGAACAAACCAAAAAACTAATTAGCATTTTTGACATGGAATATGGATTAAACTCAATGACTTGTGTTGAAACTGGTTGCCAGGATTGTTGCACAAAAACTTTCCCTTATGTTTCATTTATTGAATATTCTTATATGAACGATTGGCTTTCTGGGCAAAGTGATGAAATTAAAAATAAAATATATAAAGTTTCCAGAGATATAGTAAATCTGTATAAGAACAGATATGGCAAAGAACCGCCATTTATGCATGGGGAAAGTTTTGATTTAAATAAAGAATTCCCTACTGATTTTGTATTTGAATGCCCTTTCCTTGGTGATAACAAATGTAATATATATGAAAACAGACCCTTTACCTGCCGTGCTTATAGCTATGGAAGTCAGGATGGTGTCAGATATAAAGGCTGCAATTACTTTTTTGAACAATTTAAAGGAGCAAATAAATTAACTGATGTAAGAAAAGTTATTAATATGGCATCATTCTTTGATTTTGCAAAAAAGATAGATGAAAAGCTTATTGGAAAAAGAATTATAGCTCCAATCCCTGTTTGGTTTGCCCAGTCATATGAAGAAACTTTAGAAAAAATAAACCGACTTCTCTAAAATTGGTCGTTCCTGCCGCAAGCAGTAGGATATTACACCGATTTTTAACTTTGTCACCGGACGTCGGATTTGGAAGTCGGTTTGATTTCGCTCACTTATATCTCAGTGGCAAGCCACTGGGTATTACGCTTCGCTCAAATAAAAAATCTATGATTCAAGCAATGCTTTGACTTCTGTTATGGGAATAGTACTGATTATTTTTACGGTTCCAATATTTTGATAAGGCAATATAAATCTAAGCTTTCCGTCTTTTACTTTTTTATCAAGAAGCATTGATTTGATTATACTTTCGGTCTTTTCGTTTTCTGTTTCTGTTGGCAGTTTGTAGGAATCAATTAATTCAATTACTAAATCAGCCAGGTGTTTTTTAATAAAGCCATGATTATAGGCAAGTTTTGAAGCTAAGCACATTCCGATACTAACGGCTTCTCCATGAGTGTATTTTTTATAATTATAAGCTTGTTCAATTCCATGAGCAAAGGTGTGTCCAAGATTAAGTATTGCTCTTAAGTTTGATTCTTTTTCATCCTTGCTTACGATTTTTGCCTTAATCTTGGCAGAATGAGTAATGATTTTTAAAATTTCAGTTAGTGATTTTTTCAATATGTTATTTTTGTTTTTCCTTAAGTAATTAAAAAAGCTTTGCCCGGAAAATATCTTTCTGGCAGTTCTTTCAAGTAAGGCATATTTAATGACTTCTCCCATTCCTGTTAAAAGTTCTTTTTCTGGTAATGTTTTTATGCAATAGGGATCAATTAAAATAACCCTGGGTTGATAAAATGTCCCAAGCAGATTCTTCCCTTCTTTAATATTTATTGAGGTTTTGCCTCCTATAGATGCATCTACCATGCCAAGCAACGTAGTGGGGAGGCATATAAAATTTACTCCACGATAGTAAATTGAAGCAGCAAAACCTGTAAGATCGCTTATTACTCCCCCGCCCAGCGCAAGAAATGAATCGTTTCTTTCAAACTTGTTTTTAACGGCAGATTTTATTATTTTTAATAATGATTCTTTGTTTTTATATGTTTCTCCGGACTGAAGAATGATCTTGAACACTTTATATCCTGATTTTTTGAGACTTTTTTCTGTCTGGTCGCGGTATGATTTTGGTACTTTATTCTGAGAAACAAGTAAAATCTTTTTACTTAAATTCAATGGTTCTAAATATAATCCACAATCATTCAGAATTTTGTTTCTTATAAAGACCTTATAACTTTTTTCTTTTAAACTGACTTTTATAATTTCATCTTTCATCTTTTATCTTTACCCAGCATCCTGTATCGGGCTAAAATTACTAACGTTCAATAAGCTTATTATTTCATCTGCTATTTGATTTATGTCCTTGTCTTCTGTATCTACCTGAAAGTCTGCCATCGCATACATTTGCTTGCGTTCGTTAGATATTTCTTCAAGTTTTTTGATTGGATTTTTTTCATTCAATAAAAGAGGTCTTATTCTCTTTCCGCTGATCCTTTTGTATAAAGTTTCAGGAGATGCATATAGAGCAATTATCCATCCAGATTCCTTTAAAAACCTGAAGTTTTCTGGATCTTTAATCGCTCCGCCGCCAGTAGCAATAACTATTCCGACATATTGAGATATTTTTTTTATTGACTCCTTTTCAAAATTTCGAAAAGCAGATTCTCCGTCTGTTTGAAATATCTCAGCAACCGTCTTTCCGGCTTTTCTTTCTATATATCTGTCTGTATCTATAAACCTTCTTCCTAGTTTTTTTGCAATAGTTCTTCCAATGGCTGATTTCCCGGACCCCATGAGTCCTATTAAGACGATATTTCTTGCTTCATCTATAATTTCCATTTATTTCATCCTGACTTGTTTAAGGCAAAT
Organism: Candidatus Melainabacteria bacterium RIFCSPHIGHO2_02_FULL_34_12; assembly: GCA_001784555.1. GTDB lineage: Bacteria > Cyanobacteriota > Vampirovibrionia > 2-02-FULL-35-15 > 2-02-FULL-35-15 > 2-02-FULL-34-12. The sequence goes on along the minus strand of MFRM01000017.1, from coordinate 56,839 downwards.
AAGTTTTTGTCAGCTAGAACGCTATAATTTTACAACTTTTTAACAATATTTGTTATTGAATTTACTGTGAAGATTCTATATGATCAACTTGCTACAATTAATCTATTAAAATACAGTTTATTTTATTTGTGCCTATATGAGAAGTTGGGAAGAACTGAGAAAAAATGGAAAAAAGTAATATTGGTAACAGGTTTGCTGCAAGTAATATTATTCATGGTGCAAATGAAGATAATTATTTGCTTCTGCCGCAGTCCCAAGAAGCTGAACAAGCTGTAATAGGTGCTGTCCTTGCTCAGAGCGATTGCCTGAATAAGATTATTGAAATACTTCCTAATTCCAGATATTTTTACAAACCATCCCATCAGATGATCTATGATGCCATACTGAAAATATATGATAAGAATGATCCTGTAGACCCTTTAACATTGTCTGAATACTTGCAGAATAATAATCAAATAGATGAGGTTGGAGGAAGGCTTTATATTGGACTTTTGCTTTCTCATGCTCCTCTTGCTGTAAATGCTGAAAAATATGCTCAAATTGTATATGAAAAATACTTGTTACGTGAAATTATTTATGCTGGTAACTCCATTGCAAAAATTGGATATGAAGAATCTCAGGCTGAGAATGCTGTAGAAAGAGCTGAACAGCTAATTTTTAATCTTGGACAAAAAAGAACCAGTCAGACCTTGGTTCAAATCAGTAGTCTTGTAAATGATACCTGGGAAAGGCTTGAGCAGCGTGAACAAAACAAGGGTGAACTTCTGGGACTTGATACAGGTTTTTATGACTTAAATGCACTTACTTCGGGATTGCAAAAATCAGATTTAATTATTCTTGCTGCCAGACCCAGTATGGGTAAAACAGCATTTGCCTTAAATGTAGCTGAGCATGTTGGTGTAGTACAAAAAAAAACAGTTGCTCTGTTTAGTCTTGAAATGTCAAAAGAACAGGTTATACAGAGAATGGTATGTTCAAGGGCAGCGGTAGATGCAAATAAAATGAGATTTGGTCAATTGCAGCAGGATGATTGGACCAAGCTAGGTATTGCATTTGGAGATTTAGGTGATGCTCAGATTTATGTGGATGATACAGCAGTTTTAACTGTCATGGAAATGAAAGCTAAAACCAGAAGATTAAAAACTGAACTTGGAAAACTAGATCTTGTTATAGTAGATTACCTGCAGCTTATGGAAGGACATAGAGCTGATAATCGGGTTCAGGAAATATCTGATATTTCGCGTGGTCTAAAGGCGCTTGCTCGTGAACTTGATGTACCTGTAATTGCTATAAGCCAGCTTTCAAGAGCAGTTGAAGCACGTCAGAATAAAAAACCAATGTTATCGGACCTGCGTGAAAGTGGCTCAATAGAACAAGATGCAGATATTGTAATGTTTATTTACCGGGATGAATACTATAATCCGGAAACTACAAATAAAGGCGAGGCTGAAGTAATAATTGCAAAACAACGTAATGGTCCAACAGGGCGGTTAACTATTTTATTCCAGCCAAATATTACAAAGTTTAGGAATCCTGCAAGAACGTTTGTGTAGAAAGCTGAGTTATTAAACTACTGAAAAAGTCACAAAAGCTCAGCATATGCCCTGGAGCGAGCGTATCCCTCCTAGGGTGTAAGGGAGCGAAAGGGCATATGCTGAGCATAAAAAAGTGACTTTTTCAGTGAAACTTATTTGAGCGAAGCGTAATACCCCGTGGCTTGCCACGAGGGATTTAGCAAGCGAAATCAAACCGACTTCCAAATCCCGACGACTGGTGACGAAGTCAAAAATCGGCGTAATACCCTGTTGCTTGCAGCAGGGATAGCCGATTTTAAGGAAGTCGGTTTATTTAATGTTTGTGAAGCCTTGCAGAAAAAAGAATTATTTCAACAAGCTCATCATATTTAATTCCAGCATGGTTTGCTTGTGCAGGGAGGTCGCTGGTATCTGTCATGCCGGGTAATGAATTTATCTCTAATAAATATGGAATATTATTTTGATCCAATATAAAATCAACTCTTCCAAAAGAAGAACATCCCACACTTGTAAAAATTCCCAGGGCTTTATCTTCCAGTTCTTTAAGAGCTTGAGTGTCTAATTTTGCAGGAAGAATAAATTCTGTAAGTCCTTTGGTATATTTTGCTTCAAAATCATAGAATTCATTTTTTGGTTTTAATTCAAGAACAGGAAGGACTTTTAGCTGATTTTTAACTTCAAGTAAGCTTACTGTAAGTTCTCTTCCGGGGATAAACTCTTCAACAATATAATCAGATGCATTTAAATCGATGCTGTTTATTTTATTTTTTAATTCTTCCAGAGTTTTAATTTTAAAGGTGTTTACGCTAGATCCATCGTCTCTGGGTTTTAAAAATACTGCTTGTTCTTTTTTTGTTAGATCATGCCAAATGCTTTCCATTTCCAGGCTAATGTTTTGCTTATGTGATTTATTGATTACCTGTCCTTTTGGAGTAGAAATGTTGTTACTTCTTGCTATTAGTTTAGTTAGCCATTTGTCCATTGAAATAGCACTAGCTAGCACAGATGAACCCGTATAGGGAATCTTTAACCATTCAAGGATTCCCTGAATAGCACCATCTTCGCCGTATTTTCCATGTGTAAGTAAAAAGGCAATTTCAATCTTATTTTTTAAATTAAAAATATCATCTGGAGATTTTATGTCTATAAGAGCTGTATTTTTATAGCCTATTTTCTTTAGTGCATTAAATGAATTTAATCCTGACCTGAGTGAGATTTCTCGTTCGCTTGATATACCACCACAAATAACCCCTACTTTTGTTTCTTTTGTTATATCCACATATATATTCTAGCTGCTAAAATGATTGATATGAATAGATCGTACAGCGAGATAAATGAAAAGATTAAGACAGGCACAGCAAAGGTACTGACTGCGCTTGAATCTAAGGAAGTAATTAAGGAAAAAGGAGTTAAGTACTTACTGGAAAATATAGATGTAGTTGTTTGTAGTGCTTTTGAAATGCATGTAAATGCATTATTGTATTTAAGTTTTGGTCAAACCGATCCATTGATTTATTTTTCCCAAGCATATATTAACGATATTCATGCATATCCTGTCGGACCTACGGATTTGGTTTTATCCTGTGTTGCTTCATCTATAGAAAATCATGAGTATGGAGGCTCTCATGTATTGGAGGAATTAGTAAAAGGGAAAGACATACATTTAAAAGGATTTGGAAAACATTTAGAAGTTTTTACAAATAAAGAATTTGAAACGTGGTTTAATCTGAAGCAATTAAATCAAGCTCGATTAATACTTAATCAGGCAGTTACCCAAAATAATATTGTTGCTGCAAATTCTGGAGATAAAGACATTAATTCATACATGGGTACTTTAATAGGAAAGCTTGAAAATTCTACTTATAATTCTTCAAGTTACCTTAACCCACTTATTAATGATCCATTTTGTAAAACAGTGGGTATAGGAACAAAAATCTGGATAGCAGGTTCGCAGGGTTTTATAACTGGTCATGGTACAAATCATAATCCTCTCCAAAAAAGAAATAAATTTGGAATTCCTCTTGCTACAGGTACAACCTTATCAGCAAATTGTGATATTAATTCAATGAATCCAAAATGGGTAAGGGGCGGTTATTTGAAGTCTTTTGGACCGGTTCTTTATATAGGCATTGGTATTCCTGTCCCGGTTTTAAATGAAGAAATCGCTCATTCTCTATCTATAACCGACGATAAAATTCATACGACAATTGTTGATTTTTCAATTCCACGCAGAACAAAGCCAATCTTTGGACAATGCAGTTATAGTGAACTTAGAACAAGTACGATTTTAATTAATAATAAACCTACTTTGTCAGCGCCATTGTCCAGTATGTCAGGAGCTATTGAAATTGCAGGGTTGATTCGTAATGAAATCCAAAATAAAACATTTTATTTGTCTGAGCCGATTGAGCGTATTAATACGGAGATTGAAATGAAAAAACTTGATCCTCGCCTGGGAGAAGCTGTTTAAATGTTCTTTAAAAATATAAACATGAAGTTGAAATTATTTACTTTATTAACACTGTCAATTTTGACAGTGTTAATGGTTTTTGCAGAAGACAAAAGTTCTCTCTCTGAAATCATTTCTTTTAAAGCAGAAAACAATCATCTATTTGTTGAGGTTGCAAAAAAATATCCACAAGTAGTGTTTCTTCAGGAGCCAAGCAAATTAAATGTTAAGTTTATAAATGCTAAATACCATAAACAATTTAAGTTAGATGAAGAAATGATTAGTAATCTTCTCAAACAATTAACATTTATAAAAGATGTGACTCTTTCTGTAAATAAAAATATAGATTTACAAACAGAAAGCATCTCGATTGATTTTGATTTATTGCCGGAGAATCAGGTGGCTCCAAAAGTGATTTCTACGATTAAAAATAAAGTAACCATAGTTTTTGTTGTTAAGCAAGACGTTCTTGATGCAGAGCAAAAAAAGAATGAATCAGAGAAGCAAAAACAGGAATTAAATAATAAAATTACTGAAAAATATAATATTGCAGCAACGGAATATGCTAAAGGAAATCTGAGTAGTGCCGAAAATATATATAAGGAAATAATAGCTGAGCATCCTGATTTTTTAGCGGCAAAATACAACCTTGCAAGAATCTCTCTGGATAAAAATAATTATGATGAAGCAATTGGGTTATTGAAATCAATTTTAGATGACTGCAATGCTTTGCCTAATGAGCTTAAGGACAATAAACTACTTCTTCTTGCTCATAATTTACTTGGAATCGTCTATTATCATAAAGATTTAGTGACAGATTCAAACGCTGAGTTTTCCAAGGTTATTGAAATAAACAATCAATTTCCTGATGTCTATTTCAATATAGCTTTAAACCATGAAAAAGATAAAGATTTAACTGCTGCAATTGCTAACTTACAAAAAGCTGTAGATTTAAATCTGAATTATTCTGAAGCTTATTTTCATCTAGGCATATTAAATGCAGTTCTTGAAAATAAGCAAGAAGCTATAAATTCTTTTAATAAAGTAATTGAAATCGCTTCAAATCAAAATCTTGTTGATCTAAGTAAAGAGGAGTTAAAAAAACTTGATAAAAAAAGATTCAAATTATTTAAGTAACATTTCAAAAGAGTGGATATTTTTGCAAACAGGCATTTCTTCCGGCTTGCAAAACATGCTTTTAGATGCTTTTCTCTTAGATGAAATGAATAAAGGCAATATTAAATTACCTGTTCTGCGGACATATGGCTGGGAAGTGCCTACTTTATCACTGGGAGCGAGTCAGATAAAAAAACATAATTATAAATCCGATCTTTGTAATATAAATATGGTTAACCGTATAACAGGTGGTCAGGCTGTCTATCATGATACGTCGGAGTCTGAAATAACATATTCTCTTGTTTTTAATCATTCAGGAAGTGCCAGAAAAATATATTTTGAAATTGGAAGTATCCTTATTTCTTTTTTAAATAAATACGGATTAATTGCTGATTTTGGATATTCGGATAAATCCTACGATAGTAAATTTAATTGTTTTGATTCAAAGACATCAGCTGATATTGTTGTAAATAATACTAAAATTATTGGCAGTGCTCAGTGCAGAAAAAAACATTCTATTTTGCAGCATGGATCAATAAAATTAAATAAAATCCGTGAACTAGTACATTGTCAACAAAGTTTTCATACCTTGCGCCATTCACTGCGGGTCCTGCCGCCTGTAGGTTCCCCTCCATCCTGCGGTGCAGTAGCTCCTCGGATGGACACCTCCCTTCCGGCGTCACCCCCAGTGAATGGGACACTTAATTATTTAGTTGACGTTACGCTAGGACCTTGTAATATTGACTTTCACAGTGCTGAGAATTACTTAAAACAATCTTTTGAAGAGGTCTTAAATATTACATTTTTAACTATAAATATGAAAGCTGATAAAATTATATTTTCCGGAGAAAAAAATTGCCTGTTAAAATTAAAAACCTAAAGAATCTATATCCTTATGATGATGTTGCTGAAATTTATGATTTGCCTTTTCTGGAGCTTGTTTTTAGAGCACATTCAATTCATAGACTAAATCAGCCTTTAAATAAAATACAATTATGTACACTTAGTAATATTAAAAGCGGTAATTGTCCTGAAGATTGTAAGTATTGTCCACAAAGTTCCAGATATAATACAGAAATTGAAAAATATAAGCTTCTCCATAAGGATGAAGTATTGAAACAGGCATTACATGCAAAGGAAAATGGTGCTACCAGATTTTGTATGGGTGCTGCCTGGAGAGATGTACCTGATAATAAAGATTTTGATGATATTTTAAATATTGTAAGTAATGTTGCTGCGTTAAAGATGGAGGTTTGTTGTACTCTTGGAATGTTAACTTATGAGCAGGCTATACGGTTAAAGGATGCAGGCTTAACTGCATATAATCATAATCTTGATACCTCGGAAGAATATTATAAAGAAATAATTACTACAAGGACATATAAAGATCGATTAGAGACCATTCAAAATGTTTCAGATGCAGGGATTCAGGTATGCTGCGGGGGAATTGTTGGTCTTGGTGAAGATAGAAAAGACAGAATTGAATTAATTAAAACATTAGCTAATTTATCTCCGCAGCCTGAATCAGTTCCCATAAATGCTCTTGTTACTGTAAAGGGTACGCCACTTGAAGGGCAGAAGCCTATTGATTCTTTTGAAATTGTGCGTTCTATTTCAACTGCCAGAATATTTATACCAAAAGCAAAAGTCAGATTATCTGCTGGTAGATTAGAAATGAGTGAAGAACTTCAGGCACTTTGTTTTCTGGCTGGTGCTAACAGTATATTTACAGGCGAAAAACTTTTAACTACTGATAATCCATCCTTTAGTAAGGATAAGGAACTGTTTCAAAAATTAAAGTTAGATGCAATGTAGAAATGTGGAAATGTAGAAATGTAGAAATTAAGCTATTTGTTTCTTAAATCTGTTAATTGCAAGCCACATTATTACCAGTCCATAAAGTACTAAGGGTATTAAACTATGAAGCAAACTGCCAAAAGTTGCTCCACGTAAGATAATTCCTCTTAGAATCTCTAAAAAATAAGTTAATGGAATAAAATAACCAATCATATTCATTATTAAGGGCATATTTTCTCTGGGAAATATAAATCCGCTTAATAGGATGGAAGGAATAATAACAAGTTGTAGAAGCTGTATGGCTTGGGAGTGATTTTCTGCAGCTGTTGAAATTAATAATCCTAAAGAAAGACTTGTAAACAAAAAAACCATTGATAACAGAAACAGTAAAATTATGCTCCCATGAATTGGAACCTTAAATAATAAAACCATAATAAGGGTTACTAGTGTAAATTGCATTATGCCTATAAATGCATAGGGAATCAGTTTCCCTATAAGAAGTCCGCCCTGTCCAATTGGAGTAACCATAAGTTGTTCAAGGGTTCCTTTTTCTTTTTCTTTTACAATTGCTAGTGCAGTTAAAAAGGTGGTTATAATTTGAAGTATTACGCCAAGCAGTCCTGGAATCATAAAGTTTGCACTTTTTAGATCAGGGTTAAAAAGGACTCTAGTCCTTGGGTCAATTAATTTAGTATTTAATCCTATAGATTCTTCTAAGATCATTGATCCAAAATTCTGGATAATTAATGCAGCTGTGTTTGAGGCTTGTTGTGCAACTGTTGAGTCTGAGCCATCCACAAGAATCTGAATTTGTGTTGGATTATTTAAGAGAACATTTGCTTGAAAGTCTGCAGGTATTACAAAACCAGCCTTTACTTTTCCATCCACAATTTTATCTATGAGCTCGTTTTCATTACTCGGGTAATATTTAATGTCAAAATATTTAGAGTTTTGCAATTTCTCGGCAATTAATTTAGAATAATTTGTTCTATCAAAATCCAAGACTGCGCTTCTTATGTGTTTTATATCCATGTCTATCGCATAACCATAGATCATTAATTGGATTGCAGGAATTAACAATGAAAGCGACAGGGTCAGCCTGTCGTTAAATATGTGTATGATCTCTTTTTTTGCAATGGCTTTTAAACCCCAAAAAAAATTGCCTTGAAATAACAATCTTTTATTACTATTCAATTTTTTGCCTCCTGGTAATTTGAACAAATAAATCTTCAAGTTCCTTTGTAGAACCTGCAAGTTCAGAAGTCAGTCCATAGGCGATGAGTCTTCCGTTAAAAATATAACCTAATTTAGAACATCTTTCTGCCTCGTCCATGTAATGAGTGGTAATAAAAAGAGTTAAACCTTCTTTTGTAAGTTTAAAAAATAAATCCCACATTTCTTTTCTGGCGACAGGATCTATTCCTGCTGTTGGTTCATCAAGGAATATGATTTCTGGTTTGTGTACCAGTGCACATGCAAACGCAAGCCTTTGTTTGAAACCGCCGGATAACTTTTTTGTTTGCTTGTCTTTTTCATCTGTAATATTTGTAAGTTCCATTAATTCAAGTATTCTTTTTTCTCGTTCAATTTTGTTTACTTTATAGAGCTCACCGTAAAAATTTAAATTTTCTTTTACTGTAAGGTCATCATATAAACTGAATCGCTGAGACATATAACCAATATTCCGTCTAATTTCCTCGCCTTCTGTTAAAATGCTGTATCCTCTTACAGTAGCATTACCTGCAGAAGGTGCTATTAACCCGCAGAGTAATTTTATAGTCGTGGATTTCCCGGATCCGTTAGGACCCAAAAACCCAAATATTTCACCTTTATTTATCTGAATATTTAAATTGTTAACTGCTAATTTCTTATCAAATTCTTTTGAAAGATTTGTGGTTTTAATTGCAATTTCTGGATTCATTATCTTAGCTTGTTAGATGATTAAAGTTTTACAGAAACATACATTCCATCACGTAATTTATTTTCTTTATTTTGGATTTGAGCTTTTATAGGATATACAAGATTTGTCCTTTCCTCTGCTGTTTGAATGTTTCGTGGAGTGAATTCTGCCTGCGAGCCAATATAACTTATGTGACCATCAAAGTATTCACCTGGATATGCATCAGCAACTACTTTTAGTTTTTGATTTAATTTTATTTTTGATAGCTTATTGCTGGGTATATATACCCTTACATAAATATCGCTTAGGTCAGTTATTGTGGCTAATTGTTGATTTGATTTTATTAGCTCTCCGACTTTTAAATCGAAACTACTCACTTCGCCATTAATAGGTGAAATTACAGTAAGCTCATTTACATATTTTTCAAGCTCAGTTATTTTTGCATTGAAGTATTCAACCTGAGATGCAAGTGCATTTACCTGATCTTTCCTGGGACCTTCTATAACAAGGGATTCGTTTTCTCTGGCGTTTATGTAATCTTGTTCAGAGCTGATTACTTCTTTCTCAGCAACTTCAAATCGTGTTTTATAATTATCATAGGTTTGTTTTGATATTGCACCATCTTTAAATAAGCTTTCCATACGCTTGTAATCTGATAATGCATTTGTATATTTTGCTTTAGCTTCTTCATGTAGTGCCTTTGAACGAATTGTTTGGGCTTTTGCTTGTGCAAGTTCCTGTGACCTGGCTCCTTTTTTTAAATCAGCTAATTCTGAATATGCTTTATCTCTATTTGCTTTTGCCTGGTTTAACTGAGCAATTATTTCATCTCCTTCCAGCTCAAGTATTATCTGTCCTCTTCTAACGTAATCGCCTTCTTTAATGTAGATTTTTTTAATTCGGCCTCCTACTTTTGGACTTACTCTTACATCTTTAGCTTCAATGCTATTCGATAATATGATTTGGCGAGGATGCTGTTGTAACCATAAATGGTATGAAAACCATGCAATAAAACCCACTAAAATTATAGGTATAAGTTTTACGAATTTTTGAATTATGTTGTACATGATAAATTAGTCTTAGTTCTTGTTTAAGTGTTATTTTGTAAAATATGAGCTTTATAATAACTAGAGGCATTTATAACCCCATGATGAAGACTATAAAATCATTCAAAAGTTTAGCATTTATTTCAATATTAATTTTAACTTCTTTACCTGTTTTATCAAATGAATTAAAAGAATCTGAGAATGAATCAATTTTTTCTAGCAAGATAATTTCACCGATAATGCTTGAAGCAAGAATTGATGTACCTCTTGAATTAAATCTAGAAAAGGTCTTAAATATAGCAGCTTTACAGAATCTGGATCTTATCCAGTCAAGATATCAAAAAAACATAAATAAGTGGAAGCTTTGGGAAAATATTGGAAACTGGTTCCCTGACTATAAGCTGGGTCTTTTAGGACAGAGGCTAGATGGTCAATTTTTAATTGGTGGTGTTTTTCCTGTAATGGCTCTTACAAGCAATGCTAATGCTTATATGAGGTTTGATTACCATTTTTTTGAAGGTGGAAAAGGTTTATTTAATACTCTGGCTGCAAAAAAATTATATAAATCAGCAGATGAAAACTTATCTGCTTCTCAAAAAGATATCTTTCTTATAGTTACTAAGGCTTACAATCAACTCCTTAAAGAAAAAGCACAACTAAATGTTTTTGCAAAATCAGTTGAGGAAGCTCAAAGTGAGCTTGAGTTAAATAAAAATCTTGAAAAGTCAGGAGCTGGAACCAAATTTGATGTTTTACAATCTGAAGCGCAGCTTGCCGAGCAAGAGCAGAAATATATTGTTCAGCAGTCAGAATTTAGGGAAGCATCGATAAATCTTGCTCGAATATTGAACTTGGAACAAGGTATTCATATAAAACCTGATGAAAAGGATTTAATAGTGAAAAAGCTTTTTGATATTGATAAGCCAATCTCTGAGATACTCTCTGTGGCTATGGAGAACAGGTCTGAAATTAAAAAAGCTCAATATGAGTATAGTGCTCAAAAATATTATATTGGTTCTGCGTATTCAGCTTTTCTTCCCCGTGCAAACTTTTTTGGTCAGTTTGGCGGGACAGGAAATGTCTTTTTTCACAGAACTAAAGTAAATGAGATTGTTCCTGATGCCATTCGTTTAAATCCTGACGGAAGTCCTGTTGCACAAATGGTCACTAGAGGCAGAAGAATGTATCAGACTTTTGATCCTCAGGTTGACTTGTCTGATATTACCAATGTTTCAAATGTTGTTAGAGGAGCAGGTGATCCCTTCCTTAATAAAATCGATGATTCATTAATGACGAGTAAATTTTTAGGTGTTCAAATTGACTGGGAGCTTGCAGATGGCTTAGGTATACCGACTGTTTCTCGAATAAATCAGGCAAGATATCAAGCCAATCTAGCAAAGATTGTTCTAAATAAAATTAATCAGAATATTGAGCAAGAAGTAAGAACAGCATATTTAAACGTTCAAGCTAATGAAAAATTACTTGATGTGACAAAACGCAGAGTTAATGCTGCTTCTGAGGCATTGAGATTAGCTAAGTTAAGATTAGAAAATGGTGTTGGAATTAATCTTGAATTGTTAAATGCACAAAAACAATATGCTGATGCTCTTGCGTCAGAGGTAGATGCTGTAATTAACTATAATAATTCACAGGCAGAATTGTTGCATAGTCTTGGTCTAATAACTATTGAAAGTCTTATTTGACTGAAGCGTAATACCCTGCAGTCTTGCTGCAGGGATATAAGCGAAGGAAAACAAACGACTTCCTTATAATGCGACAACCGTTGCTGCAGGCAAAAATCGGCGTAATACCATGTAGTCTTGCTACATGGATAGCCGATTTTAGGGAAGTCGTTTATTGTAAATTCAAAATGAATGTTTAAATTAATAAGTTGCTGAGTAGAGTATTGTTAAAAGGTAGGATCTTTAAGTGGTATCTTTAGCCATATTCTAAGGAATTCTCTTAGCTGTCCCAAAACTCTGATTAACTTAAATTCAGACCAGAGCTTTACCGTCTTATTAAAAGTCAATAAACCAATGAAATAAAAAAATATAAAGAATGGTATATAAATAAATAATCTCAATACAAATCTTATAAAATCAAATATTATAAATCCCCTTCCGCCTTTTCTAACGGTAGATATGCCATTTCTGTAGTGCCAGCTTTTAATAAATTCTATACTCATTCTGTAAGAAGAAACAGGATGATAGACGATGGCTTTTGGATAATAAAATATAGGTTCTTTGTTCTTTAGTAATCTGGAGCAAAATTCTGTATCTTCGCATGGAATGCCTCCATATCCAACTCTTCCAAGATCCTCTCTAAACCCTCCAAATTTTATAAATAATTCCTTGTAAATCCACATGTTTGCGCCAATAGGATTTGTCTCTTCTTTTGAGATTGGATAACATATTTCTTTCTCACCGTTATCGTGTGAAGGAAATATTTTTTGACTCAGTGAAAAAGGTCCATGCAGATTTATGTAGGATGGTTTTTCTTTTTCCCATAAGGGAATTACTTTTCCTCCAAAAGCTTTATATGGATATTTATTTATTGAGGTTATGATTTCAGCTAGCCAATTTTCATCGAGAACAATATCATCATCAATAAATATGATTATTTCCCCTTTAGAAATTTCAATCCCTTTGTTTCTGGCTTTTGCAAGTCCTTGTCTGCTTTCAAAGTCATATCTTAAGAAGTTGCAGTTCTTCTGGAAGTTAAGTGTTATTTCTTTTGTTTCATCACTAGAGTTATTGTCTATTAATAGTATTTCAATATTAGAATTATTTTGTTTTTCTACTTTATTTACCTGTTTAATCAGGTTTTCAAGCAATGGTTTTAATAGTTTTGCTCTATTATAAGTACAGAGTAAAATAGTTAGATAAAATTGTTTTTGCATATGAATATAAGCTTAATTGAAAAGCAATCAGGTTCAGAAGAAATTACGCAGTGGCCTCGTAACGTAGATCAGTTTACACCACTCATGAAGCAATTTCTCGAAATTAAATATAAATATGATTTAGATGTATTACTTTTTTTTAGGGTGGGTGACTTTTATGAAACATTTTTTGAAGACGCAAAAATAATTTCAAAAGAGTTGGAATTAACTTTAACCGGAAGAGCAGAATCAAGTTATCCTGGGGGTAGGATTCCAATGGCAGGCGTACCTGCTAAAGCCATTGTTAATTATGTCTCAAGACTCCTGGATAAAGGATTTAAGGTTGCCATCTGTGAACAAATGGAAGATCCTGCACTTACTAGAACTATTGTTAAAAGAGAGGTGACAAAATTATTAACTCCAGGTACAGTTCTTGAAACCGACTGGCTTCCACAGAGCAAGAATAATTACATTGCTTCAGTCTTTAAAGATAATAAGAATAAATTATATGGATTTGCATATGCTGATATTTCTTGTGGAGAGTTTTATTTTACAGTTATAAATTATGAGCAGTTACTCTCTGAGCTAGGCAGAATTAATCCTTCAGAAATCCTTGTTCCTTCAAACATGAAAAAGCAAGAAGGCTTTATAGTTAAAGAAAAGGTTCTGGAAATAGATGATTACATTAAACAAAACTGGTATTGTACAGGTATTGATTCAACATATTTTAAAAAGGATTTTGCTGAAAAAAGAATTGCAGAAGAACTTAAAATAACCTCACTGAGTAGCCTTACTGATGAAGAGTTTTTTGCTGGTCTTGTTTCTTCTGGAGCAATTCTTTCATATATTGATACTACGCAAGTAAATGAAAGACCGTCTTTTGAAAAAATTATTCCTTATTCAATAAGTTCTTATCTTAGTCTGGATAAAACGACCAGAAAAAATCTTGAATTAACAGAAGGAGCTAAAGATTCATCATATGAAGGCTCGCTTCTTTGGGCAATTGATTTTACAAAAACCCAAATGGGTAAAAGAAAGCTTAGAAACTGGCTTGAGCAGCCATTGCTTGACATTAATGCCATTAGTCAGAGATTAAATTGCGTGGATGAGCTTATAAAAAATAAGTCTATCTTTTATGATTTATCAAATTCACTTGAAAAAATATTTGATCTTGAAAGAATTAGTTCAAGACTGTCTGCATCTAGTGTAAATGCAAAAGAGCTTACAGCATTAAAAAACTCATTAATGGAAATCCCAAGCATTGCAAATGTAATTAAGAATCTTACTCTACCGTTATTTAAAAATATAATTAATTATCCAAAAGAAATAAATATTGTAGTTGAACTTATTGAAAGAGCAATAATAGATAACCCATCGAATATTCTTACTGAAGGAAATCTAATTAAGCCTGATTTTAATCCTGAAATTAAACAACTAAAAGAAATTATTGAAAATGGGGATAGCTGGCTGAAGTCATTTGAGTCAATTGAAAGACAAAAAACAGGAATTAAGAACTTAAAAGTAGGATTTAACAGGTCATTTGGTTATTTTATTGAAATCAGCAAGGGGAATCTATCGTTGGTGCCAAAAGAATACATATGCAGGCAAACCATGGTTAATTCATCCAGATTTATTACTGAAGAGCTTAAAGAATTTGAACAAAAAGCACTTCATTCCGAACAAAAAATTAAATCTCTTGAATATGAAATATTTTGTCAGATTAGAGAAAAAGTAAAAGAATACAGCTCAATCATCAGAGAGATTGCATTTAATATTTCTACTCTAGATGCTTTATTTTCATTTGCGCAGACTGCAATTATAAATAACTATAAAAGACCAGCTTTGGATGATTCATCTTTAATAGAGTTAAAAGGCTCCAGGCATCCTGTTATTGAAAAAAAAGTCGGTTTTAATAACTTTGTTTCAAATGATGTGTTTCTTGAGTCAGGAAAATCTGAGGTAAAACAACAACTAATAATTTTAACCGGACCAAATATGGCTGGTAAGAGTACTTATATGAGGCAAATTGCATTAAATATTATTCTTGCTCAGGCGGGATCTTTTGTACCATGTGATTATGCAAAAATTGGAATAGTGGATCAGATATTTACCCGGGTAGGTGCTACGGATGATATTGCACAAGGGCAGTCTACATTTATGGTAGAGATGGTTGAAACCAGTGCCATCATAAACAGAATGACTGAAAGAAGTTTAATCTTACTGGATGAAGTAGGAAGAGGAACCAGTACTTATGATGGTGTAGCCATTGCATGGGCATTGGCTGAGTATCTGGTAAAAAATAAAAATCCCAGAACTGTTTTTGCAACACATTTTCATGAACTAAATGGTCTTGCAGATTTATACTCGTCAATCTGTAATTATCAAGTCACAGTAAAAGAAGAAGAAGGTCATGTGATTTTTTTAAGAAAAGTAATTCCAGGTGGTGCTGATAGAAGTTATGGAATAGAGGTGGCTAAAATGGCAGGCTTGCCAAAGCCCCTTCTAGAGCGGGCTCAGAGCATTATGGCTACCATGTATGGCAAGTCAAAAGCATCGCTAAAAAAAGACTCTATAAAATCTCAGATTGAATCTGGGCAGTTAAGTTTGTTTGATTAGTCTATTAGATAGATATATTAAACATATTTAATAAACTTTTTAAATGCAATCTTTAGAAAATATTTAGATTTTATCTTTATTTTACATACTTATTTTTAGTATATTTAATAATGTAAGAATTGTAAGAGTATAAATAAACTAATTATTATGCCAAATTTAACAGTTACTCCAACGCCTAATTTAAATAGCTTAATGGTTTTATTAGCTAGAAAGCGACTTGCTGGTGTAAAGCCTGATTCATTTGAGCATCTTGAAGAAGTTGTTAAAGCTTGCCCTGTTGCAGGAAGAATACATGCTGGATTACCAGTATGGGCTACAACAATGTCAAGAGCACATCAAATTATCAATGATCTATGTCAAGGAGATCTTTTTTTTAGAATTAAAGAAGCAAAGCTGGGATTAAATGATTTAGGCATAAACACTATTTTTGTAGGTAAAGCTTCTGTTTCAGATGTTATGGAGGCTCTTTATCATGCATATGGAGACTTATTAGCCACTCAAACAGATGATATTTATCCTCTAGGTTTTATTGCTGCATTAAAAGTATATGAATTGGCAGGCAATGAGTTATCTGTCTTAGAAAAGCAAATAACAGAATGTGAAACTACTGCAACAGATATTTTAAATGAGTTTTTTCAATTACCAACAGAGCAAATTGAATTGCTGATAAATTCAAGAATTATTATCGGACATCATGAGGCAGAGTTAAGAAAAGCTGCTTAACGTTTAAATATTTCTATAGTTCCATGGCAGCTAACTCTCCACGTTTAATTAAATCGTCTTTTGATAACTTTTCTTCCTCACTCATGGCTTTATAGAATTCACTGTCATAGCGTCTGGTTCTAACTACTATGGGCATGGGCATTGCATAGCCGAACATAAGTACTTCCTGCTTAGGATTCAATTGTGAAAGAATATCTTTTAAAGCGTTGCCTCCAGATTCACCTACAAAAACTGAGTTTATGTCATTATCATCATTTAAGAGTAAAGTAGCTCTGGTGCCAATCTGGGACATGATTTCATTATCTATTCCTGAGGGTCTTTGATCTACGATTAAGAGAGTAACATTATATTTTCTAAGCTCACGTGCAATGGTTCCAAATGTGCCGGATTTTGCTACCTGAGGTGAAAGAAACTTATGAGCTTCTTCAATTGTGATAACTAATCTATTTGGTTGTTTAAATTTATTTCTGTCCTGCAAGTGAGTTTCCATCATTTCTACGTAGGCATTATGTATCTGTCTGGTAATAATGTTTGATGCCAGAAGATAGCTTTTTAAGTTGTTCTGTCTGCCAAATTGTAAAACTACACTTTTACCGTTTGTAAGTAAGTTTATTATTTGTTTTATGCTATCAGAAGTAGTTACTGATTTTAGATATTTTACTGAATCTACAAGTGAAGTTAATCTTCTTTGAAGAGCCAAAAGTGACATTTCACTTACATTGTTTTGTGCTGAAAATTCCTTTATCTCTCCAATTGACAT
>MFRM01000017.1:0-40007 GCA_001784555.1 Candidatus Melainabacteria bacterium RIFCSPHIGHO2_02_FULL_34_12 | reverse complement strand
TTTAAACCAGTCCCTGGCATAAAGTCTTTGAAATGCTCTTGCCTGATCAATCATAGGCTCAGAAAGATTTAATTCCCATTTTAGCAGTTCTAGATCTTCGATGTCGACTTGATTATATGCAATTTCAAGTGTTCTTGCATCTTTCATGTTTGTACTTTTATTATTTGAATCAAGAGTATAAACTTCTATTTTGTCTATAAAGAGTTGTTTTAAACCTTTTGTGGAAATGCTTTGTTCATTGGTTCCCTGCCAGCCATATTCATTGTGCATATCAAACACCAAAACACTGGCTGCGTCTTTTTTTAGAATTCCTGATAACAGAATCCGGGTTAAAAATGATTTTCCTGTGCCCGATTTTCCAAAAACAGCGTTTGATCTTTGTACAAACTTTTCAAGATTTATGCACAGTGGAATATCCATTTCTGCAGGATAGCCTATGTGAAAATACTTATGAATGTTATCTTCTTTTCCGAATATTTGTTCTATGTCTTCTTCTTTGGCTTCATAAACACATGAAAAATGAGGTGGAATAGTTTTAACTTTTGGAACATCATCATCTTCTCCCAGTTTTAAATTTTTATCTGCCATTAAATACGGAGTTATATGTACGAGGCTGTAAACTGAGGTCCCTTTCAGTACATTTTTAATAAAATCATCTTTCGGAGAAGGAATATAATTCAGTAACTTTTCATTGTTATTCATTAATTCAATGTCAGTAACGATTGAAAAATACTTTGTTTTTTCACCTACTACTACTACAAACTTTCCTATCCTAAGAGATTCAATATCGTAATTATTTGCTAATTTAAGAATTAAGCCAGACTTAAATGAGCCTGATATTATTTGCCCAACAATGGTTTTATCTTTTAACATGTTTTTAGCTTTTATTTAAGTGCAGCCAGATCGGCAAAATATTTATCATATTTATCTAGGTGAAGTGGTTTTGGTTCTGCAATCAATGCACGCGTGGTACGTGCTAATTCAACGGCTTCTTCGGTATCAGAAGGCACGTGTATTGTGTCTACATTCATTCTGATTTTACTTTTATCTTCACTGGTAATGCTGCCGGTTTGAATTATTTGTCTTGCTCGCTGGGCAGAATCTTCAAGAAAATTCTTACCGTCAATTTTTTTATTATAAGGTAGAATCGTCCCGTCTTTTCTGTATCTTCTGTCTATTAAAACTTCTTGTCCCATTTTAATATTTACATTTGAGCATGCATTAGATAAGATAGGTCCGTTTAATCCTACAAGTACGATCCATCGGTTAAATTCTGCAATGGCTTTTGCAACTGTCTCAGCAATAAGAATATCGGTGTAAAGCTGCCTGTATAAGAAACCATGAGTTCGGACATGTCTTATTTCCAGTCCCCTTGAATGTAATAGTGCATGTAATGCACCAAGCTGATAAAGTACCATGGCTCTAAGTTCATCTACTTCCAGGTACATTTCTCTTTGTCCATTCCCAATAGGATCGTTATAGCCGATTAGTGCGCCAATGCTTACATTATAATTTCGAGCAAGATCAATTACTCTGGACATAGTTAGAGGATCGCCTGCATGTGCTCCGCATGCAATATTTACAGAAGTTACATAAGGAAGTATTTTTTCTTCATAGGAATTTTGGTATATCCCAAAGCTCTGACCAAGATCACAATTGATATCAAGATGTTTTTTAGGTACTGACGGCGTTGATAAAGGTTCTTTTGAACTGTGATGCTGAGGTCTTCTGTTATATCTTCTGTGTTGCATTTTAATTTCTTTTATTTCTTAACCATCTTATCATGAAGGCTTTCGATATAACCTATAGCTATGGTTGCAGCAATTGAACCATCTGAAGCTGCAGTAACAGCTTGTCTTAAGGGAGTTTCACGAACATCCCCTACAGCATATACCCCGGGAATATTTGTCTCCATTCTTTCGTTAGAGTCAATTCTTCCTGCTTCATTAAGATCTAGTTTTCCTTTAAAGAGCTGAGTGTTTGGTAATAAGCCTACGTAAATAAAAATACCATCACAATTAAAGTCTTTTTCTTCATTGGTAATAACGTTTTTCAATTTTACAGAAGTAACACCAAGATTATCACCTTTAATTTCAGGAACTACAGTATTCCAGATTACACTTATTTTTGGATTTTTAAATGCTCTATCCTGAATTATTTTCTCTGCACGAAATTGTTCTTTTCTGTGAACAATGGTTACCTTTTTTGCAAACTTTGTAAGGAAAGTACCTTCTTCGACAGCTGAGTCTCCTCCGCCGACGACAACTAACTCTTTCTCTTTAAAAAATGCACCATCACAAACAGCACAGTAACTTACACCTTTACCGCTGTATTCTTTTTCACCTGGTACTTGTAGTTTCTTATATTCAGAGCCAGTTGCAATAATTACAACCTTTGCACTAAATATTCCTTTATCTGATGCTATTAATTTTTTATTTGCAGTAAGCTCGACATTTGTAATATTACAGTTATTTATGATTTCACAACCAAATCTTTTGGTTTGCTCTTCCATTGCCTGTGAAATTTGAGGACCAGTCATATGATCCATTCCTGGATAATTTTCTACATCCTGGGTATTATTTAATTGTCCGCCAGGAATGAGTTTTTCTAAAATAACAGTTTTTACGTTTCCTCTGGCAGCATATAATCCTGCAGCTAGTCCTGCCGGCCCTGCTCCGATAATTACTACGTCATATTCTCTGATATTACTGTTTGGCATAAGATATTTCCTTTTAACCTTATAAAAATATCATATCTGAATAAATCATTTGTTTGAATTTAAGCTGAAATCAATTAACTTTAATATGTTCAAAATCCGAATGTTCAATAACCATGTGACTGATTAGTGCTGATTTTAAAAAATTAATAAGATTAGTTTGTTTATTTGCCATTACACCTTTATAGGACTCCTGAACGATTTCATTATCAGTATTAACAAAAAATTGTTCTTTAGTCTCAGGATCAATTAAACAAGCATATCCGCTTTTTGGAATCATAAAATCGACCTGATCATATATTTGGAAAGAATGAATATTTTGTTTTTTAGAATATTCATAAAATATTTTTTCCCAATTTGAAATATTTATAAAATCGCTGACAATAAAAATCAATCCTTTTTTTATAAAGTATCTTTTTGAAAAATCAAGTGCTTTTGAGAGATTTGTTGATGCTGGCTCAGGGTTTAAATTCTCGCTCAAGCTTAAATAATAATTTAATAACGACTGAAAAACAATATTTGACTGGGAGGCTGCGCTGGACATTTGGAAATGATATTTAATATTATCAGAAAAAAACAATCCTCCTATTTTCTCACTAAAGGTGGCAGCAAGGCTCAATAAAAATGCGCAAAGATTTAAAAACGTTTCAGCTTTTTTGCCGCAAAACATTGACGTACTGATGTCTATCAAAAAAACAGAGTTTAATTCCTTTTCTGCAAAATATTCTTTGGTTTGAAGTGTATTTGTTCTGGCTGTTGCACTCCAGCTTATATGCCGTAAATCATCTCCGATTTGATACTCTCTTATCTCATTGAAATTAAAACCTGAACCATATTTAGTGCTTTCAAATGTTCCATGTAATGTGCTCTCGATTTTTTTTAATTTAGGATGATTAGTGTTTAAGTATCTAAGGAATTCTTTGACGGTATATTCTTTTTTTGTTTCGTGGTCAATTAAGCTTAAGTTCTTTTGTGAGAACCAGTTTTTGGATTTCATTTGTTCCTTCATATATTTCAAGTACTTTAGAATCATTATATCCCTTAGCAACATATGAACCTTCAATAAGCCCTCGTCCTCCTAGTATCTGGACTGCTTTTGTGGCATGTTTCTGGGTCACTGAGGTGGAAAAATATTTAGCCATACTTGAATATTTGCTTAATTCCTCTGGTGAATTTTCTTTTGCCCAACATGCTTTATGAAGTAGTAACCTGGCGGCATCTAAATCTTTAGTCATATCAGCAAGGTACCATTTGATTGATTGATATTCTGAAATTGATTTGCCAAACTGATTTCTTTTTGTGCTGTGATTAATGCATTCTTCAAGAAGTCCTCCCAGTAAACCTACTGCTTGTGCAGCACAATATATTCTTCCCAGGGTAATAGCGGACAATGCAATTTTTATTCCATCTCCTATATCTCCTATTTTAGCTTCTTCTGTAATCTCAGCATTATTTATTGTTATCTCATTGGATGGAGTTATTTTTACCCCAAGTTTTGGAGTATCAGATTTAATTTTTATTTGTTTTGAATTAGGATCTAATAAAAAAGCAGTTATTCCAGACTTGTCCTTATGTGATTTGGTTTGAGCAAAAGTAATTATTAAATCACAAATTGAGCCATTACTTGCCCAAATCTTATGACCATTTAATATCCAATTGTTATTGTTTTTTACAGCCGTAGTTTCAATTAAACTAACATCAGAGCCTGCATTTGGTTCTGTTATTGAGAAAGATCCAATAGCTTCTCCGGAACGTAATTTATTTAAGTATTTGTTTCTTATATCTTTGTTTGCGAAATTATTTATGATATTTATACAGGTAAATTGGGTGAGCAGAAAAAGTCCTAGCCCAGAAAGATGTTTTGAAACAGATTCAACCAGTAATGCCTCGTCCAGGATGGATTGCTCTGGTTTAATAAAAGAATTTTTGAATAATTCCTGCCATAATCTTTTTAAATCGGAAGATTCTATGGATTTAAATTTAGCCTTTAAAAATCCATAAATGGAATCTTGGAAATTCTTATTATTATCTGTTAATAAAACTTGCACGGCAACAATATTATATAACGATGAAAAAATGAAAATACTATTGCATCATATTTAAAATAGAAGCAGTCTTTTTTCAACCTCTTCGGCTATTTCATAAAGGTCTATAAGAAGGTTCCCTGTTAACGAAAAGTCATCTGACAGTAGATCTATGTGTGAAATTTTTTCTTTAGTTGAGGAAAGCTCATATAGCAATGATTTAGTATCTAAATCTTTCCAGCTTTCATAGGTTCTTTTTTGAAAGTGATAGCTCATTTAACTTCCCTTAACTCTTTATTGGTTGAAATAAACAAAATATATATATCCTTAGTATTTTTCATACCCAAAATCTGCTTAAAAGTGGTATATATAAAATTAAATAGGTTGATTAATTTAGTGATCAGTAGAAATCAGCAAAATATAAATTATCTGGATTTTATCTAGATTGTTTTCTGAGCTGAAATTAATCTTAAATAGAGATAGCCCAAAATGACAAATACAGTATATTTATCGGGGCCTGCAAATAAAATAGTAGACCCATCTTTGCCAATTTCTGCAGACTGGAAATTGTATGCAGCAAGTACATTCCTTAAATCCGGGATTACTGTGGCTAACCCTATAGAGCTAGACCTAACAGGTTTTGTTAAAAGTGTAAATGAACATTCTGGTGCAATAAAACATTCTCTAACTTTAATTGACAGAGCTGATTCATTGCTTGTAAACCTTTTGCAAGTTTCAGAATCAGCCACAATGGAGATGTTTTATGCTCATAGTCAGGGAAAGCAAGTCGTTGTATTAGGCAGTGAACCTTTTAATCCGTGGGTTCTTTTTCATTCAAGTGCAAGATTCCAAAAATTAAAGGAAGCCTTAGATTATTTAGTTAATCAACCGGTAGGCTTTGATACATTAACCTGGTCCAACCAGTATGAAACACAATTAAAACGTCAGGCAGAGCAATATCCTCCTGAAGGTGAGCAGGACTTTGAGTATTATGGAGGTAATTTGCCTGTATTAATTTTAGCTCCCCATGCTACCTCATATTTTCTGGATGGTAATCTTTTTCAGCAGGAGTCCTACACAGGAACCCTTGCAACTTTATTACACAAATTAACAGGCTGCCATGCACTTTTAACTACTTACTGTATGGCTGCTGATCCTGTCTATTATTTAAATTCTCCATATGCAAGATTCCTGCTTCATATATTAAAAAAGACAAATATAAAAATGGTATTAGTCCTCCATGGTATAGAAGACTGGAATATTGAAAATGACTTAGTGATTAACAGCTGGAATAAGCAATCCTTGAAAAACAAAACCGAGTATCAGAATCTTTTAATTAGTCTTTTAAATGTAAAGGAATTTAAGGACATAGGTTTTGATTCGATGGATTTAGTTAATAAGGGTTTTAAAACAATTAATCATTTGATTTTTGAAGAGCAAAACATTCCTGCAATGAGAATAGAAATCCATAAAAGATTAAGGCTGCCAAAGTTACACCCGACTCAATATATGAACTTACATAATGTTCTTGCTCAGTTCATTATGCTGATTGGTGCACATTAGATTTAAGCATATAACTTTTCTTTAGACAATAATTCAAAATATAGTTTCTTAAGAGATTTCTTAAAAACCGGATGAATAAATTCAGGTTCTAATTCAAGTAATGGAATCATTACGAAATATCTTTTATGAAGTCGCAGGTGGGGTATTTGCAGCTCATCAGTTTCAATAATTTTGTTCTCGTAAAACAAAAGATCCAAATCAATTATTCTTGGTTTGTTTATTTTTTTTGCATGATTATTCTTTTTGATCTTATTTCTTCGTCCAAGTCTCACTTCTGTCTTTTTGCAATAATTTAAAAGTTCTATTGGATCAAGAGATGTTCTAACTTTAATTGCACCATTTAAAAAGTAACCATTTTTAATTCCTTCTTGTGGCGGATTCTTTAATAACTTTGATACTTTAATTATTTTAATGTCTTTGTTGAATCCTAGTAGTTTTATTGCATGATCTATGTTTTTTTCGCGGTTACCCTTATTAGTGCCTATGCCTAAAAATGCAGTGTTTATTTTTTTATGAAAGTTTTGGACTGGATTTTTATGAAGGTTAATCATCTTAATTTTTAATTCATATTTCCCTTAATCATCTTAACCAAGTGTTTTAATTTTAAAATATTATGAATTTAATTTAAGCTTTTTTGTGAGCTTAATGGCTTTTCTTAATACTTTAGAATAAATTAAGAAAACCTAATCGTTTTTAGCTTGACTTCAAAAGTTAAGATTTAGTAAAGTGTAAGTATATAGTATTTTTATATATAAAAATCTGTTTATTAAGAGTCTACTATAAATAGAATGCAAAAATAAAAAATAATTATTTAAGGAAAATAAATTGATGAGTACTGTGGTTTCGGCAGGTCCTATAAATCTAAGACTTTTAAATGCTATTGCACAATTAGCATATTTTAGAAAGCTTACAGTTGACCATATGATTTCTGATGTAGAAGTGAATTCTGAATTAGGTGTAAGTCAATCTTTGGAAAGAGAAACAGGAGCTTCGCTTTCTGAAATAGTTCATGCATTGCATGAGCTAGCTTCTCCGACTTCGGATAATCCAGATTTATTAGCGGTTAGACAAAGTTTAATTGAGCGAGAGCTTATACCAAATCCTAATCCTGAGATTGCTGCAAAGTCAACTAATCAAGTAGATGCTACTCAACTGTCTAGTGATGAGATGTTTGTAAAAATTAAAACATTAGAGCATGATAAAAAAGATGAGATTCTTTCTATAGTAATTAAAAGGGCTAGAATTATTGGTAATGTGCCAGATAATGAGCTTAAAATTCCGATAGAACAAATTACAGCTGCTGTGCGTACAATACTTACTAGTTCTGACTCTACACTTGCTGCAGAAAAAGAATTACTGGTTAATAGATTACAAGAAGCAGGGATTACAATGCCTGAGTTAACTCCTTCTGATGCTGAGTTCAAGGTTGTAGAAACAGAAAAAGTCTATAAAAATATTGCTTTGGCTATTCAGAAAAGATATGACGCGAAGATAGGATATATTAATTCTATTGCTTTAGATTCAAAAACAGATTCAAGAGCAGGTATCTATAAACAAATGGATACGGAATGTATAGAGCCTTCGACGGTAACTAGAATATTTAAAGGGGTTGATACGTTTAGAAGGAGTAAAATAACAACTGATATTTATTTCTTTGGAAGTTCTCAGGCATATAATGAATACTTAGAAAAGGCTTTGAAGTTATTTGTGGAAATAATAGATATCACTGAAGCTGAAATTAATGGTTGTACAGATGTCGAAGAATGCTATCAGAAAATACTAGGTAAGGATGCATCCTTTGAGGAGTATTTAAATAAAGTAGAGGCTCGTGGTTATAATAAAGAAGCCGAAGGAGTTCGTAATGCAGAATGTCTTGACTTTCAGAAAGCTATAGAAGTATGTGTCATTGATAATGATCTGCCTCAAGCTAAAGAAAAACATCAACAGATTTGTGCGCTAATAGGAAAGAAATTCTCAAATTTCAAGGACCAGTCTAAGATTTATAAGCTTCTCGGTGCAAAGTTGGAAGCTGCAAAGAATTCTTCTGCTCGGGCTTCTTTGTTAGAAAATAAACGTAGTTGCTTAAAAGCTATAAAAGACTCAGATAAGATTAAGTTTAAAATTACTGATGATGAATTAGAACCAATAACCTCTCTCTTTGAAACTATTGAAACTAATAAGTTTGGTCCTCAGGATGAACCAGCTTCACATAATTCTGATGCAAATAATGGTTGGTTTGAAGCAATTAAAAAACATACTTCTTCTATAGTTTTAGTAGCTACTGGAGTCCTAGGAGTAATTGGACTTCTTGTTAAAGGGGGTATTGGCAAACTTCTTACTGCAATTGGGTTTGGAGGGTTTTTTGCAACGTTAGCCGCAAAATTTTATAAACATGTTCCCACTTGGCTTTCCGGGGCACAAGAACAAGTTCCAGCCTCAACTACAACATCGGGAGGGGGGAGTAGTTAAAAAATAATTTAAACATATGGCACTATCACCAACACAATCAGTAACATACCCATCTGCAAGGCGTAATCTTCTTGGTACTAGAGTACAAGAGAATAGAAGTGCTGCAGGTGGTTCTGGAGGTTTGTCTGATAGTTTAACTAATCTCTTTAATACTGGCACAGATTTTTTAGAACCTTATATGCAACCTGTTTTAGGTACAGGAAAGGCATTGGTTCAGTTATTTCTTGGACTAGTAGGGTTTACTGCTGGTATAGTTAGTGCTGCAATTTTTAAAGAAGGTACTATGGCTGACTGGGGGTCCAAGGCTTTAGCTTTCTTTGGTTTTGTTATGAGTGCATTTGGTATTAAAAGTTTAATGGATGTTAACAAGCAGTCACAAGCTGCTCATGTTATTGAGCCTCACTTTATTAAAGTCGGTGATTTATTATCAAGCGGTTGCAAGAATGTGGATAAAAGATTACTTAAGCAGGATCCTGCTTTTAAGAATGTTATTGATCCTAATAGTCCTGGATATTTATACACCAATCAAACAGTAGTTTCAGGGCAAGATCTAGGACCCGATATACAGATGTTGCTTGATTATTATACTAGCAATGGAATTATAAATCTGGTAAAAAGTGATAGTAAAGGGGTTGAGCCTGCATTTGACAATTTATCAGAAGATTATCCAATATCTCTTGGACAATATAGAGACAGAGTTGCAGTTCTGCTTGGTAACCTGGTTTCAAGCCATCCTTCACCAGCTTTACCAGCTGCAGTTTTACCAAATCGTTTGTTTCGAGATTTACTTACTGTAAATGAGCTGACTGGAGAAAGAGCAAAATTACTGCCGGCTGAATTTGTAGGGGTATTTAATATGGCAAGAGCTTATGCAGATCAGCATAGAAATAATAATAACTCTTTAGATGTTATTATTGGAGGAAAATCTAAAACTGATGAAATTAAGGCTCTGATTGCTAATCCGGTAACAGGTCCTAGATACAGCTCTGTTTTTGCATATCTTAAAAAACTTCAAGAAGCTGAAAATGATCTAAAAGTTTTAGCAGAAATTATTAGCTATGTTTTAGATAACTCAAAGACATCTGATGTAACAATAGCCAGGGATGTAATGATTTTAAGGCAGGCTCTTGCTTGTGCATTTAGAATTAAAGGTAATAATGTTGGACAAATAAATTCCGTACTCAAAGGTATATTAATAGGGGAGCAAAATCCTACAGCTGGAGCTCAGCCATATGATGGTTTAGAGGGAAAAGGTGGAAAATTAGAAAAATTAGCTGCTCGATTTGAAGCTTTAGAAGTAGAAGAGTACATTAGTAATGAAGTTTTTCCTTTTGAACAAGTTTCAATTGAAACAGAAAATAGTGATGTATTAGGTGGTGTAATGCTCCAGGAATTTGTAGAGAAATAATATTATTTAATGCTGGAACCGGAATATGTAGCACTTACATTTGTACCTATTCCACCTCTTGGTGTAAACGATCCAGTTACTTTAATGTTTCGTGGACGTAGAACTTTTATTAGGTCATCTAATATTTGATTAATTACATGCTCGTAAAAAATCCCTTTATTTCTATAATTCAGTAAATAATATTTTAAAGATTTTAATTCAATGCATAATTTGTCCGGTATGTATTCTATGCTAATGGTTCCAAAATCAGGTAGTCCTGTCTTAGGACAAACCGAGGTAAATTCAGGACAGTTAATAGAAATGGTGTAATCTCTTTTTGGATTAGGGTTTTTAAAAGTTTCAATTTCTATCTTATGTTTTATCTTAGGTTTTATCTTTCTTTGTTTCATATCTTTTGTTAATTCTGATATCATCCATTAGATTCAGTCGCTCATAGGTTCATAGGCTCATGAATGTAGCATAATGATGTGATTTTAAGTAGCAAATAATTTGTATATTTATTATAAAGTGCAAAATTATGCCTGGATTAGTTATAATAAACACTACGTCAAATGGAAATGGTCTGTGGAAGAAAGTAAAAAGTAAAAAACAAAGTGGCTAACAGCAAAAAAAGCGATAATTTAGAAATATCAATTAAAGAAGCTTCTTCTAAGCTTGATATTTCAGAATCTACTGTAAAAAAATACATTAAAGATTTTGGACTGGAAATGCCGAAAGGAAACGGGGCTAAGGCAATCATTTCTCAGGAGACATTTCAGGCATTATCAGAGATCGTAAAACTTAGATCTAATGGATTAACTATCCAAGAAATAAAAGAATTAAAATCACAAAAACCATCGAGAAATATTCTGGATGAAGTAGAAGAACCACAACCAAATAAAAAAGATGATGATGCTTTGTCTCTAGGAATAGGGAATGGCTCTGATGTAGGAAAAGTTAATGGAAGTCAATCTGCTGAAGATTTAATTGTGGAAGTGGAAGTGGAAACTGTAGAACCTGTAGGGCTTACAAATGGTGACCTTAGCCCTGACTCAAAGTCAGTATCTGAAACAGACATTGACTCAGACTCAGACTCAGGCTCAGAATTAGCTAAAGATAATTTAGATGAACAGTCTCAGGAGCAAGGTCAGAGAAGACGTCGAGGGTTTAATTATCGGTATGTTGAAAGGCAGATTGCAAATGATTCAAAAAGGGTTTATTCATTGAGACAGAGGCTGCGAAGCCCAAATCTCTCTGTTCGCGATCGCTTATTTTTTGAAGAAGCTCTTGAGCGTAGAATCCTTTTTTTAAATGGCTGGAAGCATATACTTCGTTGGATAACTAAGTAAAAAAGTAAAAAGTAAAAAGTAAAAAAGTAACAAATAAATGAATCTTAGATTTCTTACAGCCGGTGAATCACATGGACCCGAATTAAACATAATTATTGAAGGTATTCCTGCTAGTTTGGAAATAAATCCGGAAGATATAAATGCTGATTTAAAACGACGTCAGGGTGGGTATGGTCGTGGTGGGAGAATGAAGATTGAGAAAGATCAGGTAATCTTTACTGGTGGTATGAGATTAGGGAAAACTATTGGTGGTCCTTTATCTGTCAGAATTATAAATAATGACTATAAAAACTGGGATGTAGCAATGTCTCCTGTGTCTCAGGATTTATCTAATCCCGAAGTAGTTGAAAAGATTCAATCTAAATATGTTTCTCGTGTAAGACCTGGGCATGCTGATTTAGTAGGTGCTCTTAAATATAATCATGAAGATGTAAGAAATGTACTTGAAAGATCAAGTGCCCGGGAGACGACTAGTCGTGTGGTTGTTGGAGCTATATGCAAAAGACTTCTTAAGGAGTTTAATGTTTCTGTGCTTAGTTATGTTATTCGAATTGGCTCAGTCTCTATAGATCTTAAATCTCTTGGTACAAATTATTCAGAGCTGTTTTCTAAAGCTGAACAATCAGAAGTAAGATGTCCTGATGTAAAAGTCTCAGAGTTAATGAAAGAAGAGATTACTAAAGCACGAACGTTGGGTGATACTTTAGGTGGCTTAATTCATATAGTGGCTTCAAATGTTCCTCCAGGATTAGGTTCTTATACTCAGTGGGATAAAAGATTAAATGGCAGAATTGCCGGTGCTTTAATGTCTGTTCATACAGTAAAATCTGTAGAAGTTGGTTTGGGTAAAATGGTTTCTGAGTTTTTTGGATCACAGGTACATGATCAAATCTATATAGATGAAAAGTGGAATAATGACAGGCTAAGATATAAACGAAAAACAAATAATGCTGGCGGAATTGAAGGCGGAATGTCTAATGGTCAGCCTATTGTTTGTACGGTTGCAACAAAACCAATACCTACATTGATAAAACCACTAGACTCAGTAGATATCAAATCAAAAACTAATACCCAGGCTCATTTTGAGAGATCTGATATTTGTGTTGTTCCTGCTGCAGGAGTAGTTTTAGAAGCTATGCTTGCTTATGTGTTGAGTAATACTTTCCTTGAAAAGTTTGGAAGCGACAGTATTGAAGAATTAACTGATAATTATAATCATTATATGAAAAGATGTTTTGCGCGTTAATTTATTTAACAGCTATATGAATTGCGACTGCACCACCCAGGATATTTTTATAATATACTTTCTTAAAGCCAATTTTGATTAATATTTCTTTTAATTCATCTTGTTTGTACCAGCCTGAAAGTGAATCAGCGAGATAAGTATAGGCTTCCTTATTTCTAGCAAACACAAAGCCTAAAAGTGGAATTATTTTATAAAAATAAAAACCATAAATACTTTTCCATAATGGATTTACAGGGTGTCCTAAATCTATGCAGGCAAATACACCTTCGGGAGCTAAAAAATCATAACTGTCTGTTAAG
Organism: Candidatus Melainabacteria bacterium RIFCSPHIGHO2_02_FULL_34_12; assembly: GCA_001784555.1. Taxonomy (GTDB): domain Bacteria; phylum Cyanobacteriota; class Vampirovibrionia; order 2-02-FULL-35-15; family 2-02-FULL-35-15; genus 2-02-FULL-34-12. The sequence goes on along the minus strand of MFRM01000017.1, from coordinate 26,954 downwards.
CATTTTTCTCTGTTGATTAAATTCCTTAAACCAAATCCAATTGTTATCAGATCAAAAGAAGAGTTGTTAAATCTGAGATTTTCACAATCAGCTTTTATTAACTCAAATGTAGGACTATTAATATTATCCAATCTTTTTTTTGTGATATCTATCATTTGATGACAATTATCTATGCAAATTATTTGTGCGTTTTTGACTTTTTTATGTATAAATAAGGCTAAATCACCGGTGCCTGTGCATAGATCTAATGCTTTAAATATATGTTTATTTTCTTTTATTGCCATATCAATTGCATCTTTTTTCCATTTAAGATGAAATCGCATTGTCATTAAATTATTCAAAAGATCATAATGTTTTGCAATTTGTGCAAATATTTGGTTTATATACTCTGACTTATTTGATGCTATTGATTTTGTTGCTGTTTCTGTCATATCCTAATCTATATGAAAAACCTTTCTAGATGTGATCAGTTGTTAAACGAAGCTTATAAATTTATAAATAATGAAAATTATAAAGAAGCTGAGAATATTATAAACTTACTTTTATCTGATTCATCTTCTCCTGACAAATATGATCATAAGCAATGGGAATGTATTGCTAATCTATCTTTATATGTAGGTAATATAAAAAACTCAATATATGCACATCAATATTCTAATAATTTGCCGGGATATGCATTTGTCTTAATTTTAAACAATCAATATCAGGAAGCAAAAGATGTTTTAGAAAAAGCCAATAAATCTCCAGCTTATTATTGGTCTTTATTTTTGCTTGAACTAGTTACTCCAAAATCAAAAGTTAAGCATTTACCTACTTTCCTTCAAATTCGACATTTTTTAGAGTTTACTGTATATCAGATTATTATTTTAAAAAGATATAATTTGCTTGAAAAAATATTCATTATATTGCCGGATTTGTTAGAGATTAACACTGATTGTGAGAAATTTGTAGGTTATGCATATTATCGGACTGGTTATATAGAAGATGCAATTTTTTATTTAAAGCTTTCACTTGCAAGGAATCAATATGACGGAGAGATTTATTATAGGCTGGGTGAAATTTATTTATCTAACAATGAACCATTTGAGGCATTGTCCATGCTTACAAATGCCCAGCTTTTGTTGCCGGACCATCACCCGACAAAATTATTAATTGAAAAAACCAAGCAATTAATCAGTTTAAATTAGTGCTTACTCAAAATAGATTTAATTAATTCTTCAATCTTAATGTTTTGTTTTTCTGTATTCAGATAATTGAATTTAATAAATTTAATTAGGTTTAGGAAACATGTGCAGACAATCATTGATAGGATGGTGCCTAGAAAAGCAATTAAAAAATTAAATAAACTGTTTCCAAATTCAAAATCTCTGTTTATTATTGATCTGATTATCATTGCAGCTTCTAAAAGACTTAAAAGCCCGCCTGTGCCTAATATAAATACAAGAGAGCCTTTAATTATGTTTTCAAGTAAAGTAATCTCATTAATTTTAATTACTTCATTGCTTTTAGTTTCTATAGAATGGTTATTTTCAAATAATATCTTAATATTGTTTCGTTCGTTTTTTAAATCTGTTTTTAAATCTGGAGAATAATTGTTTGGATTTTTCTTATTAGTGTTGTACTTACTGTTGCCCTCAAGTAAGGGGCTGTGTAGTCTTTTAGGTTCTTGTTCGTGCATTGGCTGATTCATAATATTTTATAAATTCATTTAGAGAACTTAAATTATTTATATTGTGACAGTTAATTGCCGAATTAATTTTTTTTACAAGCCCAGTCAGTATTTTTCCTGGTCCTATTTCAATTACATCTGTTACGCCATCTTTGACGAGATATTCAACAGTTTGTGTCCATCGTACTGATGATGTCATTTGTTTTTTTATTTTTTCAAGAATTATCTTATGGTCTGTGCTGGGTTTTCCGTCAATATTCTGATATATTGGGTTTTTTGTAAAACCTGTAAATTTCTTACTTAGTTTATCAAGCTCATTATCAAAGATACGAGAGGATTTTTCCATACTAGGAGAATGAAATGCACCACCGACAGGCAAGATAATAGATTTACCACCTGCATTTTTAATTTTTTCCTGGAGTGCTATAAATAAATTTTTATCACCGCTGAGAACTATCTGCGAGGAAGTATTATAGTTTGCTATTACAAATTTTCCATTAAAATATTTATCATTAAGCAAGTCCTTGATTGTACCTTCATTTAAATTTAATACTGCTAGCATTCCACCTTCAGAGGCATTTTGCATTAAATTGCCCCTAATTATAATGAGGTTAAACAACTCTTCTATGCTTATAATGTTCGTAAACCATAATGCTGTAAATTCACCAAGACTATGTCCGCAACATCCAATTGGATCTAAATCAAGATTTTTTTGGGATAGGAATTCTTTAAATAATGTTGTTAGTGCTGCTGATATTGTTACAATTGATATTTGAGTATTTTTAGTTTGATTTAATTCATTTTCAGGTCCATTTAGCCATATATTTGATAGATTTCTGCCTGAAATTGAATCGGCTAAATCAAATATCTGTTTTACAGAGTCTATTTCAAGTAAATCTTTTCCCATCCCAACTTTTTGAGAGCCTTGTCCTGGAAATAAAATCGCAAATTTCATCTTAATTATATTAAGTATCAATTATTTTTTTATTTTTAACAAGTTCATATATTTGAACTAATATATCAGATTCTTCAGAAGTATTTTTTGATTCTTTTAATTTAGTGGTTAAATCTTTAATTGAATGTTTGTTTGTGACCCACCAATTTATTGATTCTTTTGCTTCCCTTATGATTTTATCTTTTTTTGTAGGGGCACTAAATAAATCAGCTTCAGTATCAATCCTCCAGGCAATTTCACTTATTAAGTTCATGATATGTTTGTATTCATTGAATTCAAGAATTAGTTTATTTAATACCTCGTGTGGACCTTGAAATTGAAATTCTTCAGTCGGCAAATTATCAAGGAAATCTTTAATTAATTTGTGTTTTTCATCAATGAAATTAATCGCATTAATTTCATTTTTTACTTCATTGGAAGCAGGGAATGAAGATATATAAAGAATCAATAAATCTATTTCAGCATGTTTATATCTTTCGTAGGAATGCATTTTAAGCTCGTCCTCTTCAGGCTCTTTCCCCATGCTTTCTTTTGTAAAATGTCTTTTTTTGTTTGACTTTACCTTCTCTTTGATTTTCAAATTTATTAATTCTTCATCCAGGTTTGTTTTATGTGCAATATATTTAATGTTTTCATTTCGTTCTATTGGATCTGCCATTGAAATTACAATGTCGACAATTTCATCCATTATGGTTTGCTTTTCAATATCATTTTGTTCTTTTTTTGCGTTGAGGTATTTTGAAGTAATCCTGTCAAAAACAAAATTAACAAGTTTTTGACTGTCATTGATTTTTTTTAATATTGACTCTACACCCTCAAGGTTAATAGACTCATCCAAATCCTTCCCTGGTAAATCAGTTACTACTCGAACGTCAAGTTTTACTCCTTTACTAATTTCTTGTATTTGTCTGAATATACTTTCAACTGCTTTTTTGCCGGCAAAATCAGAATCAAGGCAAAGCATTATTTTTTTTGATTCTGTGTATTTTGTCAGCAGTCTTGCTTGTTGTGAAGTGAAAGCAGTTCCTAGCGTAGCTACTGTGTTTAGTAAATTATTTTGGTGTGCTGTAATTACATCCAGATATCCTTCAGTTAATAAAACATAATCCTTTATTTTGATTTCATTTTTAGCAAAATTAAGCCCGTATAAATTACTGCCTTTATTAAATATCAGTGTTTCAGGTGAATTAATATACTTTACATCTTCATTATTAAGTGCTCTTCCTCCAAATCCTACAACGTTATTATTTTCATTAAAAATCGGGATTATTAATCGATTTCTGAAGCGGTCATAATATCCTTGATTATTTTCTTTAATAACAAATAACCCTGATGCTATCAATAATTCTTCATGGCAATTTTTTTCTTTGGTCAGGTAATTATAAAGTGCATTCCAACTGTTTGGTGCATAGCCTAACTCATATGTGGTTATTATTTTATTATTTAATTTTCGTTCGTTTGTTAAATAATCAAGTGCAGTTTTTCCTTCTGTAATATATAATTGCCTTTTATAAAAATCTAAGACTACTCTGTTTAGCTCGTAAAGTTTATTTTTAATTTCTGTTTCAACTGGAGAAGCCCCTTTATCTGAATATTCAACTTTTATTCCGTACTTTACAGCAAGTTCAGGTACTGAATCTGACCATTTCTTTTTGTTTATAAGTGCATAAAATGTTATTAAATCCCCCCCGGTTCCACATGAAAAGCATTTAAAAATTCCCTTTTGTGAGTTTATTTGAAGAGATGGCTTATGGTCGTCATGAAATGGACATAAACACACATAACCCCTGCCGGCCTTTTTTATTGGAATATATTCTGAGATCAATTCATGTATGGGTATCTGAGATTTTAATTGTTCTATAATTTCTTTAAAATTTTTAATCATTTTATTTTTTAGTCTCAACACCCAATTCTCTAATAAAATCGTGTTGCTTTGTATAGTGCATTTGATTAGCTAATTTTAACGCTTTCTCAGGTTTTGCCCAATAAATAGGACAAAGCCTAACTTTGCTAATTTTGTCGTTCTAGTCAAATCATGCAGGTTAATAAAAACATTAAGTAAATTTAATCTTGTATATAAGCAATGATTATTATGGAAGATGTCCTAAATTTTCTAATCCTGTTGTTTCTTTTATAGAAAGCATAATATTCATATTTTGAATAGCCTGACCAGATGCGCCTTTTACCATATTGTCTATAGTACTAACAATTATAACTTTATTCGTTCTTTCATCTTTTAATGGAGTGAGATGACAAAAGTTTGTGTATCGTATGTTCTTAATATTTGCATATATGTCTTCAGGTAAAATTTTTACAAAAAATTCATTTTTATAAAAGTTACCAAAGATATTTTTTATCTCTTTTTCACTTATTTTTGGATTATACAAATCAGCGTATATTGTGCTTAGAATTCCTCTATTCACTGGTAATAGATGAGGTGAGAATAAAACATTTATCTTCTTTCCGCTTGAAAGTTTTGAAATCTCATTTTCAATTTCCGGTATATGTCTGTGTTTTCCTCCTAGTTTGTAAGCAGAAAATGATTCGTTGACTTCGCAGAACTGTAATTCTTGTTTGGGTTGTTTACCTGCTCCACTTGTACCTGATTTTGAATCAATAATTATTGAATCAGGATTAATGATTTTGTTTTTAAGTAATGGGGCAAGTCCTAATATTATTGAAGTAGGATAGCATCCGGGGTTTGCTATTAAATTAGAATATTTAATTTCATTCCTGTATATTTCAGGGAGTCCATAAGTGATTTTTATTGGCTCTTTCTTTTTATTTAAGCTCAAAGTTGACTCAAGTCTAAAATCAGCACTTAAATCAATTATTTTTAATTTAGCGTTTTCTTTTAAAAGTTTTGGGACAAATTCTTTGGCAAAATCATTTGGGGTTGCAAGAAAGATTAAATCACATTCTTTTGCAATTATTTTATGTTCTAGTGGTTTACATTTGATTTTAAGTTGATCGTAAAACATTGGATATGCTTCAAAATAGTACTTATCTGAATATTTCCCGGATGATAAATAGGTTATTTCAACTTCCGGATGATTAAGTAAGAGCCTGATAAGTACTACTCCTGTATAACCTGTTGAACCTATGATTCCAATCCTGTGTTTCATTTCTAAACATTATATCTTAAGTTGTACTGATAAAATATTATTTGAATGAGTTAAGTGAGGCAAGTGAGTAAAAAATCATTATTTGTAAGTGAGATTTATTCTGCTATTCAGGGCGAAGGGCCTTTGCTTGGTATTAGACAGATATTTCTCAGGCTTTCAGGTTGTGATTTACGTTGCAAGTGGTGCGATACACCTGAGAGTTTACAGAGGTCACCGCTATGCTCCGTTGAGCAAAAAATGGGTGAGCGTAATTTTAAAATGATTCAAAACCCGATTAACTATGAATCATTTATTTCTTTTGTTAATAATCTGGTCCCTAAATTGCATCATAGTATGTCAATTACCGGTGGAGAACCGCTTCTTCAGGCAGAATTACTAAAAACATACATAATAAAACTAAAAGAACAATTCAAATTCCCTGTTTATTTAGAATCTGGTGGACACAGGCATGATGAGTTATCCAGCATTATTCATCTTTTAGATTATGTCTCAATGGATATTAAAATTCCCTCTTCTGGTACAGCAGTATTATGGGAGAATCACAAAAAATTTTTAGATGTATGCCTAAAGTCCGAATCATTGATTGATTTTTGGATAAAACTTGTTGTTTCAGAAGAAACATTATTGGATGAACTTGTTTATGCTGTTGATTTGGTGAAATCCAGATTAATAAATAAATCACCCATATTATTTTTACAACCTGTAACCCAGATCAATGGAATTAAGCCTCCGACTCCGTGCAATTTGCTTAATATTCACAAAGAGTTATTATCCCTATATCCACATATAAGAGTAGTGCCACAGGTACATTCACTTATTTCTCAAAAGTAACAATTAACATTAATTTCTTACTGCTTAGCTGATGTGGCACTTCTAGTACATTGTCAACAAAGTTTCCATGCCTTATCCCATTCACTGCGGGTCCTGCCGCCTGCAGGTTCCCCTCCATCCTGCGGTGCAGTAGCTCCTCGGATGGACACCTCCCTTCTGGCGTCACCCCCAGTAAATGGGACACTGAATTATTTAGTTGATGGTGTACTAGGTAAGCGAAAACATTAATTTCTTGGAGTTATTTCTACTTCGTAATTTGACATTGCTCCCATTAAGCCAAGTAAAAAGACTGATTCTTCTATTTCAAGTTTTATTTTTATTGGCTTATCAAATTTATAATCCTGTCCAAAGTTTATACTTATTTGATTCTTTGAAAATGGTTCAGTAAGAGAAGATGCTGAAAAATTACCACTTATAGGCAGATTTATTTTATCTCTTTTTAAAATTTCATAATGATCAAGCAATGTCTCTTGTGATTTAACTTCATCGGTTATAGCTGGTGTAGCAGCTATTTCAGTCTGGATATTTGCATTTGCATTTGCAGATGATGCTTTTAATGATTCAATATATGCTTCATCTTCAGGCAGGATGGATTTGTATACTTCCAGTATTGGTGGCATAAATGGCCATGTTTTATTGTTATCCTCGGTGTAAGATTTGCTTTGGTTCTTGAATCGTACTGATTTTAATATTAAAAAATTTTGCTTTTCTACCTTTCGTTTCGTGTTTATTCGTTCATAGTCGTCTTTCTTTTGTGGTTTTGCAAAATAATAAAGAATATAATCGTAACCAATTACATCACCTGAAGGCTCATATATTTTTGGTTTGGTGAAATATATATAAGGGGAATTATCATATGTATCATCTGGGATTGGTGCGCCGTATGAATTTCCACTGTTTATTTCAATTCTGTTTTTATTTGCTTCTCTTAACTCGTCAGATAAAATTTTAATGGCTAGTTTTGCTTTTACGTGGGATAATCCTCTTCCGTAACTCTGGTAGAAAAGCCTCCAGCCCTGATCAGAATAGGCATATAACAATCCAAGTACAATACCAAGGATTGAAAGGACGCTCATTAATTCAATTAAGCTGTACCCTGTTTTATCTTTCCTGGATATCTTAAGCATAGTAAATCGCATGATAAAATTTATAGGCAAGTGAAAATTTACAAACAAATAATCTTAACTCTGTTAATTCTAATATTCTCACATGGAGCAGTATATGGCCATGATAATTACAAAACATCTGATATTACCCAGAGTGCTTTGTTTTCGTTAAGTAATATTATTGCAGCAAATCCTGTTTTGCCGCTGATTCCAAATAGACCCCCCATATCAGATTTTATTAATTCAGATAATTCAGATCAAGCCCCTAAACCAGAAATCAAAAAAGTTAAAATTAAAAACTTAAACTCTGGTAACAGTAATAATCGGGCTCAAATAAATCATAAAAATTACAAATCTAATAAACCAATAGCTGAAAATTATATAAATGAATTATTGTTTCACATTAATACCCAGAAGTTATTTGGCATTGCATTAAATCTTGCAAAATCATTGCATATGTCAGTTAAGTCTTTTGATACTAATCAGGGAGAAATAATAATTGTTGATAAATATAGAAACAGGCTCTCGTTAAATATTGTTGATATGAATAATAATAAAAGTAAAATAAAGATATTCGTCAGAAAATCTTTAATAGGTCGTAATTCATTTGATCGAACTGTTAGTGAATATTTCTTAAAACTCACCCAATTAGTTAACTCTTGATTCAAATTTTAATAATATGAAATATCTTATTGGTATAACTGGTAATTTTGGCTCAGGAAAAAGTTTTGTTGGTGATATTCTAAAAAAGCATGCTGTGGTTGTTATTGATACGGATCAGATAGTTTCAGAAATACTCTTAAAGAAAAATAAAATCACTAAAAACCTGGTTAAGTTATTTGGAAAATCAATAATTAATAAATCCTCGCGGTGTTATATAAATAAAAAAGCACTTGGAATAATAGCTTTTAAAGAACCAAAATTGCGCAGGATGCTTCAAAACATAATTCATCCTGAGGTCAGAAAAATAGTTAAAAATAAAATTGCACGCATTTATAATACTAATATTATTGCTGTGCTTATACCGTTGCTATTTGAAACAGGACAAAGTAAATATTATGATGAAATATGGTGTGTTGTATGCAGGAATAATATCCGAATTAAAAGGCTTAAGTTAAGGGGTTTTACTGAAAATGAAATAAAGTTAAGGTTGAAAGCTCAAATGCCCGAGATTAAAAAAATAAAAAAAGCTGACTTTGTAATTGATAATTCAGGTGCAAAAAAAATTACAGAGAAACAAGTGTCAAATAGGCTTAAACAACTGGTTCAATCAAGCCATAGTCTCCGTCTTTTCTGCGATAAATAGTATTTATTTTCTTGGTTTTTGAATTAACAAACACATAAAAATCATGACTGATTAAATCCAGATGTTCTGTTGCTTCTTCAGGAGTCATTGGATGTATCTTAAAACGTTTTGTTTTAATGATTTTTCCGTCAGAGCTATTATTCGTTTCCTTATTGTTCTCTTCAATTAAGACTCCTGAGAGTTCAGGATTTGGCAGTGGTCTTTCTTTATGATGTTGCATGCTTCTGTAAACTTTGTCTTTGTATTTTTTTATCTGCCTGTCTAACTTATCTATTACCAAATCAATGCTTGCATACATATCTTCGCTTGCTTGCTCTGAACGTATTATTTTCCCGTCAAGAAATATGGTTACTTCGGTAACGTTATTGTCTGTAATTCTAGGATTTTTTGCTACGCTAAGTTTTACTGTTACTTCATGTCCTTTGATTATTGGGTCATAATGCTTTCCTAATCTGGCTATTTTTTCATGTACATAATCTTTTATTGATTTTGTAAGTTCAATATTTTTTCCTTCTATTGTTACTTTCATGGTTTAATTTCCTTATATAGTTTAATCATAGCTTATTACAATACATATGAAAATCATTCTTAAGACTTAAATAATATAATTATATCTATGAAAAATAAAGTTTTAATTGGTTTTACATACGGTGATCCGTCTGGAATAGGATCGGAAATATTATGTAAAACGTTAAAAAGATATAAATTCAAATATATTGCTCCGGTATTAATCGGCTCTAGTAATTATTTTAAACAAATTCAAAAAAAATTAAAAATCTTAAACCAGAGCCAATGCCAATGCTTTAAATCATTTAATAATAAATATATAGATAAGGTTAACTATAAACTTGGAGCACCTGATAAATCCTCAGGGTTACATTCTTATCATTGTTTAAAATATGCAGTGGAACTTGCAAATAGGGGTGATATTAATGCTATAGTTACTGGTCCTGTTTCTAAGGAAATTATAAACTCTGCGGGGATTAAGTTCTCTGGACAAACTGACTTAATAGCTGATTTTTGTAAAATAAACAAAAATGATTTAATCATGTTATTTGTAAGTAAAGATTTTAGACTTGCATTATTTACCAGGCATATACCATTAAAAGAAGTAAGCTCAAAAATCAATAAAAAAGATCTAAAAAAATATTTATTGATATTAATAAAAGAATTGAAAAAATGGTTTTTAATTAAAAATCCAAAAATATGTGTTTTAGGTTTAAATCCTCATGCTGGAGAAAAAGGATTATTTGGTGGTGAGGAAAAAAACATTATTATTCCTGTTATTAAAGAATTAAGAAAAAGTGGCTATTTGGTTTATGGACCTTCTTCACCAGATGCTACTCTTGCACAAGCCGGGCGGGATTATTTGATTTCAAAAAAACAGAAATACGATGCTTATGTCTCTTTTTATCATGATCAGGGCTTGCCTCTTTTTAAGGCACTATCAGGGAAAGATGGCATAAATATTACATTAGGGCTTCCATACTTAAGAGTTTCTGTAGATCATGGTACTGCATTTGATATTGCCGGTAAAAATAAAGCAGAGCCTGAAAGTCTTATATATGCATCCAGGTTCTTAGATGAATTGTTTGGTAGAAGATAGAGGCGGGGTGACCCCGTCTGTACTGGAAATAGAAAAAGATAAATCACTTGCCATGAATTAATGAAAGCACTTCAGCTCTTGAAGCTTGGTTGGTTTGAAAAATACCTTTAAGTACTGATGTTACTGTTTTGCTTCCTGGTTTTTTAATTCCTCTCATTGACATGCATAGGTGTTCAGCTTCAATTACTACTGCTACGCCTACTGGATTTAATTTTTCTTCAATTGCATTTGCAATTTGAGACGTCATCCTTTCCTGCAGCTGAGGTCTTTTTGCCGCAGTATCAACTACTCTTGCTAATTTACTTAGTCCTGTTATTATTCCATCTTTTGGAAGATAAGCCACATGAGCTACTCCAAAAAAAGGAATTAAATGATGTTCGCACATACTGTAAAAATTTATATCTCTGACTAAAATGATTTCATTATGATTTTCTTCATATTTAATAGTAATTTCATCCTTTGGATCAGAACTAGTACCTGAAAATATTTCACTGTACATTTTTGCCACACGGCTTGGAGTTAATAAAAGTCCCTCGCGTTTAGGATTTTCGCCAATTGAAATTAAGATGTCTCGTATAGCCTTTTCAACTATTGAATCATCAAAATTTTGCGGTGTGCTTTGGTTTTCTTGGTTGTGTTTGGTTTTTAGCATAGAGTTATAATCAACTTTATCTTATGGATAAGACAATTATAAGATAATAAAATAAAAAGTTAAAGAATCCTTAATTATTTAATTGTTCTATATGTACTTTATTAGGTTAGAATATAGAGATATTCGGATATAAATAGGTTGTAAGACATAGTTAAATAGTCAAATAGTAAAATCAATGACTTCAGAATCACAAAGAGTTTTATCTGTATTAGTTGAAAATGAATCAGGTGTTCTGACAAGAATAGCCGGATTGTTTTCACGAAGAGGCTTTAATATTGAATCGTTGACTGTAGGTCCTACGGAAAATCCATCATATGCGAGGATGACCATTACTGTTAATGCTTCAAATGTTGCCATAGAACAAATCACTAAACAGCTTCATAAATTAATAAATGTTATTAAAATTACTGATCTTAGTGAAACCAGTTTTGTAGACAGAGAGCTTGCCTTAATAAAAGTTGCATCAAATTCTGCTTCTCGCCCTGAGATCATCCAGATAGCAGATCTTTTCAGAGGACATATTGTTGATGTTGCAGAAGATGTATTAATTGTAGAGGTTACAGGAGATCAGGGAAAAATTAATGCTATCGTTCATTTGCTTAATAAGTTTGGTATTAAAGAGATTGCAAGAACAGGAAGAGTTGCCTTATCAAGAGGTGCAAAAATTGATGAGTCAAAAATTATCCAAAGAGTGCCATTAAGAATGGTTACTTCTACGTAATTAAGCTTCACTGAAAAAGTCACTTTTTATGCTGGCTTTTTGTGACTTTTTCAGCAGACTCTAATTAGGGCTATCTCATAATTTGATAACTATTTCTTAAACTGTCAAAGCATTGTTCCTTATATTAATCACTGATTTATAAAACTTAAAATATGGCTTTTAAACTATTTATAACCTGCTTATGTTTATATGCCGTTGTGCTATAGGCAGAAAGTCCGATTATTTTATTGGAAAGTAATAAATATATATGAGTCATGCTGTAAATTCAATTAATGCTAACCAACAAGCTAATGCTGTTGCTGCTACTGATCAAGCACAGGATAATCAGTTTAACGGTAATCAGCATAGAGAGATTGCAAAAGATCTTTTAAGTGAAAGCGCAAATTTTAATGCTGATTCAAAAAAGAAACAAGAAGAAGCTCAGACTCTTTTAAATGCAGCAGCTGTAATGGAAAAAATTGCAGATATGCTCAGAACAAAAGCACAACAAATTCAAAATGGAGAAGTAAATAAAGATAAAGCTATAGATGAAGTAAAAGAAATTGTAGAAACAGTCCTTCAGGTCCCTGTTCCAAAAAATGCTACACCTGAAATGCTTTTGGATATGGCAGATAAGTTTGAAGCAAAAGGAAAAGAAAACAGGAAAAGAGCAGATGATCTTTTGATTCAATCAGAACATTCAGCATCTATGGCAACACAATTAGAAAAGCATGCTGAAATGATAAATAAAAAAGATATGAAACTTTCAGAGCTAACATTTAGAAATGCAGCAGCACATAATGAAGGATTAAATATGGTCTTTAAGAAGCTTGGCATATACAGACTGGATGCAGAGTATAAGCAACAGGTTGAATATGCAGAGCGTAGATCAAAGGAACAAGGTTTACCGTCGTAATTTTTATTTAAAAAGGAGAACAAATCATGGGATTGGAATCACAAAATCTAGCAGCTAAAGGGCAAACAGGTAACGGTGGAATTACTTTAAACAATAATCTGGCAGGTCTTGCACAAAATAATAATGCAGTACAAGGCAAAGGTAACTTTGATAATAAGGGATATATACAGGCACTTGAAGCACAGCTGGGAAGACAAATGCAGGACCATCAGAGTGCCTTTGGAGAATTTATGCAAGAAGCTGCAAAAGTATTTGAACATAGAGCAGCCAAACAAGAAGCCCAAGCTGAGGAAACCAAACATAAAAATACTGCTTCACAGAAAAAGAGTCAAGCTGCAGGATTAGCACCACAGATTTCAGCAGCTCAAACAAAAGCAAATACACCAATACCACCTCCACAGGTTGACCCAATGACTGGAGTCACTCTTAATGGAGCTGAAATTGCAGCTGCCCAACAAACAAGGGCTGAAGGCGCAGCAGAAAAAACAAGGCTTGAAGCTGAAAAAAGCAGCCTTGAAGCTGAAGCTAGTGCTGCTGAAGCTGAAGCTACTACAGCAAAAGGAAAGGCTACTGATGCTGACGCCAAAGAGAAAGAAGCTATTGCCAGTAAGGACAAAGCAAAAGAAAAAGTTGGTCAAGCTAATCAAAAAGTAAATGAAACCAACCAAAAACTTCAACAGGCACAAAATGCCCAAGGAAAGGGAGGCGGTTTTGGTCCTGGAGCTGGAGCTGGAGCTGGAGCTGGAGCTGGTGGTGGAGCTGGAGCTGGTGGTGGAGCTGGAGCTGGTGGTGCTGGAAAAAGTGGAAGTGGAGGCTCTGGTTACATACAGGCAGCTATGGCAATGCTTGAAAGTATTGCACGTGATAATCAAAATATAGCAGTTCACCATGTGGCTCGTACTGCAAAATGGACATCTATTCAAAGCAAAGCAGAACGTGCAGTTGCATATATAGAAGCTGCAATTTTAGATCAGACTTTAACTGGAACACCGCTTCATCAATTTGCAATTTTACTTAAAACCGTTGCAAGTACAGTTCTTGGCGAAGCCAGAGGAAATGCAGAAGATGCAAACAAATCTGGTCAAGAATATCAAAAAGAGAAGAAGGCTTCCACACAGCTTGCGTCTTCAGGCGGTTAGTTCTTTTTTAATAATTAATATAAGAGGGCTGGTTTCAAACCAGCCTTTTTTATGGCTATCCTGTTAAAAAGTTAAAGTCTATTTAAGACTTTTGTTTTACTGTTGAATAGTAATTAATTACTATTTATGTAGAAAATTTAAATTTCTTTTTAACCTTCTTATAACTTGCCTCTGATTAACTGCCTGCAATTGGCAAACACCAATGTAGGGAAGTTACATTTTAGTTCAGTAAGTGAGTGTAAAAATGACCGATATTAGACATGTAAATTCAATTAGGCCAGGATCTGATAATAAATCAGGAAACAATTCTGATTCTGGATCTAGCGTAGATACAAAGAATGTTTCTGAGCAGCTTGCTGCATTGAATCAGTCAAGAGAATCAATGAGAGGTACACTGGATGAGACAAATCAAAAATCTAACGCAGTAAATAATAATATTTCAAATGCACAAAAAAGTATTTCAGACTCAAATAATCAACAAACAGAATATGCGCTTCAAGAACAATCAGCATCTACTTCATTTTATGATGCACAACGAACAGCCGGTCGTTTAAGAGGTGAAGCAAATGAACTTAGAGCACTTGCAAAAAAGAATCCTAAATTAAAAGATTCCTTTATGTCACAAGCTGCAAGGAAAGATGCACTTGCTGTAGTTGAAGATCAAAAAGCACAAAAAGCTTTAGCAGATCAGCATGAAGCCAGAATGAATCAGAATGATGCTCAAAAACTAGCGGAAGATTCTACCCAAATTAAAAATGAAAGTATCAGGCAACAAAATCAATTAACACAACAAACGGGAGATTTAAACAGGCAGATTAATGAAACATCTTCATCTTCTAAAAATTTAGAGTCTAATTCAGGTAGTACATCTGCCGATGCCGATGCCAATGCCAGCAGTAACAGCAATTCACAAAACAATACCCAAAGTCAAAACACTAATTTAAATTCAAATAATACTACTCAGACTCAAAACGTAACTTTAGGATCTGCTTCAGCTACTGCAAATAACTCATCAAATACTAATACTGCTTCAGGTAATGGTAATGCTACTTTGGGGAAAACTCAGTCAGGGACTGGGACTGGGACTGGGACAACGCCTGCTGTAAATAGAACTTCAACTACTTCATCGAATACATCAAGCTCTTCAGCTGCATTAGGTTCTGCATCAGTTAATCCATCTAATTCTTCAGTGCTTTCTGGTGCAGCCAGTGCTTCTGGACCAACAGCAGCATTAGGTGCAGCATTTGGCGGAGCTGGCGGAGGATATCTTTCTGCTGCATATGGAGCTATTGAACAGATTGCACAGTTAAATCGTCAGCCAGTCAGTCCTCATCCGACCGCACAGGTTGCTAAATGGACAAGTATTCAAAGCATTGCTGAACGTGGAGTTGCATATATTGAAGCTGCAATTTTAGATCAGACTCTTACTGGAACACCATTGCATCAGTTTGCGATTTTATTAAAAACTGTTTTAAATACAGTGCTTGGTGAAGCTAGAGGTAACGTAGAAGGTCATACTAAGACTATTGAAGAATATAAGAAAGCAGAAAAAGATACTCAACAATTAGCACTAAGGGCATAAGATAAAAATCTTTTCTAAGGGGATAAAATGGCAGACGCAAATATTAGCGGAATAGATAATGTAAATAATGATTTTTTTTCTAGATTTCTGGGAATGTTTGTACCAGGTTCAGGTAGAAAAAGTAAATCAAAATTACCTGATTCCGGAACGGATGAATTTGTAAAAGATCCATCAAATATTAACAACGAATTAGGAAATGGAGAAGCTAAAGGTTTAATTGCACAAGCTAAAGCACTTATTGCTGCTATTGCTGCTTTAAATAATAATGTAAATCCGCACCCAGTTGCTCAAATTGCTAAATGGTCTGCAATTTTAGATCTTTCACTAAGGTTAGTTACAGTAATTGAACGGGCAATGCAAGTTGCAGTTAAAGGTACAGATGTAGACAGACAGGCAGCATCATTGAGACCTATTTCTACCACAGCATTCTCTCAGTCAAGAGAGAATGTTGAAAGACATAAAAATGATGAAAAAGAATATATAAAAGCTGAACGAGCTCCAGCAGATCTATCAACTACAACATAATACATAATATTTTAAGTTTAACTTAATTTTTGCTTTTTCAAGGCTATTGCTCATATATAATTAATACCTGTCGCTTATATATTTATGGAAGCTATAACAAAATTCAGCGCACAGCAGTTTATCTGGCTAGTAGAGCTAGGAGAATCATTTAAGAATTATTTGCTTTCATTTTCATATATTATTACCGGAAGATATTCAAAAAAAGAATTTATCGATCAGGCTAGTAAGTTTGGATTTGATACATTACCCGTAGTGGCTGTGGTTACATTTTTTATTGGACTTGCTTTAACCCTTCAAATATCAAAACAATTAATGGGTATTGGAAATACTGGCTCTCTTGGTACATCAGTTGCAGTTTCTATTGTCAGAGAAATTGGACCTGTTGTTGCTGGTGTAATGATTGCAGCAAGGGTTGGTGGAGCTATGGCTGCTGAAATAGCTACAATGAGCGTGACTGAACAAATTGATGCACTTAAAATCATGAAACTAAACCCTTTAAGTTTTCTTGTGGCACCCAGGTTATTAGCATCTATGATCATGACGCCTTTATTAACAGTTTTTGCAATATACATAGGAAGCTTAGGTGGAATGTTAATAGCTATTGTTTATGTTCAAATGGATCCATATATGTTTTTTGATGCATTTAGATCAGTTGTGGGAAATAGAGATATTATAATTGCTCTTGTTAAAGCATTTGTAAATGGATCGCTGGTTGCTACTTTAAGTTGTACATTTGGTATGCATACCATGGGTGGAGCTGCAGGTGTTGGACAAACTACAACAAAATCAGTGGTATGGGCAATGCTTGGAATCTTTCTTTTTAACTTTTTAATTACAAATAGTGTTTATTCTGTAGGAAAGGTTCTTGATCCAGCATTTGTAAAATGATGAAATTAATTGAAGTAGAAAATGTAAGCAAATCTTTTGATGGATTAAACGTCCTTGACAGTGTGTCTTTAAGTGTAAGCTCAGGAGAAAATCTTTCCATTGTAGGTCCATCGGGGGTTGGTAAATCTACACTTTTAAGACTAATTGCAGGCTTAGATGATGTTGACTCCGGGTTGATTAACCTTTTTACTAATAAAATCAGCATGGTTTTTCAATACAGTGCATTGCTTAATTCATATACTGTTTCCGAAAATATTAAATTAGCATTACATGCACATAAAATATCTAAAGAAGAAAAACACCAAAAAGTAATTGAAAAATTAAAACTAGTTGGGCTTGAAAAATATCAAGATTATTTTCCTGATCAACTTTCTGGGGGACAAAGAAAACGTGTTGCCTTTGCCAGGGCTATAGTTAATGATCCTGAAATTATTCTTTATGATGAGCCAACAGCAGGGCTTGATCCTATCTTGTCGACATTGATTGAGGATTATATTAATAAATTAAGTTCTGAATATAAAGTAGCCAGCGTTGTTGTAACTCACCAGCTTTCCACGATAAGAAGAACATCTAAGCGAGTTCTTATGCTCTGTTTCGGAAAGATCGTTTGGGAAGGTCCGCCAGATAAATTTTTAAGTACGGATAATCCTTATGTAAAACAATTTGTTAATGCTGAACTTGAAGGTCCAATCTTAGCTGGACTGTTAGAATAAAATCTGTTATGAAAAATATCAATGAAATAAAGATCGGTGTATTTGTAATTAGCGGGTTAATCCTTCTAATGTTTGGATGGGCCTATTTACGAGAGTTTGCCATTCATAAACAAGTCTATTTTACAGTGGTATTTGATGATGTTATAGGTTTATCAAAAGGTTCGTTTGTAAGGATTAATGGTTTAAGAGTAGGCAGAGTTGATGATTTAACATTAGATACTAAAAAGAACCAGGTTTTAGTGGGTGCCAGAATACAGCTTCCTAAGGTTAGTATTCCTGTTGATTCAAAAATTAAGATTAGAACTAGTGGCTATGTAGGTGATAAGTTTCTAGATATTGTATTGGGAATGTCTAATAAATTAATTATGGATGGAGATACCGTTATTGGTGAACCCGCCATTGATGCATTTCAGTCACTTGAAAAAATAAGTCAAATCATAAATTATATAAATCCTAAAGAATTAGGCGAGGGTATTCAGGGTGTTACAACGAATGCAGCAGCACTTATTAAAAAAGCAGATAGCGTAATTGAACATACTGATAAAATTGTTCAAAGTATTCCTAAGGGGCCGGAATTAACCAGATTAATTGACAATGCTCATGATACTGTTTCGCAGTTAAATATTGCAATTGATAAAGCAATGGCTTTTGCTACAGATGAAGTTGCAAATCAAAATATAAATAATTTACTTACTCAGGCGAGCGTAGTGTCTGCAGATTTAAATGAAGCTGTTAAAAATACAAACAACCTTGCTAATAATAAAAAAGCATTTGAAGATGTAAGTAATTTGCTGGTACGTGCAGGCAGGATTATTGAGCAGCTGGATGAAATAAGAGCTGATCCTTTGATTCAAAATGAGTTACGACAAACATTAACGAATACTAATGAAGCTGCTAAAAATTTATCAATGGCAAGCGGTGAGCTTTCTGAAGCACTTAATCGCAGGTTTTTATTGCCTAGATTATTCTTTGGTAAACTACTTCCTTCTAAAAAGAAAATGATAGATGTTAATGTTAATGAAAATGAATTAGAATAAGGAAATGCTATTTTATGGTAAAAAATAATGGACAGGTGTCCGAGTGGTTTAAGGAGGTAGTCTTGAAAACTACTGATGGCGTAAGCTATCCGGGGGTTCGAATCCCTCCCTGTCCGGATTTAAAATCTAAAATAACCAAATATAAACCTATTTAATAATTGTTTTATGTAGTATTGACATTTTGTTTGATTTAAAATTTACAATAACTAATTTTAAAAATGCTTTATTTAAGGATTATATATTTTGTTTTTGCTTCATACTTCATCTCTTGCTGTTGAAAGCACTTCTTTAAGTCCAAGACTTGCTGAATTGTCACAAAGAGCTTCTGAGCTTAAGTCAAAGTTTTTCTATAAAGTAGTTAAAGGTGGTGAAAAAAACCACTTAGCACAAAGAGTTGGCATAGAGGCACTAGGCGCAGACTTGCCCACCATTGCTTGTGAGTTAGTTTTAAGAGGTTATAAATCCGCATTGGGTGCAGGCGTAAGAATAAGTTTATTTATAGTTAATTCATTAATAATTCCCACATTAATAGTCCCAGTACTAAATTTTATTTCAGCTAGAAAGTTTGATTTACCTAAAACTTTTAAAAATACTTTTTTAAATCAGTTTACTGATTTGATTCCTGAAAAAAACAATGAAACTTCAAATATTGCATTTGTTGACAGTGTTAGAAAATTAGAAGCAGATGAAGCAGTAAAAGCTACCTTTTGTAATGCTGATGACGGTACTGTAAACAATAATTTGGTGCTTCAATTTAAAGAAAAGCTTTTACATGCAAAGTCATTTGTAGTCAGGTGGGATGTTCAGATTTCAGGGCTACTAACATATATTGTGCCATGGTGCCAGAATTGGTTTGAGCAGATGATTTTAGGTTTAATAGGTTTTTCAGGTGAAGATAAGTTTTTGCAAGATTCTCAAAAACATGAAAGCATGGATTTTCACAATAGATTCAAATGGCTTAAATTTGTTGCAGGCATCTTTCCGACAGTTTTTGGCAGTCACTATTTTGCAAAAACCATTGACGAGTCAGCCAGGAGTACTGATGAAGAAGTTAAAGATACATGGATAAAGAAGTTTGTAAAAACACACCTTAAACAATTTGATTACTATAAAGGTATTTTTGCAAATAAATTAAATCTAGCAGGATATGTATTTTTCGGAGGGGATGCGGGAATGTTACTGGCTTCAAGAACTATTGGTGAATTCTCTGAACGAATAATTAGGCTTAGTGCATTTTGGCCTTGTTTTATTTATGGAATTGAATGGCTGCATTCGAAATTTGCTTCATGGAGTGATAAGAAATCTGGCACTAGATTAATAGATGAGAGTGAACCAGAAGAACTTGGAATCAAAAAAGTAAAAACTCTTGATAAGTTGGAAGCGGAATTTGATGCTGCTGTAAAGCTAGGCGATGAAACATTAGCAGAAACTGCTTTTAAGGGTATGGATAATGCTGTTGGTGCTTTTGGAAAAGCTTTTTTAGGAAACAGTGCTTTTCTTGGAGTAATACTTAATATCATAAGTTATATATTTATGAGACTAAGAATTTCCAAAGGTATTTATTAAGTTGATAGGATTAATTGTAAATTATCAGTGTGTGAAATTAAAATCTATTGTAAAATAATTTCGTTTCTTTTTATTTAACTTCAGACAAGCTGAAGTTTCCTTTGGTTGGTCCTTTTTGTTGGATCGCATCTGTCGAATAAATCGAACAGATGCTACAATGGCAAGTGCGTTTGAAAAGTCATTTTTTGTATGGTTACAATTTTAAATCAATCAAAAAAAGAAACATTTGGAACTACACAAAGAAAAGATCTCTGGTGGCTTGAGCCTTTGGTTTATGCAATTGGACTTGGATTATTTCTTCTTTATGCAACATGGGCTGCGTTTCAGGGTAAGAACTATGAGTTCGGTCCATATCTTTCGCCATTTTATTCACCGCTCTTAATTTTTGACTGGTGGCATTTCTCTCCTGCCTTTTTAATATTATGGATTCCGGCTGGTTTTAGAGCTACTTGTTATTACTACAGAAAAGCATATTACCGCTCTTATTTTATGGACCCACCAGCATGTGCTGTCAGTGAAGGTTGTTCAGGTGAAAAATATACAGGTGAGACAACATTCCCTTTTATATTTCAAAACATTCACAGATATTTTTTACTTGGTGCTACTGTTCTATTATTTTTTTTGTGGAGTGATGTAATTAAAGCTTTTAATTTTAACGGTCAATTTGGAGTCGGAGTTGGAACGGTTGTTTTATTTGCTAACACATTTTTGCTTACTATGTATTCTCTTTCATGTCATTCATTTAGACATTTAATTGGAGGCTGCATGGATAGTTTTAAATGTGGTTACCAGTTTAAAATTTACGAAAAAATAAGTTGTGCAAATGAACATCATATGTTTTGGGCATGGACTAGTCTTTTTATGGTGGGTTTTGCTGACTTCTATATAAGAATGTGTTCGATGGGTGTGTGGACGGATATAAGGTTGTTGTAATGTTGGATCGATTTGAAATTCATGAACATGATGTGCTGGTAATAGGAGCTGGTGGGGCCGGTTTGCGGGCAGCCATTGAAGCCTCAGCTAATGGTGTATCTGTTGGTTTGGTTTGTAAATCGCTTCTTGGAAAAGCACATACGGTTATGGCAGAAGGTGGTATTGCTGCAGCACTTGCAAATGTGGATAAAGAGGATAGTTGGCAGACACATTTTACAGATACAATGTTTGGCGGAAAATATATAAACAATTTTAAAATGGCAGAGCTCCATGCAAAAGAAGCACCTGAAAGAGTTCATGAGCTTGAGCATTGGGGTGCAGTTTTTGACAGAACAAATGAAGGGAAAATTTTACAGCGTGCATTTGGTGGACATAAATATAAAAGACTTTCGCATGTAGGAGATAGAACTGGACTGGAAATGATTAGAACACTTCAGGATAAAGGTGTTCACATGGGCATTGATGTTTATATGGAGTGTACTGTTACTAAGCTTTTAAAAGATGGAGATAGAATTTCTGGAGCATTTGGATACTGGAGAGAGACAGGAAAGTTTGTGATTTTTAAAGCAAAGTCAGTAGTTCTTGCTACTGGCGGTATGGGGAAAATGTATAAAATTACCTCTAATTCATGGGAGTATACAGCAGATGGTCAGGCTCTTGCATATAATGCTGGAGCAGAATTAATTGACTGTGAGTTTATTCAATTTCATCCTACAGGAATGATTTGGCCTCCTGGAGTAAGTGGCATTCTTGTTACTGAAGCAGTGCGCGGAGAAGGTGGAACTCTGACCAATAATAAAGGCGAACGTTTTATGGAAAGGTATGATCCTAAGCTTATGGATCTTTCTACCCGAGATGTAGTAGCCAGAGCAATTTATACAGAAAATAAAGAAGGAAGAGGATCTGTTCACGGTGGTGCTTATTTGGATATTAGTCATAAAGGTGCTGACTATGTAAAGAAAAAACTTCCCAGCATGTATCATCAGTTTAAAGATTTAGCAGATGTAGATATTACAAAAGGACCAATGGAAGTAGGACCTACCTGTCATTATTCAATGGGTGGTGTAAGGGTTGAGGCTGAAACAGCTATGTCTTGTGTGCCAGGACTTTTTGCAGCAGGTGAAGTAGCAGGTGGAATGCATGGTGCAAATAGATTAGGTGGAAACTCCCTTTCTGATTTAGTGGTTTTTGGAAGAAGAGCTGGATTATATGCCAGTGAATTTGCAAAGAAAAATTCCCAAGCAAAAATAAATGAAAAAGAAATAGAATCTTCAGAAAAAGAAGTTATTTCGTTTTTTGAAAATTCAGGTGAAAATCCATATGCAGTTCATATGGATTTACAAGATTTAATGCAGGCTAATGTTGGAATATTTAGAACTGAAAATGATATTCAAAAAGCTATTAATGGACTTTCAAAATTAAAAGAAAAAGCAAAAAAAGTAAAAATTGAAGGTTCTAGAATGTATAATCCAGGTTGGCATATGGCATATGATCTTCAGAATATGATTATGTATTCTGAAGCTATAGCCAGATCTGCTATTCAAAGAAAAGAAAGTAGAGGTGCTCATTCCAGAATTGATTATCCAGATCCAAATCCAGATGATGCTACATGGACAAGTTTGATTAAATTAGGGACAAATGGTGAAATGGTTGTAGGCAAAGCTCCTGTAATTCCTATGTCAAAAGAATTAAAAGAAGTTTTAAAAAATGACGAAGGTCGAGTTTCAAAATACAGCAATCTATTAAAGTGACCGTATTAAAGGAAGGAGGGGCTTGCCATGGCAAGCCCATACAGAATGAAAAACGCAAAATTTAAAGTATATCGAGGCAATGCCAGTGAAGGGCAGGAAGTAGAATACACCGTTCCCGTAGAAGAAGGAATGGTTGTATTAGATGCTATTCATTATATTCAGAAAAATCAGGCTCCTGATTTAGCAGTTAGATGGAACTGCAAAGCAGCTAAATGTGGGTCATGTAGTGCAGAAGTAAATGGAAAGCCTAAGTTAATGTGTAAGTCCAGACTGGACGATTTTAATTTAGATGAAGAAATCAATGTTCGCCCCATGAAATCTTTTCCGATTATAAAAGATTTGGCTTGTGATGTTTCCTGGAATTATGAAGTCAATAAAAAAATTAAACCATTTACACCAAAAGAAAACACTAACTGGATTATGAAACAAAGAGATGTTGATAGAGTCCAGGAATTTAGAAAATGCATAGAGTGTTTCGCTTGTCAGAATGTCTGCCATGTAATTCGTGATCATGATTTAAAACCAAAATTTGCAGGACCAAGATTTTTTGTACGTGTAGCAGGGCTTGAAATGCATCCTCTTGATGCTGCTGACAGATTAAGTGATTTAAAAAACGATATGGGAATTGGTTTTTGTAATATAACTAAGTGTTGTACAGAGGTTTGTCCTGAGGATATACATATAACTGACAATGCAATAATTCCGCTTAAGGAAAGGATCGTTGATAAGTATTATGATCCTTTTAAAATGATTTTCAGAAAGATTTTTGGGATGCAATAATTTACGCAGTCAGCACTTTATCAGCTTCTTCTTTTGTAATACCACGCATCGTAAGGCTGAGTCTTCCGCGCTCATCGATTTCTCTTACTCTCACAGCAATTACATCTCCGAGTTTTACTACATCTTCTACTTTTTCAGTTCTTTTATCCTGTAGTTGTGAAATATGAACTAGTCCTTCTTTGTTTGGAAGGATTTCTACAAATGCACCTATCGGTGCAATCCTTACAACTTTGCCAGAATAAATTGTACCAGGCTGAATCTTTTCAACCAAACTTTGAACCCATTTTTTTGCTTTAAGGGCTTTTTCATTGTCAGGTGATGCAATTAGTACTGTACCGTCTTCTTCTATATCAATTTTTGCACCGGTTTCTTCAGTAATTCTTCTAATCATTTTTCCGCCAGGTCCGATTATGGTACCAATATCAGACATGTCAACTTTAAGTGTAAGTATTCTTGGTGCCCATTTTGACATTTCCGTTCGTGGTTTAGGAAGAACTTCAAGCATTTTTTCTAAGATAAATAACCTTCCGGTTCTTGCTTGCTCAAGAGCAATTTTCATTATTTCAAGAGTTATGCCCTGGATTTTAATATCCATTTGAAGAGCCGAAATGCCCTTCTTAGAGCCAGTAACTTTAAAGTCCATGTCACCCAGAAAATCTTCTAGTCCTTGTATGTCAGTTAATATTGCAAATCTGTCACCTTCTTTAATTAATCCCATTGCTACTCCAGCAATTGGTGCTTTAATCGGAACACCTGCATCCATAAGAGAAAGTGTGCTGCCGCAAGTACTTGCCATACTTGTAGAACCATTTGATTCAAGTACTTCTGAAACTACACGTATAGTGTATGGAAAATGTTCTTTATCCGGTAGTACTGGCAATATTGCACGTTCAGCTAGGTTTCCATGTCCGATTTCTCTTCTGGCAGGTGTTCTGCTGGGTTTTACTTCGCCTACAGAATATCCAGGGAAATTATAATGGTGCAAATATCTTTTTTCAGTTTGCGGATCTGTTCCGTCTAATTTTTGTGCATCACCGGTTGTGCCGAGAGTGCATGAGGATAATACCTGTGTAGTCCCTCTGGTAAAAAGTCCTGTACCATGCACGCGAGGTAAAATTCCTACTTCGGAAGTGATTTGTCTTACTTCATTGCACTTTCTGCCGTCTGCTCTAATCCCTTCTTCCAGGATTTTTTTTCTCATGAGAGTTTCTTCCAAAAGTGCAACTTCGGCGCTTATTTTTTTTGGTTTTTTAAGAAGCTCTTTTAATGGATTTCCATCTTTTAAATCTTCAATTGCTTTTGTGACTTTTTCTTTTGCCTCTTTAGTATATTTATTACGAGTAGCTTTATCTTTTACATTATCCATTGATTTTAAAAGAGGTTGTTTTGAATACTTCTCAATAATCTCTATTAATTCTTTGCTCTTTTCAGGAGGTGTAAATTCTAGTTTTTTTACATTGCATAATTTTGCAAGTTGTTTCTGAACTTCTACTTGCTGTTTTATAATCCCTTGTGCAAAAGCAAGTGCATTTAAAACTACTTCTTCGCTAACCAGCTTTGCGCCTGCTTCAACCATCATAATTGAATCACTTGTGCCTGCTACTACTAAGTCAAGCTCGCTTTTTTCTATTTCTTCAAAAGTTGGATTAGCAATAAACTTGTTATGAATCATTCCTATTCGTACTGCACCAATAGGACCGTTAAATGGAATATCTGATATTTCTAATGCAAATGATGCACCAAGCATAGCCAGTACATCAGGCGGATTAATTTGATCTGTGCTTAGAGTAGTTGCAACCACTTGAACATCGTTATAGAATCCTTCGGGAAAAAGAGGCCTTAAAGGTCTGTCCATTAAGCGTGCTGTAAGAGTTGATTTGTCTGGTGGTTTGTTCTCGCGTCTGTTATAGCTTCCTGGTATTCTTCCAACTGAACTTATTCTTTCTTCAAAGTCACAAAGCAATGGAAAAAAGTCTATGTCTTCTCTTGGCTGATCTGACTTTACTGCTGTAACCAGCAACATTGTGTCTCCGCATTGAACTGTTACTGAACCATTGGCTTGCTTAGCTAGCTTGCCGGTCTGAATTATGATTTCTTTGCCGTTAATGGTTAGTCTTACTTCTTTAAGATTATTGTTTAAATTACTTTCTGGCGTTTTTGTTTCTATTGTTGTTTCTTCACTTTTTGTAGTTGTCATTTTTCCTCTTTCTCCTTGGTAGAAAATTTATCAATTGAATTTTTTATGCAATTAACACTAGGTGCCTTATTTGCACAAGGTAAAATCAATAATTAAATGGCAAAATTAATTAACCTCTTATTGCTAATTGATCAAGGATTTTTCTGTATGATTCAGTATTAATAGTTTTTAAATAGTTCAATTGTCTTCTTCTTTTTCCAACTAACATTATTAGCCCGCGCTGACTCTGATAGTCTTTTGGACTATTTGATAAATGATTAGTTAAAGTGCTTATTTTTTCAGTAAGGACAGTTACTTGAACTTCTGGAGAGCCAGTATCCTTTTTATGTCTTTGACTCTGTGAAACTAAATCCTTTTTCTTTTCTTTTGTTACTGCCATTAATTTTTCTTTAACCTTAGTGTTCAGATTATAATTTACCATGATTTATATAATTAATAACACTGGTTCATGATTTTTTTCGAAAATGTATTTTTTGGTTATTATTAATACTGATTATTTTGACTTCTTAATAATTATTGATATTAGAACCTAAGCCTGCTAATATAAATATCCGCCATAATATTAATGGTAGTGAATACTGATAATAAGTAACTAAAACTATTTACAGCACAAATTGGTAGAAGAAAATAACTTTTCTCTACCGAAATGTAATCCTGTCAAAAATTTGAGAAATTAAGAAACTAAAAGCTATGGAGAGTTTGATCCTGGCTCAGGACGAACGCTGGCGGCATGCCTCATACATGCAAGTCGAACGCCCCGCAAGGGGAGTGGCGGACGGGTGAGTAACGCGTGGGAATCTACCTTGGATTGTGGGATAACCTGGGGAAACTTGGGCTAATACCGCATATTGCCGAGAGGTGAAAGATTTATCGATCCAAGTTGAGCCTGCGTATGATTAGCTAGTTGGTAGGGTAACGGCCTACCAAGGCAACGATCATTAGCTGGTCTGAGAGGATGATCAGCCACAATGGAACTG
>MFRM01000016.1 GCA_001784555.1 Candidatus Melainabacteria bacterium RIFCSPHIGHO2_02_FULL_34_12 | reverse complement strand
CCTACATTAAAAGGAACAATGTCTGAACGAACATTTGTAAGATAACGACTTAAAACTGGAAGGGTAGCTCCCATCATTACTGTAGGAATAATAAGTAATAGCATAGAAATTAAAAATCTTACGAAGTAAGAAATAAACTGTACACCTTCAAACATCTGGACAACATTTAGCCAGACCGGGGCAAGAAAATTATCACTAAAAATCACTGGGACAAGAACACCATAAATTCCAATGGCTAATTCAAGAACACCATAAGCCAATAACGGCTTTTTAAAATGATCTATAAATTTCCCGCCGGCATAACTTCCAATAGCAAGACCGCCAAGAAATGCAGTAAGAACTGTACTGACTGCAAGAGTAGTACCTCCAAAAACATAAGTAAGCATTCTGGTCCAGACAACTTCGTATATTAATGCACTTATTCCTGATACAAGAAAACATCCAAACACCACTGAATAGATAAATCTATATACTGAAGGATCCCCCTTTTTTTTATTTGAGGGTTTATCAATTGTTGCTGCTTGTGGATTTGCCATTTTTTTACTCCGTTATGTCTCCCGGTGCATTTAATATTACTACCTAGCTAACTATTATTTCCAAATAAACCTTTTACAAAGTAAGATTTTATCCGATTCATTCGGTAAAATCTGGATAGTGTAACAAGAAGCCCTTCCAAGTGCATTTTGCAAAGCCTGACAAGCGAAGAATGAGCGAGGAAGGCGATAAAAAATTATGCAGTAAAGACTGTAATAGTATAAAGTAAATAACAGGTATTTGTGAAGTAAATATAAAATGGATAAAAACTACCAGAAAAAAATTGAATATCGTACATGGGCAAAAGATTTAAGAAGCAAGCTGGACATAAAAAGCATAAGTCTGGCAATTGAAAGTAAGATAAAAAAACTTGATGTTTACAAATCAGCAAAGATTGTTATGTCATATATGGCAAAAGAAATAGAAATTTCATTAAGTCATTTATTCCAGGATGGAACAAAATCATGGTATTTACCCGTAGTAGGAACGTTGCATGCAACGTCCCTACTGGTGGCACCGTATGTTCCGGATAAGACAAAACTATCTAAAAACAAATATGGAATTTCAGAACCTGAAATTATAAAGGATGATTTTTTTGATCAAAACAAAAACAAAGTAAAACTAGATATTATTTTTGTACCGGGATTATGTTTCGATAAAAAAAATTACAGGCTTGGATTCGGAAAAGGGTATTATGATAATTTTTTAAAGCTAAATCCTGAAAGTATTAAAATAGGATGCTGCCCGAAGGAATGCCTGGTGGAAGAATTGCCAATAGATGATTGGGATATAAAGATGGATATGGTTATAACTGAGTAGGCAGGGTCCCTTATTAGACAAATCTATATTAATGAACATTTTCATTGGTATAGGTTTGTTTATCGTAGGTTAGGTATGAAATTAATTAGCCCGCAAAGTGATGCTAAAAAATACTGCTTGAGATCATTCTTCCTTCAAAGGCTTCTCATTTAAGCTGTTATGCGACAGCCTCTTAAACATTCCATAGATTTGGATATTTCAAACATTAAATAAAATTTAGTATTTTGTTAATGTAACTTTTACAGATGAATGATATTATTAAACAATTATTGAGAAAAAACGAATTAAAAACCATAAATTAAAAGTGTTGATATTTTTAGTAACTCTTGTAACAGGTTGCCTATTGAATAGTTTTGCCCTTGCAATCGATGATTGCAGCAGTTTCCCATATCTTTCAAGCTGTTCAAGGCATGATCAGTGTTATGGTTGTAGCGGGTGTTGTGGTTATGTAACCGGAGGAACTAGTTATCCTATATGTATTAGATGCTGGGGTGAAACCAGCCCAGGTTTTGAAGGAGCACTAACCTATTGTTGTCCAAATACTCCTACACCAACCCCAACTCCTTGTTCTGCTTGTACTTTTTCTTCAGGGACAAGTTATCCTATCGGCTATAAGAAATGTAGTGCACCACCACCTGAAAATTATATTGAATGTGGTCCTGAATGTATTGTGCTAAATGAGAGTTGTCCTCCTGGCACAGTTTGTAAAAGTGGTACTAAAGCTGGTGAAATAAACTGTGAGCCAATTCCAACTCCAACACCTATACCTGCTACCTGTGTAACTGAGGTAGGTACTTATACTGAGGGGCAATCGTTTTGCTGGCCTGCAGTTGGTAACACATATGATTTTCTTTGTACATGTGATAGCGATGGAACAATAGATTCGGATGACTGTATCGTATGTCCTGCTGGTTGTGAAACAGTAGGTGAGCCACCTGTAGCAAAGTGTAAACCAAGCGGTACACCTGAACAGACCCTTGTACCAAATCCATCACCTTAAATCACCAAACTTTAGTGGCTACTTTAAAAAATCTATTGATGGAATGAAGGAGCTATTCTCAATAATTTTGATGATATTCTTCAGCTTTGAAAAACTTTTTATGTGGGACAATGTCAGTGACAATTTTATTTTTAAACTTATCGAATAAATTTAATTTGCTTTTTCAGACATCTGCAAGTAAAACTGAAGTTTCGATTCTCCCGTCAGATAATTTTAAGCAAATCAATGTAAAGGTTATTAAAGGACAAAAGTTAATTGTTGCGGAATATAAAATGTTGCATAATTTTTCAGGCGATATAACTCTTTCTGTTACAAACTCTTTTGGTCAGACTACAGGTATCATTAAAATCCCTGAGAAAAACTCCCAAATCAATATTTCACCAGATTCAAAATAAGGGATACCCCTATTAACCTGCTCTTAATCTCCCTCTGTAATATTGCCATCAGTTGTCAGCAGCACTGACAGCTTTTTATTATTTTTATGGCAAACACAGCAACACTTGTGAAAAACCACTTTGGCACTTATTCGTTTAATAAGTCATTTATGCTTTATCCGGATTCATCTGAAAGAATTAAACCACCTACTGCATCTCAGTCTTTTGTAAGTGATACAAAAGATCTTTTCAAACCAAAAGATGAACTAACTCTGGAAGAGAAAGCACAGGAATATATGGATGCTTATAGAAAAGCCGAAAGAATAGTAGTCATTAATTTTTATACCGGCGGAAGTGCGTATAGAAAAGGAATTATTGATTCAATTTACAGAGGATATAATCCGCTGAATCCTAAATAGGACGCGATTAATCGCGTCTCTACAAATATTTTTGTAATACAATGTTAGTCATGTTTTCAGGCATTGTGCAAGAAATTGGAATAATTGAAAAACTTGAATATAAAAATAATATTCTTGAAATATCAGTATTGTCAAAAACACCTCTAAAAGATTTAAAGCTGGGAGACAGCATTGCAATTGACGGCTGTTGTCAGACAGTGACAGAAACAAACAATAACTCATTTAAAGTCCAGGCAACTCAAGAAACCATTGAAAAAACAAATTTTAAGTTTCTCCAGAAAGGCTCAAAAATAAATCTGGAACCATCGCTTAAATTAGGAGATAATATTGGAGGACATTTTGTAACCGGCCATATTGATACGACAGGTAAAGTCTCAGATATAAATACATTCGGTGAAAATAAAATTGTTAAGATTATCTTCCCCTCTGAACTTAGTGATTTTATTGCAAGTAAAGGTTCAGTAACTGTAAATGGTGTTAGCTTGACCGTAATAGAATTAAAAAACTGTGAGTTTAGCTTTACTTTAATACCATTTACAAGAGATAATACAAATCTTGGTTTCATAAAAATAAATGATCCTGTAAACTTAGAAATAGACATCGTAAGTCGGTATTTAGTGAATTATTTAAGAAATAATAAAGAAACGGTAAGGGGCAGAATTTGACCTGCTTTTTTAAAATAAAGAGACAGTAAACGTTATGGAAAATATAAAAACTGACAGCTTAAAAGACCAAATATTTAATACTTTTAATACGGTTGAAGAAGCTATCGAAGCTGTTCGTAGTGGTGCAATGGTTATTGTAGCTGATGATGAAGACAGGGAAAATGAAGGAGATCTTGTCTGTGCTGCTCAGAAAGTTACACCTGAAATTATTAATTTTATGGCTAAAGAAGGAAGAGGACTTATTTGTCTGGCTTTGCAGGAAGATATTGCGGATAAACTTGAACTTTCTGACATGGTAAATAATAATTCCAGCTCTTTTGGCACAGCATTTACGGTAAGCATTGATGCTGACAAAAAATTTGGAATTACTACGGGTATTTCTGCAGGCGATCGTGCAAAAACCATTCAGATAGCTCTTCATGATGAAACCAGACCTTCAGATCTCGTTCGCCCGGGACATATTTTTCCACTCCGTGCAAAACGTGGAGGAGTTTTAAAAAGAGTTGGTCAGACTGAAGCATCAGTGGACCTAGCCAGACTTGCTGGATTTAAAAGTGCAGGAGTTATCTGTGAAATTTTAAATGAAGACGGAAGCATGGCTCGCAGACCGGAGCTCTTGAGATTTGCAAGAAAACATAATTTAAAATTTATTTCAGTAGCCCAGTTAATTTCATACAGATTAAAAAAAGAAAGATTTGTAGTCAGGGAAGCTAAAGCAAAACTTCCAAGTGAAGTTGCCAAAAAATACGGAAAAGAATTCACACTCTACGCATATAGAGATACTTTAAATAATAAAGAACATATTGCAATAGTTTGCGGTGAAATAGAAGGTAAAAAAGATGTTTTAGTAAGAGTTCACAGCGAATGTTTAACTGGGGATGTATTCCAAAGCCTAAGATGTGACTGTAATTCTCAGCTTCATTGGGCACTGGAAAAAATTGCAAAAGAAGGACAGGGAGTAGTTGTTTATTTAAAGCAAGAAGGACGAGGAATAGGCCTTGTAAATAAAATTAAGGCATATGAACTTCAGGATAAGGGATATGATACTGTCGAGGCAAATGAAATGCTTGGATTTAAAGCTGACCTTAGAGAGTATGGAGTAGGTGCACAAATACTTACTGATCTGGGTCTGACTGCTATAAAGCTTATGACAAATAATCCCAGAAAAATTGTAGGCATTGAGGGCTATGGATTAAGTGTAGTTGGACGGGTACCGATAGAAATTTGTACTGAACATAATGAAAGGTATTTAAAAACAAAAAACGAAAAGCTTGGACATGTAATTAATTTAAAAAACAAAAAAAGAACCTAGGATAAAAGATGCCAAATATTTTAGAAGGAAAATGTAAGGCTTCACAGGATGATAAGTTTGCAGTAGTAGTAAGCAGATTTAATGAGTTTGTAACTGAAAAGCTTCTTAATAGTTGTATTGAAACTCTTACAAAAAACGGAGCAAGTGAAAAAAATATAGATATTGTAAAGGTGCCAGGTGCATTTGAAATCCCTACAGCTGCTAAAAATCTCCTGGATTTAAATAAATATGATGCAGTTATCTGCATTGGTGCTGTTATTCGCGGTGATACCTCTCATTATGATCATATTTGTAATGCAATAAGCACAGAGATAAATTATCTCGGGGTTTTAACTGGAGTACCTGTAATTTTTGGAGTACTTACCTGTGAAAATATTGATCAGGCAATGGACAGAGCTGCCGGAAAAGGTGGAAAAGGTGGAAATAAAGGTTCAGAAGCAGCACTGGCAGCCATAGAAATGATTAACGTAATTAAAAAACTCAAATCGTAAACAATTTTTAAATCAAAGTTATTTTAATTGATCATTAATAAATTCCAAGATACAATCAATTCAATTAATTAAAATTAAATATCAAAGGAGATATCCATGAAAGTTTCCATGAGACTTTTTGTACTTACAGCTATTCCATTTCTGTCAGCCTGTAGTAGGGGTGATAGAGAACCGGAAAAAGTTGTAATGGCTCAGAAGATTAATGTCCCTAAAAATATTGCTGTTGCTGAAAGTGAAAAAGTAGCCCCTTTAAAACTTAGAGAACTTACAGATGTAGAGAGTCAAAGATTAGACGAAATAGAAACTTTTCTAACGACCTATACTGGAAATAATACTTACAATTACGGATCTATAGATAGATTTACAGAGGGGTTAAGGCTTGATCCTAAGGGTATCCTTGATGGGGCAGATGAATCTGAAAGATCATATGCGCAAGACTACATAGACAATAAACTGGATTTCTTTACAAGAGCTATGGTTGCAAGGGAAATCAATAGAAAAGGTGAAGAACAAATAAAACAATTTCTTGTAGAAATGGGTGTTGATACTAAGACAGGAGATTCACCGGATGTATCGGAAGTTAAAGAATATGTGACTAGAGATATTCTTTTAGAATTTGGAGATAATGCACGTGTTTTAAAAGCCATGATGGAAAAAGATCATGGTGTAAAGATCGATTTTAAAAATGGAATCGATTTAAATCTACTGTCTTTTGTTAGAGAAAGAAAAACAGGTTTGCCTAAAGGTGTGGAAGTGAAAACAGTTAATCCACAATTAGTTGTTAAGCCCTAAATAGATTTAACTCAGTATCATTTCTTCAGTTATTGGCAATCCCAGTGCATAAATATAATGAAAATAAAGCATGGTTACCGTAAGAAGATTTTTCTTCAGTATGTTAACTACAGAATTACTTTCTGGAAGAATGCTTAGTTCTTTTATGTGATAGTTTAACTCTTCAATTACTTTATTTGCTCGGGAAAGTAAGCCAGTATACTCATCTGCAAAATCAGGAGGGTAGATAATTTCTTCTGGATCAGGCAGTCCAAGAGCAATTTTGCACTTAGAGTAAATGCTTTTCAGTTCTTTTAATTTTTTGCCCAGTTCAAGATTTATGCATCCTGAATTTAAAATGCAAGTCTCAATTTCATAAAATAAATTAACCAGGTCTTCAGTTACCAGATCGAGTAAGTCCTTAAAATCTTCAGTGGTTTTTTCTTTTTTTAATGCGGGAATCCTTTTATTTATATTTATTACATTATCTGTTTTTGGTTTTGCAAATGGATTACCTGAAAAAGAAATTGTTTGTTTCATATCTTATAACTTAACTGATAAATGAAATATCAGCTAAACCCCCGCCTTTAAGATTAATTAATGGTATAAAGATACCACAAAATAATATTTGATAGTTTTAACCTAAGATGTAACATTCGGGTTAAGAAATTCAATAAAGTTCTTGTTAATCTATCTGTGCTCTTTGCAGTTTATTCGAGTAATCGATGTAAACAGTTTTGTACTGAGTGTAGGTATCTAAAGCCATTACTCCGCCTTCGCGGGTGCCGTTTCCTGTGTTTTTCCAGCCGCCAAATGCTGCTGCTCCGCCACATTCAGCACCGATGGTGGGGGCATTAATATAAACAATTCCTGATTCAAATTCATTGGCTGCTTTCATTGCGATATTTATATCTTTAGTATAAATGGAAAGAGATAAACCATATTCAACATTATTTGCTACTTTAATTGCTTCAAGTTCATCTTTTACCGGTATTACTGCAAGCACAGGGCCAAAAACCTCTGTACAAGCTAGCTCCATGTCAGCTTTTACATTTGAAATTATTGTCGGTTCATAAAAATTACCGTTGTCAAATTCTTTTCCTGTAAGTTTATTTCCACCGCAAATTAATTTAGCACCGGCTTTAGTTGCTCTTTCTACAAATCCATGAATATTATTTCTATGACTATCGGTAATTACTGGACCTACCTGTGTACTTTCATTTAATCCGTTTCCAACCTTTAGTTTTTTTGCAGCATTTGCAAGTTTTTCGATAAATGTATCACTCCAGTCTGATTTTTGAATAATTAATCTGCTGGTAGAAGTGCATCTTTGTCCTGTAGTTCCAAAAGCTCCCCATAAAACTCCATCCAGAAGTAAGTCTTGATTTGCATCTTTAAGTGCAATAATTGCATTTTTCCCGCCTAGTTCCAGTGCACACTTTTTTAGCATTTTTCCGCAGGTTTCATAAATTTGTTTTCCTACTTCTACAGAGCCTGTCAGGCTTATGACTTTTATATCAGGATGTCTTACTATAAGATCTCCAAATTCTCCTGTGCCAAATAAAATGCTGGCACAACCTTTTGGAAGTCCTGCTTTGTATAAATTTTCAACTA
The DNA here is from genome assembly GCA_001784555.1 of Candidatus Melainabacteria bacterium RIFCSPHIGHO2_02_FULL_34_12. Classification (GTDB taxonomy): domain Bacteria; phylum Cyanobacteriota; class Vampirovibrionia; order 2-02-FULL-35-15; family 2-02-FULL-35-15; genus 2-02-FULL-34-12. The sequence continues at coordinate 15,858 of MFRM01000016.1, read as the reverse complement.
ATTTATATCCAGACATTGGAGCATCTTTTGAAGGTTTTAAAATTACGACATTTCCTGAAACTAGTGCAGGTGCAATTTTCCAACTGGGGACAGCGCTGGGGAAGTTCCATGCAGTTATTAATCCACAAATTCCAATTGGCTGACGTATAGTAATTATTGATTTGTCCCGGAGTTCGCTTTGTCCGGTAAGTCCGTATATTCTCCTGCCTTCACCTGCAAAAAATAAATATGTGTCGATGACTTCTTGGATTTCACCTCGTGCTTCAACAATAGGTTTTCCTGTTTCTTTGGTTAATATTTTTGAGAGTTCTTCTTTTTGATCTCTTGTAATCTCAGCTGCTTTATAAAGAACCTCAGCTCTTTTTGGAGCTGGTGTATAACGCCAAATTTCAAATGCTTTTTTTGCTTCTTTTACAGCTTCATCCAGATCTTTCTGGCTGGATTTTGGAAATTTTCCAAGCAGCTCGTTTTTATCTGCGGGGTTATATTTTTCAAAGTAAGGGCTGGGTGACCCAGCCCTTACAGAAGAGTCGGTTAGTGTGCCGCCTATGTTGTTTTTGAAGGTTGTAATCGTTTGTTGCATAACATTTGTAGAGGCGGGGTTACCCCGCCTCTACTGTGATTTTTTTATTATACCGATTATTTTATCTGTGGCGTCAAATAAAAGTTTTTTATCTATATTTAAAGGAGGTATTAATCTGATGGCATTTTGTTCAGTACCAGCCGGTAAAATTAATATTTTTTCTTTAAAACATTCATTAATTACTTTTTCTGCTGTTTCTTTACTTTCAAGCTCAAGTCCAATCATAAATCCAAAACCTCTGATTTTTGCTCTGGATTTTAATTCTGTGTCCAGATGTTTCATTAATTCAGTACCGGTTTTAGCCACATAGTCAAGAAGGTTTTCTCTTTCTATTACTTCAAGTGTTTTATTTGCAGCGGCACAAATCACTGGATTTCCGCCAAAAGTGCTTCCATGGGTACCAGGCGGCATTAAAGACATGTGTTTTTTGCGTGCTGCAAATGCCCCCATCGGTAAACCGTTTGCAATGCCTTTTGCAATGGTTATAACATCGGGAATTACCCCATAATTTTCAATTCCAAACCATTTCCCTGTTCTGCCAATTCCAGACTGAACTTCGTCTGCTATCAGTACGATATTATATTCATCACAAATTTTTCTTAGTTCTTTAAGGTAATTAAATCTGGAGTTTAAATTATGCCCAGGAGCAGGGACATATCCGCCTTCGCCTACTATAGGCTCAATGATTATTGCTGAAATTGATTCTGGAGGAAGATTTAATTTAAACATTCTGGTGAGAAGATCCAGGCATTCAAGCTTACAGCTACTAGGGTCTTTAAAAACAGGGCAGTGCCAACAGTTTGGAAAATCTACAAAATTAATACCGGTTAAAAGCGGATCGTAATTTTTTCTGTGAAGTGCTTTTGATGATGATAATGAAGTACTGCCTAAAGTTCTTCCATGAAATGACCCTCTAAATGAAACAATATTTGGTCTTCCGGGATTAATATATCTGCTTAGTTTTATGGCGCCGTCTACAGCTTCAGCACCGCTGTTACAAAAAAAAATATTATCCAGATCGCCAGGCAAAATCTTGGAGAGTCTTTCAGCTAATTTAATATTTTCAGTATGGTGAGTGACACAGCTTATATGCACAAGTTTTGTAAGCTGTTCCTGTGCTGCTTTTACTACTTCAGGATGACAATGTCCTAACTGTGTGACCCCAATACCACAAGTTAAATCTAAATACTTCGTCCCATCGGTGGAGTAAAGATAAGGACCTTCGCCACGTTCTGCAACAATGTGAAAAACTCTATAAAGGGCGTTTGAAAGGAATTTCTCATCTTTGGCCAAGAGTTCTTTTAAATTTGTAGTTTGATTTGTTATCATGATGCTTAATCTTAATTTTCTCTGCTTACTAAATTCTTTCCCGAGGAATATAATTTATATAAAAAGTGTAGGAGAACATAATATGAGTTTAAACCATTGTCTTCAAAAAGTGCTTGAAAAGTATATAGGTCATAAACCTATATATGACAGAGTAAAACTTTATTTTGAAAAAAATACAGCTGCGGCAAAATATCTGGAAGTTTGCGAAGAAAAAAAATGGGAGTGTATTTTAGATCATCTTACCGTTAGGACTTATGATATTGATAAGGCAGCAAAAGAATATGAGGGATACGGTTATAAGTATGATGAGACGATTGACTACAAAAATGAAGGTTGGTATGCAAAGGTTTATAGGCATCTAAATTATGCACCGATGTTTATAGATCAGAACTATAAAGATGCTCCTGAAAATCTTCAGATCATAAAAAAATGGGTGGATAAATTTGGAGATAAAGAATATCATCATATTGCACTGAGGATTCCTCAAGGGATTGAAATAGAAGAAGCCATTGACCTTCTGAAGAAAAAAGGGGTTAAATTCCCCGGCAAAATTACAGGGACAAAGGGTACGAGGTTAAGGCAGATTTTCACAGAAGCTGAAAATATAGATGAATTTCCTTATTCAGTGCTTGAATTAGCTCAGAGGAATAAAGACAAAAACGGTAAAATATATGAGGGGTTTATCTCAGAACAGGCAGATAGCCTTATGAAAGATAGTGTTTTAAAGAGTTAAGTTCATTAAAAATATTTAATCTTTTAATCTAAGAAAGAAAGAATTTGCTTTATTAAAGAGGTGTAAGCCTATATATATTTGTATAATGATTCCTAATAAAGATTTTATTAGGAGAACTGAGTGCCCAACGTAGGTTCTGTTTTTTCAAAACTAACCTCTTCTAAGCTTGCAAGAGGTTTTGTTCTAGCCACTTATTTGGCTAGTCCATTATCTAATGTGAAAGAAACAGAGGCGGCACTTCCACCTAAAGAAGCAACAAAAAGTGTAATTAGACTTGCTGACAGCTCAGCGCAAAAAGTAAGAGTTAACGGTGTTGAAACAAAGCAAGATAAATCTATTGACTGGCATAATTTAATAAGTACTTTTTTTATTTTTGATGAACTTGATAATAAAGAAATTGATAATATAAAAACAGATATTTTACTACGGGGAGCAGCAGATCCGTCTGTTCCATTTAATGTTTTACAAACTGCTATTTGTACAACTGCAAAATGGGCTAAGTCAACAAACCAAAACCTGGATGATTTAAATTTAAAGCATGAAACTTTACTTGCTGAGCTGGATACATTAACTGAGCAGGAACCTACAAGAGCAGGCAAAGAAACTGAGAGAGATAATATTGTAACTAGTATTGGTGAGTTACTTATCAGAAAACAAAAGATGCTCGATCTAATAAGTTCATATTATGGAAAGGTTGTTGTTGATTTTGAAGCCAATGGAAAACAGGAAAGAAAATCAGTCGCCCTAAATGAATTAGACGAATTCCTTAAGAGCCATGAAGGTGCAAAGACTTATGATCCGTTATTCCCAATGCAAGTAAATAATGTTGTGGCACAGCTCTCTAATAATAATGATCAACTTGAGGGAATTGTTTCTTCATTTAAAAGTGGATCTCACGATGCACAAGAGGTTTTAATTTTTTTATCCGGGAACTCACAGGTTGAATTTCCTAAAGATGTAAGAGAATATGCATCAAATGCCACGCTAAGAAATAATGGACTAGTCGCATCAAATAATTCTGGTGGTAGCTCTGAAATAATTGATTCAAGTGAAAGAAATGAAATTAGTCCCTATGATTTAGATTTTAAGTCTAAAATCTTTTATGCAAATAACATTTTGCTTCTTGCATTAAATAATGATCCTCATGCAGCTGAAATCTCGCAAGAATGGTTTAAAAGAAGACCACCAGGAAAAGCAGATGAAGCTGACTTCATAGCATTAAGAGCACTAGCCATATGTGCAAGAAATAATAAAGATGCATTTAATGAGCTGGGTTTTGTTGCCAGGACTTTTCCTGATGTTTTTGATGCATATCTTTTTGCCAATAATATTCTTCAATATAATCTGAAGAGAGCAGCAGGTCAGGAAATCCTGGATACTTTTAATGCTAATCCTGCAAATGCTAAAAATGCAAAAAATCTTTTACTTGACTTAGCGAGAAGTTCCACAGGAACATCACGTACCAGTGCAATTGTAGCTCTTAGCACCATGAGTGATATGACTGGAAATATTGATCTTTTAAGAGGAATTATTTCAGATTCAAAAAGTTCTGAAGAAAATAAAGTTGCAGCAATGATGGGGCTTGCCAGGCTTCGTGATAAAGATTCTATTGAGCCACTTCTAAAAATTGCAATTACTGAATCTAATGATCCAGGTCTAAGAATAAAAGCTCTGGAAACAGTTTTAATAATTGATACTAAAGATCCTATTCCTGCAAGTTACAGGGAAAAAGTAGCTAAGAAATATCCACTTGGACTTGATCTGACGTTTTTTGACTATTATTTTAAAGATGGAAAAGTAAGAAAAGAATTTGTTGATGTGGCATTAAGGGACAGCAGGCTCGAAGAGAGTGTTGTTACTACACTCATGAAAGATTTAAGATATAGGTTTACATACAGTAATGGATATTTAGCAGCAATGGCAAAAGATAAAGAGCATGGTCAGAGATTTTGCAGCGAGTTTCTAGACCCATTAGTTTTAGCTCTGAATCATTCTGTTTCCCAGGGCAATTTTGATTTTAGATTAGGCATTCCGGCAATTTCAGCTCTTACAAATGCAAATTATGAAAAGGCTTCTCCTGTTATTCTCAGATGTGCAGTTAATCCTGAATCTTGTATTAAAAATACTCCTAAAGATCAGATTTTTACTGGTGCCCAGCGTCATTCTGCAAATCAAACTTTCCTTAGAGCTTTTGCAGTTGAAAGTTTAGGAAAAGTTATTCCTCTGGACGCTTCTGGAAGTGATGCTGCTGAAAAATTATTTGTTTTAGCGGGCGGAGGAGATCCTCTTTTTAAAGATCTGGCTTTAAGAGGATTATTGTCACTTGCATCCAGATATCAGGATCAAAATGCATTTAATGATATTAAAAACACTTATTTAAACCATGCATTAGAACTTTTAAATAAACATAGAGAACCAAGAAGCATTTACACAACCAGAAGCATGGAATGGTATGCAGAAAATAAAAGAGAATTTGATCTTTGTAACTTAATTTTTAAACTTGGCGGTGGTAATAACCTTGCACGGATAGCTTTAGAAGATAGGAATTCTCCACTTACCAGGAGTATAATTAATGCCTTTGTAGTAAATAATTTTACACCTGAACGATTTAACGAATTAAAATTAAATGAACCAGATGCTGAATCATTCAAAACCACATATGCATTTCATTCAAATAAAGAATATTCTCTTCCTAAGTTAAATCAAATAGCTAATGGTAAGGGTGTAACAGTTGCAATGATAGATGGAGGAATTGTAATGGATATGCCTGGTGTAACTGTTCCTGAACATCTGATAACCTCTTTTAAATTAGAAAGTAAAGTACCCAGTCTTCATTCAGATGTTGTAGCTGGGATCATTAAATTTGCTGCTGGTGATTGTGAAGTAATTTCGGGTTCATGGGATCATCCGACTGTATTAGATCCTCGTATGCCTGAGTATCTTCAGGGACCAGAGTTTCAGTTTTTAAAATGGTTAATAGAAGGTAATTTAACGGGGAAACATAAGGTGGATGTTCTTGCCCAGTCATGGGGACATAAATCATATAGATTTACAGAGCCTGATGAAAGAGAAAAAATCGAAACATACTATGCATTGCTTGAAGCAGCAATAAGTGCTGGAATAATATCATTTTCTTCTGCAGGAAATGACACAGGCGGATATTACGGATTAACATCATTTAGTCCTACAGGAAATCTAAATGTTATGGGTTTCAGATTTAATAATGGAGATAATTTTTCTCAGATTCCTGGGCACTTTACGGTGGGTGCATATGATCCACTTTTAGGATTACCGCTTCCTTTCTCAGGTACTACGGATCCATTGAGACCTCAGCAGGGAAATATTGTTTATGTAGACGGAATATTTCCAGCTAGATTTTATGATGGACCAAGACAAATGCCAGCAACATCATTTGCTACACCACTGGCAGCAGCTTTAGCTGCACGCCGAATTGAGATTGATAGAAAAAAAGGTCTGTCTGATCCATCATCTGCTGAAATTAACCAAGCTATCTTTGACTCATCTGATGAAATTCCAGGAAAAATAGGGAGAGCATTGGATTCAAGAAAGTTTTTATCTGGAGATACTTCTGAAAACAGGCAATTGGCGCCGTAGAGGCGTATGACGTTCTTAATTGTATAATTAATTCATGTCAGGTTTTTCATTAATTACCGATCAAGATATTATAAAAGGTTTTTGTACTGATTCATCGAATTATCCGGGACATGCAGAAGCACTGATCAGACCTAAATCAACAGCTGAAGTTTCAGAAATATTAAAAGAAGCAAACTCAAAAAAAATACCTGTAACTGCCATAGGAAACAGAAGCAGTTTAACTGGTTCAGCAGCAGCAGAAGGCGGCTGGATTCTTGATACCAGCCAGATGACAAAAATCATAGAAATAAATCAGGGGGAGAAATTTGCACTAGCTGAACCTGGAATGATGCTCTCTGACTTTAAAAAAACAATTTTAGATGAAGGTTTATTTTATGCACCTGATCCTACCAGTGAAAAAGAATGTTTTTTTGGTGGATCTATAGCTACTAATGCTTCAGGCTCAAGGACATTTAAATATGGCTCCACTAAAAAATATGTTCGTGCTTTAGAAGTAGTGCTTGCCAGCGGGGAAATTTTAAATATCAGACGATTAAACATTGAAAAAAATACTTTTGGTTATCTGCCTTTTCAAAATATGGTGGATATCTTTGTAGGCTCAGAAGGAACGCTTGGAATAATTACAAAAGCTGAGGTTGAACTTCTCGTGAAACCTGAAAACTTTTTTGGCGGAATGGCATTTTTTAAAACTTTAAGTGAATGTCTGGACTTTGTGGTAAATGTACGTAAGAATTTGATTAATCAAACCCCTACGATTACACCACGTGCTGTGGAATTATTTGATCATTTAGGTTTGGATATTATAAGACCAGATTCCCCCTTTAAGATTCCTGCAAATGCTAAAGCAGCCATATTTTTTGAACAGGAATATACATCGGATAGTAACAATGGTTGTGAAGCCTTGCTTAATAACTGGCTTTCATTTCTGGAATCAAATAAAGCTTTGGTTGATGACACTATAATTGCAGAGCAGGCGAAGCAACAGGAAGAATTACGCAGGCTCAGACATAAAGTCCCCAGCTCATTATTTGAAGAAGGAGGAAAGTATACAAAAGAAGGGGGAGGAAAAATCTCAACTGATTGGTCAGTTCCTATAAATAGAATTCATGAGATTATAGACTTTGCTAAAAAGCTTAAAGAAGAAGCAAGAATTGAAGATCCTGTAATTTATGGACATATTGGCAATGGCCATCCTCACTATAATTTCATTTCTAAAAATGCTGAACAGAAAAAACAAATTTTAGAAGTAGTCCATAAAACATGTAAGAGAGTGATTACATTAGGTGGAACCATTGCTGCTGAGCATGGCATAGGAAAAATTAAGAAAGATTTCATGAAATATCAGTATCCGGAAAGCATAATAAAATCAATGAAATCTTTAAAACAAAGCCTGGATCCAAATAATATACTGGCGCCGGGGAATATTTTTTAACCATTCTTTAATAAATATGTTTTAAGGTCGATTTAGAGGACTATCAAAATATATATCTTGGTGGTTTTATATAAGTGAGATAAGAAAATATAAAAGCTCTTTATTTAAGTAAATTATATAAAAATGTTAGAACTTTCAGGGGTAAAAACAGGCCATTTAAATCATGATGGTGGTAAAAAGATTCTGCCAGAGCATAGTGTTCGTGCTAAAGCAGATGAAAGTATTGCTGTTGAAGAAGAGCCGAATATATTTCAATCTTTTGCCGGTAAGACATGCTGTGCTGCTAAGAAGACAGTAAGTATGATCAGTCTTTTAAATCCGGTTAATTTTGCTTTTTATTTTATAGCTCAGAAGATAAACGGTGTTTTTTCTCCGTTTATTGATCTTGTAAACGGGTTAGATAATCCTGCTGGAAATAAAACTAAAGTTACTGTCAAAGAATATGCAAAAACCCTTGACACTGTACTTTCTAAAATCACCTCAGATGAAGGATTAATGAAAGGAATGACAGAGAATAGTCGTGGAAAATTAACCCAGTTGCAAAAAACAGTTACAGAGTTGGAGCAAAGGAGTGATTTGCAGGGTCTGGATATGACTGAACTCATTCATAAATGGAGACATGAAAGAAATACTGAAGCTATATTTGAACTTTCTGAAAGGTTTAGGAGCAGCAGTACCGATGAAAAGTGTCCTGGACCAATTGATAGAAAAATGAGGGTTACTTTTGCTGATGTTCTTGAATCTTTGGCACATGCAAATAAAGAAATATTAAAGCATCCGCCTTCTAAAGACAGAGACAGAGCATATGACCATATTGTTCAGGCAACCGAGGGTGCTGTCGATGCAGGTGAATGCTATGCAAATAAAGGCTCAGCGGAAAAGCTGACCAGTGAGGATAAACAATTTATTTCAATAAAACTTGAAGAAGTTTCAGATCATGTTGAAAAGGTAACAAAGGATGAATCATTGGCAAAATTTGTTAGCAATTCTTATAATTTATTATGTGATTTAGTAAATGAGATAAGAGAGTTTCTTGAGTGGTGGAAAAAATATGAAGAAGAAGAAAATGAAAAGAAGCTTTGTGAAGAAAGATGTAAAAAGAAAGAAGAAATCAAAAAACTATGTCATAAACATAAAGTAGGAAAAGTAATTGCTGACAGGCTGTATTATAGGATGGAAGAAATCAAACAGAAGCTGGCAATGTTATCTAGAATAAAAGAAGATTCAAAGGCAAAATTTGGTTTAAACAGTAAACGATATCAATTGGCACACGGTGAATTTAGAAAAAATATTGCTGAATACAGCCAGACTTTAAAAATATTTAAGGAAAAAGTCGGGGATGCATACTACTTTAAAAGTAAAGAAGAAGAAACATACTCTTCCTTGCCTTCTGCAGAAGTGTGTGGAACGGAAGAGCTATATAGCCTGGGGCTGGATCTTATTTGTTAGGCAAGGTTTGCAAACCTTGCCTTCAACTTACATTAAAATATTTTGCCTGAGGGTGATGAACTATGATGGCAGAAGTGCTTTGTTCGGGTTGGAGCTGAAAACTTTCAGACAGGGTAATGTTAATTCTTTCTGGTTTTAAGAGCTCAAATATTTTTGTTTGTTCTTCAAGATACGGACATGCCGGATAGCCAAAACTATACCTGGAGCCGTGGTATCCCTGACCGAGAAGTTTTCTGATTTCTTTAGAGTCATTATGATGAATGTCCAGCTCAGTCCTTATTTTTTTATGAGACCATTCTGCCAGTGCTTCTGCTGTTTCTACTCCAAAACCGTGAAAATATAAATATTCTGTGTATTTATTTGCTTCAAAAAGTTCTTTAGCATAGTCGCTTGCTCTTTGACCTACTGTTACTACGTGAAATGCGACTACATCAATTTCACCAGAAGGATCATTTTTATCTCGAAAAAAATCTGCCAGGCATAAATGATCTCTGTCCTTTTGTCTGGGGAATGGGAATCTAATTAATTCTGATTTTTTATCTTCTTTTAAAATTATTAAATCATTACCTTCACTTACACACCAGTAGTATCCATAGACAACTTGTGGGATTAAAAGTCCTTCATCCTTAGATAACTTTTTAAGTTTTTCAAGTACTGGATATGCATTTTCTTTAAGAAGTTTTTCATGTTCTTCTTTAATGAGCTTACCTTTTTTAAACTGCCACTGCCCTACCATAAGAGCAATCTCATTTATATAAGGATAAATTTCATCCAGTGAAATATCTTTTAGAGCCTTTGAGCCATAAAATGGAATCTTTGGGATTTTTTCTGCGGGTTTTATGAGGGGGCTTTTGATGATGGGAGTGAGGACTGAGGTAGAGATGTCATTGCGAGCCACATTCGCTCCGCTCAGTGCAGGCTCCGGCGAAGCAATCTCGATCGCTTTATGTGAATCAGCTCGAGGTTGCTTCGTCGTGACTTTGTCACTCCTCGCAATGACATGCTCTGTTTTTGTTTTGAATATCTGCTCCATAAATCGAAGATCTGAAAATGCATCTGAACCGTAATATACTTTTCCCTTATAAACATTTTGACAGTCTTCATCTACAAATCTTCTGTTAAGTGCTGCTCCTCCTAAAATTACAGGAATGGTAATATTTCTTTCATTTAATATTTCAAGATTTTCTTTCATTATCTGAGTGGATTTTACTAAAAGTCCGCTCATTCCGATAACATCTACATTTTCTTCAAGAGCAGTTTTTATAATATTTTCAATGGGTTGTTTTATACCAAGATTAAACACTTTATATCCGTTATTTGTAAGTATTATATCTACAAGATTTTTCCCTATGTCGTGTACATCGCCTTTTACAGTAGCAATAACAATTTTTCCGCGAGTGTTGGTATCTTTCTTTTCCATTAAAGGTTCAAGATAGGACACCGATGCTTTCATGGTTTCTGCTGATTGTAGAACAAAAGGTAACTGCATTTCACCTGAAGCAAATAAATCACCTACCACTTTCATTCCATCCAGAAGAATATTATTTATTATGTCTAAAGGTTTATATTTTTCCAGTGCTTTGTCTATATCCTGATTAAGTCCTGATTTATTGCCATCAATGATTCTTTTTTTTAAAGTTTCTTCTATAGATAAGTTAATTGTTTGTTGAGGTAATTCTTGAATTGCTTTTACACCCTCAAAAAGAGACATAAATTTGTGTAAAGGATCATAACCTTCTTTTCTTCTGTCATAAATTAAATCTAAAGCAGTTTCTCTTTGCTCTTTTGGAATCTTAAATAAGGGCAATATTTTCCGAGCATTAACTATGGCTAAATCAAGTCCGCTTGCTACTGCTTCATGCATGAAAACTGAGTTTAAAACCTGCCTTGTGTGGGGTGAAAGACCAAAAGAAATATTACTTATACCAAGCATGGTTTTAACTTCAGGGAAATGTTTTTTAATTAGTTTTATTCCTTCAATGGTCTCAATGCCAGCTTTTCTGAACTCTTCATCTCCGCTGCCAAGAGTAAAAGTTAAAGTGTCAAAAATAAGATCCTTCCCGGAAATTCTATATTTATTTGTAGCAAGATCATAAATTCTTTTTGCTATTTCAAGTTTTTTCTGAGCAGTTTTTGCCATTCCGTCTTCGTCAATAGTAAGTGCTACTACACTAGCCCCAAATTCTTTTGCCATAGGGCATACTTTTTTCATTCTTTCTTCGCCATCTTCAAGATTTATTGAATTAATTAGTGGTTTGCCGCCTATAAATTCCAGGGATTTTTCAATTACAGGAGCCTCAGTGGAATCAATCATAAGAGGGATATTTACCTGAATGTTTAATTTATTTATATATTCAGTCATATCTTTTACTTCGTCTCTGCCTACATATGCAGTGCAGACATCCAGGATATGAGCTCCTTCTTCCAGCTGTTCTTTTGCCATTTGGATCATTGAATCAAAATCATTTTTCGCAAGGAGATCACGAAAGAGTCTACTGCCGTTTGCATTTGTTTTTTCTCCGACGATTATTGGCGGAGGATTAATCATAAGCGGAACCGCATTATATAAGCTGCTTACTGAATTTATATAATTTGCCTTTCGTTTCTTAGGTGATAAATTTCCTACTTTATTTATTAAAGCTTTTATATGTTCAGGAGTTGTTCCGCAACATCCGCCGACAATTCCTACTCCCAGATCATTTACAAAATGAAAAAGAGTTTTTGAAAATTCTTCAGGCATGAGATGATAATGACTTTTACCACCGACATTTTCAGGAATGCCGGCGTTTGGTATGCATGAAATATGAAAACGGCTAACCTCGCATAAATGTCTTATGTGGTCAGACATTTCAAGCGGTCCAGTAGCACAATTCATTCCTATAATATCTATTTCATACGGCTCAATAGCACAAAATGCACTTGCAATGTCAGAACCAATCAGCATGGTTCCTGTAGTTTCGATAGTAATCTGGACCATTACCGGTACTTTCTTTTTCTTATCAGCCATTGCTTTGAATACTCCGGAAATAGCAGCTTTTACCTGGAGGATATCCTGGCAGGTTTCAAGAGTTAAAATATCTGCACCGCCATCTATTAGTCCACATGCCTGAGTATAAAAAGCTTCTTTTAAATTTCTGTAGCTTATATGTCCAAGAGTAGGAAGTTTTGTGCCGGGACCTATAGACCCTGCTACAAATCTTGGTTTTGATTTAGAAAAATCATTAGCTACTTCTCTGGCAAGTTTTGCAGCATTAAAATTTAATTCATATGCTTTATCAGCAATATCATATTCTACAAGAACAACAGCACTTGAACCAAAACTGTTTGTTTCAATTACATCACAGCCAATATTTAAAAAAGAAGCATGAATTTCTTTTATTATTTCAGGCTTAGTATTAACCAGGATCTCATTACATCCTTCTTTTCCGTGAAAATCATCAAGAGTTAAAGGATATCTTTGAATTGTAGTGCCCATGGCGCCATCAAAGATTATTATTTTTTCTTTACAGAGATCTAAAAAGTTTTTTGATGTCATTATTTTTTGTTTCTAATTTTCCCAATTCCTTGCTCTTTTAACAGCTTCTTTCCATTTATTATATTCATTTTGCCTGTCAGTTCTTGGTAAGAATAATTCATCCGGATGCCAGTTTTTTATTATTTCGTCAAGAGACTTCCAAAACCCAAGGCTTAAGCCAGCTAAATATGCTACTCCAAGTGCAGTTGCTTCAACCTGTGAAGATCTGGTAACTGGCATCTGAAGTAAATCTGCCTGAAACTGTAAGAGAAAATTATTCTTAGCAGCGCCACCGTCTGCCTTTAAAAAAGCGTCTTTTGAAAGCTCATTTTTAAGCGGTAAAAGTAAATCGGTAATTTGATATGCCATTGATTCCACGGCAGCTCTAATAATATGTGTTCTGTTGGTACCTCTTGTTAATCCTATAATTGTGCCTCTTGCATTTTGATCCCAGTATGGAGCTCCAAGCCCAACAAGAGCAGGAACCAGATATACACCTTCATTTGAGTTTAAACTAATTGCAATTTTTTCTACTTCGGATGAATCTTTGATTATTTGAAGTCCATCCCGCAGCCATTGAATTATAGCTCCGGAAATAAAAGTGCTGCCTTCAAGTGCATATGTACACGAAGCGGCGGTGGGGCGATTTTCTAATTCGCTGGCTCGCCGATTCGCCGATCCGCCGGTACGCCGATACGCCGGCTCGCCGATACTTTCTTTTATTCGCCAGGCTATCGTCGTTAAAAAATTGTCATTAATTTTTAATTCACTTCCAATGTTAATCAGTAAGAACCCACCTGTACCATAGGTTACTTTTAAATCTCCTTTTTTAAAACAACATTGTCCGAAGAGCGCAGCTTGCTGATCGCCCAGCACTGCTTTTATGGGGATTTCAGCCCCCAGTATTTTTTTATCTGTAGTTCCGAAGTCTCCATCTGAATCCAGGACTTTTGGCAGCATCCATTCTTCTATTCCAAATAGATTCAGCAGATCCTGGTCATATTTATTTTCTTTAATATTAAAAAGCATGGTTCTTGAAGCATTAGAAGCATCTGTAAAAAATGATTTACTGCTTGTAAGATTCCAGATTAACCAGCTGTCAATGGTTCCAAATCTTATTTTTTTTTGTTTAATCAACTCTTTTGCATCAGGTACGTTTTCAATAATCCATTTCATCTTTGATGCTGAAAAATATGCGTCAATTTCAAGCCCTGTCTTTTCTTTGATTGATTGTTTGTGTTTTAACTTTAATTCTTCGCAATACTTTGCAGTTCTTCTACACTGCCAGACTATGGCATTATGAACCGGACTTCCTGTCTCTGAATGAAAAGCTACGATGGTTTCTCTTTGATTTGTAATTGCAATTGCTGCAATATCTTCCGGATTGATTTTTTTATTCTTTAAAACATTCTTTGTTGACTGAAGTTGACTTTCCCAGATTTCAATTGGGTCATGTTCTACCCAAGAGGTCTGTGGAAAAATTTGTTTAAATTCTATCTGTGACTTATCAAGAATCTTTCCTTCATTATCTATAAGCAAAGTTCGTGAACTCGTTGTGCCTTGATCTAAACTTAAAATAAATTTTTTTATTTTTTCCATTAATATGAAAATAATATCTTTTTAGATTGAATTTTGTACTTTTAGTTCATGAAGTAATAGATGTCCTAAGTAAATATGAACAAGTATCATATGTTTAAGAGACAGAGTATTTACCACATTAATTTTTTTTAATCTTCGGAAGCAATCATTGAGTAATCCGGATTATGTCTTATTATCTATACTCCTGAAGAATTTCTAATGTTAATTTATTATTCTTTTATCTTGGCTCCTCTCTGTAATACCTAAAATTTTATAACTTCAAAATATAGAATATTATGTTGACTGAATTTGAGGGTTTAATCGTTAAATTCATGAAACAAATCAAAAATTCAAAATTAATTTTCATAGGCCTGGTTAGATATAAATTTAAGTTTTTTATTTAATGAAAAATTCACTTAAAATCCAAATAATAAAAACCTGTTTAAGCATATTTTTTGTCTTTCTTTCAAATGCTCCTACGGTTATTTTGCTAAATATAAATCTTAGAAATTTATTTTATATTCCAGGTTTAAATTTTGAAATTAAAATTATGCCTTCACAGATTGCAGAAGCACAAACATCAGGAGGTGTAGGAAGCTGTGTTTGTTCAAGTGGAGTGGGCGGGCAAGTTGTTTGTTCTAATTGCAGTATGACTGGATGTGTAGATGCTGATAAAGCTCCTACCTGTTCTATGCTTAGCGGTACTCCTTTATGCTGTGACAATAACGGCACTGGTATTAATTGCAACACAAATTTTATTTGTGCTACTTCGTCCAGCAGTTCAAGTTCATCATCATCAAGTTCAAGCGGATTAATAACTTCTTGTTCATCAGGTCAACCGCTTTGCATGAATGGAACAGTGCCTACTTGTTCATTGTCTTTAGTGCTTACTTGTTCAAGTGGTACACCTACATGTTGCATACCTAATTGCGATATTTGTGATCCATCATTTTTTCTATGCAGTAGTTCATCATCATCAAGCAGTTCCAGTTCATCGTCATCAAGCAGTTCCAGTTCATCGTCATCAAGCTCAAGCGGATTAATAACTTCTTGTTCATCAGGTCAACTGCTTTGCATGAATGGAACAGTGCCTACCTGTTTATTGTCTTTAGTGCTTACTTGTTCAAGTGGTACACCTACATGTTGCATACCTAATTGTGATATTTGTGATCCGTCATTTTTTCTATGCAGCAGCTCATCATCATCGTCAAGTTCTTCATCTTCTTCTGGTTCATGTCCTTGTACAAATGGCTGTGCATGCAGCAGCGGATGTTTCTGTTCTAGCGGAATGATTAAATGTATTACTTGCAGCAGTGGCACTGTTGGCTGTGCAGATCCTAATAAATCTCCTACCTGTTCTATGCTTGGTGGTACCCCTCTTTGCTGTAACAATGGCGGCTCAGGTACTAATTGTGACTATAATTTTATTTGCATATCTTCTTCAGGAGGTTCTACTACTTCCAGCAGTTCCAGTTCATCGTCTAGCTCATCTTCCAGTGGCGGATGTTTCTGTTCAAGTGGAGTTGGTGGAATGGTAATTTGCAATGGATGTACTATGGTGGCATGTCAGGATCCATCAAAAACTCCTACCTGTAATTTCTTTAGTGGTTTACCTTTATGTTGTA
>MFRM01000015.1:24161-32777 GCA_001784555.1 Candidatus Melainabacteria bacterium RIFCSPHIGHO2_02_FULL_34_12 | reverse complement strand
AAGCAGCAGATGCAAAACCACCGGCAGCAGATGCAAAACCCCCGGCAGATGCAAAACCACCGGCAGATGCAAAACCACCGGCAGATGCAAAACCACCAGTAAGTATAGGCAGTATTGGTGGATATAATCCAAGCAATATTTCAGATCTTTTAAAGCTACTCGATGATATCCAATCAGCTATTGCAAGGAACCCGGATTATACTGAGCTGGAAAAATATAAATCAAAATTAGAAAGTATCTTGCAAAGCCTAAATGAACAGATAGAAAAATTAGGTGAACCGGATGAAAATGATAAAGAATCTATTCAAAGAGGACAGATAAGAGATAATGTCGCAGATTTAATTAGCAGACTTGGTACATCTGATGTAATAAAAGATTTAGAAGCACTAAAGAAAAGCACTTTAAAACTTGAAGGAATGATAAAGCTTGATCTTATAGACACAGGCAACGGTTATGTATCAGATGATTACATGCCTGATGGCAGTCCTACAGGAAGGTTTTTCTTTAATGAGAAAGATGGAACCTTTATATTTAATACTGGAACCAAAACTAACGGTGAATATGAAAATTTATTTATCTGGGATAACGGAGAAAAAAAACGTCCTTCAGAAGTAAATATTCAGGTTGCACCTGAAGCAACCAGTGAAAAAGAAATAGTTGAACAGCTTGATCTTTATCCTAAAGAAAATGGAAAATATGGAAGAAATGGTTTTAGTGGTGACTATACAGTTCTTCAAGCAGATGATGGAACATTTGCTGTACGTTATGATAAAGGTCCTCATAAAAATGCCGGAAAGGGAGATGTAAATCTACCATCACAAACATATCATCATGGACGTTGGGAAGAACTACCAACTACAGTAGAAGAACCCTCTCCTGTAGAAAAGCCAGCACCACCAGCAAGTGAAAAACCAGTTTTGCCACCGGCAAGTGAAAAGCCAGCACCACCGGCAAGTGAAAAGCCAGTTTTGCCACCGGCAAGTGAAAAGCCAGTTTTGCCACCAGCAAGTGAAAAGCCAGCACCACCAGCAAGTGAAAAGCCAGCAGCGGAAAAACCGGCTCCTCAACCGACACCGGCAATTCCACTGCAGCCAGATTCAATTTCTCTTCCACCAGGTGAGAAACCAGTGAGGGAAGAAAGATCTGTTGTTATTCCTCCTAAAATGGAAGCTCCTAGAAGAACACGTACTGGTCCTGTAGGAGATATTACACTTCCACCGGGACCTAAACCTTCAGAAGCATCTGGACGATCATCTAAAGCAACTGAACTTGCAAATAAAAGGATTAGAGTAAAAAGAATGGGCGAACCGCTAAATAGGCTAACACCAGGTGGTCCGATTACAGGACTTATTACCATGGATGACGCTCCTTCTTTGGAGACATTCTACTATGACTATAATCCCAGCACTCGAACTGGTCAGCCAGTATATTATGCACATGGTGACAGAAATAATAAGGAATATCCATATAAGCTTGACATTGATCATCTTACTGGACATCTATTTTTGATGCCAGCTGTAGATTTTGGTTCGTATTCAAACAAGTGGTCTGAGACTAAATAGGATAAGATTCAAATTTTTGTTAACAGCAGATTAACCTTTTATTTTGATTTGTTTAAAAAGGAAAAATTAAAAAAATTTAATCAGACTGGGCTTGACAAATCTATAAATTAATTTTTAATCAACTCTTTTGATTAGTGTAAGAGTTTTAATCAAGGAGTTTTATTTAATGCCATCAAGTTTTAATTGTGATAACAGAGGAAACGGTTGCAGACCACCTATAATATATTGTCCTCCTATTCAATTTCAACCAGGTCCTCCACAAGCTATACCTCAAAGACCACTGCCAAAAGCAAATCCAAGAAAAACTTATCCTTTAAATCCTCCTGTAACTAAAGGTCCAACAGTTGATCTGAGTATTCCAGGATCGTTAGTTAGACCTGTTGTTTTGACTCCAGCTCCGGCAGTAGATGAATATGTTTCTCCAACGCCAAAACCAATAGAAAGTTCATGTCCGCCCAATAATGACATTAATCAGGTAGGTGGTTTTTATTATTGTGATTGCGGTGATGGAATGACAGATATATCTTATGAAGATTGTTGCGGTACAGTAAAAAGACTCAGATTGAAAACTTCTCAAGACGGAACCTATCAAATTTATGACTTTAATAATAATTTAATTGATGATCCGGATCAGATAAAAATTTTGCTTGATGATGTTGGAATAGAAATTAATAGAATTGATACAACTAATAAATTTGCAACACTTACTTTTCGTAAACCTGGACTTTATAGATTTTCAAATTTAAACATTCATACTAGAAATAAAATAGTCAAAGTTTATCCTAAAATATCCACTGATGTTATGACTCCTGATCAAGCGATTGCAAATGCTAAAGTAATAAGTGGTAAATTAGGACTTAAACCTTTAGGTCAAAGCAGCACAATGTTTTACAGTGAACAAAGAAGCGGACATTTCTTCTTTCTTGCTGACGGAACACTATATTATTCAGGTTCTGGAAATTCTAAACCTTATCTTTATAAAGATGGTGCATGGCAGATATCATGCCAGATGAATCTGAAAGATGCTATAGAAATACCCAGAGATGATCTTGGAAGATCTAATGGAGGACAAACCATAACTTATGATGAAGTTCGTGAAATGCAAGGAGTATTACCGTGGGATGTTCAAAATATATTAAGTGATGCAGCACTTGCACGAAGTCTCTATTCTAATACCAGCGTGCAATATATAAATGGATATCAATTTATTAGAGATGGATATAAGCTCTATTATGCTAAAGATGGAGAATCAGAATTCCGTTCCACTGAGCCAAGTGATAGGAAGAAATATAAACCGGTATATGAAACAGGAGCAAGAAGAATAAGAACAATCGGTGTTGTAGAATCAGACGGCAGTGAAAAAGTTTTCGAAGGAAAAAGAAGTAGAGCCGGACTTACTGTTACTTCAGGTCCTTCTGAAGGTACTGGACGTTACTCTGTTTCAGGACCTCCAAAAGCCAGCGGTTATGTTTTAAAAAATACTCCTGCAAGAGTTGGGGACGCAGTAGGTTATGTTCCTACTGAAGGAGAGACATATGCTGAATATACATGCAGTACTGATCTAAGAGAAATTTCATTTAACGGCGTAAGTTTTTTTGATGACAGAAAAGAAGATTCAGACACTGCAAAAATTAAATTTGATTTTCCCATAAGATCGACTAACTTTGATATGTTCAAAAATAGAAAAGATGCATTATTGCAGTTAGAAGCTGCCGGAATCAGAGTAGAGCCGATAGTTGTAAGAGAATGGCATTCAAATGGCGGAGGCACTGTTGCAAGTTCTTATACGGACAGAATTAAAGGCGTAAAATTAAAATTCTATAAAGAAGGCAATTTTACTGTAACAGTCAGAAAACACAATGAAACAGCTTTTGGATTAGATTCAGGCGGAATTAATCCTGATGTTTACAGAACCGTAGAGATTCCTATAGTAGTTAAAAAATCTCAGGGTGAATAGGTTTTGCTAGTTACTCATTGAAACCATACTAAAAATCTTATTTTAGTGCATTTTACTTCGCTTTTTCTTATAGTAGGGAACATGTCTGCTTATTGTCCTTCTTGTACAGACTGGGGTTTTTAATCATATGGAAGGAACAAAACACATGATACTTGACTGGACTTCTGCTCTGCAATCAGCTTTGACTACGCTTCTGGATAAAATATCGGCAATACTACCCAATATAATCGGTGCATTAATTATTCTTATAATTGGTTCAATTATTGCAATGCTTCTTGGCGGAATAGTAGGTTCAGGGGTTAAAAAGTTAAAGATTGATACTGCTTTAGAAAAAACTGTTTTATATCCTGTCTCTGAAAATCTAGGAATTAAATTAAACACATCCAAGCTTTTTGGAGAACTAGTTAAATGGTTTATTTTAATCGTAGTGTTTATAGCTGCAGCAGATGTTGCTAAATTGCATCAGGTAACAGACTTCTTTAATGAAGTTTTAGTATATCTTCCTAATGTTTTTGTAGCTGTAATTATATTGCTTGTAGCATCGTTAGTTGCTACGTTTGTGGCTAATTTAATCACTACTTCATTTAAAGATGATCTGGGTTATCTTTCAGGAATTGCAAAAGCAGCTATATTTACTTTTGGTATTTTGGCTGCTATGAGTCAGCTTCAGATATCAAGACCACTTGTAGAAATACTCTTCACAGGTATTGTTGCTACCGGTGTTCTTGCATTCGGGCTTGGCGGCAAGGATGTAGCCGGTGATATCTTAAAGAAAATCTATGATGATTTTCACAATAAAAAACGTAAGTAGATAGTAATATTCATATCAGGAAAAAGAGCGCAGAAAATTATCCTGCGCTCTTTTTTTGTTGTTTTAGCCAGACATACGTGATTAACAATTTATAAAGTTTAGTTTGCTTTTTAAATCAAACATGTAGAATTAACAATCTTGCGAAGAAGCAATTTTTAAGAAAAGGTATAAATAAAAAATGAGACCTCATCCAACCACTCATGGTTTATCTGCAGGTGTTGCAGCGACTTTACCACGAAATGGTCACCCTATTATTACAAAAGGAAATGTATCTGAGGTTCTAGCTGATAGAGCAATTACTGGTTGTCATCGCCGACTACATAATGCAGTAGTTGCTTTTAATCCTGATGATCCTGATGGTCCATTGATAACTTTAAGTGGATATGCTCACAGATATTATAGTTTGCAATTGGCACAACAAGCATTAATACAAGCATTGAAAGAATCAGAAATTCTTTCAGCCCTGGGTGTAGCTTCATCTCCACAGATTAAAATTAATGTTGAAGTTTTATAGCAATTCTTTTGTCATTCCCGCAAAAGCGGGAATCTAGTGAAACTGATCCTATATAAAAACTTGGACCCAATCGGGATCGAACCGACGACCTATTGCATGCCATGCAAGCGCTCTACCAACTGAGCTATGGGCCCCTACAAAAAACATATTAATTATAACTTACTATCTTACAGCGACTTTTAAAAGTTCTTTTGTAAAACCAAACTTAAAACCATTTTTAGTAATTTCATTGATTACATGCTCTCTAAGCCAGGCACCCTGGGAAGTAAACATGTATCTTTGTATAAATGGAATTAATGATTTGATTACATTAAAACCTGGATCAAGTGCATGCCCTACTCCTTCAAGAGTTAAAAGTGCCCGAATTATTAGTGCAAACTCAACAGGAATTCTAAATGGATACTTATAAATTATGTGTGCTAACTTTTCAATGATTTGCTTAAAGCTGGCAGAAATATCTCCTGTGTAACCAAAACTTGCATCATAAATAGGTTGTAAGGCTGCGACCAGCTCTTTCTTATCTTTAAAATTTTCATCCAGAAGTCCCATATCAATAAAATTATTTACTACTTCTTCATAATTTCTGTTTATAAGACTTAGTAGGGTGTTTACAAGCTTTATTTGAAGCTCACGTGAAACATGTCCTACCATTCCAAAATCAAAAAATGCAAGCCTTCCATCCTCCATTATTCTAAGATTTCCAGGATGTGGATCAGCATGGAAGAACCCATCGGTTAAAAGTTGCTTTAAGTAAACATTGCATCCTTCTTTGGTAATTTCTTTTAAATTAAATCCTGCTCTTACTATTTTATCGGTTTCAGTAACTTTCCAGCCGTGTATATGTTCAAGGGTAATTACTCTGCGTGTAGTGTACTGCCAGTAAACTTTTGGAACATATACCTGATAATAGTTTCTAAAGTTCTCTCTAAAAGTGTCGCAATATTTTCCTTCCTGGATGTAGTCAATTTCTTCATAAATAACCCTTAAAAACTCATCAAGCAATGTACGGTAATCATGTTCTTTTGCAAGTTTTGGATATTGCATAATTTCATTAGCTATTGTTTTTAAAATAGAAACATCTTCTTCTATCTTTGTTTTTAGATCTGGTCTTTGTACTTTTATAATTACTTCTTTGTTTGTATCCAGGAGTCTGGCTCTGTAAACCTGTCCCAGACTTGCTGATGCTAATGGTTCTGAATCAATTTCACTAAAAATGCTTGTAAGCGGTTTGTTTAGCTCACTTCTTATAATTTCAAAAGCAGTTTCATTGTCAAAAGGAGGTACTTCATCCTGAAGCTTTGCAAGTTCTTTCATATATACCAGAGGAATTAAATCAGCTCTGGTAGCAAGTATCTGTCCTAGCTTAATATATGTAGTGCCATGAATAAGGATCTCATTTAATAACCACTTTGCTCTTTTTGTATCTCTTTCTTCTTTTGAAACCAGCAATAAAGGATCAAATTTTGTACAAAGATAAAAAAGGAAGCTGTCATTTCTGAAGTCTTTATGATCCAGCCATATGTAAAAAGTAACCTGTAGTCCAAAAGCAACCAATTGATATAAGCGTTTTAATCCCTTAAATCCATAGCTTAAAAAAATATCCCTGGAAATGGTATAAATGCTATTTATGACTTTAAGGTTTACAATCACAATATTAATGATATCAAAGAGAAAATTAACCCAAAAAGGATAAAATAATAATTATGAAAAAACCAGATAAGACTGGTTCCTTTGCATATGAACAGTTTTCCAGATGGGCTGTAGGGCTTTCTCTTTTTTTTATAGCATTTTTTATTATATATATTGGTGGATGGGTATTAAGTTTTTTTCTTTTACTTTTATTCTGGCAAGTTAATACAGAGTTCATAAATATTGTTCGTACTAAAGGAATAAATCCGTCAAATAAATGGATTCGCTTTGTAAGCATTCTTTTTTTTCTTACTGCGTCCTTACCTGAATTTGGTTTTCCAGTCAGCTTACCTATAAAGTTATATACTTTTGTTTTTGTTTTTGGGGTAATTGGTTGTTTCTTCAGACTTATTTTTCGAGGGAGTAAAAAAGATCCAATTGCTACTATTCCTGACATTGGTGCTTCTGTTCTTGGCTTTGTTTATACCGGACTTTTGCCCAGCTTTTTTATACTTTTAAGAACTTTTGGATTTTCATATGTAATTATTGCAATAGTAAGCACAGCTTTTTGTGATATTGGTGCATATTACGGAGGAAAATTATTTGGAAAAACTGTACTTAGACCTGAAATTAGTGCAAAAAAAACATTTGAGGGATCAATAAGTGGATTTTTGGCAAGTATGGCAATCTCAATTATTTTAGTTTATTTTTTTAAAGCAGATTTTAATAATAATTTATTTCATGGAGTTATGATTGGTTTGTATGCAGGCGTATTTAGCCAGTTTGGCGATTTATTTGAATCACTTCTTAAGAGAGATGCAGGTTTAAAAGATTCAGGAACAGTTTTACTTTCACATGGAGGTATTTTGGATCGCATTGACAGTTATCTGTTTGTTGTATGGGCTATTTATTTTTATGTAAGCTGGTTTGTGTTAGGTGGATTTACTCTGTAGGGACATGCCACGGCATGTCCCTACACCTTTATTTTTCCTTTTGCGGATTGTTCCACAAAACTTCCAAGACTTTCTCCAAAAGTTTTTAGTGCAGGAGAAATATCATACTCATCAATATGGACATCTAATAATGTAAAAGTATCTTTTATATTTTTTGCTGTTTGTAAACCGTTTTTCATGTCACCCACAGTTTTTACAGTAATCCCTTTACCGCCAAGTATTTCTGCCATTTTTGCATAATCCAGTGTCGGAATTTTATGCTCTTGTGCAGTAGCTGGGGGTTCACAGTAACGAAGAGTGGCATAGATATGATTATTAAAAACAATTATTATTGGATTTAATTTTAATTTTGCCATTGTAAGTAATTCCATGCCTGTCATGTGGAATGCACCATCGCCTACCATTACTATTGGTCTTCTTGATGGATCTGCCATTTGTGCTCCTATTGCCCCAGGTATTGCAAAGCCCATGCTTAGATAGTATGCCGGCGAAAGGAAAGTTGATGCTCCTTTCATCTGTAATTCCTGACCGGCAAATAAACAATCCCCTACATCACAAACCACTCTATAACCTTTGCCGAGGAATTCATTTGTAATGGTAAGCAGTGTTTTTACTGTAATTTGATCAGAGTCTTTTCCTATAGGATAATTTGGTGGTTGAATTTTTGGGAAAATTAAATCATGTTTTTTAATGTCTTTTCTATCAGCCAATCCTTTCATAAGTATTTTGAGTCCTATTTGTGGATAGAAATGTTTTTTTACTTTTAGTCCGTCTATATTTGCAACAATTGCATCGTCCGGTGAAAATTTTGCAGTGAACATGCCGAGATTTATATCGCTTAAAATCACACCGAGCATTAAACGGAAATCAGAATTATTAATAAACTCTGCAACTTTCGGGTTACTGAGTTGTCCAAAATATACTCCCATGGCAAGAGGGTGTTCTTCAGGAAAAATTGATTTTCCAAGAATGGTGGATGCAACTGGAATATTTACCCTTTCAGCAAATACTATTAATTCTTTCTGAAGTCCTAGCCTGGCAAGTTCTGCATCAGCAATTATTAGGGGGGTTTTTGCACTATTTAGCATTTTTACAATTTCATTTAATGCTTCTTCCAGTGCTTGAGTGTCAACATAATCTTTTGGAGCATAAAAAGGTTCTTCCTGTATCTCAACTTCACCCATATCACG
>MFRM01000015.1:0-24121 GCA_001784555.1 Candidatus Melainabacteria bacterium RIFCSPHIGHO2_02_FULL_34_12 | reverse complement strand
TTTCGCTTACTCCAGGTCCGCCGCTTATTACTACCATGGGAGAACATTCTGCATAAGCCTGTCCAACAGCATTTACAATATTTAAAGAACCTACTCCATAACTTACCAGTGCAGCACCCAGACCTCTGATTCTGGAATATGCATCTGTTGCATAGCCTACACATGGTTCATGAGTCATAATCACTGATTTTAATGAGCTTTTTTCCAGACAGTGAAAATGAACATGTACTGATTCACCTGGAATTCCAAACACATGATCCACACCGTGAGATTTTAATCTGTTAAATAAGAAATCTAAAAGTTTTGCCATGATTGCCCCTGGCTACACCTTCTCTAACTCAAGATCAGAATAATGTTCTGTTCTGTGCCATTTGCCTCTGGTTCTGCTAAAAAGAATCTTTCTAAAAGTCATAATTAGAATTAAAGGCCAAACGCTTAAAAAATATAAATTAGTTTCAAATGCACGTATAAAACTGGTTCTCCAGGAGTATTTTCTATACATCCTGATTCCTAAAACAAGATTCACTAAAGTTATAATCCAGATCACAAAAGATATAATCATTAGACTTGTTAAGTGAGTTTCCTGATCTTTTAAATATCTTACAATTTCAGAAATAATATCCAGAAAAATCCAGAGTGGCACTGCAAACTGACTTAAGAAAACAAATGTATCAAATTGTTGTGAAATAGAAGTATTTTTTGAAGGTCCAAATATTTTTGAAAGATTTGTAAGATATCTTCGTAAACTTCCTTCAGCCCAGCGTCTTCTTTGGAGAAGAAGAGACTTAAAGTTTAATGGAGCCTGCTCAAGTGTAATAGCTTCAAGGCAGAATCTAATGGTCCATCCGTTTACCGTAAGCCTGGTAGAGAGTTCCAGATCATCTGTAAGAGTTTCCTCATCCCATAAATCAACCTCTTCTAACACACTTCTTTTTATTATTTGTCCATTTCCTCTTAGCTCAACATTCCCGCCAATGGTATCTTTTCCGCATTGGAAATAATTATCTAAACAATATTCGTTTTCTTGTAATTTAGTGAGATAATTTGTCGATGAATTCGAGATTCTTTTTTGTGACTGAACTGCAGCAACCGTTTCATCATCTAGATACGGAACCATCTTTAAAAGAAAATCTGATTCTACTTTTGCATCGGCATCAAAAACTGTTATTAATTCTCCATTTGAATGTTTGAAGGCATAATTTAATCCGCCTGCTTTTCCAGTACTTATGCCATCCAGTCTGTGAATTACTTTTACTTTTTCGGGAAACAAAGAATAATATTTATCCAGGATTTCTTTTGTATTATCAGTGGAGTGGTCATTTATTAAATAAATTAAAAAATCAGGATAATTTAAATTCAAAAGATTTTCAATTGTTGTTGCTATAACTTTTTCTTCGTTGTGAATTGCTACAAAAATATCAACACTTGGATAATAATTTAATGGAGGAACCAGCTCATTGCTGTTTTCAAATCTAGTCTTAAAAAATCCTTTTCTTCTTTGGGCAAGGGCCATCCATATTGTATGTATTATCATGGATATAACCAGGACAAGAATTGCATATAGAGCAAGGGGCTTAGGAAGATAGTAAAGGGCCTTATCAGGTAATAACTCCTCTATAAGCTTAATAAATGCCCAGACACCAACTATAAGGCTTCCTAAGAGTACTCTGTCAAAAATCATTTTTTCTTTCTATGCAATTTAAGCTTACTATTTGCTAAATCATCTCCAGCTAAGATGGTAACATCTGCCTCTGGCGGCCCCATATTTCCAATTAAAATGTCACCAACATTGCCAATATCGTATTTCACTTGTAATGCTATCTCCTTATTAGCTTTTTGGGCATATACCCTGCTTTTAGCTAAATAGCTCTCATAATCTTGAATTAAAAGAATCGTATATCCATATTCTCTTAATATATCTGCAATCTTTGTGGCTAATCCCCTGTCTTTGTGTGATGCATTAAATACTGAGACTTTAATATCTTTTGGATCTACTTTCATATATCTAAAAAACTTTGTTTCATCATAGAAAAGCTTCCTGATTATTTTATTTATTTCTTTTTGATTTGGTATCCAATAACTTACGTTTCTTTGTTGTCCGAACTCACCCGGCAATATAACAATATTTTGATTTGGAGGTGGGACATTTCGGATAAAATTTGCAATTTT
This sequence comes from Candidatus Melainabacteria bacterium RIFCSPHIGHO2_02_FULL_34_12, assembly GCA_001784555.1. Classification (GTDB taxonomy): domain Bacteria; phylum Cyanobacteriota; class Vampirovibrionia; order 2-02-FULL-35-15; family 2-02-FULL-35-15; genus 2-02-FULL-34-12. The sequence continues at coordinate 21,952 of MFRM01000015.1, read as the reverse complement.
TAAAATATCTTTTGGTCTCATGTCTGTAAGAATAGTTTTTTTATAAATAGAAACTATCTGAGGGATTTTGGTGAAAGTCACAGGGTCTAAAAGCTTTGTCAGGACTGCTCTCATAAATGCTTGCTGTCTTTGTATTCTGCCTATGTCACCTAAATTATCATGCCGGAATCGTACAAATCCTACTGCCTGTTCCCCATTTAATATTTGCTTTCCTGGGAATAAATTAATGTATAAGTTTGCTGATCGATCTGTGTATTGCATTCTCTGCGGGACATCAATTTCTATTCCTCCCAGCTCATCAATTACTCTGCTTAATCCCCGAACATTTATTACCACATAATGATCGATACGGACTTTTAATAAGTTTTCCATGTGTCTTTTGGTAAGCTTAGGACCAAGAACGGAATTTAAGTAATTAAGTTTTTCTATTCCATGTCGTGGAATTCTGATTCTTGTATCTCTTGGTATGTTCAAAGCGTTGATGGAGTTTTTGAAAGGATTACAATTTACGACTATAATAGTATCTGAACGTCCTTTCCAGAGCGCATTTCCATTAGCTTCACTTTCATTTGGAAAGACTTCATCACATCCAAGGAGTAAAATATTTACTTTTTTATTTAAGCTGATTAATCGGAATTCACTTGGAACCAAAGAAGGATTATAAATATTTAATATTAAAATTAACGTTAAGAATACAATAAAACCAAATATGAAAATATTTACAAACCTTGGTTTTCTTTCTCTTCTGTTATGTAGTATACTTGGGTATCTTTCGAAATTCATTCTTTTTGCAGATGAGCGGTTATAATAATTTCAATGTCCGGAACTTAATAATTTAACACAACATCATTGGTAAGTACAAAATCGATGAAAAAAAATTCCTGTGAATACAATGTAGCTTTCTCCAGTTCAGGAGCTCGTTTTGCTGCACATGTGGGCGTACTTGCTTATCTTCAGGATAATGAAATAAAAGTTAGCAATTTTTCTGGCACTTCGGGTGGTGCGGTAGTTGCTGCATGGGGTGCAAATAACCTTTCTGCAAGAAAGCTTTTAGATATTACTTTGCGATTTGGTTATGCTGAATTTTTTATTAAACCTTCATTACAGTTTGGCGGTATCTTTGATCATAGTTTATTTGGGGAAATGGTTTCGTCCTATTGTATGCCGAGAAAAAATCTTTCGATAGTAAGTTTTAATTTACTTAAGATGCAAAAACATATCTGGACAGGGGAAAATATAAATCTTAAAAAAGCCATTACAGCCAGTACATGTATTCCGGGCTTATTTAAGCCGGTTTTACATGCAGATGGAGTCCATATAGATGGAATTTTTGCAAGCTTTTGTCCAGATGATATATGGGAAAGTGGCCAAACAATTTCTGTACAGCTTAAATGTGAAAATAAAGCAAAATCAAGATCAAGATATCCATTTGATAATTTTATTCATGTAATTGAAAAAACAGCAATTAATTTATTTGAAGTAGCACAAAAATGGAACAATTGTAAAAAAGATATTCTATACATTCAGCCTGACGTAAGCTTAATTGCACAAACTGATTTTTTTGCAATTAGTCCTGAAGATCATATTGAACTTTTTAGAAACGGATATGAAGCCGCTAAATATGAGATGGGAAGACATTCTTTGTTGTCTGCAGCTTAACTCGTTCTAACAATGGAAGCTTAAGCTTGGCTGCGGCTATATAAAAAACCTCTAAAACAACTAGACAACTTAATTTTAATTAAAGGCGAACAGACCAATTTTTTGCGCAGCCGGGTGCTTACTATAGTAAGCACCTACAGGATTGGAAGGCAAACAAAAAATTCTGGTCTGTGAGCTAATTAAAATTAATGTTCAATAAGTTACGATATTATTTGGAATACCATATAAAAAAGACCCCGCTGGGCAGCGGGGTCTTGGGCTAGGTGACTTATGAATGATTACATAATAATGGAAATTAGTTAAAATAAAGTAATATAGCTGCCCTTTGTAAAATTATTTATTGTTCAAGTAATTTAGGTAATTCCCTGAAAATTTTCAATCTGTTAATCCTATTTAAGCTTCTGAAAAAGTCACAAAGCCAGCATATGCCCTGTAGCGAGCGTATCCCTTCTAGGGTGTAAGGGAGCGAAAGGGCATATGCTGAGCATAAAAAGTGACTTTTTCGGAAGACCTTACTTATGTTTCTTAACAGGTGCTGTTTTTTGTACAGAATTTTTTAAAGGTTTAAATAGTTCCATTAAGTTTTTGTATGTAAAATCCTGAGACAGGATTTTGGTTATGAATTTTTCGTTTTTTACCAAATCTATTCTACCAACTTCATTTAATGCTTTTATAAGTATGTTCTTTTTGTCTTCAGGAGTCATAGAATTTTTTAAACTATTAATCATTTCTGAGTAGCTTGCTATTTCATTGCTTCTGAAATAAGTTACTAGTTTATTTAAATCCTCATCTTCAAGCTTAATGCCAAAAACCTCTTTATATGCATTTTGAGCTGCGTTTTGCAGAGCTAATTTTTCGTCAGTATTCCTTTCTACCACTTCTGCCTGAAGACCATTTGACACTGACCCATATTTTTCTTTAAGCCCGGATAAATATTCAACTAATTCAGTAAATGTTTTTTGACTTTGACTATTAGGGATAGTTTCAAGAGCTTGATTTATGCTTTCTCTTTCACCTAGTGCAAGAATTGCTCTTACTATAACCAGCTTATATTCTTTATATAAAAGCTGGTCTTTTATTTGTCCTGGACTTGCATCACTATATACTTCTCTTTCATGCTCGGTTAATTTTCTTCCCAGTACTGTATAAGCAGGGCTTTGTTTTATTTGTACATTTTGTTCGGTATCATCGGGTTCATCAGTATCTTCTTCTAATAAATCCTTTTCAAGAGTTAATTGTTTTTTTGTGTTATCACCAGATGATTCCCCTTGAGCAAATGAAATGTTATTAAAACCAAGCATTGTAAAAATTAAGATGCCTGATAAGAAGAAGTAAAGGAGCTTTTCTTTATTTATTTTGGTCATAATCCTGCTTTTATTTCACAAGTTCAAAAGGCCAGCCATGCCTTGATTTGTCAGCTAATCTGTGCTTATTTATTGAATTCAGAGAATCAGAGAAAATGATTCTCTATGTATAATTTGTGATTTTTAAGGGGTTTCATCTAATAGTTAGCCCTAGCAGATTCTTATATTCTTCTAAGAAAATTCCGTGAAACCCGCAGGGCTAGCCCTTTTTGGCAGGGGCATCAGGTGGAATGCCTCTTGCTACTAATTCAGATGATGTAGATTTAGCCCTTGGGAGGAAGAAACAAAGAAGTAAGAAGCAAAGAAGCAGAGAAGCAATTTTCTTTGCCTCTCTGCTTCTTGTATCTATGCTTCTTTTTATTTATGCTGCGAAATAATCTTTAAGACTATCGCAGGCACCTGGTTGTCTGAGTTTTTTTAGAGCTCTAAATTCAAGCTGTCTGATTCTTTCTCTGGTAACACCAAGAAGTCTCCCTACTTCTTCAAGTGTTCTTTCTTTACCGCAATCAAGTCCGAATCTTAATCTTATTACAGCAGCTTCTTTAAGAGTTAGGCATTTAAGTGCTTTATTTATGTCAATTCCAAGTAATATTCCATTTGCTTTAAATTCAGGAGAAGCACTTTCACTGTCACTTATGTGATCTTCCAGATCACCTTCTTCATTATTTGAATTAACTTTTGAATTAAGTGAGATAGGAGTTTCCATAATCTGAATAATTTCTTTTACTCTGTTAACATCTATCTCCATTACGTCAGCAATATGTTTAGGAGAAGGCGAATAACCAAGCTTTTCACTTAGTCTTCTAATTGCTTTTTTTAATCTGCTGATTAATTCAACCATATGAACAGGAATACGAATGGTTCTGGATTTGTCAGATAGTGATCTTGTAATTGATTGTCTAATCCACCATGTAGCATATGTAGAAAATCTATAACCTCTTTCCGGATCAAATTTATCCACAGCTTTCATAAGTCCCATATTTCCTTCCTGAATAAGATCAAGGAAAGACATACCTCTGTTTAGATATTTTTTTGCAATGGATACAACTAGTCTGAGATTATGCAAAACAAGTTTTTGTTTTGATTTTGTGTCTGCTTTTTTTGCACCTCTTGCATACTTAAGTTCTTCCTCAGAGTTTAAAACTGATATTTTCCCGATTTCACGTAAATAAATCCTGACCAGATCGTCTGTTAAAGGTTCATGTCTTTGGGAGTTTGTGGCTGAACTCTTATCAAATTGATTATCGCCTAGCTCTATGTCAAAATCCTGTACAGTGACTAATTCATCAGTTTCTTTAAAATTTTCTTTTTCTGCAAACCTCTTACATCTGTTATTTATAGTTTTCATTTTTATCTCCCGTTGTAATAAATGCTTTTTAAAAGAGCAGTGATTTACTCATCTAAGCTTTGAGTCTGCTCAATAAATAAAACGAGGTTAAGAAAGAAAAGTTGATAGGCTTAAACCATTAATTTTCTTAACATTAGAGAAAATTAAGCTAAGTTTAACCAAAAAACCAGGTTTTTCTTTTTTTTTGTTTGTTTTCTATTTCAATGTCATTTTTTAATGTATTCTGAATTTTTAACTTTTCAGTGGTTGTTTGTTTAATAAATTGGTTTAAAAGAGCATCTTTATATTCAGCCTCTTTAGTCTTAAGTTCAAGTTTTTCCGTCTGATCTTTAATTAAGGCATCAAATTCTTCTACTTGTTTTTTAAAATTATCTCTTTGCATTATCAGTTCTTGTTCTATCTGATGTGATTTGAAATTTCGATCCAGAAGTTCCTGTCTAAGGTTTTCCTGGTTTTCAGTGAGCTCTGCTGATTTTTCTTCATTTTCACAGAGGATGCTTTCTTTCTCTTCTTCCAGATCTTTTATTTTATTCTCAAGTTCAGTGTTTTGAGTGGAAAGAGTTTTTATTTTTTCTTTGTATTCACTTTCAGTCTTTTTAAGCGTGATCTGAGTATTGTTTAGTTCAAATTCAAGTTTTTTAAGTATATCCCGGGCATTTTGCAGCTCCTGTATTAAATTTCTGTTTGTCTCGCGTACCCTAGTTATATCTGCTTTTAATTCTTCATATTTAAAGGTTATATTTTCCAGATTTATTTTTATTTGTTCGGTTTCATTTGCTTTATTTACATAGCCTTCCATTAAGGCTTTAAATTCCGGACTAACATCCGTATCTATTTTTTCCATCAGGGCACTAATTTGATTATGAATTTCTCCAACTATCGTTCCTAAGTCAGAGACAGAACTTATAGGAATTACATTTTTTCTTACTGAGGGCTTTATCTCAGTTTTGTTTATAGTAGGGCTTAAAATTTCGTCATTCATATCTGCTTATGTTAACAGATTTTAATAGCATTAAAATAGTTCCTAAAGCATTAAATCATCTGTCTATGTAGAGCCCTCTGAAAAAGTCACAAAAGCCAGCATATGCCCTGGAGCGAGCGTATCCCTCCTAGGGTGTAAGGGAGCGAAAGGGCATATGCTGAGCATAAAAAGTGACTTTTTCAGTAATGCTTATGTGATAATTTATTTTGGTATGAAGTACAAAGCAGTTTATCAATTACGTTGGTTAGCAGTGATTTGGCTGATTTTTTTAATATTTCTGAGTAACTTTATATTAATAAAACTGCCGTTTATAAGTGTTAACTTTCTAAAGAAAGATTTAGAGCATGGCATTTTGTCTTTTCTGCACAGTTTTTTCCCAACATTTCAATATGAGATGAATATTTACAGCCTCCAGACAATATTTGTATGGATTACAGGGATTATCCTTGGACCTAAAATTGGAGCAGCATCTGTAGGTGCTTATTTATTGCTTGGTTTTCTTGGTTTGCCAGTTTTTGCAGGAGGCGGAGGGATAGATTATTTTAATGAACCAACTTTTGGTTATTTAATTTCATTACCTTTACATGCTTATCTTAGCGGCTGGCTTTATGAACAAAACAAAAAATTATTGTCAGTAGTTGTGCCAATATTTTTAACACATTTAATAGGAGTTGCTTATATATTGCTTTTTAAACAAGGATGGATAATTATAAGCTGGAATCTCTCGTTTAGTATGATAAGTTATGATTTGTTTTTTGCGTTTGTTTTATTGCCGCTGATGCCCGGGATCACATTTTTTTTAAAAGAAGTATTTATGCAGGAAATACCATCTCGTGAATCTATTACTGCTACACCAGCTGAAAGGTATAGAAAAATTTCACAGCGAAGAAGATTATGAAATTAATTGGAAAAATTACAAAGATCCTGGCGAACTTTTATTATGTACAGGACAAAGAAAATAAAACCTGGGAATGTTTTGCTCGTGCAAGATTGCTTAAAGAAGGGAAGCTGCTTTATGTAGGAGATGATGTGGAAATTGAAACTACATCAGATAAACAGGGAGTAATAACTGATTTAAAAGAAAGAAAAAATAAAATTGATAAACCACAGGCAGCAAACATTGATCAGGTCTTGGTTGTTTTTTCTACATTTGAGCCTGAGTTTGATTTTTATAATCTGGATCGCTATCTTTCATATATAAGCTATGAGCTTCCTGATGAAAGAGTAAGAATTTGCATAAATAAAACAGATTTAAAAAAAATAAACATTGATAATACTTATAGAAACAGCACTTACGACATTTCTTATATTTCAGCATTAACTGGTCAGGGTGTAAATGAACTTTCTAGTGAAATTGTTAATAGGGTAAGTGTTTTAGCTGGTCCTTCAGGTGTAGGTAAATCAAGCTTAATTAAAGCTTTGGTGCCGGCACTTGATATAAGAATTGGAAGAATCAGTTCTATTAAACAAGGTACACATCAAACACGAAATATTGAACTGGTTTCTGTAAAAGGCAGCTATGGAGAAGGATTTTTAATTGATACACCGGGTTTTGCACAGTTTAGTTTTGGTGGGCTGGATCCTTATAAAGTACTTCAAACATTTAAAGAATTTTCTGACACTGAATGTGAATTCAGCAATTGCCTTCATTATGGAGAGGATGGGTGTTCTATTCCTGATTTAGTAAATTCAAATAAGATACCAGAAACCAGGTATGAAAGCTATAAAAAAATAATGGATGAGGTGCATTCTGAAATAGTTTATGGTTCTAAGAAAGAATCAAAATCAAAATCTATAGGCGGGAAAGAAAAAACAAAATATAAAGTCTTACCTAAGATTGATCCGGGAAAAAGAACTAAATCCAGAAAACAAGAAAAACAAGAATTGTTAAGGTTAGACGAAGAATCAGATTAGTACTAATTGAAAGTTCTTTTGCTGTCAAGGTATGTAATTACAAACGCTTTTTGGCTAAATGATAACTAAAAGTAAAGTTCTTCAGGAACAATTTTTTATATCTGTTGGTTATAAAAAATTCCCCCCGATGGCCTTATAACAAGGAATTAAGGCCAAATACAATTTTTAAACATAATAACCTTATATTCAATCAAAAAAATACTTTGAAAATCTACTTGAATTTTTTTTCTGTAGGTCATAGCATATCAAAGATAGGTTTGCTTTAATAAGTTTAAAGTAGAAAAATAGTAAATAGAAAAATAAGGAATAAAAATAATCATGAAAGAACAAAATTTTGATTCAAATTCAAATTTAAATATTTCATTTGCAAATATAAAAGTTTTTGGAGTAGGTGGTGCTGGAACAAATGCCATCAATAGAATGATTGAAAGTAATCTGAATAATGTGGAATTCTGGGCAGTAAACACAGATGCTCAGGCCCTACAGTTATGCAGTGCACCAAATAAAATCCAAATTGGCTCAAAACTTACAAAAGGTCTTGGAGCAGGTGGTAATCCCAGCATTGGTTTAAAAGCTGCAGAAGAAAGCAGAGATGAAATTGCAGCAGCTATTGAAGGTGCTGATATGGTTTTCATTACCTGTGGCATGGGTGGCGGAACTGGAACAGGTGCAGCATCTATAGTTGCTGAAATAGCCAGGGATCTTGGAGCACTTACAGTAGGAGTTTGTACAAAACCATTTACTTTTGAAGGCAGAAGAAGAATTACACAAGCTGAACAAGGTGTTGAAGCACTTAAACAAAAAGTAGATGCCTTAATTACCATCCCGAATGATAAATTACTTCAGGTAATTGAACGAAGAACCTCTGTTCATGATGCATTCAGACAGGCAGATGACGTTTTATTACAAGGTGTCCAGGGTATCTCAGACATAATCACAATTCCTGGTTTGATTAATGTTGACTTCGCAGATGTGAGGAACATTATGAATTCTGCAGGTTCAGCTCTTATGGGGATTGGGAGAGCTACAGGTGAAGGAAGAGCAACAGAAGCAGCCAGAAAAGCTATTGAAAGCCCATTACTTGAAACCACTATTAATGGTGCATCCGGAATTATATTTAATGTAACCGGAGGACCTGATCTTACACTTCATGAAGTTCATGAAGCTGCAGGATTAATTTATGAGATGGCTCAAGATGATGCAAATATTATTATCGGAGCTGTTATTGATCCAAAATTCCAAAGTGAAGTTCAAATCACTGTAATTGCTACAGGATTTGCTATGGTAGCTATGGCTGGAGAAAAACAAAAAGCTCAGACCAAAGAATTTACAAAAGAGTTTTTTGGCAGTGTAAATAATGTAGCCGATAAGAAAGAAGAAAAAGTTACAGAGTCAAAACCAAAGGTTCTCGTTGACGATAAAGTAAGAAGATCAGTTACAGATGTTCTAGATATTCCTGAATTTCTAAGAGGCAGGAAATAGTTTTTCCTTGGTTTTCCTTATCAGGGTTAATTGGGGAACACTGAAGGCGGGGTTACAAACCCCGCCTTCTTGGGTTTTTCCGCCAAAGGCGGACCCGCCATCAGCGGGAAACCCGCCTTTACGGTTTTATAATGATTCCTATGTTAACTGAGCTCAAAAATGTTTTTATAACAGGTACAGATACAGGTGTTGGTAAAAGTATTTTTTCATCTTTGCTTGCTCTTTATTATTTGAATCAGGGGAAAAAAGTTGCTATTTCAAAACCCATTCAGACAGGTCACCCGAAAGACACAGACTTTTTAAGGAATTTAACCGCAGATAAAATTGTTATTTCTAATACCTATAGTTTTTCTCTTCCTGCTGCACCATCAGTAGCAGCAAAACATGAGAATAAGAAAATTGATTTAAAAAAAATAATCAATGACATTAAAGAATTAGAAAATAAATTTGATCATGTAATAGTGGAAGGAATTGGCGGGATTGCAGTGCCGATAACAGACAATGACACGTATTTAATGTCTGACCTCATAAAAGATCTTAATTATCCTGTAGTAATTGTTGTCAGACCATCTCTAGGTACAATTAACCATACTGTTTTAACCGTTGAATTTGCAAAACAAAAAGGTTTAAATATTTTAGGATTTGTAATTTCAGGCTATGATGAAAAAATTTCTGATGAGGTTATAAAAACTACACCAAAAGAAATAACTAGAATAACAGGCATAAATTGTCTTTTAAAAATCCCGTATCTTAAAAAATTAAATTATGATTCGCTTGTAACTAGTTCAGAGTTATTGTCTTCAAAAGCACCTAATTGTCTGGCAAATGTATAAGCAATTAATTTATAAATAAGTTTTGCGGCCAAAAAATCAGGAGCTACCAGTCCTGGAATAGGAGAAAGTCCTACGAAATCCATTCCTACAATATCCTTGAATGCACAAACATTTTTAATAATATTAGTAACCTGATCCCACATTAGCCCATTTGGCTCGGGTGAATTTGTAGAAGGCATAATTGAAGGATCTAATACATCAAAGTCAAATGAGACATATACGTTCTTTTTCAGACTTGAAAGTATTTCTGTCATATTCCAGATGTTTTTTTCCTTAGCCCAGAATATTTCTATATTCATCTCGTTTTTTTCAAGCCAGTCTTTTTCATCACTTGAAATAGCTCTTATCCCAAGCTGAACAATTTTTAAATCAGGCATGGCTTCATAAATTCTTCTGGTGGTGCATGAGTGATTGTATCTGTTATTCTGAAGTGAATCTTTTAAATCAGATCGTGCGCTGAAATGAAGAACAGAAACATCAGGATAAAGATTGTTAATTGCTTTAAGCGAACCATACGTGAGATTACTCTCTCCGCCAATTACTACTGGCAGGCAGCCATTAATTACAGAAGTTCTTACTGCTTCTTCTATTTCTAGAAACGGTGATTTTGATTTATTGGTTACAAATTCACAATTAATAAAGTTTGAAGTGTTTATTCCTATCTGTGAAACATCGGTCCATAGCTCATCATCAAATAATTCAATATATTTACTCCCGTTTAAGATAGCTTGAGGACCGTTTTTTGTACCTTTATTATAAGAAGTTGTATATTCATAAGGTGTAGGAATAATTAAAACTTTTGGTTCATCTACCTGAGTAAGATTACCAAAATAACTTGTTTCCACAATCGTTCCCATTAGCATATTAGTTTACCAATTTTTCAATCAATTTGGTAGTAGGTAAATTGGCCCTTTATAATATTCATTGTATTATGCCAAGAAAATCTTTAACAAAATTAGTTTATTCAATAATTTAAGTCAAGCTTTATCATAATAACGTACTTCAATCTGGCGATTCTCAGGATCACGAAAGTAAATTGACATGCCTATGCCATGAGAACCCCATTGCTCTCCAGGTCCATCTTCAATTAAAACATTGTGTTTTTTTAGATGTTCAATAAATCCTGCCATGTCTTTCTTTTCTATTACTAAACAAAAATGATTGAGGTCAGCATGAAAAGGTACATGAGAAGCAGGTTTTGTCCCTTTTGGAAATAGATCTATTATTGTGTCTGCATTAATTCGTACTGATGGAAACTTTACTTTTCCTTGTTTAAATTCTTCAAGACGTTCAGGCTTAAGACCTAAGACATTTATATAAAAATCTAATACTTTCTCAATATTTTCAACATTTAACACAATATGATCAATTCTAGTAATTTGAATCATGCTCTTCCTTAATTTAAAAATTATTAAACTACTTGTTGCATTTGCTTATTGAATATAGGGAATTCAGGTTAATTTTATAACATTAAGGAAATTTAATCTTTTTTCTAACTTTTAAGGATACAAATTCAAGACTTAAAGCCGTTTAATATATAAAAGGAGATAAAAAATGCAATCTGGTCAAATTCCATCTAGTGATCCAAATCCTATCCGTGTAAAGGGTCCGGCCATCTACCCTTCCACACAACAAGGTTCAAGTACATCTTTTTCTAGTAGTAGCTGTTCTTCTTCTGAAGCTGGCTTTACAAAGAGATTATACCAAGCAATAGTTGAACCTTCAGTTACTGAAAACGGAGAAAAACTATTTCAAGACACGATAGCATTCTTAGAAACAAGAGGAGATGAAAACTCAAAACGTCTTATTAAAATTCTTTCAAGTCTTAGCACAGACGATAAAAAATTAGTGTTGTTGTTTAATTCGACAAAGGGCATGATAGAAGACTTATCTGAAGAAAAGGATAGAAAAAAAGACAGTGACGAAGTCGCTGAACGTCTTGATGAGATGATGTTAACTGCTGCGATTGAAGGTCTTCCTGGTCATATAGAAGAATGTCTTGATTTATATAATAATCCTCTATTTGCATTAGATGATGACACCGGAAAAAAAATTCTTGTTACATCTCTTGAGTTCACTAATAAAGAGATACCTGATGGAGTACAAGCAATTTCAAAAGCTCTACAACTTACAAAAAAATTATCGCCAGATCGTTATAGGAACATATCAGATCACATAGATGGTTTTATATTGGGTTCTGGATATAACAATATGGGTAGATCTTTAGGAGGTGCTTCATCCAATCTCCCTGGCTATATATTTCTTTCTTATCCCTTCTTTGAAGATCCACGTGAAGACATTTCTAGCATATATTATTTGATTGCAGTAATAAATGAAGAAGCTGATCACAATAAAATGATTACTGAAGGACCTTATGATCATGAACTGGTAGCAGAAAATTATTTGGATTACAAACTGTCAGATCCCAGTAGATTAGTAAGAGATCCTACTATTTATAAACATATTCTAGAAGCTCGTGCTTCTGTTTCAACTTTAGGACTGCTCGATAAATGTATACGACAACAAGAAGTTCCTGTAGAAGAAAAACTTGTTACTGAACAGCTTTGGGATGAAGAAATGACTAGGCTACATTCAAAACTGAAACCACTGGGACAAATTGAAGAAAAAATGTTAACTAAAGAAGGCAAGGCTGTAGTCAGTGCATTAAAATCTGCATTCGATACCTATTTACAAAACCCAACAAGCAGGAGTTTTAATAAATCTCAAATGTTATTAGATAATGAGCTTCGGGATAATCTGAAGGCTTTTCAAGAGACAACTTCTTAAATAAGCTAGGTTGAGAATCTCCACTTAAGAATGACTTTTTAATTATATTCGAATAACCAAATGAAAGAGTTATAAAAATTTAAAACCCCAGTTCGTAGAATCTTACTCTTGCTTTAAAAGGATATATAAATGAGTTTCAGTTGCTTTTAACAAGTCTCTGCTCAGAGCATTTATAATTATCTGAGGTGAATTTATATGAATATTGAAAAATCCCTTAAAGAGTTAAAAATCCTGCCGGCTAAAGGGAAAAATCGTGAAGAGCTTGAAAAAGAATTGCTGGAAGAAGGTCTTGTGGGTGAGAGAAGATGACTGCTATATATGAAAAACTTAAAACAATTCAGGATGCAATTAATTATGAAATTGATCAGCACTATGTAAATGCCAGAGGAAAGAAAACCACATTTTCAAACTTTATAGTCCAAAGTACAAAATCTTTGTCAACTGAGCTGGATGGTAAAGAAGAGCTAAAATCACTAATAAGTTTGTTTTTTGCATATTCAGCTCAGGATATTACCGGGCGAATGTATACCATTCACAAGGCTCAAGATATTCTCAGGGAAATATCTGTAAAGTATAAAAACATTGAAAAGATGGATAAAAAGCCTGCTGTAAAGGCAGGTTTAAAACCTGCCTCAACATATGAAAAAGACATAAACAAAATTGATGTTAAATATGTAAAAGGCGTAGGACCAAGAATATCTTTAATTTTAAATAGGATTGGGGTTTTTACTGTAATGGACTTATTTCATTACTATCCCCGAGCTTACATGGATTTCAAAAAGCAAAAATTAATTAAAGACTTAATAATGGATGAAGAAGTAACTATAACTGGAAAAATAAAAAGCATCAAATCATATACTCTGCCTAAACGCAAAAACCTAAGAATTTTTACAATAGTTGTTCAGGATAAAACAGGAACCATGAATATCACAAAATTTATTGGTGGTCAATTTAATAAAATCATTCAAGAACAATATAAAAAACAATATCCCCTTGGTGCTGATGTGTTGTGTTCAGGGAAAGTTTCCTTCGATAAGTTTTCCAGATCATTTTCTTTATCCAATGCGGCTATTGAGGTAATAAGCTTAGGGACTGAGTCTGAGTCTTTAAATATTGCAAGAATAGTTCCTGTATATGCTCTTACAGAAGGCTTATCGATAGAGTTTTTAAGAAAAATAATTTCAAATGCTTTTAATACTCACGGGGGCTTAATCCGGGAAACACTTCCTAAAAAATTGTTGAAAGAAGAAAAACTTCTGGACTTAAAAACTGCTCTTACACAAATTCATTTTCCAGACAGTCAGGAATTATGTAATCTGGCAAGAAACAGAATTGTTTTTGAAGAGTTTTTTATAATGCAGCTTCAGCTTGCTTATAGAAGATACCTGGCAGAGAAAGGAAGAGCTGGACTTGAACTTAAAGAATCTAAAGATAGTCTTATACAAAAACTCATTAAATCACTTCCATTTAAACTTACAAATGCCCAGAAACGTGTTTTTGAAGAAATTAAACATGATTTGATGAGTAAAAATCCTATGCACAGACTTCTTCAGGGAGATGTAGGGAGTGGAAAAACCATTGTAGCGCTCATGGCATTGTTATTTGCAGTTGAAAATGGATATCAAACAGCCATAATGGCACCGACTGAAATTCTTGTCCAGCAACATTCAAGGAAGTTTCAGGAATACCTGGGTTCAATGGGAATACAGGTGGCCATGCTTACAGGAAGTACACCAAATAAAATGAAAAAAGAAATTTATCAAGGACTGACTAACGGTGCCATAAAAATAGTGGTGGGTACTCATGCGCTTATTCAGGATGAGGTTAAGTTTAATAATCTTGGGCTTGTAATAATTGATGAGCAGCACAGATTTGGTGTTAAACAAAGAGATGATTTATTAAAGAAAGGGGGAAATGTTGAACGACTTTTTATGACAGCTACTCCAATACCCAGAACACTTGCACTTGCTTTGCATGGAGATCTTGAGCTTTCGGAAATTGATGAAATGCCTGCAGGTAGAATTCCAATAAAAACAGCCATAATACAGCCGTGGCAAAAAACAAAAACATTTGACTTGATTAAGGGAGAAGTAGCTAAAGGAAGACAGGTTTATATAGTTTTTCCATTAATAGAAGAATCTGAGGCTCTCGCTGCAAAAGCAGCCACCATAGAATATGAAGAGCTGTCAAAAACGATATTTAAGGATTTAAAAGTTGGGCTTATGCATGGAGAGCTTTCATCCAGTGAAAAAGATAAGGCAATGATGTCCTTTATAAATAAAGAAACAAACATTCTTATTACTACCACAGTAATAGAAGTAGGAGTAGACGTACAAAATGCTACTGTCATGATGATAGAAAATGCAGAACGTTTTGGTTTATCACAGCTTCATCAGTTAAGAGGAAGAGTAGGAAGAGGCGGCGACCAAGCTTATTGTCTTTTAGCTCCACAGAATTGTTCAGATGAAGCTTTAAAGCGACTTGAAATTATGACAAAAACAAATGATGGCTTTATAATTTCCCAGGAAGATTTAAAAATAAGAGGTCCAGGAGAATTCTTAGGTACACGTCAGAGCGGATTGCCGGATCTACTGCTTGCTGATTTGGTAAATGACGCTGAAGTGCTGGAAAATGCCAGGGAAAAAGTTACCCGAATCATGAAAGAAGATCCAACTATTGATAATTATCCTGAGTTAAGAAAATTAATTGCTGAAAAAGAAGAAGCATATATAGCTGCAGGATGAACCTGATAAACTTATAAATCAGTCAAATTTATTGTATTTGCTTTATTTGACTAATTAGATGACTTAATTTGTGGCATAAACTATATATATTTGCCTACAATTTTTATTTTTGGACGTCTATGCTAAAGAATTAATAAACAGAACTTATGCCGGAAACCAAGGAAACATTTGAACTTTTAAAAAATTACATTGATGAGTTTTCAATAGGACTTTTACTTTTTGATCCTATGAAAAAACTCCTCTCATGGAATAAGCATGCTCTTAGTTTTCTTGAGCTTACTGATAATGATTTAAAAAAGAACGATTTCGGTCAGGCTACAAATCAAATAAATGAAACGCTGAATAATGATTTCAAAGAAAGAGATCTTATTGGTTTTTCAAAACCGTATAAATTAACCAGAATTGTTGCAGAAGATAAAAATATAATTCTCATGATTTCTGAAGCATCACAGGAATCAATAGGTGAAATGAGTCATGAATTAAGACGTCCTATTACAAATATAAAAACATTAACCGAGAGTCTTCTTCTAGGCGCAAAAAACGAACCGGAAATAGCTCAAAAGTTTCTTGAGCAGATAAACAATGAAGTGGACAGATTAACAAAATTGGTAAATGAACTTTTGAACCTGAGTAAAATTCGCTCCGGTAAATTATCCCAATCAAAGAAAAACATTGCTCTTGGAAGTAAAATTGAAGATGCTTTTAAATTGCTAAAAAGTATTGCGGATAAAAATAAAACACAAATAATAAATGAAGTGCCTGAAGGATATGAAATCTTTGCCGATCCTGAACAAATTGATCACGTCATTCAGAATCTAATTGAAAATGCAATTAAATACAGTCCGGAAGGTTCTAAAGTTACTGTAAAACCGGGCCCGGAAAAAGGAAGTTTTCTGGTTGAAGATACAGGTGCAGGGATCTTAGAAAGTGAAATACCAAAAATATTTGAAAGATTTTATAGGGTTGACCGCACAAAAGCAAAAGGAAGCTCAGGTCTAGGGCTATCCATTGTTAAGAATGTAGTTGACTTGCATGGTGGCAAAATTGAGGTTAAATCAAGTCCAGGAAGTGGTTCTAGCTTTATTATTTACTTACCGATTGACTAATTACAGTCCAAAATACTACGATTAAGGTAGGTTTATCTTAATCTAGATTATGGTAAGTTAATCTTATAAAGACTTTTTTTAAATATGAGTTAAGAAAGAAAACCAAAAGGATAAAAGAATGCCAAATAAAATTTTATTAATAGATGATGAAGTAAACCTAATAGATCCAGTTGCATATAACTTAAAGCAAAAAGGATATGACACTATTACTGCATATGATGGAAAAACAGGACTGGAAGCTTTTAGAAAAGAACAACCGGATTTAATTTTACTTGACTGGACTCTTCCTGATGTACAGGGAGTAGAAATTTTAAGACAGGTAAGAGAAGAGCAGGATTTTACTCCTGTAATCATGCTGACAGGAAGAACAGCAAAGGAAGATATTATAGAAGGACTGACAGCCGGTGCAGATGATTATGTAACTAAACCTTTTACATGGGAAGAGTTGCTGGCAAGAATAAGCTCAGTTTTAAGACGTGCACAGCAAGTTGCTCAGGCTCCAGGGAAAAGACTTCGTTTTGGTGACATCATAATGGACACTGCATCGCACAGAGTATGGCTGGCTGATAAAGAACTTTCTCTTTCACCCAGAGAATATGCACTTTTAGAAATCTTTATGAATAATCCACGACGTGTTTATTCCAGAGATGATCTTATTGAACGTGTATGGGGTCTTGATTATGACGGTGACACAAAAACAGTGGATGTTCATATCTGCTGGCTCCGCCAAAAACTTGAAGAAGATCCTGCAAGACCTAAGATGTTACAAACAGTCAGAGGTTTTGGATATAGATTAGGTGGCTAGCAAGTCTTTCTGCTTTTACATTTTGTTAAAATGTCCACATACTTGGAGGTTACTTATGTTTTTAAAATTATTTGTTGTTCTGAATATTTTTGTTTTAACTGGATTTCTAAATTTACAGGCCATGGCAGAAACCTGCGGGAGTAAAAATTCCACTCAGGGTGAGCTTTCTGCTCAGACCGATTTAACTCCACTGGACATATTAATTCTGGACATAAGAGATGTAAAAAATCTTATTGAAGAAGGAAACAATAAAACTGCTATTGTGATTTTAAAAAGTGCACAAAAAGAAGTGAGAAAAGTCACGGAATTTAACAAGAATACAAAAAAAATCACAGAAAAAAGAATTAAAACCGGGATAAAATTACTTAAAAATAATAAAGTTGATGAAGCTCTGGATTTGATTCAGACAGCAATTGATGCTCTGGTGGAAGAAGGATTTGCAGACCCAGAGGATTTTGAATAAATTAATTTAAGGAATAAAAATGATAGGCTACCTTGGTCCTGAAGGATCATTTACACATCTGGCATTTATAGAGTATTCAAAGAAACATACTGTTTCTGGATCTACTCCTTTTCAAACCATAGCTCAGATTATTGAAGCTGTAAACAGTGGGAAAATTAAAAGTGGAATGGTGCCTATAGAAAATTCCATTGAAGGTTCTGTCGGTGAAACACTTGATCAGCTAATAAGAGCATCACAAAAAGTTACTATAAATGCTGAGATTATTATTCCTATTGAACATTGCCTGATTACAAAAAAGAAAAACTTAAATGAAGTTACAAAAGTACTGGCACATACTCAGGCTCTAAGCCAATGTCAGGGTTATTTAAAAAGATTTTTGCCAAATGCAGTGCTTGAACCAGCTACGAGTAACTCAATGGCAGTAAAAATAGTAAGTGAAAATGGTGACAGTATGGCTGCAATAGGACCGAAGATGGCTGCAGAAATTTATAAAGTACCTGTTTATGAAGCAGGCATAAATGATGAAAAAGAAAACTTTACCAGGTTTGTCTTGGTCGGAACTGATACTCTAGCTCCTACTGGAAAAGATAAAACTACCATTGCTTTTGGTGTCCCTTATGATAAGCCGGGAACTCTGGTTCGTGTTTTAAATTCTTTTGCAAATGAGAAAATAAATCTATCACGTATTGAATCTCGTCCGTCACGAAAAGCATTAGGAGAATATATTTTTTACATTGATCTGGAAGCACATAGAGAAGAACCATCCCTTAAAAAAGCACTTAGTGAAGTGGCATCTGAATTTAGTTTTTATAGGTGGTTAGGAAGCTATCCGAGATGGAATTAAATTACAGTAAACTTATTTTCTTTCAAATTGATTTTGATGTTTAATCATGAAATTAAAGGAATCTAAAAGAAAACGTAAACTTGATGGTAATTCAGGATTATAGGAGCTATCCATTGCAAGCGATAGACTTACTCTAGGATCAGGGACTTCTTTCCCTAAATTAATTCCTAGTTTTACAGCATTTATTTTTCGTGCAACATTTGGATTAGCTACCATAACCTCAACACTCGTAGAAGTGGGTTTATTAACCAAACCAACTGCATTACCTGCCGGATCAAAATCCACCCATAGGATTAATTTATCAGGCACTTTAGAATATTCAGGTGGAGTTATTTTCTTCTTCTCATTTTCATTTGAGACAGAAAATTTTACAAAAATAGATTTTACTCCATTGATTGTATTATCAATCCCTGATTGTTTATTTCTAAAACTTACAATACGGTCATCTCTTTCTCCTCTAACTTTTCCATCCTGAACATTAACTCTAAATTCAGCCCAAACTCCTGCATTTTCTCTAAGACGAAAAGTTTCCTGATCCTGCCAAAGTTCAGAACATTCAAATAACTGAAGTAAATTATATTCAGGTACAGTTAATTCTTCTGGTTCACTTATTTCCCAAGAAGCATTTCTTGCACTTGCTGCAGAAGTTACATAATTAGAATCACTTAAAAGAGTTTCATTTGCAGCAGTGAGGCCATTGATTCCTCTCAATACAGGAAATAATCCGCCTCTTTCAGCTCCTACAACGGCTATTCTTGAATCTCCTTCTTCTGGAGGGCAATTAATTTTTGGTCCAATTATCACCAATCGTGATTGAGGAATTACTGGCTGAACAATTTTTTGATCTAACTGTACTGCAACAGACATAAATCTCTCCTTAAAATATTTGTTTAACTAGTATATTATTTAAGATTATACTTTGAGCAGATTATTATGTCTAATTAAATTACAAATTAAGTATTAAGTATGATTTCACCCAGCCTAAACGCAGCATGCCGGTTAAATCTGGCTTTTATTCTTCCTCTTTTAATCGATGCATAAGGAATATTTCCATTAAATTCCAATGTATTTGTTTCAAGTTTTTCCATAGTTTCATCATTTAAAACTAACTTTATTTCGCCGCCTTCTTTAACCACATCTTTTACAATAAACAAAGTATCTTCAGGCATAATGCTGATTCTGTGAGTATTATTATTATTATTCCATTTAAGCAAATATTCTTTATCGTCAATTTTTTCATAATCGAGCTTCTTAAAAAATTCAATGATTTTATCGTGGGTTAGTTTTTCCCCTTCAAAATATAGGTTTCCTTCAATGTCTACTTTAATATGTGGAGTGTCCATGCGTGTAAGTATATATAATTATACGGCCAAACCTGAGCCTACAAGCTGAAATGCTTATTAGCATACGTATCTTTGGCTTAATTTCTAATGTTCTGACACTTCTAAAACGTTATAGACAGTATCTCTTTCAACAGGAATATATCCTGCATCTTCAATAAGTGTCTGAATAAAATCCTTTTCCAGACCTCTTTTTTGAGCCCCTGCAGCATGAGTAATACTTTCTTCTTGTACAGTTCCATCCAGATCATCAGCCCCGAAATTTAAACTTACCTGTGCAAGACCTACTCCTAACTGTATCCAATATGCCTTTATGTGATCAAAATTATCCAGCATAATTCTTGAGATAGCAATATTTTTTAGCTGATCAAATGCTGTAAGCGGCTCTACTGTTCCTGCAATTTCAGTATCTTCATAGTGGCAGCTAAGCGGAATAAAAGTCTGAAAACCTTTTGATTTGTCTTGTTGTTCTCTTAGCTGGATCATGTGATCTATTCTGTCTTCTACGTTTTCTCCTATTCCGCAGAGCATGGTGGCATTTGTTTTTAAGCCTAATTTATGAGCGGTACCGTGAATCTCAAGCCATTTTTCAGCCGGGATTTTATCCGGGCAGGTATCATCACGGACTGATTTAGAAAATATTTCAGCACCGCCGCCCGGCATGCTGTCTAAACCAGCCTCCATCAGTAGCCCCAGGGTTTCCCTGGGCGTTATTTTTTTAAGCTTGCTGAAAAAATCAATCTCAACAGCAGTAAATCCTTTTATATGGAGTTTTGGAAATTCTTTTTTTATGGCTTTTAAAAGATCTAAGTAATAAGGTAATGCAGCTTTAGGATTTAATCCTCCTACTATATGAACTTCATTTGCCCCGCTATTTATGCCTTTTTGAACCTTTTCAAGTGCTTCAGGAATAGTATAAGTCCAGGCACCTTCTTCGTTTGGAAGTTTTGCAAATGCACAAAAATTACAATGGGCTATACAGACATTTGTAGGATTTAAGTGAAGATTTTTATTCCAGTAAATCCATTTTGATCTTTCAGTTCCTGATTTCATTTCACGAGCAAGTCTTCCTAATTCTCCGATTTGAATTAAATCATTTGATTCATAAAGAGCAAGACCTTCTTCGAAAGTAATTCTTTCTTTGTTTAAGATTTTTTCTTTGATTTTGGGAAACATATTTTTAATAGACAATTTATAATGTAACATGATATAAAAAAGTAGAGACGCGGTTAACCGTGCCTCTACGAATGTTTTAAAAATATATTTATTAAAACAGGTTTATTCTACTTACCAATCTTTTTGCCAAGCCAGTAAAAACCTGCAACTATTACAACAAGAAGTGTAACGTTTGAATTTAACAGTGTTCCTAAATCGCCCATGATTTCCTCCTTTTGCTTTTTTGCTTTTGACTTAGACTGTTTTATTTAAATAAAGGTTTCGAAATAGTAAAAATGGCAAATTTCTTGCTTAAGCTAACTATTTAGGTGAATAATCAATAATTTGCGATTCATTATTTATTATTAATGTATGACTGGAAGGAGTATGTGTGTATGTTTTGTTTCTATTTGGAGTAACTGTACGAATAATTCCTGTATGTTCTTGTGTATGAATTGCTCTAAACAAGATTTCAAGATCTAACCCCCCTGACAAATATTCTTGCATTATTATACAAACTTGATTGCCAGTAGCCAGTACAGCATTGAATTCATAAGTGACTTTAGGAGCTGTCGACGTAACTGGTTCAGCTCTATGTATCCTGCTAGTTCCTCTAGTTGCTCGAGCAATTAGAGAACGAACTCCACTAACTAAATTTAATATAAACATAAAAATATCTTTTCAATTAAATTTATATTAGCCTTCGTTGTAGCCTTAATCTAGGCTATACCTAATCATTTCTCAACAAAACTTTCTGTCCAAAATGATTTATGTTGAACACTGAAAACTGCATACATTTTTTGCCAGGAAGGTTGGGTTAATTAACCCAACCTTCCTGCATTGATCCCTTTGTGGTCCAGAGGAAAAAAAACAAGCCCTCGATCTATTAGTACTGCTCAGCTGAGTATGTCACCATACTTACACTTGCAGCCTATCAACGCCATAGTCTTTGGCAGATCTTACTACCTTACGATATGAGATATCTCATCTTGAGGTGGGCTTCGTACTTATATGCTTTCAGCACTTATCCTCTCCAGACATGGCTACCCAGCGTATGCCACTGGCGTGACAACTGGTAAACCAGAGGTCTGTACTTCCCGGTCCTCTCGTACTAAGGAAGTCTCCT
>MFRM01000014.1:15534-16846 GCA_001784555.1 Candidatus Melainabacteria bacterium RIFCSPHIGHO2_02_FULL_34_12 | reverse complement strand
CTAATAATTCATCTGCTAATCTGTCCGCGCTTTTGCGTGCCTGTATAGAACTTAATATGCGGACACTGAGGCACCTTAGGTTTTCAACCAGTACAACCCGAAGAGTGATTGCTATTGCCCAAAGCTCACCAATAGTTAAAGGCTGAACATGTTGGTATGCTCGCACAAACTGAGTTAAAAGTTCAGGATCAAAACGACTATCTGTGTGAGCTACAAAAGCCCATGACAAGCCATATACACGTGGATAATCTTTAAGATATCCATCA
Organism: Candidatus Melainabacteria bacterium RIFCSPHIGHO2_02_FULL_34_12; assembly: GCA_001784555.1. Taxonomy (GTDB): domain Bacteria; phylum Cyanobacteriota; class Vampirovibrionia; order 2-02-FULL-35-15; family 2-02-FULL-35-15; genus 2-02-FULL-34-12. The sequence continues at coordinate 16,580 of MFRM01000014.1, read as the reverse complement.
GAAAGTTTTGGCAGTTCTCTGTAAAACCCTATTGGGAGATATTCGCTTATGTCTCTTAGTTGTCCCTCAATAATATGAAAATTATCAATCAGCCATTCAGCGGCAGGTGTAATTGCTTGTTTCTTGCTTACTGCTTTTCCAATTGCGTGATAACAATTAAGTAAAATTTTCTTGTTATTCTTTAGCCTATTAGCTAGATTGTATCCTTTTTTTGGATTATTTGTAACAGTCTGAACCAGTGCCAGGCTTTCAGCATGTTGTTTTAATCTTTCGACACTAAAAATTTCAGAACGTATTGGTTCTTCAGCCTTCTCATCAGAGAGAATAAACTTATATTCAAAACGATTGAGGATATTTAGAAAAGATTGTTTCAATTTTATCTTTCACCCAGCATATTAATCATACAGATAGTATCAGGGTTGCTAAGAAAAAATCTTGAACTCTTAAATTATTTTAAATCTTCTCTGAAGCTTTAAAAAGACTAATAACGATTTCTGTTTCCTCTAAAGCCACCACCGGAATTTCTATCATCTGTTCTTTCTTTTGCAATGCTGACATTAACGGCTCTTCCTTTTACTTCAGTTCCGTTGAGTGCATCAATTGCAGACTGTACACTGCCATCGGAGCTCATCTCAATAAAACCAAAGCCTCTAGAACGACCACTGTCTCTATCAAGAATTACTTTGGCTGAAAGTACTTCTCCATGTTGCTTGAAAAGATCTTCAAGATCAAAATCCGTAACCTCAAACGATAAATTACCAACAAATATTTTTTTTGACATTATTTTCCTCTTTCCTTTAGGTACTTGACAACTCTGAAAAGAGGATAAAGAAAACTATTTTTAAATAACAACTTAATGCTCTTCTTAAGATCACAAACACCATTTTTTTTTACTAACCTGGATAACCAGGCTAAAGTAATATACCACAAAAGCCTAAAGAACATATGTATTTTGAGGGCTAACCTAGAGTAAATATCCTGTAAGTTTAATGAAAAGACAAATTGCTCTCATTTGGTAAGGAGCCCGCCAAGATAATATCTTATTT
>MFRM01000014.1:0-15484 GCA_001784555.1 Candidatus Melainabacteria bacterium RIFCSPHIGHO2_02_FULL_34_12 | reverse complement strand
AGCTACTGCACCGCAGGATGGAGGGGAACCTGCAGGCGGCAGGACCCGCAGTGAATGGCGCAAGGCATGAAAACTTTGTTGACAATCTACTAGAGGTAATAGTTGCTCACCTTGTTAATATACCACTGGAAGCTGTTTAGATGTTTTGGGCACAGAGTCAGATTTACTTTATTAAGATCGTTAATCTAATATATGATTGTGGTATAATCATGGTATAGAAGAGGTATATCATGACTTATCAATTAAAACTACAAATTCCTATCTCTGAAGAATTAAATAATAAACTTAAGAAAAAGGCTAAAGAAGTTGGCTTTAGTTCAGTGAATGAGATAGCAAGACTCTTACTTACCAATTTTGTAAATAATAACTTAGTTATTTCTTTTGTAAGTAAATTAGATATTGAAGGTTCTAATAAAGAAAGCTTGAAACAAATTATTGCAGATGGTTTGATAGAGTACAAAGAAGGAAAAACTAAAAAGCTTAATTTTTCAAAATCTTTGCATAATCAGTTAATAGAAGACTAATAGTCATGTATGAATTACAGACCACAAGTAACTTTAGAAAAAAGTATAAAAAATTTGCAGAGAAAAATAAGGAATTACAGAATTCTGTTCAAAAAACGCTTGCTCTGTTGAGAGTCAATCCTAAATATAAGTCCTTGAAAACTCATAAAGTTTTCCTGTCTCAATACGGAGAGGTTTATAGCTCGTTTGTAACTGGTGATATAAGAATTATTTGGATGCAAATTAAAAATAAACTTATTATTTTACTTTTAGATCTTGGTGGACATTCTGGAGGCAGGGGTGTTTATAGATAAATTTGCAAAAGGACTAGTTCCCGCCTTTGGCGGGCGGCGGAAACGATGTTTCCCACCTTGTAAATAACCCTATTATCTAGAAACAATAAAGGGTTATTTCTACAGTTTATAGTGAAAATATAGACTCTGGGTATAAACCTTTAAGACTAAAATTATGAAATTAAAACTAATTTTTTCACTATTTTTTGCAGTCATACTTCTGGTTTTCAACCAGTTTCAGTTTTTACCTGAGAGCACACACTCATTATCAGAAAACAGAAATGCAGCTTATGTTTTTGCCTACTGGCATGGAGGAGAAGATGGCTGCTCATACTCACATTGCGGGCCTCTTTGCTGTATAAATGGGTGCTGTCCTACAAACCCAGAATCCTGCTTAGGTTTTGCTGATTGTGTTACATCTTCATCCAGTAGCTCTTCTTCAAGCTCATCATCAGGTAGTTTAATTACTCTTCCACCTTCTTCAGATGGCTCTTCTAGCTCCAGCAGTTCTTCATCAAGTTCTAGTTCATCATCTTCTTCCGGAGGTAGTTCATCTAGCTCATCTTCTTCAGGAGGATCACTAACCACTCCTAAATGTAGTGTGAAAAGTATACTCGCTGGTTCAGGATCTGGCAGTACACCCATGGTAAAAGTTTTTAATGCTACTAACTCAGAATTAATAACAAGCTTTTTTGCTTATCCTACAAATTTTACTGGTGGTGTAAGGGTAGCTTCTGGAGATATAAACGGTGATGATGTTGCAGATATTATTACTAGTGCTGGACCCGGAGGAAATTCACATGTAAAGGTTTTTGATGGTAATTCAAACAGTGAAATAAGAAGTTTCCTTGCTTATCCGGGCTTTACTGGTGATGTATTTGTAGCTTCCGGAGATGTAAATGGTGATGGTTTTGCAGATATTATTACTGGTGATGGAACTGGAGGCAATTCACATGTAAAGGTTTTCAGTGGTACAGATAGTTCATTATTAAAGAGTTTCTTTGCATATGCAGGTTTTACTGGTGGTGCAAGGGTAGCTTCCGGAGATGTAAATGGTGATGGTTTTGCAGATATTATTACTGGTGATGGTGCAGGAGGAAATTCGCATGTAAAGGTTTTTGATGGTAACTCTGGTAGTTTGCTAAGAAGTTTCTTTGTACATCTAGATTTTACTGGTGGTGTAAGTGTAGCTTCCGGAGATGTAAACGGTGATGGTTTTGCAGATATTATTACTGGTGCTGGAACTGGTGCAAAACCAATAAAAGTTTTTGATGGTAATTCTAACAGTGAGGTAAACATTCCTGCCTATACAGCCGCTAATGGTAATATATTTGTAGCTTCCGGAGATGTAAATGGTGATGGCTTTGCAGATATTATTACTGGTGATGGACCCGGAGGAAATAAGCAGGTAAAAGTTTTTGATGCTAACTTGGGACAGGGGTTAAACAGTTTCCCTGCCTATATAGGCCATCATGGAGATATATTTGTAGCTGTGTCAGATGGTTGTTCTCTATCTAACTTATTCCATGGAACACCAACCATATCTATTTTTGGGGATAATTCTGCAACAATTCAAAAAGGAAAATTAGGAACTGTTGCTTATCTTAAGGTTAAAGCTGAAAAGTTAGATGGTACTACAGAATGTTCTATAAGAAGTGACAGGAGCTTATTAGCAGTTAGGTTTTTCCCAAGAAAGTTCTACCTCAGCTCACAAGAACTTGTTAAAGAGATAAGCACAATTATAAAAAGACTTTCTTCTTTAGACGAAGAAGACATAAACATTACTGTAAGATGTGGCGAAGATTCAACAGCTGATTTTAAAATAAAGGTTCAGCAAAAATAAGACTATTTTCTATTTTGGTGCCAGCTCAATATTTAAGGTTTTTTCACCATCATCACATAAAACTTTTATTTGAACAATTTTTTTGCTGCTATCTTTTTTTACCTTTTTAAACGCTTTTTTGTTAATTTTTAACTTTACATCTACTGTATCTGCACCAGGAGTAAAGGAGAAATTTTCTGGATTCGTTAGTATTTTAACTAGTCCAATTGGAATAACAGAACATTTTATTTCATTTTCAACATTAGGGTGTGAAATGGTTAATGCTATTTTCTTTTTGCCTGGTTTTATTATTTCAGGACCAGTGATAGTAATCGGTGATATTAAAAGTGATGAAGGGTCTTCTTCTAATTCTTCATCAAATGGAAAAGGAAATATGAAACCACCGCTGGAGCTACTAGAAGAACTGAAAGGAGAGAAGCCGCCACTTGAACTAGATGAAATGTTGCTAGAGCCTGAGGAAGAGGTCAAACAATCCGCAAAATCAATACAAGTCCCTTGATTCTTGGGACAGCATCCATTTATACAACAGAGTTGGCCACATTTCGTGAATAAGCAACCACTAATTTCACTCCCGCCAATATTTCCCCCTTCGATATTTTTTGGAACTACGGTTTTAAAATTCCATGTGTTGTTGTCTGTTATTCCAATAAAACCATTTCCTTCAAGATCAATAAACGTTCCAGGGTCAATGTTTACATAGTAATTTGTTCCATTAGCAAAATTTACCGGCAGGGCTACAGCTATAATATTTGTGCCTTTTCCAGTTATTGCATTACTTGTAACATCAACAGTTTCTAGTACTAAATCACCTGCTGTGTTTTTTATAGTAATATTTCCTGCATTTGCAGTAACCGGTTCACTAAAAGTTATTATCAAATTAGTTCCTATGTTTACATCAACAGCATTTTTTAAAGGGAATAAACCAACAATGGCAGGCTCTGTAATATCAGCAGTTTTAAAATTCCATGTAGTATTATTTACTATTCCAGCAAATGTATTTCCACTAAAATCAGCAAATGCACCCTGAGCAATGGTTATAAAATAGTCAGTGTTCTCACTAAAATCTATAGAAGGATTTATGGTTATAATATTTGATCCAATTCCTGTAACTGCATTATTGGTAACATCAATCGATTCTATAGGAGTCTTATTATTAGCTGATTTAAATATATTAATTTTTTTACCTCCTGCCTGAGGATAAGCAATTTCATTAAAAGTTATAACAAGGTTAGAATTTGCATTTATTTTTGTGGCATTATCACTAGGAGATAAGTTGGTTATGGTAGGCGCTGTAACATCAACAGTTGTAAAACTCCATGTACCTCTGGTAGATATTCCACTAAATGCATTTCCAGAAAGATCAGTAAATGCTGTAGAGTCTATGTTTATAAAATATCTTACATCTTCTTCTAAATCCATTGCAGGATTTATGGCTATAGTATTTGTCCCACTTCCTTTTACTAAATTACCAGTGACATTAATAGTTTCTACAGGTGGAATAACATCTCTGGTTAATTTTGTTATAGTAATGTTTCCAGTATTTGTTTGAACAGGCTCATTAAAAACTACTATGAGGTCAGAATTTACATTTACCTTGGTAGCCCTATTACTAGGAGATAAATTATTTATTACAGGTGCAGCAATATCAGCGGTTTTAAAGTTCCACGTAAATTTATCTGCGATTCCTGTGAAATTGTTACCAGCTGTATCATTAAATGTATTTGCATCTACGTTTACGTAATATTCAGTATCTGAAGCTAAATCCGTAGTCGGATTTATGGTTATGATGGTTGCAGTGTTAGTTCCACTTACTGTCACTGCTTCGCTATTTACACTTATGGTTTCTACTAGTGAATTATCACTTGCTTTTTTTATAGTAATATTTCCAGCGTTTGCTGTAACTGGCTTATTAAAATTGATTTGAAGGTTTGTGTTTGCTGAAACATTTGTAGCATCGTTAGAAGGTGAAAAGCTAGTCACACTAATAGGTGTAGTATCTACTGTAAGAAATATCCATTCATCTATAGGTTTATAATTAGTTCCTGCACTATTTTGAAATGCAGGAGAATCAAAGGCTACAAGATATGAAGAGTTTGAAGAGAAATTTGAGGGGTTTATAGTGATCATATTTGTTCCAGCACCTGTAACAAAAGTGCTTTGAACACTAATAGTTTCTACAAAAACAGCAGGATCATCATCTATATTAAATATATTTATACCTCCTGAGCCAGGATAAACAGTTTTATCAAATGTAACCACTAAATCACTGGCTACAGGAACAGTCTGTGAACCGTTTTCAGGATTTAGAGCAGTTATTATTGGTCGGGTACTGTCTTTTTCAGTCAGGAAATTCCATGTAAGTGTATCTGAAATACCTGGAAAACTTATTCCATTAGATTGAAATGCATTTTGATCTATCTCTATATAATATGTAGTATCTGCAAGTAAATTATTTACAGGATTGATAGTTGCTGTCTTATCGGAAATTGTTACTCTGTCAGATGTTACCTCTATAGTTTCTACTGTAGTTGTAGTATTTGCTTTTATAATCCTTATATTTCCTGTACCTTTACTTATACTTTGATCAAAGGTTATTGCTAAGTCTGTCTGAACATTTGTAGTGAACCTCTTAGCTGGTGAAAGTGTGACAATTTTTGGAGCCTGGAAATATTTTGACTGTTCTGATTGATAGTTTTGTAAAGCTTCTGCCTGCGAAAGAGCTTTATTATAGATTCTTACATCACCAAGAGAGCCTTTAAATGAACTATTTCCCAACCCTGAAGCACCTAATCTGAAAATTCCATTGTTAAACTGTGCAGTGTTAGGCAAATTATCTTGTGCTTTCCTGTAAGTTTGTGACCCTCCATTAAAGTAGATCTGTAGTCCATTAGCTTGTGATGAGCCATTATAAGTGATAACTATATGCACCCACCTATTTAGGGGGGCAGTTAAAAAAGTCCAAATACCATCTCCAAAGAGTTGATTTCCACCAAATATTTGGCCCAAATGTACCCATAGATTTGTCCCCTGCAGAAGTACCTGGTAACCAGGAAGTGTATAACTATTTATTTTTGAAAGAATGGATTTAGTTTGGAAAGGATCTTCTGATTTATGAATATATGCCCAAAACTCAATTGTAAAAGGAGTCGTAGCAGTAAAGTTAAAAGGGGAGGAATCTCCTGGCTGAACATAGTCATTTACTCCATCAAAAGTTAGCTTTGAGGGATTTGAATAAACATTGTTTCCATCCCAGCCTGAAGTGACTACCTGACCGCTTGATGTAGTAGGTGAAGGTGCTAAAGTAAAATTTGTAAGTGTTGCATTATTTTTATTTCCACTTAAATCTGCCCATGTGCTAATCATGTCAGTAGGATCGGCAGAATTACCCTTGTTATCTATATTTGAACCACTATAGTAAAGCTTTAGGTTATCACCGGTAACTATTTTTTCTTTAAGATGCTTATCAATATCATTTTCTGGCAAATCCAAATAATTTTTTAAAACTCTTTTTGGAGACAATGCAAAACCAGAGATCTGAAGATTAGTAATTTCTCCATCATTAAAGCTATTTTGTAAATTAGCGATTAAAGAAGAAAGATTTATATCATTTAAACTGATTAAATTTACTTTTTTACCATTTTTATAAACAAGTAGTTTATTTGACCCACTAACCAATGTGATAAAAACATCCCCATCAGAATCACTTAAATTAAAAAGTTTAAGCCTTTTCAGATTATTATTCAGAATAATTACTTCATTGTTTTCTATCAGCAGTGAATTTGGGCTGCTGTTTATTAATGGCTTGCTTAAATCCTGATATATTTCTATCGTAGTACTGTTAGGCAAAGCAAAAATTTTATTACTAAAGCTAAGTAATAAAACAGAAAAAATTAGAATTATAAAAAGTAGTTTTTTGGGGAACATGAATCTATTAAAACATCTATAAATAAAAGATTGAAGATAATTACAATCAATTTTTACAAAGTTACGAGTTTTCTTTAGTTTGTGAAACTTAATAGGTTCTGTAAGTGGGGTAAGAACGATGTTTGCTACCTTGTTAAGGTAAACATAGCACTGAAAGAGACTTTAAAGCAATCAATAATTGTCTAATAATCGTCTATTATTCGTCTAATATGGGTATAATGGTGCTATATGTTTAATCCTCAATTTACTGTTACCCAAAGACTTTTAGCAAATATAAAACATATTGCTATTTTAGTGGCTGAATTAAACAATAAGAGTTTTCCAGACACCATTCTCTTAGAAATGGAGAAAACTGCAAGAGCTATTTCTTCTTATTCTTCTACCAGTATAGAAGGGAATCCCTTACCACTTACAGAAGTAAAAAAAATCTTGAAAACCAAACCTGAAAATATAAGAGATACTGAGCAAGAAGTATTAAACTATAATCTAGCTTTAGAAAAACTAAACAAACTCACAAAATCTGATCTTGACTTAGCCTTAATCCTAGATATTCAGAGAATTGTCACAAATAAGCTTATTACACCAGGCAATAATGGTGAACTGCGTAAAGAACCTATATTTGTAAACAATCCAAAAATAGGAAAAACGATTTATTGGCCACCTGATCACCAAAATGTTAAACAGCTACTAAATGATCTTATTAGATATATAAAAAACAATAAATTAAAAGTTGACTTCTTGATTTTAGCTGGATTATTTCACAAGCAATTTGTTATTATTCATCCTTTTATTGATGGCAATGGTCGTACTGCGCGACTATTAACTAAACTTTTACTTGCAAATATGGGGCTTAACACATTTAATCTTTTTAGTTTTGAGAGCTATTATAACCAGAATGTAACTAAGTATTTTCAAAAAGTTGGGGTACTGGGAAATTACTATGATGTAAAAGACAAGATAGATTTTACCGAATGGTTAGAATATTTTACAGATGGAATAATTGATGAACTTTTACGAGTCGGTGAAGAACTTAAAACTTTGTCTATTACACCTGATACAACTCTTGAAAGTTATCACAAGAAATTACTTAATTACATTAAAAAATATGGCTATATAAATGACAAATTATATGCAACTCTTATAGACCGAGCAAAAGCTACACGAAGTCTAGACTTTCAGAAATTAATTAATCTTGGATTTATTGAAAGATTTGGGAAAGGAAAAGCTACCTATTATAAGTTGAAACAGTGATGAATTGGAGGCCTAGTTAACGATGTTTCCCACGCTATTACATTATTGAGAGCTGCTTAATTTATACCTCTTTATTAGATATTTTAACCTTTTTCAACTAGCAAGTAGCAACTGGCAGGATTTACTAATCTTATACAATCTTATATAATCTTAGATAGATAGGGTATAAGTATATATCATGCCAAAACACAGATTTGATAAAAGACTAAGTAATATATCTCCTTCTATTTGGTCAAAAATAGCCAAGATTGATGAGTTGAAAGGTAGATGGATTGGGGGACTTGATTTAAGTCCTCAAGTGTTAGGAAGATTAAAAAAGTCTGTCCTTATTACTTCTACAGGTGCATCTACAAGAATTGAAGGAGCAAAACTTTCTGACAGAGAAATAGAAAGATATCTCAAAGGCTTAGCCATGGAGAAATTTTCTGATAGAGATAAGCAAGAAGTAAAAGGTTACTATGAACTTCTACAAAATGTATTTGATTCATGGTCCACGGTTAAATTCAGTGAAAGTGCGATTAAGCATTTTCATAAAGAGTTGCTTAAATATGTAGAAAAAGACAAGCTCCACAGAGGTGAATATAAAAAGACAGAAAATAAGGTTCAAATGATTGATGAGAGAGGAAAAGCAATTGGTGTTTTATTTGAAACAACACCAGCTTATCTTACTCCTAAAGAAATGCTTGAACTTGTTGAATGGACCAAAGAAATATTAGATAAGAAAACCGTGCATCCTTTATTTGTGGTTGGTAATTTTATAGTTGAATTCTTGAATATTCATCCCTTTCAAGATGGTAATGGCAGGCTTTCTCGTATTTTAACCAACCTTCTATTGCTCAAAGAAGGATATTTATACATGCCATATGTTTCTCATGAGAAGTTAATTGAGGAAAATAAACCTAATTACTATATAGCACTCAGGAAAAGTCAAAAAACATTTAGATCAAATAAGGAAGATATTAGCAAATGGTTAGATTTCTTTCTTGACATTGTCTTACAACAATCAAAATCAGCTATTGATTTGCTTTCCAAAGAAAATATTGAAACAATTTTATCTGAGAAACAGTTATCAGTCTGGCAATTTATTCAAACTGTTGAAGAGTGTACACCGATGGAAATCTCTAAAAAACTTAAAATACCAAGACCAACTATAAATCAAATCATGAACAAATTACTTGATTTGAAAAAGGTGGAAAGAATTGGAATGGGTAGGGCTGTAAGATACAGAACAACTAAGATCTGAAAACAAAAAAGCCCAAAGCTAATTACAATTGGCTTTTGAACGCACATTTCAAACAGATATGCTTTATTAAAAAATCTTGGAGGCCTAGTTAACGATGTTTCCCACGCTATTACATTATTGAGAGCTGCTTAATTTATGCCCCATGTACTTATATTTTAACCTTTTTCAACTAGCAAGTAGCAACTGGCAGGATTTACTATAGGGATTATGCTAGGTGCTAGTTGAATATGCTCTAGTAGATTTGTACAAAGGACCTATTTATATTTCTGAATTGAAGGAGGCTGCTTAATTTCTACTTGCTCGTATATCGTATTATATGTATACTACAGCTATTAAGAACTATGGCAATATCTCAACCTCAACTTCAATTAAACTTATTCTCGCAAGATCCTGTAGATAATTTGGATTTAGACAATCCATTTTTTACTTCACACCTTATTACCTATATTGGCAATAAACGGCGACTGCTTCCTTTTCTCTACAAAGGATTTCTAAAAATTAGAGAAAAAATTGGAAAGAAAAAATTGATTGTGTTTGATGGCTTTGTCGGAAGCGGTGCGGTAGCTCGTTTGTTAAAAGCGTTTGCAAGCGAACTTCATGTAAATGATTTGGAAGATTATGCTGAAATACTGAATCGGACTTATCTTTCTAATAAATCAGAGATAGATACAAACGAATTAGAAGAATACATAAATTGGCTTAACAAGAACAAATTAAAGAGAAAGGCTACCACGCCGGGATTTATAGAAAAACATTATGCTCCAAAAAATGATACTGATGTCCAACCAGGCGAAAGAGTTTTTTACACAAGTACAAACGCTCAAATAATAGACAACCTACGGCAATTAATTAACGAACTACCAGAACAATATAGACATTTGTGTCTCGCTTCACTTTTAGTGAAGGCATCAATTAATACAAATACCTCAGGCGTATTCAAGGGATTTCACAAACATAATGGCAATGGACATTTTGGAGGGCGCGGAGAGAATGCTCTTTCTCGCATTAAAAAAGAGATTGTTCTGGATATGCCGATATTTTCTGATTTTGAGTGTCCGGTACATATTTATAAGAGGGACATAAACGAATTGGTGAAGGACAGAAGCTTGCCGACTTTTGATTTAGTTTATTATGACCCACCTTATAACCAGCACCCTTATGGCTCTAACTACTTTATGCTAAATATAATCAATGGCGGCAATCCAGTGGAAATACAAGATGGTGTAAGTGGTATAGCAAAAGAATGGAACAGATCCGTCTACAACAAAAGGAAGTCTGCCGAAGAAGCAATGGATCGGCTTTTATTTGACACCCACGCACAATTTATAACAATCTCTTACAACGATGAGGGAATAATCCCGATTGAAGCCTTTAAAGCGATTTTATCGCGACATGGTAAATGGGAGTTAATGGAACAAGACTACAATACTTATCGCGGATCAAGAAATCTACGTGGTAGGGATATAAAAGTCAAAGAATTGCTTTGGATTCTTGAAAAAAGATAAAACCTAAATCTCGCCAAGTTTATCCAGGTGGGTGAGGGACTTATCAATAACTTGTAACATAATGTTTGCAATTTCTTCCGCACTCCACTTTGGCATGCGTGCAAAGATTGTTGCGGGACAGATTTTTGTATTTCCATGTTGGAAACAATCCACATAGATGCGGTTGAGTGGAAGCCAATCGTTTCCTGCTATCAATCTCATAAGGATTGATGAGTCTCTCCCTTTGAAACGAGCAGAATGCGGCTGTTTTTCGAAAATCTTAAAATTGTCTTTGAGAAAGAAATCAAATCCCTCACAAAAAACAACATATGGGTTATAGCCGTAAAAACTGGTAAGCGTTTTAATAGCGTTTGCGTTTTTTGCAAATCTCTCTATCGCATTTCCCTGTGCTTGCGGTGGTCTTTTCTCCTTCGGAATAGAAGGGTCGCCACCCTTCTTCTTCCAATCAGAATCACTAATTGGTGTGTATCCATCATATTCTCCCTGATGTTTTACTTCGAGTGCACCAATAATGTGATTAAAGTTATCTTTTTTAGATTGCACAAAAAACACCCCTCCGTCTGGTTTAATTCCATCTGCAGAGTCAAAAGCCTGTAATTCCTCCAATTTTCTCTCTGGTAGGGTTGCTGGTTTTGCTCTGTGATTTATGTAGGCAAGAGCAAATTGAGCATTAAGGTCTTTGAGACCCAATGTTTTAAGATTGTTGAAACTCCGCTTGGGGTACTGCTGATGGATTGTTTCCCAAATGATATTCGATGCTACCTTTGCTGCATCCTCTTGATATTTTGATAGAAGATTAAAAGGGTTGCTACTGCGTGTTTTCAAATGTTGGCGATGCTTCTTTTCCATAAAAATTACTTTTTACAATCCAAATGATTCAATTACATTTCCTAATGTTCCAGATTCCAAATTTAGTGGAAGTGTTTTGCCTCGTTTAGTTGCAAATCCAATTACATCAAAGTCTGAGCAAATATTACGGAGCCATTTTCTTATTGATTCTAAATTATTTAACTCGGTAGTCATTTATAAGTCTCAAGCTAATTTGCTAGTTAAGGCCAGCCCATTTTTTACAAGTTATTATTAAAACTATGTCTATTGCATTCTAAAAGAAACAATTTAGGTGTAATAACTTTGCGAGCTAATTATCAGGCCGCATAGATTGAAAGTCAAATAAAGTTACGAAAATAACTACAGGCTTTTTCAATTAGCAACTGGCAGAATTTACTATATGGATTGTGCTAGGTGCTAGTTGAAAGCTGGACAAGTAATAAACTATTTATATTCCGGATCTGGCTGCTACTTTTTACATAGATCAGGAACTGAATCTACATTCGAGTCTGTTTGAAAAATATCTGAAATATTTCCAAAAACCTCATTTAGTCTTGTTTCATAAGTACTTGCAATATCGCTTTCAATACAATTTTTTCTTTTAATTGATCCACAGGTTTTTGTATTTAACAACTCAATTACAGAATTAAAGAGCCCATCACTACTATTAGATAACCCGGTACACTCACTAACAGAACCTTGACTCTTTTTATTTATTGTTTTTACAAGGCTATTAATTTTGGCTGCTACTGCTCTGGTAGACCTAATTCCTGCCAGCTCTTTTTGTATTGATTTTAAATTATTTAACGCTTCTTTCAAGTTATCAGTTAAAGAAGATGAGTCTTCTGTTCCATTTGTATTATTACTGCTTACATTAGATAAATTAACAACATGCACCTTAGAGCTGTTGTGATCTACAAGATATAAAGTATTTGAATTTGAATTAAATAATAAGTAGCTTGCATAGGCTGAATTTGCATTGTCTATTACTGTAGATCCAGTAACATTGTTTGTCATGCCATCAATTAAATAAATTGTAGGGCTATCTAAATTTCCAATAGCGTAAATTTCACTTTTGCTTTCATCTATAGCTACACCAACTGTGCTATCAATGTTACTTGAGTTTATTTCACCTAATAACTCATCAGTTGTGCCGTCTATAACTTTCACTTTTGGGAAAGGAAGTCCTGTTATATAAATTTTATTAGCAGTTTCATTAATAGCAATTCTTCCAAAATCTTCATAGTTATTGCTAATCAATAGTTTTTTAACTATTGTATTTTTTGAACCATCTATCACAGTAAGATAGATACCATTATTATTAGGATCATCAAGAAGTATATAAACTTTATTCGTCTTAGAATTAACTTTTATGTCTGATATATTTGTGTTCTTATCTAAATTATTTCCAATTTCAACATAGCCAAGTAGGTTTCCGGTTTCAGCATCAACAGCATATAAAGCATCTGGTAAAAAATTAGAGCCAGGAGCATTATTACCACTATGCATAATAGCTGGATTAGTGCCTTTTGCATAAATAGTATTAGTCGTTGGGTTAATTGCTATATTAGCTGGAGAAACAGAGACGAGTTCATTATCATAAATATTTATTTCTTTAACCACACTGGAAGTGTTGGGATCTATTACATTTATTGTTCCAAATAAGTTTACAAATATTTTATTGGTTTTTGGATTGATTGCTATTCTATTATTTGTTCCAGAAGAAAGATTTATAGTTTTAACAATTTCATTATTTTGCCCATTTATTACAGCTACGTTTGGACCATTTACAACATATAATTTATTCGAGACAGAATCATAGACAACATCAGTTAATTGGGAGAATTCATCAAATGTTTTAATTATGCTGGATGCATAAACAGCATTTATGTTTTGCTGCAACAAAAATACAATTAGAGCAAAAATGAATATATTGTTTTTAGGTTTTGGTAATTTCATGGATTTGCTTCACAAATATCAGCGATTTCATTTTTATTATTATCTTCTTTTAGAAGCATAGATATATCACTAATAACTTTTTCAGTTGTTCCTCTAAGTTCATCTGATACAACTGGGTGGCTTATCTCTCCTAATTTTATAATCTCATTATTTATCTCATTTTGCAGATTAAACACATTTGGTGAGCAGTTTTCACTTTGCAAACTAATCTCTTTTATAATCATTTTTGCAAAGTGCATAACCTCTCTTGAATCATGATTAGCAATACTTACCACCTTTTTAATACGTTTCATAGAAGCTATTAATTTATATAAAAGCAGTTTCGCATCATTAGATAACGAAACATTATTGCCTTTATTAATTACTGGCAAAGCAGGCTTATCATCATTCTTGTCAACTAATGGTAAGCTCGGCAAAGTGTCGTCGTCTTTTATAATTGAAAATAGTCTTTCACCATCTCTAGTTAAACCTGCTTCGTAAATCATTTTGTTGTTTGGATTAATTGCTAAGGAACCACCGACAGGAACTTTCAATTCCTGCAAAACCTTATCACTAGAGCAATCTATTATCACTAGCTTTTCTGGTTCAGTTACATACAACTTATTTGTATCTGGATTTACAGCTATATCTATATAACAGTTTCCTATATGTACCTCTGATAACTTTACACCGGTGGAATCTTTTTCTCTTGAACTATTAAGAGATAAAAGTCTAGCTGAAGTAGTAGTTATATATAACTTCTGTTCTCTTTCATTAAATTCTAAATGTTTTATTCCTTCAGCAGTATATATAAAAGGTAAATTTTCAGTACGTAAAAGAGTATCTGTTATAGAATCAAAAACATGAAGTGTATTAGTATTAAAACGACCTACATAAACAAGATTTGAAATGTTGTCAAACTTAATTAGTGTACCAAAAGGATACAATTCATCCACAAGAAGGGTTTTTATAATCTGGTTATTATTTCCATCAATGATAGCTATCCCTTTATGTAACAATCCATATTTGGTATCAGGATCATATTCACCACCATAAAGATTCACATAAATTTTATTAGTCTTTGGATTTACATAAGCTCCAACTACCTTATCATCAAAATCGATAGATGTTATTAAGGTATTTGTATTTAGATCAACAACATTTAACTTCTTATAAGAGGTTAAATACATTCTGTTTGTATCAGGATTCAGTGCTGCCCTTCCTCCATGATATATAGCTCTAAATGAATCAATAACAACACCTGTCTCTCCATCAAGTACTTGGTGTTTACTATCATTGTTTGAAAATACCCAGGATAATATATAAACTTTATTGGTTTTTGGATTTGCAAGAATACCATCAAATTTATACTCAAGAGGAATTGTTGTAACTAAGCTTTCTGCTAAAACTGAATCTGCTCTAGCTAACAAGAATAAAATAAGAAATAAAATTGTAATTATTTTGTTCATGTTTTCAAATTTCCTATACTTTAAGGACACTTTGAAGTAATTCCCTATTTTTTGGGATATTTAACCTTTATGTGTAGCTGTCTATAGATTACAAATAATCTTGATAAAATCGTGTGGGGTTAATCACAATTATCTGTAGGGTTAATGCTTTATAAAAATCTGGAGGACTAGTTTCCGCAATGGGCAGATCCGTCCTCCGGCGGAAATGATGTTTCCCACGCTATTACAGTTTTGAAGGCGGCTTAAAAATCAAGCTGATTTCTTAACATTCCTTGTAGGAATAAAATCAATTACTAATTTTGCACCTAATGCTTCAGAAATTTCATAGAGCTTAGAAAGTGAGTGACCTTCATAGTCTGCACTTTCTATTCTTGCAATTGCAGCTTGTGACGTATGCGTAAGCTTAGCTAGATGTTGTTGAGTCATACCAAGTTTTTCTCTAAATCTTCTTATTTTTTGAGAGACAGAGAACTTAGCTTCTTCTTCTCCATATACCCTCTTGAATTCTGGGTTTTTCATTTGCTTCTCAAAATATATCTCATAGTTTGTCTTTTTTCTTTTAGCCACTTTTATGTCTCCTTATATACTCACTCATTCTATTTTCAGCAATTCTTATTTCTTTTCTTGGTGTTTGTTCTGTCTTCTTGGTAAATCCATGTAATAGAACAAACTTTTTATCAATATGTG
>MFRM01000013.1 GCA_001784555.1 Candidatus Melainabacteria bacterium RIFCSPHIGHO2_02_FULL_34_12 | reverse complement strand
TGGCATGGCATATATGGCAGACTATGACTGTGATGATTTTGCAGAAGATCTTGGAATGGAACTTCAAGGTCACGGATTTAATAGAACATTTACTGCCATATGGAGAGATGGTGGTATGACTGGTCATGCTGTAACAGATGTTCATACTACAAGTGGTGGAATAGTTTTTGTAGAACCACAAAATGGAATGGTTATTAACCTAGATGAAAATATGGATGGGATGGTTGGCTTTTCAGATAGCATGCATTTAGGAACCTTCATGGCAACTGAAGGCATGACACATATAGAAGTTTATATGGATAGAGATTCAGCAGCAATGGCAGGTGCGCCTGTTGATTGAAGAATGACAAACAAAATCTGCCATAGAATTGAATCACTCTAAAGACTGATCCAAGATCACTCCTAAGCATGGAGGTTCATTGCCTTTCAAAGGGTATTGTTACTTTAGGAGGTAAAGAAAATGATAGCAAAAACAAAACAATTTACTGTTAGAGATTTTATGCAAAGAAATGTTTTTACAACTGAGCCAAATCAGACTATTTTCTCCGTGTCTGTTTTAATGGCTAGTAAAAATATTGGTGCAGTACCAATAGTACAAGAGGATGGAACATTTATAGGGATAATTACTGATAGAGACATAGTAATAAGGTGTAACGCTCTTGGAAAAGATCCAAATAGAACTAAAGTCTGCGAGTGTTTAACTGCAAATCCTACAAGGACAGTTCCAAGTCATTCGATTACAGATGCAGTAAAATTAATGTCTGATTTTGGTACAAGAAGATTGCCAGTTGTGGAAAATGATAAACTCATTGGAATAATTTCAATAGCAGATATTGCAAAAGCTAGTGCATTCTGCCCAAATGAAAAATATCCAGATGAAACTTGTATCTTAATAGATATAGCTAAAGAGTTACAAAAGTCCTCACACCTAGAACATAGTTGTATCAGTTGTCATCTGTAAGGGTTTTTCTTATTTAGAACGTAACTAATCCTTCTCTCATTGCTTTTACCGCAGCTTGTGTCCTATCATCTACACTAAGTTTATTTAAAATGCTTCTTACATGAGTTTTTACAGTAGCTAAGGTTACAAAAAGTTTTTCACCAATTTCTTGATTGCTTTTTCCATCAACAATTAATTTTAAAACCTCAAGTTCACGATCTGATAAAGGGACTATTGGAATTTGAAATGTGGGCTTTGTTATCTTTTTTTCATCAACTGAAGGAAGTCCTTTAGCAAAATCAGATTGTTTGATTTGGCTAATTTCTTTTCCATAAAAGTTTCTTAAAACTTTTTCAGCAACTTGACTAGAAAGCCATGCATTGCCTTCATAAACTGATTGGATTGCTGTATAAAGCTGTTCAGGTGCAGTATCTTTTAAACAATATCCATCAGCACCGCTTGCTAAGCTGGCTATTATTTCACGCTCAGATTCATGGCTTGTAAGCATAATTACTTTTATATTTGGATTAGATTCTTTAATCTTTTTTGTAGCTTCAATGCCATCAAGTTCTATTAAACCTATGTCCATGATTATTAAGTCAGGTTTTTTATTGTTTGCAAGTTCAACCGCTTCTTTCCCATTTGCTGTTTCAGCAATTATTTCAAGGTTTGGATACTTTTCAAGTGAAACTTTAAGACCAATTCTTGTTAGGACATGGTCTTCCACTAGCATTAATTTAATCTTTTTTAGTTTATCTTCTACCATTTATTTAAACCATACATAGATTTTTAAGGTAAAACATCATTCCTAGGGCTTAGATTACAGCAGTTTTCAGCTTATTTCAGGTATTTTAAAACTTATAATTGATCCTTTTCCACGTGTACTTTCTGCCCAAATCTTACCCCCATGTGCTTCTACAATTTGCCTGCTTAAATATAGTCCAAGTCCAGTACTGTTTGAATTTGAATTAGATCTTGTGGATTGCCAAAACCTCTCAAAAAGATTTGGTAAATCTTCAGCAGATATTCCAACACCATTATCCTGAACACTAATTATTACGTTTCCATCTTCGTTTTTAACTGCTTGAAGCTCTATTATTTCATCATTTTGAGTATATTTAATTGCATTTGTTAGCAGGTTTACTATTACTCTTTCTATTTCAAATGGATCGCATATAAACTGAAAACTTGTCTTTGTGACTTTTAGATTAATTCCTTTGTCTTGAAGAAGCGGTTTAACTTTATCATGTGCTCTATTTAAAAGTTTAGAGACTTCGATTCGTTCTAAAAGAAGTTTGTATGACTGTGACCCATATTTAAAAACAGACAGTAAGTTATTTACTAGTCTTAAAGTATGCTCGTTACTTTGAGTTAGTAGATTTAAAATTTGTTTTTGATTTTCAGTTAACTTGCCAAAATAACCTTCTTGTAAATGTTTGTAGCTGGTTTCTGCAGCAATTAAAGGAGTTTTTAAATCGTGTGTCATGGTACTAACTAAATCTTCAAGTTGTTTTGATCGTCTTTTTGCTTCTTCTTCTTGTGCTTTACGATCACTAATATCACGGATTACGCTAATTACCAATGTGCCTTTTTCTGTTTCAATTGGTGATATTGTTATATCTAGTGCAAATTCAGTACCATCTTTCTTTCTTCCGTAAAGATCAATTCCACTTCCCATTGGTCTTCTTACTGGATGTTTAGAATAATTAGCTCTATGGTCTACGTGCTTACTTTTAAAACGATGAGGTAGTAATATTTCAACAGTTTGCCCAATTAACTCATCAGGTCTATATCCAAACGTGCTTGTGGTTTGAGAGTTTATGTATCTAATCTTTCCTTCATTATCTACAATTACAATTGCATCAGGAATTATCTCAATCAGTTTGAAGAAATCAGCTTGTGTGGTTTTTGTATTTTCTAAATTAGGCATGTAAATTTAATGATATCTTACTTCTCCATTTTCTCTCACTTTTAATTATGTAGACACCACTTAGCTTTGGGGCTTTGATTAACCAAAAGGATGATTTTAAACAATCTTACGAAGGATAAATTAATAGCCTTTCTAGAACATTATATAAGTGGATATAACTTTGGTAATTAAAAATGAGTGAGATTCAGAACATAAACAGCATAGAGAGTTCTTCTCTGTTATCACCACCTGTGGATGCATTACTTTTAGAACATGCTTTTAAGTTACACAAAGGATCAGCTATTGTTCAACCCCTTCAGAAATCATCATTTCCCAAAGGACAACTACCTGGAATATTTCGGACATTAGAATCAATCACCACTAACTCTACATTACCAAACATACTAATAGGAAATCCAAGACTGTTAGCAATAGTTTCAAAGTTTCCAGCACTACTCAATGTATTGATTAATAATCCTGCATTATTAACCATATTGGAATTAAGACCCTCACTGATAGGCATAGCAATAACAAATCCAAAAATACTATATCTTTTAGCACAAAGACCAGCTTTACTTGCCTTGGTTTCAGCAAATCCTAGACTATTGAGTTTACTTATATCAAATCCCTCACTTTTTAACTTGCTTGTAAATAGACCGGGGCTATTAGGATTAATTGCAAAAAGCTCTGGGTTATTAACTCAACTAATAGCAAATCCAGATCTACTAACAAATAAAAATATTCCTACTCCGTTAATCAAGCCTCCGAAACAAAAAACTTTTATTCCAGAGAGTATGGAATTTGCCACTCGTCAATTAACTTTGAATAAATTACTACTAAAAAATAAACCTGCGGATAAACGATTTGTAACAAACCAAGTAAACGCTAATCTTAGAACATTGCTTTCAGGCAAAAGACTATCAAGAACAAAGATTGGAATTGTGTTAAACGAAATATTGAGTACTTTCCAGAAATTAACAAAAAATGTGACTGTATCTTTAAGAGCCTTGATTTCAGGAATACCTGTAAAAGTATTGCCAGCTAAAATAAATCTAAGCACAATTACACAAGCTCAGGCAAAAACACTAAATCCTGCTTTACTTGCACAAATAGGAGCTATTGCAATTACAGCAAATAAAGGACGAGTTATACCTACATCAGGCAATCCAGAAGATTGGGGAATTGGACTAGAAACACAATCAGAGAAACAGTTAAGAGTAGTACAAGAACCAGGTCCAGTGCATGAGGTTGAGGAAGCTCAAGAACCAAAATTAGTGAGGTAGGTTTGCAGATTTAGTGCTGTGATTTTTTCTTTTCACTTGTTATGGAGCTAATTACCGCAATAACAACAAGGATTATATATGAAGCCTCAGATATTGAAAGTAGCCTTGCAAGCCATCCAACCGGGTGCGGTATTCCATAGCCTAAAGAAGTACCAGTAACAAAACTAAAATAAAGAGCCTCAAAAAAAGTTTTAAGTTCAGGATTTGTACTTGCAATATTAGGAGTCAGTACACTCAATGCATAAAATATAAGTGCGAACAAAACCATAATTTCTAAGGCATTAAAAATTACTAAAAGTATAACCCTATTTACTGAAGGCCAATCTCCTTGTCTTCTGTAATTTCCTTTTACCAGGATAGATAACAAAACAAACATAAGATCAACCAATCTGAATAAAGGAATAAGAACAAGTAACAAGCCAAAATACTTAGCAAGACTAAGTAGACAACCTGAAAAGACAATGCACAAAATTTCAATTAACCACCATATGCCTATATAAATATCAATTGCTAGTGCTGAGTCTTTAGGTAACCACATAGATGGAGACCAATAGCGATGAGTTGCTAATATTCGCCAAGTTAATGGATACCATAAGCCAAGGTGATGTCCAAATTGTGGATCTTTATGATGTATTTGTTCTGACATAAATTGCAAGACGAAGGTTGTTTGACTTTGTACCAGCTTAAAGTTTACTTTAATAAAAAAAATCAATCTCGGGAATAGCCAAAAGGATGATTTTTGGTTTATAAAATCATCCTTCAGTAGGGGCTTACCATGGTAAGTCCCTACCTTAGAATGATGAATCTATTAGTAATTCAGGGCATTATATAGATAGATAAATTGAATTGAACTAGGAGATAAAACAATGACAATAGCAACAGAAACACAAGTTCAGCAAGTAATGCAAACAAACCTTGTAACTATAACCCCAAAAACAAGTATTTATGAAGCAGCCAAATTAATGGATGAAGAAAATGTAGGCACTGTGCTTATAGTTGGCGAACAAAAAAAATTACTTGGAATGATAACTGATAGGCAAATAGTTACTCGTGTTGTTGCACATAGAAGGGAGCTGGGAACAACAACAGCCGATGAAATAATGACAAGATGGCCTATGACAATATTCCCTGAGACTACTTGCAAAGAAGCATTGGACATAATGGGAAATTACGGTTACAGAAGATTACCTGTTGAAAAAGACGGAAAACTTGTAGGCATTATTTCATTGAGTGATCTTGCTCCTGTTGCTGAGTTTGATGATGAATGTATACAGGACATGGTTAAAGAGTTAAGTGATGATGCAAGATATAAATAGATTGTTGTGAAGATGTAGGGGCAGGATTTATCCTGCCCAGAAAAGGTGAAATAAGAAATTATACGAATGCTATATAGGAGGAGTGATCATGAAAAGCATACTCATAGCAATGGATGAATCTAAATCAAGCAAATCAGCCCTAAGTGTCGGAGTTGCTTTAGCTAGGATTTGTGGTGCAAAAGTAAAAGGACTTTATGTAGAGGATATTATGCGTTTACTTGAGTGGCAGCCTGCTGAACTTATAAGCGCAGGAATGGGCTTTTCTTCTGCTATTCCTGAAGCCAGACCGACTATTGAACAAGTAGAAGCTGAAAAAGAATTTATTGCTGAAGCCGACAGATTAAAAAAGAGCTTTGAAGAAGAGTGCAAAAAGTTTGCTGTGAACTACCAATTTTTTACTAAGAGAGGAAAGGTTCACGAAATAGTTGAACAAATGGCAAGAACAGTAGATCTTATAGTAGTTGGCAGGAGAGGAAAAACATACCCTGAAAATTCAAAAGAACCTGGACCAGTCACTGAAGACTTACTTAGAGCTACTACACGACCTGTACTTGTAGTACCTGAGAACGCAAAGGTGGAGAATACAATCTTAATAGCCTATGATGGCAGTCAGAATTCACAACGTGCTTTAAGCATAGGAGTTTCATTTGCAAAGCTCTTAAACTTTGAAGTAATCGTTATAAGCATTGCCAATGATATTGATTCTGCACAGAAGCCCTTGGATGAAGCAAAAGAATTTCTTGCACCTTATAAATTAAAAGCTACGTACGTTGTAGATTTTGGAGCTAGTATGCCATGGATAGGAATTGCTAAGCAGATAAAGATTTTTAATCCTGGGTTAGTTGCAATAGGCGCATTTGGTGAAAACAGGCTTATGGAATTAATTTTTGGAAGTACTACAAAAAATGTGTTGATGGAAACAACTTGTCCAGTATTACTTTGCAGGTGAAAAATGAAAAACAGAGAATTTTATATTCTTACTTTAAGTCAAAAAAATGCAAAATTGTTTCAATGTACATTTGATGACATTAAGGAAATTCATACCGGAAATATAATTTCTGCTTATTCCGAGACTGAAAAAGGTTTTAGATTAGAAAAACAACTTCAGTCCCATGGTAGTAGTGGGATAGCCGACAGAGGTGGTAAGAGAATGTTTCACGGTCATGGAGTAGGGACTAATTTTCATAAAGACACCATGTTGCATTTTTTTCACGTGGTTAATAAAGAAATTGAAAAATTGCTTTTTAATAAAAATGCACCCGTAATTTTAGCTACAGTAGATTATCTAATCCCGATTTACTTGAAAGCAAATAAATATCCACATCTTTTGGAAGCTACAATAAAAGGTAATCCTGATAGATTGAACATGAATTTACTTCATGACAAAGCACTGCAAATTGCAAGAGCTTATTTTAATAAACTTGAGAGAGAATCTTAGAGTTTAAATTTAAGTTGCAATTGGAGACTATTTTTGAATAGCTTTGAGCTTTGCTAATTCTTCAATATTTAGACTGTGATTTACGATAAGATCCATTTTGGGTTTTCTTGATTTAACTTTCCACGGTACAGGTTTAGCTGGATTTCCCTGTACTTTCGTAAATGGAGAAACATTTTGAAGAACAACACTGCAGGTAGTAATTACTGCACCTTCTCCTATTCTTATAAAAGGAGCAATCATTACCCCTGCACCTATTTTTACATTATCTCCAATAGTTACCCCAGGTCCTATTTTTACTTCTGCTCCTATGTCTGCATTCTTTCCGATTTTTACCCCTGGTGTGAGAGTAACAAATCCACCAAGTGAGGTTTTCTCTCCAATATCAATATATCCAAGGATGATTCTTCCGTTTTGTTCAAATAAATGATTAAAACACTTTACGCCAATACCATAAGAACTTCCTTTTCTAAACCTTGTCCATCCATTGACTACTACATCAATAGTTAATTCTGGTGCTATAAAAACATCTTTTTCAATAATTAATCCGGCTAATCTGAATAAACATTGCTGCAAGCTACAGGGAGGCAATAAGCTTGCAATCTTTCCAATATACCCTCGAAATATCATGTGTAATTTTATGCCTAATTTAAATGATGAAAATATTGCATTTTTTGTAGCATCTTCTCCTTCCAGTCTAAAGACCGTATACATTCTTGGATTTTTCCTTAGCTTATTTTTGTTTTTCCATGATTGGATTTTCATGAAGTATTTTCCTTTTGGAAATATATTAGAAAAAATACTTTTTATATAAAGATAGGTCTCTGTTATTAAATTCTTAAAAATCATAAAAACATCCTCTTATATTAAGAATACCCATTACCAAAGTTAACTAAATCATTCTTACGACTAATCAAAAGAATGATTATTAATCTAATCGATCATTCTTACGATTGACAAAAACAAATCTGATTTGTTGTATAGTTTCAATTAAACCAGAGGGGTTATTTATGATAAGAAAAAAAATATTGTCCGTACTTGTTCTGATTGCAATTTCTTTTTTTAACTTTAATGCTTCATTTTCCCAGGATAATACCAGTGGCGCTCTGCCTGCTGGAGAACAATCAGGTGAAATATCGCTTGCTTCAGGAGGAACAATTGAGGCAGTTTGTACAGGCAATGTCCCATTTAAGAAATTAACAGTAAAAGATGGTTTTAATAATGTAGTTATTGATCCTGAAACAGGACTGCTTCAGTTAACAATTGATATAAAAAAAACAACTGATAAAAATATACTTGAATTTTTGTATACAATTTTGCTTGACCCTCAAGAGGTAATTAATAAATTTCTTCAGGGAGGAACAATTCAGGTAGATACTGATAAAGTAAAACTTAGTCTTATGAGTACAAATCTTGTAACAGGTGAAACTATAGATGTAGCAAATGAGGTAAGAAAACTTATAGAGCAAGATGGTCAAAACACTATAGATACTATTAAAGATGTACCTGTTATGGCTTCACTAAAAATGACTACTATGGGTAATCTTGCTTCAGGTACTTTAAGAGTAGATTTTCAAAACACAAACAAAGTTATTGATAAGGCAGCAGAAGTTATAGGAGAAGAAATTACTGTAAGTGATAACGGACAAGTATCTGCAATTGGCAGATTTAATAATATTCCTATTAATGGTTCTTTTGAAAATCTAAGCGGTCTGGATATAAGTAATCTACCGAAGATAATAAATCCAGATTTGCTACCTGCTGGAATTGACTTAAACAATTTACCGGCAAAAATAATGAACATTACAGATTTTCCTTCTGCTTCAGGCTTTGGAGATTTGATTAATATTCCTAGTGGTTTTGACTTAATGGATATAGCAGAAATACCAGCTGGTTTTACTGTAGAGGATCTTATTAAAATACCACCTGGTTTTACTCCAGCGGATCTAGGAAAACTACCAGAGGGATTTAATCTAAATGATTTTGTAAAATTTCCAATTGGAGTAAATCTTGATCAATTACCCTCAGGGTTTACTATTCAGGATTTAGCATTATTTCCTCCTCTTAGTAGTATAAAAGAGTTACCTGCCGGTGTAACACCACAAGATTTAAAAAATCTCCCTCTTGGGATTAAGCTCTCTGACCTTGCAAACTTAAATCCAAATGATCCAAATGCAGCAAATATTGTCTGTGAAAACGGAATAATTAAACCAGGGCTACAACCATTTATGCCTCCTGGTATCAGTAGTAATATTTGTTCTATGCCTCCTAGTGGTCCTACTGGTCCTGATGGTTCTACTGACACAAGTGCAATCTGTGAAAATGGAATGATTAAGCCAGGCTTTGAATCATTTGTGCCGGCTGGATTTGATTGTAGTTTAGTCCAATAAAATCCTTCCCAAAGAGAAAGTTGCTTCTTACTATTTAAAATTAAAAAGGTAGAATTATAAGAGTACGTAAGAATTAAGGATAATCAATTATGAAGCTTTCTTTTCACGGAGCAGCCAGGGAAGTAACAGGTTCGTGTTTTCTGTTAGAAAGTGGCAATACTAAAATACTTATTGACTGTGGCTTGTATCAAGGTGGCAAAGGATTAAGTGAAGAAAATGCAAAACCATTTGGTTTCAAGCCAAATGAGATTGATTATGTTTTGCTTACACATGCTCATTTAGATCACTGTGGGCGTATACCCCTTTTAGTTAAACAAGGATTTAAAGGGAAAATAATTACAACTTCAGCTAGTCGTGAATTAGCAAAGCTTGTAATGCTTGATTCTGCTCATGTACATGAGGAAGAAGCAAAACGCAATGCAAAACATTTAAAACGGTATTCAAGAGATAAAAAAAGTAAAAGGTATAGTGCTTCACCAATATACAGTACTTTGGATGTTCTTAATTCTTTAGATTATTTTGGACATAATGTGGTTTATGAGAAATCAATAAAGCTTTCAAAGAATATAACTGCTACATTCTTTGATGCAGGACATATACTCGGCTCAGCATCAATATTCCTTGAAATAAAAGAAGGAAGATCAGTAAAAAATATTTTGTTCTCTGGAGATATTGGTAATAAAAATAAGCCAATAATTCGTGATCCAGTACCTTTGCCGCAAGCAGACTTTGTAGTTATGGAAACAACTTATGGAGACAGATCACATAAATCCATTGAAGAATCTGTCAGTGAACTTTATTTAGCTATAAATGATACATTCAAGCGTGGTGGTAACGTTTATATCCCTACATTTGCTCTTGAACGTGCTCAAGAGCTACTCTTTTTCTTAAGAGAAGGAGTTGAACAAGGTAAGCTAGCACGTAATATGCAAGTGTTTCTTGATTCTCCAATGGCAATTTCAGCTACTGAAATATATAAACATCACCCTGAATGTTATGATGAGCAATCCGCAAAAATGTTTGGGCAAAGAAAAGACCCTTTTGCTTTATCTAATTTAAGTTTCACTCGAGATGTCGCTGAATCTATAGCGATAAATAATATAAAAAGTGGAGCAGTAGTTATGGCTGGCTCTGGTATGTGCACCGGAGGACGTATTTGCCAGCATTTAAAACATAATTTATGGAGAGAAGAGTGTAGTGTTATTTTTGTTAGTTTTGCAACAGAAGGAACTCTTGCAAGAAAAATAATTGACGGTGCAAGAACTGTGTACCTATATGGTGAAGAAATTGATGTGCGCGCTAAAGTTTATACAATAAACGGGTTTTCAGCTCATGCAGGACGAGACGAGCTACTTGAATGGCATAAAAGTATTGGCAAGCCGGAAACTACTTTTCTGGTTCACGGTACTCCCGAAGCAATGGCAAGTATTGCTAGTGAATTAAAAGCCAAAGGAAATAGTGTGAAAATACCCGGACTACATGAGGATTATGACATTTAATTGAGGTTAATAAAGCTCACTTATCTTTTTTTGAAAATAACATCACCTGAACACCGCGATAATATTTCTGCGTAAGTAAATTAAATGTTTTATTAAGTGTTTGCTCGATTAAACTATTAGGATCGTAAGAATGAGATTTTATAACCCAAACATTTTTATAATTAGCTGTAATTTTTCCCAGATCTTTTATATTATTTTCATCAACTGGCAATTCTTCCTCATAAGGACTAAGCGGAAAGCCAATCTTGGTTAAGTCATTCCTTTTTGAATAGTAGTCAAAATTATACTTCCTGGATCTTGCAGCATTGAACACAATTAAATCCTGACTGGTTGCCTGTCCTTCTACAAAACTTACTACTCCTTTCCAGTCATATTTCTTATTCATTGAGTAATAATTTGTCAGATTATTCAGAGAAAGTGAAACAATAACAGTAAGTATTATTATTCTGACAGTTGAGCTTACATTCATTAATCCTTTTGAGATGAGAAGATAAAATGGAATTAAAGCTATAAGCACATATCTCTCATGATAAATTGGGAAGAATATTTTTGATATAGCAAGTAGAGTTACAAAAGGCATTAATAACCATAAAAATAATAAATAATAAATATTTTTTTTAAGGCTAAGCGTTTTTTCATTTAAAAAAAGCAATATTATAAAAATTAAAAACAAAGATTCTGAACCAGCAAAACTAATAAATGTTTTAATTACACTGCTTATTGACATAGGAGGCGCCCAGAAAAAAAGTGAAGCACTCTTTTCCTTATAATAAGTCATCATGGTTATAATCCAAGGCAGAAATAAGGTTAAAATTATGCCCTGAGAGATGATCCATTTTTTAATACTAAGCTTTAAATCTTTATTGAAAAAAAAGTGTTGAGTTAAAACATAGATATTTTGTGCCAGTATTATTGGAAGTCCTGAATAATGATTGTAGATTAATAACGTATTTGAGATTATAAAGCCAGCCAATATTTTAATATCGTTATTTTCTAATAATCTTATAAAAAAATAAATGGACATAAGAGATAAAAACAAAGTTAATATATACGGTCTGGCTTCTTGGGAGTAAAATATATGAGATGTTGAAATCCCAATTAAAAAAGCACATAAAATTCCCGCATGTTTATCAAAAATTAATTTGCTTATCTTATAACTCATTAAAATAGTCAGAACGCCAAAAATAACTGACAAGAACCTGACTGAAAATTCTGATTTTCCAAAAAAACTAATCCCTAAATGCAAAAGCATATAATGCAAAGGTTGCTGACCACTTATTACCAGTTCTTTAAAAATTTCAGAAATATTGTTTAAGCTTGATATCCAGATTGATTGGCCTTCATCAAACCATATTTGAGTATTTCCTAAATCATAAACCCGCAAAAATAATGAAATAATCAGAATTAAAAACAGCTTTCCTTTCAAATGAGTTTTTTCTGATTCCATATATTAACTAACAACATTTTTATTTACACTAAAAACAAGTGATAAGATTATAAAATAAAAATTGAGGACCAGCCGATTATGCCAAAAGAAAGTTTTGCCAGCGACCAAAGATACGGGGAATCTTTATTAAGAAAATATGAGAAAAAGTACTTAGAGCCACTTGTTTTAAAGATGCCCCAATGGCTTAAAAGCTACCATTTGACGTTATCAAGTGTAATCTGGAGCTTGTTAGTTATTTTATTTAGTTATTTTGCAAGAGAAGATATCAGGTGGATGTGGTTAGTTTCATTTTGTATTCTTCTGCAATATTTTTCTGACTATTTTGATGGCTGCCTTGGAAGATACAGGAAAGAAGGTCTTATTAAATGGGGGTATTACATGGATCATTTCCTTGACTATGTATTTTTGTCTTCAATATTCTTGGGATATCTTATGTTAGTTGATAATTTTTACAAGATTCATGTCTTTTTACTCCTAGTCGTACTTGTAGGTTTTATGATTAATTCTTTTCTTTATTTTGCTATAAGTCACAAATTTAAATACTCATACATGCGAATAGAACCTACTGAAGGAAGATTACTTCTGATTTTTTTAAATTCTGCAATTGTAATTTATAGTAAAAAAGTTTTGGAGAATTCTCTCATTTACTTTTTGGTATTTTTTGTCATTGTGCTGATTTACTTCATTTATAAAACTCAAAAAGAGATTTGGTCTTTAGACATTGAAGAATCATCCAGATAGCTTTTTTCTAAACATGAGTATGTTGATAAAATAAATGCACATTAAATAATTACTTAATACTCAAAATCTTAGATAACTCAATAACAAATCCATTATCGCCATTAGCTTTATTATTATGTATTTGATAGCCTGCCCATAAAGTGGTATTTTTAGGGAAATTATAATAAAACCCAGGAATCAAAAATCCATTTGCATGTTTACCGGAATACCAATCCATTATTAATCCAAAGTTTTTAGTGACAGGCTGCTCAATACCGCCTATAAAACAAATAAAATCTCTGCTATGAACTATAGTAGTACCTACAAAACCACCAGCTGTAAGTCTGGTATTTAATTTAGATAATCTAGTGCTTAAATGTGAATAAGCATATCCGCCAACTCCTTTGCCTCTAAGTGAAATTGGGATAAGAGTGCCATAAGTTAGTTTTGTTTCTGATTTTTCATGTAAAGGCAATGAGCTTTTAAAGCCTACTCCTAAGAATTCATTGGCTACATTATTTGTACCTATGCCAAAGAGAGTTAAGTCTATCTCAGTATGTCTTCCAATTCCATAAGCACCATATCCTGTAAAAAGACCAAACTTATTTGAAAATTGTCCTTCTTGCTGTAAAAAAATCTTCCCTTTTTCTGTAACATCAGCAGATGGCACATTAAAAATAGTCTGCTGTGCACATACATGATGGCAAAAAACTAAAACATAAATTACTAAACCAGATAAAACGATTATCCGATTTTTCATCCTGATCATGTTTAATTTATTAAGATTCAATGAGGTAAAGTAAATTATCTTCAACCTTATATACCATTGGGACAAAAATCACTTTCGGATATTTTTCCTTTAGTCTTTTACTTTCACTTACTGTAAAGTCAACTTCATTTTCAATTTCAAAAAATGGCGCAAAAGAAATAAAGTGATTTTCAGCTTGTTCTTTAGTCCATCCGGCATTTTCAACCAAACCTTTGACTATTACTTCTTTCTTACTTGTCAGGTTAATCATTCCACAATTAGTATGTCCTATAAGAACAACATGTTTAATGTTACCAAAACCAATGGCAAAAGATAATTTAAACTCATTTCCTGTAATTCTTGCACCTGCAGTTCTTAGAATAAAAGCAAATCTGTTTGGAATGTTTAATTGTTTTCTGTTATCCATACACATAACAACAGCCATTTCTGCTTTTTCATATGTTTTAAACTTTAAGCAAAGATTATGATATTTTAGAAGTTCAGCAACCGGTGTATTTAAAAGATCTTCTGGAATATCTTTTTCAGAGATAACGCTTTTTAATTTATACGTGGATACTTTTGTCATTTTTAGCCTTTCTTTTAACCTAAAAAAGACAAGAGCTCTGCATATGTTGATAAAACTTCACTGCTGGCTGCCAGCTGATATGTAATTAAGTGAATTGCACTGGCAAGTACTTTTGAAATTTTTTTTGAGGCTACTAAGCGGTAATGGATTTCCTTGCCTTTTCTTTCCTCTGTTACTAATTTATGCGTTTTTAACAGTGCCAGATGCTGTGAAACATTTGACTGACTTATATTTAATTCATTTTGTAATTCATGAACATTAAGATGTTTTTTCTTTTTCAGTAACCATAGTATTTTTATTCTTATGGGATTAGATAATATGGAAAACAAATTTGAAACAGAATTTATTTGCTCATCAAGGATTTTTTTACTTGGTTTGCTTGTGGTTTCCATGGACATTTATTATAATATATATTCTAATATTAGAATATGTTAAGATCATAATGTCAATATTTATTTAAATGAAACATTTTAATTTAAAAGAGAGATATTTTTCCAACTTATTTGGAGATATTTTGGCTGGTTTAACTACTGGCATAGTGGCACTGCCAATGGCACTGGCTTTTGGTATGGCTTCAGGACTTGGTGCAGAAGCTGGTCTTTATGGTGCTATCGCAACCGGTATTTTTGCAGCTATGTTTGGCGGTACACCTGGTCAGGTGACAGGACCAACAGGTCCCTTGACAGTTGTTACTGCTACGATTATTGCAAGTCATCTTAAACATCCCGAATATTTGTTTTGTGCAGTAATACTTGCAGGACTTTTACAGATATTTTTTGGATTAATCAAAACAGGACAATTTGTTCGATATATTCCCTATCCTGTTGTATCAGGATTTATGAGTGGTATAGGTGTAATTATTACTTTAATTCAGCTTGCACCGCTTTTTGGTTTAAAAGGATATGGCGATGCAGAGGAAGCGCTGGTTCATTTAATTGATATTCCAAAACATATAAATTTTGAGGCTACTTTAATTGGACTGCTTTCAATTGTAGTTATTTATCTTTTTCCTCTTATTACAAAAAAAATTCCTGCTCCGCTTGTTGCATTAATTATTGGTACTATAATCTCAGTTTATTATAAGTTTGATATTCCAAGAATTGGAGAAATACCTCAAGGTTTTCCTATTCCAAAGATTCCTATAATTCCATTTGAGGAATTACATCTGATTGTTCCTGCTGCTTTTACGCTTGCACTTCTTGGGTCTATAGACTCTTTACTTACTTCAGTAGTTGTAGAAAAAGTAACTAGTAAAAGGCATGATAGCGATCAAGAACAAATTGGTCAGGGTATTGGAAATATTGCAGCAGGATTAATTGGCGGTATTCCAGGCGCCGGTGCTACCATGAGAAGCCTTGTAAATATTAAATCAGGAGGGACTACATACCTTGGTGGGATTGTTCATGGATTATTCCTTTTAGCAGTTCTTGTAAGCATTGGTCCACTTGCATCTATAATTCCGCTTTCATGTTTGGCTGGAATATTAATTACTGTAGGTATTGGAATCCTTGATTACAAAGGTTTAAAGAGCATTGGCAAAGCACCAAAAGAAGATGTAATCGTAATGTTTGTAGTTTTACTTTTAACAATTTTTGTAGATCTTATTATGGCTGTAATTGCAGGAGTTGCTTTATCAAGTGTACTGTTTGCAAAAAAACTAAGCGACAAAAGTTTTTCAACACATTCAAGTTTTGATAATCTTGAACATTTGCACTCAATTGCCAGTCACATTCCTCCTAATCTAAGAAAAAAAGTTTATTCTTATACATTTAATGGTCCAATATTTTTTGGAGAAGTAAAAAACTTTGACATAGCACTGACTAAAATGCAGGATGTAAAATATCTGATAATAAAGTTTTATAATGTACCGATTATCGATCAAAGCGGATCTTATGCAATTGAAGATGCTATTGAACAGCTTAGAAAAAGAGCCGTAAAAGTGTTTTTTGTAGGTATAACACCACTTATACAAGCAAGTCTGTCGAAAATTGGCACAATGGAAATTATTTCTGAAAACCATTGCTTTGATTCATTTGAAGCAGCACTCGAGAGTATTAAACTCTGAGACTCTTATGCCTGATAAAAGAGATAGACAATTTGTCGAGGCAAAAGAACCAGTAAGTTTTGATTAAAATAAAACAACAAGAAATAAAATTTATGTTAATCTCTTCTTGGTAAGGTCAATGATACAAAGACGTATTAAGCCACTGCTCGTTAAAGCGCGCAGTGGCTTGTGATTATGAAGATTGTTGTATGGGAATAAAAAGAATGCCATGGCAAACATAAAAGATATTTTTGTACTTATAAAACAAGTCCCTGATCAAGGTGCTAAAGCCGGAATTAATCCTGACGGCACCATTGATCGTGCAAAAGCAAAAAGAATGTTAAATCCCTTTGATCGTTATGCACTTCAGGCAGCATTGCATATGAAAAAAAAATATGGCGGAAATGTAACTGCTATTACCATGGGTCCGCCACTTGCTGTTGAAATCCTGCTGGAAGCATTAGAACATGGCGTCGATATGTGTTATCTGTTAACCGACAAGAGGCTTGCTGCATCTGACACCCTTGCTACTGCATATGCATTGCATAAAGTTATAAAACATGCAGGGCATTTTGATTTGATTTTTTGTGGTTTACAAACTACAGATGGAGATACTGCACAAGTCGGACCGCAGATTGCAGAGCGTTTAAATCTTTCTCAGGCTACTTACTGTGAAGATTTTAAGATTGAAGAAAATAAAGTTATAGCTAAAAGAGTAGTAGAAGGCGGATATGAATGGATAAAGATGGAGCCACCGGCTTTAATTACTGTAGCTAATTCTTATCATCCGCTTGAATATAAAAGTCTTCGTGGAGCAAGAATGGTTCAACAATTGCTTAGAAATGAAAGTGAAAAAGCAAAATATATTAAAACTATAAATCTGGATGATATTAGCGCAGACCCTTTAAAGTGTGGATTAAAAGGTTCTCCTACCATTGTGGCAAGAACAGATAAAGTATCTGAAATAGGAGGAAATTGTAAAATTTATCAGGGAGCACCGGTAGAAAAAATGGTACATGAATTAATTGTTTCCACCAATGTGTCTGAGTTTTTAAAAACATGAACAACGAAACTAAAACTTTAAAAGAAATTATTACCCCAAGTAATAAAGAAGTAATTGTAATTGCTGAACAGCTAAATAATGACGTTAGACCGGTTACCGTTGAACTTTTAGGTGCCGGCAGAGATTTAGCTAATAAGTTAGGTGGTAAATTGTCCTGTGTTTTATTAGGATATGAACTTAAAAGTCTTCCTGAAAAATTAATTAGCTATGGAGCAGATATTGTTTATGTAGCTGATGATCCTGTGCTTAAAAATTATCAGACATTGCCTTACAGAAGAGTAATTGTAGATTTCTTATCTGGTTTTCCTCTTCCACCGCATATTGTTTTACTGGGATCGACTACTACCGGACGGGATTTAGCTCCAAGAATTGCTGCACACTTTGAAACTGGCTTAACAGCTGATTGTACAGAGCTGGATATAGGACCTTATGAACATACTAGTAAGGGAGATCCTGAAAAACTTGGACTTTATCCAGGTTGTTTATATGCCATAAGACCAAGTTTTGGAGAAAGCTTAAAAGCCAGAATACTAGGACCCTGGAAAAATCCTCAAATGGCAAGTGTTCGTCCTGGCATTATGGTTCCACTTCAACCTGACAATAACCGAAAAGGTGAAATAAAAAAAATCCCTGTAAGCTTAAAACCTGAAGATTATAAAATTGAACTTATTGAAATAGTACATGAAGTCAGTAAGTCAGTAAATTTATCTGAAGCAGATGTAATTGTTTCTGGTGGATTTGGAATAGGTAAACCTGAAGGATTTGAAATAATGAAAGAACTTGCATCTTGTTTTGAGAATTCTGCAGTAGGCGCATCCAGAAAAATTGTAGATATTGGATGGGTTCCTTATCAGCACCAGGTCGGTCAGACCGGTAAAACAGTCAGACCAAAAGTTTATATTGCATGCGGCATTTCCGGTGCCATACAACACCGTGTAGGTATGAGCAAGTCAGGTCTTATTATTGCCATAAATAAAGATCCTGATGCTCCTATTTTTAAGTTTGCACATCATGGAATTGTCGGTGATTTATATCAGATTATTCCAGAGCTGATTAAAGAGTTTAAATTAAATAAAGCTAAGGAGGTAAGATCTCTTGTTTGACAAAGACAAAATTAAATATGATTTTGTCCTTATAGGCGGAGGACCTTCCAGCTTTGCTCTGGCTCATCATTTGGTTGATTTAGCAGGTATCAGCAAAAAAAAATTCTCAATGGCTATAATTGAAAAAGGCAAAGAATTTGGTTCTCATATTGTAAGCGGAGCAGTATCAAATTTAAGAGTAATTGAAAAATTATTCCCGGACTATAAAAACAGTGATTTCCCGATGGAAGGGGTTTGTACTGAAAGTTATTTTTCTGTTTTAGGAAATAGAAAGAAATGGGATGTGCCGGAGTCTTTATTACCTGATGGTTTAAAAAAGAAAGATTGTGCAATTTTAACCCTTAGTCATGTGGTTTTCTGGATGTATAAGAAGCTGAAAGAAAAACTTTTAAAAACACCAAATGTTGAAATTGATTTTTTCCCTGGATTTTCAGCCCATAAAATTATTTTTGAAGAAGATAAGGTGGTAGGAGTTCAGGTAATAGAAAATACTTTGCCGGATGATTATGACAATAATATTTATGCGAAAGTTGTTTGTTTTGGGGATAAGGGATTTATATCAAGGGATTTAATTGACTATTATAAATTAAGAGAAAATCCTCAGATTTGGTCTGTAGGTGTTAAAGAAGTCTGGCAACTGTCGCCTGATAAAGATTTCTCAGGAAAAGTCTGGCATACCATGGGACTTCCGCTTTTTGACGGTTCATTTGGTGGTGGGTTTGTTTATGGGATGAAGGATCATAAACTTACTGTCGGAATGGTTATTTCACTTGACAGTGAAAATCCAAATATTAACCCGCAGCAAAAATTACAGGGCTATAAAAAACATCCATGGATCCAGGAAATGCTTAAAGATGGAAAACTGCTTAAGTATGGTGCAGCAGTTTTACCCGAAGGCGGCTATTATAGTCTGCCTAAAAAGTTTGGAGTAGAAGGAGTTCTTTTACTAGGTGATGCATTAGGTGTATTAGATATTGAAAGGCTTTCAGGAATTGACAAGGCAATGGAATCTGGTTTTCAGGCAGCTGAAGTTTTACATGAAGCACTTATAATTAATGACTTTTCAGAAGGACAATTATCTACCTATAAAACCAGGCTTATGGAAACCTTTGTAGGAAAAGAGCTTAAGTTAGGACGATATTTCAGATATGCATGGCAGGAAAACAGAAGACTCTTAGACAGTTATTTGCCTAAAATTATGGACAGCATTGATAATGTAAATGCATATATTGGTTTTCTTTTAATTGGTTTAAAAAATCCAATAAGAGCAATAGCTGATGCATTTCGGTTAAAAAAACTCATCAGCGGCGGTGATATTGGTCCGATTAAATACAAAATGGATTATGAACATATAGTTCCTAACTTTAACTACGATAAAAAATTAAAAACTAATGGCTACGTAAAAGAAACAATTTACTCAAGAGCTGATGCGGTTTTTTATGCAAAAACAAAATATCATGAAGGAAATAAACACATAGATGAATTCAGCTCAGATGTTTGTGTTAAATGCATAAAAACTTACGATTCCCTGGGGAAAAATACGCCATGCGTTTCTGACTGCACTGCAGAAGTTCACAGAGTTGACATTACTAATGGAATAAGGGTACATGGTATGTCACTGGAAAACTGTGTCCAGTGCCGTACATGCGAGATAGTTTGTCCTGAAGTAAACTTACGAGTAAGACCTACGCAGGAAGGCTCTGGTCCTGATTTTATAGGATTATAATTTTTCTGACTTATGCAAAATAGTAAATGGTAATAATAGCTAAAACTGGATCAAATACTGATACTAATAGACGGCATTGGTCATCTGCCAGAAAATCATTTCGTGTAACAGGAAATGAAGCTCATAAAACAGGAAGAACTATTTCAGTAGAAGCTCCATCGAATTATATAGTTCAGAAACCAAGTCCAATTTTTAATCCGCATGCTGCAAGAGAATTAACTCCTTTAATGTCACCGGAAGAATCTGAGTATAGAAGAACAATTGTATTCAGAGCTAAAAAACTATACAGGGCAATTAAAGATGAAACAGATGAATATAATAGATTGGATAATTTATACAGAGGTGAAACCATAACATCGCTTGAAAGTACGGCAGATGAATTGGAAGCTATTGCTTCAGATAGAGGCAGTGTGGCGAGAGTCTTAGACCTTAGAAAAGCAGCAGATATGAAAAGACAAAGAACTTTTGTTCCAAGTCACTTTAGTCCAAATGGAACTAAAACAAATTTTGTTAAGTTTATGGCTGTTGCAGAAAGACTTTGTCCTGAAGAAGCAAGAGACCCTGAAGTGGCTACTCTTGCAATGTGTTACTGTACAAAATCCGAAAAAAATCCTGATGGTATTTTCACTGTTTTTCCAAAGGGCGCTCTTCAGGTAGATGACGGGTATCAAGATTTAAGAGTTAGAACTGTTGTAAGGCACATTCATTTTGATTTAGAGGAAAGAATCAATACAGCAAGAGATGTTGAAAGATACAGTGGCTGGGATAGAAAAGCAAGAAAGTACGGTTACAGGCAACTTTCAGAATTTAGTACGATTGGATATTTAAAAAGAACATATCCGGGATTACTGGATGGGCTTGATCCTGTAATAAGATTCTGGGAATTAGAAAATTTGAACTTATTTCAAAGAGAAGAATCAGAGGAAAATGCTTCAGTTGCAAGTGCCTGGTTTATGAATTCATATTTGGGACTGGTAAGAAACGGACAATTTTATGTGAGTAATATATTAAACAAAACCAGGTGGTCTGATCATATTGATGAAGCAGGTCTAGAGACCATGACTAAAAGTTGTAGTCATACTCCAAACATCTTTTATCTATTTAGGCTTGGAGAAGAAGAATTGCTCAAGAGAGGATTGGTTAGTAAAAGATTAATTGGCTATGATCAGAACCAGTTACCGCCTCACAAACTATCATATAAAGGCATTTGGAGTGATAATAGTTCACTAGGAAAAGTCAAAGAAGAATTTTACAGAATGAGTCTTGCTTATGAACTTGCAAGGGCTGGTTTAGGAACGCTACATGTAGCCAATAATATTGCAACATTTACTTTTACCAAATCAGATTTCATAAGCTGGAATGAAAGACATCTTGAGGTTTATAAAAAATCATTTCTTGATTTTCTGTCAGATGTTAACTTAACCGGAGGGTTAGAAGCTGTGGCTGGAAATAGTGTACGTAAAGCAATTGAATTACTTTTAGGATGTAAAATAACAGGCTGCAATTCTGCAAAGTCAATGATTCAAAAATACAGCTCAGATCAATTTACTTTGAGATTTGATCTGGCAAAAGTTGGCATAAAAACAAATCCTGATGATGATTACTGCATTATTCCTGAGTGTGATTAAATCACTCTATTATATTTTTATTTATTCCATGAACTTTTTAGTAGGCGATCCCCTGATGTTCATTTGTAACAAACTTTCTTAATCAAGACATCCCTAATAGAACTGATTATTCTTGTGGAATTAAATTTTTACTGGTTGATGGGAGTATAGTATGTTTTCTATAAAAAAAATTGTCTTTTCAAATTTGTTCTTAGTTATATTTTTTTTTCTGGGTAATGTTTCTCCATCCCTGGCAGCAGTTATTTCCTCTTCAAATATAGATACTTATGTGCTTACATTAAAAGGGAATGAACTTAATAATGTAAGCGGTTTAAATATTACAGTTGAGACTAAAGACAACAAGTCAGATATTTCTCCAGGTGTTACTTTTTCTTCAAATGGTGCGACCATATTACTTTCATCCGTAACTAGTCCATCCTTCGGACAACATTTAATTACACTTGTTCTTACTGGAAAAATAAAAGACGGTCAGGCTACAGTCACGGGAAAATTTGTTGCTAATTCTATAATTCCAGGAGCTGAATTTAATGTATTAAAAATTGAAAGAGATGGCGGAACAAACATAACAAATTTATTAACTAATACAATAGAGTTTAAAAATTCCAAGGCACCACTTCCTACACCCACTCCTGAAGAAGAGGAACCTACTCCTACACCAGCTGATGATGCTACTACAGTGCCATTATCAGAAGAAGGACAGGAAATTGTAGATGTGTTTTTTGGAGACGAGGATGAAGTTGACAGCAGTATACTTAATGAAGCAGTTGAAGAAGCACTTGCATTAAGTGAAGATTCTTTAGCATTAATCGGTAGCCAAGAATTAAAATTAAAATCTTTAGGACTTAGTAAATATTATGTCAGACTAAAAGGTATATTAGATGCAAAAAATTATGACGGGCTTGTATGTACTGTAAGAACATCTACATATGAAGGAAAAGAAACGATCAAAGAAAATTTTTTAGTCGATCCTGAATATTTTAAACTCTCAAAAAATGAATTTAATCTAAGATTACCAAGCAAAAGTGCAAAATACAGATTTGACAGAAGGATTAAAATACCATTGTTACCTATTGGAACCGGACTTAACCTTCTAAAGAAAAGGATAGGTTCCATTGATATGCGCATAAAAATCTTTTGTGTCTCATATAAAAGTAATGATCCTGAACTTCTTCAA
Organism: Candidatus Melainabacteria bacterium RIFCSPHIGHO2_02_FULL_34_12; assembly: GCA_001784555.1. Lineage (GTDB taxonomy): Bacteria > Cyanobacteriota > Vampirovibrionia > 2-02-FULL-35-15 > 2-02-FULL-35-15 > 2-02-FULL-34-12. Next base: position 44,429 of record MFRM01000013.1, on the reverse strand, counting down.
TATTTAGAAGATGAAGAATTATCTCTTAAGGATCTTAGTATTGTAGATGTTCTTACTTATCCTCGTGATGCCAGAAATATAAGGACTTATGTAGATCTTGTTGATTTAGATATATTTGCTCCTGAATCAGTAAAAGTTCATAAATAGTTTATTTAAAAACTTATTTAGAAAATATTCTAATCAGCACAATTTTCATAACAGCTGTCAGCTAACTCGTTAAAAAGCCCTTTTTTATAATACCCTGCCATTATTCCATATGCTAATAGTTTTTTTAATGTACTTAAATCAATATGAGTATTATAATTACATCTTTTAAAAGATTTTTCTACAATATCAATGCTTATTTCTTTTTTAGCTATGTTTGTAATAGATTTTGCAACACTGTCTATCGTTTTACCAGGATTTTTTAATATAAAATCATTTGCTTTCTTATGTGCTGATAAAAAGTTTTCTATAACGTCTTTGTTGTTTTTTGCATACTCACTATTTACAACTAAAATAGTTGTGGGGTAATTCCCATTATCCCAAATTGATTTTTCATCAACTAAAAGGTTAATGTTTAATTTACCCTTGCTGCTATTAGCTTTATCTAACACAACTGTGCCCCAGGGCTCTGGAAGGCAAGCAGAATTAATTGACATTGTATAAAATGCAGTAATAACATCTTGAGGAGGAATAGTAATAATGCTTACATCAGCTAAAAGTTTTTTTTCTTCAAGGTACATTCTAAGAAGTAAATCCTGAGTATTTCCAAACTGAGGTACTGCGATTTTTGAACCTTTGCCTATACTTTCACCTACGATGAGTGTCCCCCCATTACAGGCAAAATCAAGAAGTTTAAGTGGTATACCTTTTGATATTGCCCCAATAAATGGTCCAGGTCCAATATATGCAATATCAATTTGATTAGTTATAAATGCATTAATAATATTATTCCCGACAATAAAATGTACTGGTTTCAGTGAAACATTTCCCAGCTTATTTTGAAAAATATTTTTTTCAATTCCTACAAGTGCTGTTGCATGAGTCACATTTGGCATATAGCCAAGTCTTAGATTCCTTCCATTTGAATGTTTATTTACACATGAACAACTAAAAGAGATAAGTATAATATTTATAGAAATGAGAAGTGCTTTTTTAAAAAGATTATCCATGGCTAGATTATAGACTTGAAAGAATTAAAAATGTCCCTTAATAGTAATAATAGATATTATAATAACTATGTATTTTGCTTTAGTAAACATAAGTCTTCTGAGGAGAACTTTTTTGTTTAAGTAATAGTCTCTAAGAAAAATGAAAAATCTTCTCTTACAGATTGTTATTTTAATTCTGTCCTTGTGGAATCTAAACTCTGCTTGTGCAAAAGATACATTTGCAAATGATTTTGGTTCGTGGACTGAAATTAATTTTTATGCCCCAATAACAGAAAAAGTACAAACAAGATTTCACATTATTCCAAGATTGCTTGATAATGCTACTGACTTTAATGAACTTGGGTTGCATGGTTTGTTGGGATATAAGTTTAATGAATATTTTTCTTTCTACCAAGGCTATGCTTGGAATACACTTTATATACCGAACTTTACAAGAGAGCAAAGACCTTATCAGGAAGCAATAATTTCTCATGAAGTAGATAAATTACAATTTCAACATAGAATTAGATTTGAAGAAAGATTTTTACAAGGGGTCGATGGTGTTTCACTTCGAGGAAGATACAGACTTAAAGGAACCTATCCATTAGATAAAAATAAAAAGTGGTCACTTGTTTTATTTGATGAGTTACTTATAAATTTCAACTCTCCTAACGATGGACCGAAGGCTGGCATTAACCAAAATCGTATTTATGCTGGAATAAATCGCAGGTTGAATGAAAATATTAGTGCAGATTTAGGATACCAATTGCAACATCGACATTTTCCTGGACCTGCAACTGAAACACTAAATCATTTTATAATTTTCTATCTTAATTATAGTTTGCCTACATTAGTTCAGAATAAATAAAAAAAGAGGCGGTTTTTTGACCGCCTCTCATTAAGTTACTTGCAATTACAAGGACTACAGGTGCATGTAGATCCGCAAGGACAATTTAGACTATTTGCCAGTGCTAATCCACCTGCAGTAAGGCCCAGAGCAATCACTAAAGTTAACATTAGATTTTTCATTTATGCCTCCTTTTTTTCTGCCCTAAACCTAACACATGAGATTTATGGCAGGGTTAATAGTATTATACCCTACCCCCCCGGTATGGGTATTAAAATGATAAAAACAGCATAAAATCGGGCGAATTATTAATGTTTTTAATTAATTTTTATATAAACAGGACTTACGCAAAAATGAACTGCGGTATGGTGCCCTGAGCGACGTGTGCCCTTTAGGGCGGGAAAGGAGCGAATGGGTACCATACCCAGTGAACTTTGCGTAAGTCCTTATAAACTTAAAGTCTTGTTTTTAAGACATTTATTTTTATGGGATGCCTTTTATTAACGCTGGTCAGAAAACTGCTGTCAAAATAATTTGAATCATAAGCACATACTGCAAGAAATTTATTATCAAAATGATTATTTGCTTCTTCTTCCCAGTTTAAAAAATCTTCTGCCGGAATATATTTTTTAGTAGAAGAAGATATTTCAGCAAATACTCTTAAGCCTTTATAGGCTTCAAGAATTGCATTATTTAAGAATGCTAAATATATTTCTAAAGTTTTAGTTGGATTAAAACTACCCCCGACAAGATAAATATCTTTAAATTGTTCGATTTGGATTCTTTTGGAATGGCCCATTTCTTCAAAAGGATTTATTCCGTCTCTAAAAAGAAATTTGAAATTTCTTAAAACATCTTCTCGTTTTATAAGATCTATTACAATAAGACACTTTTCATTTTTTTTAATGCCTTCATTTAAAAAAGGAATTGCACAATGAAAAAATTCATTTTGATTAGTATAAGTCATGTATGTGTGATCATGAAGATTACATTCTTGTATGGTTAAATTTTGTTGAACTTCATTCATTTAAATATGCATTTTTTAATATTTTCATTTGTGTCGGATCTCTTGTTATAAGAAACTGTTTGCGGTAATGATTAACAAGATATCCCATAAGTTCAATTATCATAAATCGTGATTTTTCAGTTAAAATATCTCCTCTTAAAGGATCAATTTTATTATTATTCTTTAAGACTTGACTCTGTATTTCCATTATATCTGCCGGACCTGCTTTTAAGCTGAACAATTCATCACTTATAAATTTTAATTCTTCTGAAATATATTGCTTATTTGATTCATCATTTTCCAGGACAGCCTTTTGGACAAGATTTTCATATCTTTTAACAATCTGATTAAAAATACCAGGAACTGATTTTTCCAATGGAATAAGTCCAAATAATTGTGATGTAATATCTTTTGATTTAACAGGTCTTACAAGCTCTTCAAGAGATTTTATTTCTTTTTCTTGCTGCTCTTTTTTTCTGGCTTTTTCAAGCTCTGCTTCAAGTTTTAGTTTATCAGTTATATCCCGTACAACTGCAGAAAGTCCTATTATTTCTCCTTTTGTATTTTTTACCGGAGAAATATTCATCGAAACAAATACGGTAGAACCATCTTTTCTAAAACGCATTGTTTCATAATGTCTTATATTTTCTCCATTTTTAATTTTTTCCTTAATTTCCAGTATTGCATCTCTGTCTTCTGGTGGAACAAACACTGAATAATGTCTTCCAATAATCTCATCTTCTTGATATCCATATATTTTTTCTGCTGCAGGATTCCAGCTTATAATTGTTCCATCCGACAATTCTCCAATAATTGCATCATTTGAAGCATTTACAAGAGATGCAAATTGATTAAGCTTTTCTTCTGCTTCTTTACGTTCAGTAATATCAAAATCAAAACCTTCAAGTGCAATTACATTATTATTAGAATCAAGTACTGCACTACCTCTTTCCCAAATCCATTTTATTTTTCCATCTTTTGTTTTAATCCTATATTCAATTGTAAACGGCAGTTTTTTTGAAACTGATTTTTGAATAGCACTCCAGATATACTCTCTATCTTCCGGCATAATTAATGAATTAAATGATAGTAATTTATTATTTATTACTTCCTCTGGTTTATAACCAGTAAGCTCAAAAAATCCATCATTTAAAAATTCCATTGTCCAGTTGCGATCATTTGCACAACGATACGCAAATCCTGGTAAATGATTTATCAAGGTAGTAAGTTTTCTTTGGGTTTCATAATATGCCTCATCTGTAAGTTTTCGTTCTGTTATATCTCTTACTACTGAAGAAGTACCAGTACAATTCCCATCTTTGTCTAATATTGGAGCAATCTCTACAGAGATATAAATTTGTTTGCCGTCTTTCCTTGTTCTTAATGCTTCATAGTGTTCAGTTCTTTTTATGTTTTTAATTTTTTCTATTTTTTCAAGAATTTCTTTATGATTTTCAGGCACAAAAATGTCAATGACAGATTTTCCTAAAACTTCATTTGCAGAATAACCGTATATTTTTTCTGCTCCCGGGTTCCAGCTAAAAATAATACCTTCCGGGCTTGTGCCAATTATTCCATCAGCAGAGTGTTCTACGATTGCTGCAAGCTGTGATTGTGAAGTTTCTGCTTGTTTCCATCTTCTTAAATCCCTGAATATTCCCTGAATAACTTTCTTATCCTTAATTTCTAAGACACTTGCGCTTATTTCTACAGGAATATTTCTGCCTTCATTATTACAGATAAATATTTCATGCGGTGTAATTCCATGACCTCGTTCAACATCTTCTGAAAACATTTTTTTATATTTTTCTGCTTCTTCTTTTGGATGAAGGGCTGATTGATGTAAGCCTATTATTTTTTCAAGAGGTAACCCGATTAGATTTTCAGCTTTTTTATTTGCATCAATAATAATTCCTGTTTCTGCATCTGCCAGGAATATGGCATCATTTGCATTATCTATTAACTTTTTATACATTTCCTCAGAGGATTTTATTTCTTTAATAACAGCAAGCTGTGCTCTGAGAATTTTCAATTCCCTAATAAGATCTTCTTTGGATTTGTTATATATATCTAAGGTTTCTGCAACCATACTTTGGGCCCTTGTATTTTATTTAGTTTTCTTTTCCTGCCAGGTAAATATAAACTCTGACCGGTTTGGTGACTGTTTTAAAAACTTAGGAATATTTTACATTTAATGGTTTTCCTATTGAGTCTTTTTTTAATAAAATTAGAAAAGATAAAAATTTTTTGTAACTTGATTAAGGAAATAATAGCTTTAATTATGTATTGCTTAAAATCATTCCCCAATAATTTTAACTAACACCCTCTTATTTCGTTTTCCGTCAAACTCAGCGTTTTTTATTGCCGCCGGTTCTGCGGTGACGTAGCTCCTCGAACCGGCTTTGCATAGACTGTTCGGCTGGACTAAATAAATCAGTTCCAGCCTCACTTTATTAGTTTCTGATAAACCAAGTAGATTATTTATTCCCCAATAATCTTAACTAAGACTCGTTTGTTTCGTTTTCCGTCAAACTCAGCATAAAATATTTGTTCCCATGTACCAAAATCAAGCTTGCCGTCAGTAATTGCAACTACTACTTCTCTTCCAAACAATTGTCTTTTTAAATGTGAGTCGCCATTATCTTCGCCTGTTTGATGATGACGGTATTTTTTTAAATCATACGGTGCAATTTTTTCTAAGAACTCATCAAAATCATTTATTAATCCTTCCTCATCATCGTTTATATAACAGCTTGCTGTTATATGCATAGGATTAACCAGAACAAGTCCTTCTTTTACTCCTGACTTCCTTACGGCTTCTTCAACCCGTGGAGTAATGTTTATATATTCTCTTCGTTTTTTTGTATTAAATGTCAGATACTCAGTATATGATTTCATAGAATTAAATCTTTCTAGAATAATTCTATTACATTTTCACTGTAGGCGTAGCACCCTACGCCCCTACAATTATTTATTGCAATGACATGGATTACATGCACATAATGTACCGCATTTGCAATTCATAAAATGACCTGCAACTGCAAATCCACTTACACCTATTAATATGCCTGCAACCAATGATAAAACTACCTTTTTCATATTTATTTTCCTCCATTATTACAATTACCTTTACAACCATCTGAATCCAGTGCTCCATTTTCAATACTATTAATTGTTTGAGCTACTATTATCTTTTTCGTTTCTTCACAATAAAGCTTTTCTTTAATGGGTGCTTCTGCTTTAGCACCACAGTTTTTATCTTTACATCCACATCCGCATGCAAATGCTGCCATAGAAGTGTTTAGGCCAAAGACAAATAAAACAATAAGTGAAAAATAGAATCTCATCATTTTTTACCGGATATTTTTATTATACCCACCCCTTCCTGGGGGGTATTAAAAATACAGTATCTAATTGTATAAATCTCATATTGTGGTTATAATTGTGTTAAATATCATTAATTTAAAGAGAATTTGAGTTTAAAAAGGGTATAAGAATGCTTCATCAAAATCCAAAAGTTAAAAAAGAAGTATTAAAAAGAATGTCTTATGTTTCAGGACATCTGCACGGTATAAGTAAGATGATCGAGGAAGATAAATATTGCATTGATATAGTAAAACAAATACAGGCCGTACAGTCAGCTTTAAATAAGCTTACAGAAATTATCCTAGAGGATCATCTAGCAACATGTGTAAGCCATGCTATAAAAAAAGGTTCCGGTCAGAAGCTTATAAAAGAAGTTATGGAAACAATAAAACACAATCCTAAAAAGTAAAGCGCCTTTGTTATTGTGATATATTGATTTGAGGAAAATGCCAACAGCTATTGCACAATATAAACCGTCAGTTACATCACCTGCTTTATCTGGTGGTGTCGGTCCTCATCACGATGAACATGACGGTGATTGTCCAGTTCCTACTTGTAAAGTTGAAGCAGAGCATAACCATACTACTGAATGGGGATGCCTTAATTGCGTAAGAGATTTTCTTGAAGGATTATTTCCGCTTGAAGATACTATAAAAGAACTGAAAGTTAACTCTACGACTAAACAATTATTACTTATGGCTAGTAATCTTACTCCTGCACTTCTTATGTCTGAAGTAAACAAACCTTTTCATACTGATTCTTTAATAGCTTCTCCTATGTCAATAGTTGCTATGCACCTGACAAACAGAGGTTTTAAAAATCCATTGAAATTATTTTTTACCTGCTTAAGTTCTCTGGCTGTAATATCAGCTCAAAAGTTTGCAAATTTACCGCGTGTACTAATAAGACCGCTTATGGCACTTGCAGTATTTTTTATTGAGAAAAACGGAAAGCATGTCCATACTGAAAAATGTGCTCATGAAGACCATGATTACACTGAACATGATGATCATAATTCCTTAAAATCAAGATTCAGTATAAATAAAAGTGAATCACTTAAACTTGCAAAGCTACAAATCCTGATTAATACTGTTCCAGCACTCTTAAATTTACCTCTGAATAAATTAAGAGAACTAAACAGTTCATTGGACTTCTCTGTAAAAAGATTTTTCGGTAATATTGGAATTTCTGCTTTGCAGATTCTTGGGCTAAGTTTAGGTTTTGTAGGGCTTGGTCATTTAGTTGATAAAGCTTTTTTGTACTTTAATGCCGTTAGTGAAGACGAATCACTTGCAATGAGAACTGAAGGAGCAGTATGTGCCTGTTGTGGTGCTCCGGTTTGTGTAGCAGAAGCTGCATCTGAATCAGCTGCTATTGCTCTTGGCGGATAAAAGATATACTCCCAGAACCGAAACACTTATCTTTCGTCATTTTAAGGGCATGTTTACATTTAGAATTATTTTTATTTTTTTAATTTTCTTTTTTGCTTTTTGGCAAAATATTTTCGTGCAGGCATCAAGTGAAAAAACATTAACTTTAAAAGATGCTCTGACACAAGCCATGGAAAATAATCACCATGTTAAATCTGCCCTTGCTACTTTGCCTGTTTCTCAGGCAAAACTTATTTTTGCAAAATACAGACCAAATCCTTTTATTGGTTCAAATGCTGAAATTGTAAAAGGTGGTTCTTTCCATGCTATTGAATTAGGCAGTGAGATCGAAGTTGGAAGAAAAAGATACTGGAGGATAAAGCTTGCAAAAGAGGAGATTTCTAAGGATGAACTTGAAGTAAGAAAAACTTTATGGGAAATCCATACCGAGGTTCATGCTGCATATGCACAGTTGTCGGTAGGTCTTCAGATTCTTGATTTAGCAAAAGAAAGGTCTGATTTTTATAAAACATTACTGGATGTAGCAGAGAAGAGATATGATGCAGGTGATATTTCCAGACTTGATCTTATAAGAACAAAAGCAGAATATCTTAAAGCTCAAAACCAGTTAAGTGAATTCGAGGGCAGGCTGCAAAAAGCAAAAATTGAATTCAATCATATTTTAGGCAGAGATCCTGATTCTGAACTTTTATCACCAGTAGTTGCGGAGTTGAAACCAAAAATAAAATTACACGAGCATCCTGAGGTAAAAGAAATAATTGATAGAGCTCTTGATAAAAGAATTGATATTGCAATCCTTGAGAAAGAATTTGGGATTGCTGAGGCAAAAATTAAAAAGGCAAGATGGGAACGTTTGCCAAATCTCAATATTGTAGGAGGACCCGTAAGACCAAGTCAGGGAAATAATAGGTGGGGTCCGTTCATTGGTGGTTCATTTCAAATACCTGTATTTAACAGAAAACAGGGAGAAATTAGTGAAGCAAAAGCACACGTTGGTTATCTGGAAAAGGAAAGGGAAAGAATTGAGCACGACATAAAAATTGAAGTTGCAAATGCATTTCATGAGCTTGAAGTAAAGGAGGAGCAGGTTCACAGGTTTCAAAGTGGACTAATTGATGATTCAGAAAATATCCTGGATATGACAAAAGAAGGATATAAATTAGGTAAATTATCCTTAACTGATGTTTTGAATACAGAACAGCAAAACAGATATATAACTGAATCATATCTTGAAAGCCTTCTTGGTTATCGAGTAGCTGTTGCAGAACTGGAATATGCTGTTGGTGTAACATTGTATGAGTTTGGAGAAGAACTATGAAGAAATATCTTTTGCTGGCTCTTTTTGCTCTTTCATTTTTACCCTCTTTAGCACATGGAGATGATATAGGATTTAAAGCAAAGTTTGAAAAAATACCAGTGGAAAAGGTAGATGTTAAAGGTACTGGAATTGAAACAAAAGAAGTAAAAGAAGAAACAGTTGATGATGCAGTAAGAACGACTGGTCAAATCGAAGAATTACCAAGCAGCCATTTTGATGTAAACTCACCTGTTCAAGGTAAAGTAATCTCTGTGCTTGTTGACTTAGGAACTATGGTTAATGCTGGTCAATCGCTTGCAGTTATTCAAAGCACAGATATAGCGAAACTTCAATCTGAACTTGACCAGTCAGAAGCAGAGTTAGAACTTGCAAAAAATAATTTTGATAGAGAGGAAAAGTTGTTTGGAAAAGGAATAAGTGCAAAAAAAGACTTAGATGCTGCAAAGGCTTTTTATCTAAGTACAGAAGCAAAAGCAAAGGCAGCAAAAAATAATTTGAAAATATTAACTGGTCAAAATGGAGAAGCAGAAGAAGGTACTTTTACTATTAGAGCGCCTAAAGCTGGAACAATTGTCGAAAGAGATATAACTGTTGGTCAAATTATAAATGAAAATCAAAGATTATTTCACGGCTACGACCTGACAAAAGTCTGGGCTAGTGCAGATATCTATGAAAGAGACAGAACTAAAGTTAGTCAAAATCAAAAAGCAATTGTATTTGTAGATGGTATTCCAGATAAAACTTTTACTGGAAATATTTCATATATTGGGTCAGTAATACAAAGTGAAACAAGAACACTGCCTGTAAAAGCATTACTTGATAACAAAGAAAATATCTTAAGTCCCGGTGCATTTATTCAACTCCATATATCTACAGGAAAAAAGAAAAACTCCATTGTAATTCCAAGAACTGCACTTGTTGAAATTGATAAGGAAGGTACTGAAGGAAAACATAAACACATTGTTTATTTAAAAAAAGGTGGTTCATTTATTCCACGAAAGATTGAAGTTGAAGCACATGATTCTGATACAGTAGAAGTTATTTCAGGACTTATGGCTGGTGAGATTATAGTTACAAAAGGGGCTTATCAGCTTCAGTTTGGAGAAGGTGGACATGACGAAGACGAGCATGGACATGACAAAACAAGTGCTGGTCATAAACATTCTGATAGCGAAGATGAACATAGTCACGAGGCTGAAAGTGAAAACCATGAGCATGTTAAAAGAGAACCTATTTACCCAATTTGGTTAATCCCAATTGGTCTTTTAGTAACTTTAATCTTAGGATTTATTTTAGGAAAAAGGAAATCAAAAAGCTAATTCATGGTAAGTAAAATAATCAAGTGGTCTTTAAATAATAGGCTTTTAGTAATTGTTCTTGGGATTATTTTATTTATTTCTGGTACTTATTCAGCAGTAAATACTCCAGTAGATGTTTTACCTGAGTTTGCACCGCCACAAGTAGTAATTCAGACACAAGCACCAGGTCTTGCAGCAGAAGAAGTAGAAGCACTTGTTACAATTCCACTTGAAAGTGCATTAAACGGGCTTCCTAAAATCCAAGTTGTAAGAAGTAACTCATTTGAAGGGCTTTCATTTGTAACTGTTGTATTTGAATGGGGTACTGATATTTTTAGAGCAAGACAACTAGTTGCTGAAAAAACACAGCAGGCATCACAACTTTTCCCCAAAAGTATTAATGCACCTATCTTATCTCCTATAACTTCACCAATAGGAAGCATTTATTTCTTTGCTCTTACAAGCAAAATCACACCTCTTATAGATTTAAGAACCTATGCTGACTGGGAAATTAGAAATAAACTCTTGTCAGTATCAGGTGTAGCTAAAGTTTTGGTTTATGGTGGAGACTTAAAGCAATACCAAGTCCTGGTAAATCCAAATAAACTAAGGCAATACAACATTGGATTAAATCAGGTAATAGAAGCTGCCCAAAAAGCAAATGTAATAGTTGGCGGTGGGTATTTGCTTGAAGATGATAGAGAATACCTAATAAGAGGGATTGGTAAGGTTCAATCCATAGAAGAACTTGCTAGCTCTGTAATAGCTCAAAAAGAAGGTATACCAATTTACTTGAAGGATATTGCAAATGTAAAAATTGGAGCAGCTTTTAAAAGAAGTTACGGCAGTGTAGATGGAAAAGAAGCTGTTATTGTAGCTGTAAGTAGACAGCCTGGGGTAAACACACTTGAAGTAAATAAAGGCATTCAGGAAGCCCTTGGAATTATAAAAAAGGCATTACCAGAAGATGTAAAAATTACACAAACATACAGTCAGTCTGATTTTATAGATACCTCAATTAAAAATATAGTCTCTGCAATTTTTGAAGGCTCAATTTTAGTAATTATTATTTTACTTTTATTCTTAGGTAACTGGAGAACAAGTTTTATTAGCTTAACTGCCATTCCACTTTCACTTATAGTTGCAATATTAGTTTTAAAAGCATGTGGTCAAACAATAAACTCAATGACACTTGGGGGCTTAGCAGTTGCAGTTGGAGAAATAGTAGATGATGCAATTATTGATGTGGAAAACATCTATAAAAGGCTTAGACAAAATAAATTGAGTTCAAACCCAAAGCCAGTATTTGAAGTTATATTTAACGCTTCGTGTGAAGTAAGAAACTCAGTTGTGTATGGGACTTATATTATTACTGTAGTCTTTCTTCCTGTTTTATCTCTTACAGGCATTGCAGGTCAGATATTTAAACCACTTGCCTGGTCTTATATTATTTCTCTTTTTGCTTCGCTTGGAATTGCATTAACTTTAACTCCTGCAATGTGTTTTTATATGCTATCAAAAAACGAAAATCTTGTTGATCATGAACCTAAAATAATTACTTTTTTAAAAGAAAAATATTCAAAACTACTTGACCAGGTTTTAAATAAACCTAAACAGGTTTTTACAAGCACTATAATTCTTTCGCTGATTGCACTTGTTATATTTTTCACAATGGGAAGGTCATTTCTGCCTGAGCTTGGGGAAGAAAACCTGATTGTTATGGCTATTGCTCCACCAGGTACTAGTCTAAAAGCTACACAAAAAATTGCTCTTAGAATGGAGAAGAAATTACATAAATATCCGGAAATAGTAACTGTTGGAAATAGGGCTGGTAGGTCTGAATCAGATGATGAACCAATTTCAGCAAATACAAGCCATTTTGATATTACTTTGAAACCTGGTATTTCTCAAAATGAAACAGAGAGATTGGTTGAAGATATAAGGGAAGATTTTGAACAAATCCCAGGACTAGTTACATTAATCAGGTCATTTATTACTGAAACAATAGAACAAGTTGTAACTGGTCAAAGAGCACCAATAGTTTTAAAACTTTATGGAAATGATTTAGATACACTTCAAAGATATGCTGCTAAGATTGCAGGCATTTTATCTAAAATAGACACCTTAGAAGAAGTACAAATAGAACCGATTACAAACATCCCTCAAATACATATAAAAATTAGAAAAAATGTTGCAGCAAGATATGGACTTAGAACAGGGGATTTACTTGAAGTAATCCAAACTGGTTTTAATGGTATTACAACCTCACAAAGAGTAATTGAAGGACAAAAATCTTTTGACTTATTAATATGGTTTGATAAACCATATAGAAAAAATCTTTCTGTAATAAAAAATACGTTGATTGACACTCCAATGGGTGTAAAAATACCACTTGGGCAATTAGCTGATGTAGTAGAGTCAGTTGGACCCAATATTATAAACAGGGAAAAAGTTTCAAGAAGAATTGTAGTCCAGGCAAATGCAAAAAAACAAGATATCTCAAAATCTGTTGAAAAGGCTCAGAAGCTAATTAGTGAAAAACTTAAACTTCCAGAAGGTTACACTCTTGAGTTTGAAGGAGATTACAAACAACAGCAAGAAGCAAATAAAAAACTATTTTTACTTAGTATTCTTGTCTTAGCTGCAATATATATGTTACTTTCACTTGCTTTTAAATCATTTAAAGTTGCAACAATAATTATGATTAATCTGCCACTAGCACTTATTGGTGGAGTGTTGGCAATTTCAATGTTTGGGGGCGTTTTAAGTATTGCAAGCGTAGTTGGGTTTATAACTTTGTTTGGTTTATCCACCAGAAACTCAATACTACTTGTAAACAGGTTCTTTGATATTCAAAAAGAAAATCCAAAAATGCCAATTGATGAAGTTATTAAAAAAGGAGCAATGGATAGACTTGCACCGATAATGATGACTGCTTTAACTGCTGCATTTGCAATGCTTCCACTTGCACTTTTTCCTGGTGCAGGTAGAGAAATAGAACACCCTCTTGCAATAGTAATTCTTGGAGGCATGTTTAGTGCAACTGCTCTTACACTTTTAGTTATACCTGTGGTTTATAAAAAGTTTGCTGTTAATTCAGAAAGATAGTTTTGTCATTGTGTTAAAGTTGAAATTATGAGACGCTTTTTTATAGTATGTCTGGTTGTGCTGCTGTCAGATTTTTCTCAGGCTTTTGCTGCTGAGAGTATATCACCTTTACTTCCGCAATTACAGGAGAATTTATTGGAGCTAGATAATGCCAGATCCGAACTTGAGAAAGCCTCTCCCAGAGCAAGACCCATAACAAAGAGAATTAATTTTTTGATAAAGAGAATTAATCTGGTAGTTACATTTGGATTTCCAGCTAAGTGCGAAAAAAAAACCTCTGAAAATATAATAAGACTGAAAAGACAACTCACAAAATTAGAAATGAAAAAATGTAAATCCAAAAATTCTGAAATAATATTAAGAAACCGGGACTTGAAATTTACATTTAAATGTATAACTGAAGATATAATTAATGATTACCTTCCTAGGTTGCAAGAGTCGCTGGAAAATGTAAAATCAGTGTTCTTAATTGATGAAAATAATAATGATATGCCTGATATTTGCGAAGGTGAAGAATTATAAAACGCTTCCCTTCAAATCGACTATCTCTGGAGCAAGCTCACAGAGTTTTTCGCCGATTTGAGCCATGGGCATCGGAAGGCGTTAGTAAGGAAGCGTTTTGTTGCTACTCGCTCACATCTCCGGGAGCAAGCTCCCGAGTTTTTCGCTCGGGCGCAATAATTTAGTAAATTATGTTTATGGGCATATCTTTGCTACTATATTCTAAGCATGTCTGATTCCGGTGAATTAAAACGTGGACTTGGTCTTTTTGATTCGACTGCCATTGTTATGGGATCCATGATTGGATCAGGTATTTTTATAGTTTCAGCCGACATGGCACGGGCACTTGGTTCCCCGGGATGGCTTTTAATTGCATGGATATTAACTGGTTTCATTACAATTGCAGCTGCACTGAGCTATGGCGAACTTGCAGCAATGATGCCGCATGCAGGCGGTATGTATGTATATCTTCGTGAAGCTTATGGAAAGCTTCCTGCATTTTTGTACGGCTGGACATTATTTACTGTAATTCAAAGCGGGACTATTGCTGCAGTAGCAATTGCATTTAGCAAATTTACAGGTGTACTTTTCCCTTTTATATCATCATCCAGATGGATTTATAAAATCAATTTATTTAATACATATACTGTTGGAATTAATACTGAAAACCTCCTTGCCATAATATCAATTGTCCTGCTTACAGTAATAAATACTAAAGGGCTAGAATCAGGTAAATGGATTCAAAATATTTTTACTTCAATAAAAATAATTGCTCTTTTAGTTTTAATTTTGCTGGGGATTTTTATAGGAAGAAATCATGAGGCAATTGTTCTTAATCTTCAGCATTTTTGGGATGTGTCAACGATAAATATTACTTCAGGAACCGTACATAGGATTCCTGTACATGGTGCATCAATCCTGCAAGTTATGGGTACAGCTATGGTTGGTTCACTTTTTTCGGCAATTGCCTGGGATACTGTTACTTATACAGCATCTGAAACCATTAACCCTAAAAAAAATATTCCTTTAAGTCTTGCGCTTGGAACTGGAGGTGTAATTTTATTATATTTTCTGGTTAATGTATCCTACCTTTTAGTCCTGCCTTTAATTGGAGAATATGGTGCAGGTAATACTTTTTCCCGCGGTATTCAGTTCGCTCTTGATGACAGGGTTGGAACTGCAGCTGCTGAAATGATATTCGGTAATTCAGGTGCAATTATTGTTGCCTTATTAATAATGATCTCTACATTCGGATGTAATAACGGCATAATACTCTCTACTGCCAGAGTTTATTTTGCAATGGCAAAGGATGGATTGTTTTTTGATAAAGCCAGAGAATTAAACAAGCATTATGTGCCTGCTTATGCACTTGTTATACAATGCATTTGGTCTTCTGTTTTGTGTTTATCAGGAACTTACAGCCAGCTTTTAGATTATGTGATATTTGCAGTGTTATTGTTTTATATTCTTACTGTTTTGGGTTTATTTGTTTTAAGAAAAACAAAACCTTATGCAGACAGACCTTATAAAGCTTTTGGTTATCCATATGTTCCTGGCTTATATCTCTTATTAGCAAGTGCAATTTCTCTGGATCTCCTTTTCTTTAAGCCGTTATATACATGGCCTGGTCTGGTAATAGTTTTAATAGGAATACCAGTTTATTTTATATGGAGTAAGAGGTTTTCTTAAACTTAAGACTTATGCAATTAAAAGCCACATATCCTTAGCGTAAGGGTTTATATTATTATCTTTGTAAAATCTTGCAAATAATTTGAATAATATTAAAATTTACGGGTAGAATATTTATGCAGTACTGAAGAATAAAGGAGTTAGAAATGAAAAAATTGTTAGCGTTAGTCCTTACAGTGATTTTATTTATTCCCTGCGCACTTGCAGAGGAACCATCACTTGAAAGTCTGGTTTTAGATGTTATAAAGAAAAATCCACAAGCAATAAAAGAAGCACTTGAAAAATATGAAAAAGATCTTGCTGAGAAAAAACAAGAAGAAGAATTTGAAAAGCTTTTAGCTGACAAGGTTGAAGTTGATATAGGTAAATCTCCTGTCAAAGGTCCTAAAAACGCAGAGTACCTTGTAATAGGATTCTCTGATTTTCAGTGTCCATTTTGTAAAAGCGGCGATAACACTATAAAAGAGTTTATGAAAAATCATGATAAAAAAATTAAATATGTTTTTAAGAATTTTCCGCTTAGTTTTCACCCTGAAGCAGCACCAGCCTCAAAGGCTGCCTGGGCTGCAGGTAAGCAAGATAAATTCTATGAATACCATGATAAATTGTTTGAAAATCAAGGTAAGTTAGGCGATGAGCTATATGTTCAGATAGCTAAAGATCTTGACTTAAATCTCGATAAGTTTAATAAAGACAGAGCTAGTGACAATGCTCAAAAACAAATTGATGAGGACATGAAAGAAGGTCAAAAGATTGGCATTAGCGGCACGCCTGGATTTGTTTTAAACGGTGTCAAAATACTTGGTGCATATCCAGTTGATCATTTTGAAAAAGTTCTTTCCAGATTAGAAGCAACTGCTAAGAAGTAACTCAAAGTGCCCTCCTGAGTATGAGCTCAGTAAGGATTTAAAAAATGAATGAACTCTTGCTTTATATATTATTAGGACTTATAGCAGGAGTCCTTAGCGGATTAATTGGAATTGGCGGCGGGATTATTATTATTCCTGCCCTTGTTTTACTTTTTGGCTTTTCCCAGCACCAAGCTCAGGGCACTACGCTTGCTTTAATGGTTCCACCAGTTGGAATCCTTGCAGCATGGACATATTATAAAAGCGGGCATGTAGATTTACAGACTGCGGCTTTTATTTGTATTGGGTTTTTCATTGGCGGATTTATTGGAGCAAAAATAGCATGTACTTTTAACAGTATTTTCTTGGAAAAAGTTTTTGGATTTGCTTTACTCGTCATTGCATGTAAAATGTTGTTTTTTAAATCCCCTTTGATATAATCATTACACTCATATATAAGAGAGTTGGTTAAACTACGGAGGGGAAAAATGTTTACACGATCACAAATTTCTAAATTAGTTGTTTTATTTGTTTTAATTATTTGTACTTCATCCTGCAGTAAAGAATCAAATCCTATAAGTGAGCAAAACACCGGTAACAATGAAACGGAGAACATGATGATTAATTCAGAAAATAAAGATATAACAATCACTGAATCAGGATTAAAGTATATTGATGAAGTTGTTGGCAATGGAGCATCACCAAAATCAGGACAAAAAGTAAAGGTTCATTATACAGGTTGGCTGGAAAACGGAACAAAATTTGACAGCTCAGTTGACAGAGGACAGCCTTTTGAATTTGTAATTGGCATTGGTCAGGTAATTAAAGGCTGGGATGAGGGAGTTAGCACCATGAAGGTAGGAGGAAAAAGAAAATTAATTATTCCTTCAACACTAGGTTATGGCAACCAAGGTGCAGGCGGAGTAATACCACCAAATGCAACCTTAATCTTTGATGTTGAACTATTAGGTGCTTAATAACTCGGTTTTTTATTCTTAATGTCCAATATTTAGGTTTTCTTAATTAGGTTAACACCTAACTATCAACTGTATTTATATTTTTTCTTTTAAAACTCTAATATAATTTCTTTGGATATTATCTTAGAAACCAGCATCATTAAATGACGTCATGTCATCTAGAGAAATAAAAAATAATTAATTATTTTTGAAAGAGAGAAAAAAATGAGAGTCTTTAATTTATTATTAGCAGTTCTTTTACTTTTTGGATTTATTTGTTTGCCAGTTCATGCAAGGCCAGGCGAGGCAATAGATGTTGTTTTAGAGAGATTTAATGCTGAGGGCCAGCAACCTGTTACACAGGGAGATTATGTCTCATACAAATTAAACAACTCTAAGTTTAATTCACAACCTACCGTGTTTTTTAAATTAGGAACAAAAGGCATAGTTCTTGAAGAGAATTTTCTCTTTGATAAAAACACAGTACATGAAAGAGATGTAGAAAAATCAAAGAGCGACATTAGACCCACTGTAAGCATTCCTCATGCTACATATTTGGTAGGTGATTTTTCGCAATTGCCCAGAGAACATTTTGATGCAAAAAGCAGAGCAATAGGAGTAATTGCAGCTCCCTTTGGCGCTGCTGCAGGAAGTATTGCAGGAGCAGGTAAAGGATTATATGAAGGTACAAAAATAGGAGTTAAAACAGCTGACTCTGCAAGTAAAGCACTTGGCGGAGATGCTTCAGGAAAAGCTGCTGCCTGGGCCTCATCAGCAACAGCAGTTGCCACAGGAGCAGTAACTGGACTTTTTGCCGGATTAACTGGCGGTGCTGTTGAAGGTTCTGTAAGAGGCGCAAGAGTAGGTATAGAAGGTATTAGCGGAGCTGATAGAGAAATCAGCAACGTAACACCAGCTTCATCCATATACGTAATTATTGGTGGCAGAATTGGTAAGGATCTTACACCTGAAGAGCAAAAAGCACTACTTGAAGAACTTTCAAAATTAGAACAAAGCCGCTTGGCAGGAGCAGGCACAGATGAAGATCTTGCCAATGCTAATGCCGGAAAAGATAGCAGCGGACTAGATGGATTTGATTCTGCAAAGGATAAGTCTGGCTTTGACGGCAGCCCTGATTACGTTTCAGAAGATGCAGAAAACAGAAACGTAGCTGGGATGTGGTAGGGGCATACCAATGTGTTTGCCCAAAATAAAGAAGCAGAGAAACACATTGGTGCGAGGGTTTAAAAATTAAAAAGAAAGGAATAATATTGTTACTATGAAAAAAGTAATACTGTCATTAATAATGCTTTTTGGCCTTTTTAGCATGTTGCCTGCTCATTCATTAAGGACCCTTCAAGAGTCTTATGAACTTATCCTTAATATCCCTGCAAAAAAATTAATTCTTTTTGACAACGGACAGGCAATAAAAGAATATTCTGTCGGTGTAGGTACATCAATTACACCTACTCCTTTAGGTGATTTTAAAATTGTCCGGAGGATATCAAATCCTGCATGGGTAAATCCTTACCGTCAGTCAAAAATAGTAGCTCCAGGTGAAAGAAATCCAATCGGAAGATACTGGCTGGGTTTTGCAATGAACAGAAAAAGTCAGGAATATGGTTTTCATGCCACGAGCGATTCAAGCTCCATAGGAAAAGCCAGCACACATGGATGTATCAGGCTTCACCCAGATGATATGAAGGAGCTTTTTAATCTGGTGAAAATAAACACTTCTGTTCATGTGATTTATAATCCAGTTGAGGTTCAGGAATTCCAGAATAAATTATTTGTCAGAGTTTATCCTGACATTTACAGTTATATGGAAGAAGAAGAGTATCTTAAGTTTGCAAAAAACCAGTTAAGCGGTGCTAATCTTGTTAAAGAACAGAATCTTTATAAAGCAATTGAAACTAAAGACGGTAAAGATTATTTCATTGGCTGGACTGGTGCAGAAAAATTAAACGAACGAGAAACCGGACCTGTTCAAAAAGGAAAACTTAACTAAGATCCAGAAACTAACAAGCTATTTTTAATGAGCTTTCAAAAAGTTTCTTTCCATTTAATAACATTGAGCTGACAAATTCTTTGCTTTTACCTTCAGCGTAAATTCTAAGTAATGCCTCGGTCCCGGATGCACGAAAAAGCAACCAACTCTCATCTTCAAATATAAGTTTTGTACCGTCCAGTGTTTTAATTTCTTTTACTTTTATACCATTTATTTCTTCTGGAGGTTTAGATTTTATTTTCTCAACAAATGATATCCCTACCTCAGTGCTTGGAATATGCATATCAATTCTGTCATAGTAAAATGCCCCGAATTCTTTATGCAATTTTTCAATTAGCTGACTTGGTTTTAAATTAAAGGATTTTACAGCTTCAAGAAGGAGTAAGGCATTAAAAATTCCATCTCTGTCAGCCATATAGTGTAACTTAGAACCAATTCCATTAGCTTCTTCTCCACCTATTAAAATATCATTACTTAGCATAAGTTCAGCAATATTTTTAAATCCAATAGGCACTTCATAAAGTTTTAATCCATAATGTTTTGCCATTTTTTTTACAAGTACGCTTTGGGAGAATGTAACAACTACCCCACCTGAAAGTTTTTTCTTTTCTACCAGGTAATAAAGTAAAATTGCAAGGATTTTATGCGTGCTTATATAATCACCTTTTTCACTCATTGCTCCGACCCGGTCTGCATCACCATCAGTTGCAAGTCCAATTAAAGCATTGTTTTTTAATACTTCTTTTGCCAGTGGTTCAAGCTGAGGCATCATGGGTTCAGGATTTATTCCTCCAAAAGTTACATCGATTTCACCCCTTATAGTTTTTACTTTTAAACTGCCGCCTGACAATAAATCCTCTAAATAGCCATTTCCAGTTCCATTCATGGAATCAACAATTACAATATCGTTTAATTTTTTAAGGGATTCCAGATCAAAAGTTTTTTTAAGAAAATTTACGTAGTCTTTTGAAGGTTCGATTAAATTAATTCTTCCTTCTTCGCCAGTTCGTTCTTCGCCGTATCGCCGGTTCTCCGGCTCGCCGATTCTTTCTTCTATCTTATTTGTATATTCTTTTTCTGCAGAACAACCATCTGAAGTTTTAATTTTAAAACCTGAATATTCCGGCGGATTATGACTGGCTGTTATAACTATTCCGCCAACGGCTGAATTCTTCTTTACGTCAAAAGAAACCATAGGTGTAGGAACATCTTTTAAATACAAACTTACATTCAAACCATTCTCTGAAAAGACTTTTGCTGTACATTCAGCAAATTCTTTTCCAAGAAACCTTCTGTCATAACCGATAAAAGCCAGATTTTTAAGATTTTTATTGTTTTTTAAATCTTCTAAAAATTGCTCTGCTGTAGCTTGTGCCACTATTCTAATATTTTTAAAGGTAAAATCTTTAGCTATTATGCCACGCCAGCCGTCTGTACCAAATTTTATTTTTGGTTTCACCTTTACTCATAATATCATTTTTATCCGTAGTCATCGAATTATTAAATAAATCCTTCAGTATAATAATTAACTGCGGAGAAAAAAAATGAACAAAAATATTAAAGCTATAATTACAATTTCTGTGGTTTTATTTACAGGACTAATGTTTACATCCTGTGCAAAAAAAGGCCCATGCCTGGAATGTGCTGCGAATCAGACCGGTAATAAAGCTGAGGTATCACCTGAAAAAGAAAAAAAATGGCAGGAATTAAATTCCAAAGTAGTAGAACTTTATAACCAAGGAAAATTAAAAGAGGCAACTGTAGAAGCAAATAAAACCTTAAAATATGCTGAAAAAGAATTTGGGAATTTCAGTGCAAATGTTGCTACATCATTGAATAACCTGGGTGAACTTTACAGGCTTCAAAAAAAACTTCCTGAAGCTGAATTAAACTATAAAAAATCACTTGATATCAGAGAAAAGACGCTGGGTAAAGAACATCTGGACGTATCCCTTTCCTTAAATAATATTGCGACTTTATATTTATTTCAGGGGAATTATGAAAGAGCTGAGCCCTTATATAAAAGAGCAGTAAATATTATGGGAAAGAATCTGGGTAAGGATCATATAAGTCTTCAGACACCACTTACAAATTTGGCTGAATTATATAAGACTCAGAAAAAATACAAAGAAGCTGAAAATGTTTTACAAAAGCTTGTAACAATAAGTGAAAAAGCAAAAGGAAAAGAAGATCCATTGTATGCAAAAGCACAAAATGATCTTGCGGCTGTTTACTACCTGGAAGGAAAATACAAAGAAGCAGTACCACTGTTTAACAGCACCCTTTCAATTCTTGAAAAATCCCTGGGTAAAAATCATCCTGAATTAGCAATTGTTCTTGAGAATATATCTGAGGTTTACAAAAAGATTGGACAAAACGATAAAGCAAAAGAATTTGCTGAGCGTGCAGAAGGAATAAAGTTTAAAAATCAGACTAAAAGCTGAAAACTTTGTTAATATAGTTCCATTATGGAAACACGCGGACTATGGTGGAATATTCATGATCTCCCATACTATAAAGAAATATTTTATTCCTTATTTTTTATTTCACTGGTATTCTTTTTTTATGGATTCTACCTCAAATTAAAAACCTGGTCACAAGGTAAAAGAAAAAATGATTTTTTTGAAATAACCAACCGTATTCTAATTATGTTTGAGCAGGCTTTTCTCCATAAAAACTGGGGAAAAGAAAAACTCCCTATAATTGCACACATACTGGTCTTTTATGGTTTTTTTGTGTTGTGGATTGGAACTGATATCTTAACAGTTCAGGACAGAATGCCTGAATATTTTTTTCATGGAGTATTTTATAAGACTTACTCACTTTTAATGGATTTATCGGGTGTTTTAATGCTTATTGGACTTGGATTTTTTGCATATATCCGATACATAAAAAGACCAAAAAGACTTGATAATTATCACAATGACTGGATACAAATCACTTATTTTTTTTTATTCGTTGTACTTGGGTTTTTAATTGAAGGGATCAGACAATCTGCTACAAATCAGTTTGAACCTTATGCACCAATAGGAGCTATGATTGGTGCTTTATTTAGTCCTTTAAGTTATGAGAGTCAAAAAAACATTCATTTTACATTATGGTGGCTGCATTCAATTCAAACTTTTTCCTTTGTCGCATTAATTCCATATACAAAGTTTAGTCATATGTTTATAAGTCCGGTAAATATATTTTTTAAGGATTTAAAACCCAATGGTGCATTAAATACTCCATTTAATCTCGTAGAAATTCTTGCCATGGAAAATCCGCCGGAGGATTTCGCACAAACAGTGAATAAGATAGAAGATTTTACCTGGAAAGATTTAATGGATCTGGATTCATGTACTGCCTGCGGTAAATGTCATGAAGTTTGCCCTGCAACAAATACTGATAAACCACTTTCACCAAAATGGGTAATTCTTGACTTAAAACAAATTATGTATGAAAAACCAATGTTTCCGCATGGTTACAAAGGTTCTTCTGCCCGCTCTGATATTGATTTACCATCCCAAATTTCACAGGAAACACTATGGTCATGTACTTCATGCAGGGCATGTGTAGAAGCTTGCCCTGTAGGAATAAATCCACTTTCAAAAATCATTGACCTTAGAAGAACTTTAATAGGAGGGAATAAAGCTCCCAATAATTTATTGAACACGTTAAAAAATATCAGGTCACGTTTTAATCCCTGGGGACAACCTCCTGAAGATCGTGAAAAATGGACAGAAGGGCTTGATGTTCCAAAAATTGAAAGCACAAACGATTTTGAATATTTATACTGGATTGGATGTGCAGGTTCATATGACAGCAGGAATCAAAATATTGCAAAAACTATGGTTACTCTGCTTAAAAAGGCAAACATAAAATTTGCAATTCTAGGAAAGAAAGAAAAATGCAACGGTGATACTGCAAGAAGAGCCGGTGATGAAGGACTTTTCCAGGAATTAGCTCTGAAAAATATTGAAACCTTTAAAAATGCAAAAGTAAAAAAAATAATTACACACTGTCCGCATTGTTTTAACACGTTTAAAAATGAATATCCTGAATTTGGTTTAAATGATACTGCGGTATTTCATCATACTGAAATTATCTGGGAACTTATAAAGCTGGGCAAACTTTCAATGACTAAAGAAATAAAAGAAGAGATTACTTATCATGATTCATGTTATCTTGGGCGTCATAACGGTCAATATGATGCTCCAAGAAACATATTAAATAAAATTCCAAATATTAAATACATTGAGATGGAAAACTCAAAAGAAAAAGGCACATGTTGCGGTGGCGGAGGAGCACAACTTTGGTATGAAGCTCCCGGAAAACAAATTAATGTCATGAGATTAAATGAGGTAAAAGAAGCAAAAGCAAAAATAGTAGCAAGTGCCTGTCCATTCTGTACCATAATGCTGGAAACAGCAAAAACTTTAGATAAAAGCCAGTCTCCTCCTCAAGTAAAGGACATAAGTGAAATTGTTGCAATGGCATTGGAATAATTTAATTATGGAATCACAAGCAATACGTTTATTAATTATCATTACTATTGTATTCACTGTTTATATTTGGCGAAGTTTAAAAAATAAAGATAGCAAGGCTGAAGAACTTTTTGGATTTGATTTAAGATCGCTGGCATTATTCCGGATAGTGGTTGCATTTGTCATTTTGGCTGATCTTTTAAATCGATTTCCTGATCTGAATATTTTTTATAACGACACTGGCTTAATGCCACGAAGCTTAGCAGTAAATTATATACATATTTGGTCATACTCGATTCACTTTATAAGCGGAAGAGTTGAGATACAAGCAATATTATTTCTCCTTGCAGCTATCTTTGCTTTTTTGCTTTTAATTGGTTATCGCACAAAATTAATGACCTTTCTTTCCTGGTTTTTTCTTATTTCTCTTGAACATAGAGATGCACTGGCATTAGATGGAGGAGATTTTGAACTGAGACTTTTATTGTTCTGGGGAATGCTTTTACCTCTTGGAGCCTGCTTTTCAATTGATAGCTTAATGAATAAATCAAAAGAAGAACTGCCTAAGAGATTTTTTTCAATGGGAAGTGCTGCTTACTGTCTGCAATTTGCTTTTATTTACTGGTTTTCAATAATACTTAAGCTAAGAAATGAAACATGGAGAGATGGCACTGCTGTTTATTATGCAATTACAAATGTTTCCCTGGAAACATACTTCAGTAAATTAGTGTTTGAACTACCAATGGATGTACTTCATTTTATGACCAATTCAGTGATAGCTTTTGAAAGCTTAGGTCCTTTACTTTTTTTTATACCTGTCTTTAACGGTCCCATTCGTACAATTTCTGTAATTGGCTATGTTTTTATGCATATTTGTTTTGGAATCTGCATAGATCTTGAAATTTTTCATCTGGTATCCAGCGCAGCAGCACTGCATTTTCTCCCGAGCTGGTTTTGGGAAAAAATAGATTTATTATTAAGTAATTTTTTCTCAAATTTTTTAATAAAAGACAAAAGAGTCAGTACTATAAACTTAAAGTCATCTTTATTAAGTAATGTTCTTGCTACATATTTTCTCTTTAGTGTTCTTGCTATAAATTTATGGTCTGTTGATCCAAAAAAATATGACTTTCCGCGTCCTTTCATGTACTTAATAAGTTTTCTAAGCATAGATCAGATGTGGGGCATGTATACTGCTCCAGGAGGCTGGTCAAGCGGTTGGCCAGTATCAGTAGGCAAGCTTAAAGACGGTTCTGAAATAGATATATTTAGAAACGGACAATCAGTAAAATGGGATAAGCCAGAAATTGGTTCTGAAATGTATAAAAACAGAAACTGGAGAAGATACATTCTCTCTGTTATAGCTGATCCCACATACCAGCCGAATTTGCCGTACTATGCAGGTAATCTTTGTAGAGAATGGAACAACACTCATAAAGGGGATAAAGAGCTCCAAGAGTTCGATATATACTTCATGAAGTGGGATCCTAAACCAAATCACAAGTTTGTAAGACCAGAAAAAAGTTTTGTCTGGAAACAGTATTGCTTTTACAGTCAAAGAAGCGTAGATGAAATATTAAATGAAGTAGTTAAAAAATCAGAAGGAAATGCTATTACAGCTGTGATTGATCTTTACAGCAATGCTTCTCTTTTTATTTACCAACAAAAATACTCTGAAGCCGAGATCCTTTACAAAAAGGCTCTTGAATTACTTGGGGTCGAATATGGCGCAAATGACGTACGACTTACGCAAATACTTACTGCAATTGAAGCCATCCAAAGATTACAAGGCAGAAATGAGGAAGCAAATAATACAAATACCCGAATTAAAAATTTAGTAGATGAAAGTAAAAGTCAGGAAAAAACTAATTAATGGAAAATACAAATAAAAAAGAAATAAATGCGCTTTTTGGAATCGATTTAAGATCATTGGCATTTCTTAGGATTTTACTGGCTGTTTTAATTATCATTGATATAATCTCCAGACTGGGAATAGTATCTGCTTTTTATTCTGATGATGGTATAGTGCCCAGAACTCAATTTTTTAATCAAAACAGCAACGCATGGAATATAAGTATTTTTGCAATCCATGGAAGACCTTCAATTATTTTAGTTCTTTTAATAATTGAAATATTCTTTGCGCTTGCACTAGCATTTGGATATAGAACAAGATTAGTTACTTTTATATCATGGATTTTACTGACATCACTTCATGTCCGATGCTCATTTATTAACGATAGTGGGGACTACCTGCTTAGTCTTCTTCTTTTTTGGGGGATGTTTTTGCCGCTGGGAGCAAAATATTCCATTGATAATGCATTAAACACATCAGATAAAATCTTTTCATCTGTTTATTTTTCCCTGTCGTCTATTGCAATATATATTCAAATAATCTCTGTATATTTATTTACTTCTTTTGCTTTAAAACAAGACGTTAAATGGTTAGGCGGCGAAGCTATTTTAAGTCTTGCCACCTCAGTTCAGGATGGAACTCCTTTAAGCACTTACCTTGCTACACATCTGCCTATTTCATATTTAAAACTTATTACACATTCAGTAAGATGGCTTGCATTATTAAGTCCTTTATTTTTGCTGCCACTAATATTTACTTCTCAAGTCCGTCTTTTTTCAATAGGAGTTTATACTTTATTAAATCTTTGTTTAATTGTATTTTTTGACAGTGGATTTTTGCCGTGGGTAAATATTGCAGCATTATTTATATTATTACCTGAAAGGTTCTGGGATTCATTCACTAAAAAACTAAAAACACCTGTAGAGGCGTTTCGCGAAACGCCTCTACAGATAAAAATTTATTTTGACGGTATGTGTGGTTTTTGCAAGAAAATGGTCCTGATTATAAGAACATTTTTCCTCATTCCTGAGACACAGATACTGCCAGCACAAGATGATTTAAAGGTTTACGAGGTAATGCAAAAAGAAAATTCCTGGGTCGTCATGGATCATACAGGAAAACTTCATACTAAATACACTGCATTTCTTATTTTATGTGAAAACTCGCCTGTACTTTATTACCTGCTGCCATTTTTTAGATTTGGACCTATAGTGCAATATGGAACCATGATTTACGAAAAAATTGCAAGTAACAGATTTTTAGGTTCTCGAATAATTTCATCATTAAAATTCAGAAAAATAAATATAGAGCAAAATGATTGTGAAAAAATATTTATTGTAATATTCATGATTTTTATAATTTTTTCAAATGTGGAAAATATATATGGAAAGTATAAAATTCCAGACAATTTAAAATCTTTAGGCACATTGCTAAATATTGAACAACCATGGTATAAATCTGCTCCAATCAGCACAAAAGACAGAAACATAAAATGGTATTTAGTACAAGGAATCTTTAATGATGGAAAAGAATATAACTTACTTCGATATAAAGAAAAAATTAGCTGGAGAAAACCGGATTTTTTAAGCACCTACTATAAAAATAGATTCTGGAAAAATTATTTTGAAGACTCATTAAATATTTCACTGTACCCAGGATATGATATAAATGCATTTAACTATACAGCTTATGCATGCAAGAATTGGAATAAATCTGAAAAACAAAAAAGTAAGTTAGAGTTTGTAAAGGTATTTCTTGTAAATGAAGACGTATCTTCTGAATATGGAATAAATAAAACTCTTAAATGGGAGCAAAATTGCTCTGCAATAAAATTGTAAATTATTTCTTTACCAGTTGAAGTTTTGAAATGATTTCTGCAGCAATTTCTTCTACTGCCCGGTTTGTCATATCGACAACTTCACATTTTAAATCCTTGTAAATCTTTTTCGCATAGTCTAGCTCCTGTGATATTTGATTAAAATCACAATAATCTAAGCTGTAATCCATCTGAAGTGAACTTGCCCGTGTACTTCTTAATGACTGAAGTACAAGAGGATCACATATAAAACCAATTATTTTATGCGGATCTATTTCATATAGTATTTTTGGCAGCTCTACTCCAAGAACAACAGGAATATTTGCTGCTCTTAAACCATAGTGCTGTGCAAGATACATAGAACTCGGGGTTTTGCCGGTTCTAGATATACCAAGTAAAATTATATCTGCATGAGCTATACCATTTAAATTCTGTCCATCGTCATATTTTATGGCATAGTGAATGGCATCCATTCTGTTAAAGTAAGCTTGATCTATTTTTAATCTGAGTCCAGGTTCACGCAAAGGCTGGGCATGAAACATATTTTCAAGCTTCCCAACAAGTCCGCCTAAAACATCATAAATAGGTATAGAATATTTTTGAGATTCTTCAATTAATGCCTGCCTCACCCCGGGTTGAACAAGAGTATAAATAACAATGCAAGGAGAATGTATTTCTCTTTTAAGTAATTCTTTTAATTGTTCTATTGAACTTACCTTTGGAAGTCTTTTAATTTCGCTAGAGACAGATTCAAACTGACTTATTGCAGATTTTGCAACCATCTCAGCAGTTTCACCGCTTGAATCTGATAATGTATAAACCGTAAACATTGTTTTGCAATATATACAATAATTATATCCTAGTGCTTTGTCAATTAAGTTTCTCAACTTAGTTTCCTTCACTGCGGGTGGCGCCGGAAGGGAAGGGTTCAGAGCGAGGAACTCTGTGACGAAGCTCTGAAGGGTACCTGCAGGCGACAGGACCTGCAGTGAAGGAATGTTGATTAATTTATCTTAAACTTATATTACTTTTTTATCTTTAATGTCTTTGCTGTCTGAATGCGGATCAATATCAAGTTTTAATGACCATTGTAAAAGTTGTCTTCTCCATTCAAGATCATTTTGTGCTTCTTTTATAAGCTCAAGGATTCCCTTAAAATCAGTGAATTTTAAATCAACTGAAACACCAATTTCCAGATTTAATTGAACTCGCTCATGAGATGGCGAACAAATCAGACATGCTGCATGTTCTGGCCCGTGTACTTCAATTAATGTATTTTTATTTACTGATTTAGGATCAACCGTCCAGTTGACAAATCTCATTAATTCTTCACAATCTGAGGCAGTATGTAATAACCATGCAAGTGACTGATATAAAGATGTATGGAAGTATAGAACTAATTCTGAAGATTTAAAGTCTATGGCTATGGTTCCTTCTTGTTTATTGAGGTATAGACCACCATAACAATTAGTAAATGATATTTCTTCATTAGTATTTGTCTTCATAATTTCCTTCTTTTCTAATTGGTTGTACTTTCCAGATAGTCTATAGAATGCTATATAAAGGTTATGAAAAGGTTTTGAAAGGCATGGGGCAATTACCAAAAAAAGTTAAAATTCAAATAACTTATTAAGGGAGAATATAGATTCATATATGAATAAAGAAAGAAAGGAAGAAAAAATGACTGAAAGCAATGAAACAATAGAGCTTTCCCCAGAAGAAAAAAGTACTGCTCAGGAAGTGCAAGCCCTGAAAGATAAAATAACTGAAGTAGAAAACAAATATTTACGAGCTCTGGCAGACTATCAAAACCTTCAAAAAAGGACTACCCAGGAAAAAGAAGATCTTTATAAATACGCAGCAGAAAAAACCATAGAAATACTTCTGCCTGCCATGGATACATTTGATTATGCAAGAAGTGCTGTAAAACCAGACAGTCCCTCAGAAAAAATAATCGAAGACTTTAATCTGGTATTTGAAATGCTTTTAAAGTGTCTTAAAGATATTGGACTTCAAGCTATTGAAGAAACAGGAATACCTTTTGATCCTGTGTATCATGAACCGCTTCATCAAATTCCGACTAATGAACTCCCTGACCATACCGTAATGCAGATTTTAAAGAAAGGCTACATCTTAAATAAAAAAGTAATCAGACCTGCTCTTGTAGCAGTATCTGTAAAACAGGAAGAAAAGTAAAGGTAAGATATTGTAATATATGGAAATAATGACTGCTGAAACATTAAACCAAAACAAAAAAGTACAAACCGGACTTACTCTCTGGTTTACAGGTCTTTCAGGAGCAGGAAAATCCACAATATCAAATATTTTGGAAAAAAAGCTAAAGGAACAAGGATTAAAAGTTGAAATACTTGACGGGGATATTGTACGCACACACTTAAGTAAAGGATTAGGATTCAGCAAAGAAGACAGAGATGCAAATATAAGAAGAATTGGCTACGTAGCAAGTTTGCTTTCAAGAAACGGTGTAATAGTAATCACTGCTGCAATTTCACCTTACAGGGAAATCAGAGATGAAGTAAGGGAAATGCATGAAAACTTTGTGGAAATATATGCAAAGTGTCCGCTTGAAGTAGTTGAAAAAAGAGATGTAAAAGGTCTTTATAAAAAAGCAAGAGCCGGAGAGATTCTCCAATTTACAGGTATATCAGATCCATATGAAGAACCTACAAGCCCTGAAATTACAGTTGAGACAAATAAAGGAATGCCTGAAGAAAGTGCAAATCAAATAATTAACTGGCTTAAAGAAAATAACTATCTTGATACATGAATCGACACCATAATTACTTACTGATTTTTTGCTTACTTATTTCAATAATTACTTTTTTATCTTTACCTGTCCATGCAAAAAACAACCCTGTCGTCAGACCTAAAATCGGAATTGCACTTGGAGGCGGCGGGGCAAGAGGAGCTGCACATATAGGTGTGCTGAAAGTTTTTGAAAGAGAAAATATCCCAGTAGATTATCTGGTAGGTACCAGTGCAGGAGCATTAATTGCATCTCTCTATGCAGGAGGAGTTGGACTGGATGAACTTGAATATCAAGTATTAAGCGGTGCCATAGAAAAAGTATATAAGATTGATTTCTCGTTGTTTCGGGCAGCATTTGTTTATATGAATAGAACTTGTAGAACCATTCTAAGAAGACCATTTTATGCCGGGTTATATAATGACCGAAGATTACAACATTTTGTAGATAATTTAATTTCAAAGGATGACGGAAAAATTAAAATCTTTATTCCCCTTCATATAATTGCACTTGATTTAATTTCAGGTTTACCCGTTGTAATCAAATCAGGCGATGTAGGGCTTGCTGTTCAGGCTAGCGCAGCAATCCCATCCCTTCACCAGCCTATTCCTATTAACGATCAGCTGCTTATTGATGGGGGTGTGGTTCAAAACATCCCTGTAGAAGAAGCAAGAAAAATGGGAGCTGATATTGTAATTGCTATTGATGTAGATGCAAAACCAGAAGAAGCAAAGTCAGAAAATTTCAGATCATTTGAAGGAGTAATTACAAGGGTTATAAATCTTGGGCTACTGGCACAATCTGAACTAGTGCTGGAAAAAGCAGATATTGTAATAAGCCCAGACTTAAATGGAGTTGGTATTTTAGATCTTGATACTCAAAGCCTTATAAAGGCCATTAAAGCTGGTGAAGATGAAGCCATAAAAATGATTCCTAAAATAAAAAAGAAAATTGAACAAAAAACCAGTACATTAAATATAGCTGAATATTAATTTATCTTTCATCAAAAGGGAAAAAAGGTTTTCCGTCATCTTCTTTGTGATCAGGCATTATATTTCTAAAAATAGTTAGATAAAGTATAAAAATTATTGTAAGTATACTAAAAGCTATTCCTGCACCGATAAGTAAATCTTGGTTAATCATATAAGAATTTTATCACGCACTCTTTAGTCTTTTTTTCTTCACAATTTCTCTCCACCAGACCAGCAGTGCACTTGCTACAAAAATACTGGAATAAGTACCTGAAGCTATTCCAAGGAACATTGCACCTACAAATGTTTTTGTAGTTTCTCCGCCAAATAAATACAATGTTCCAAGTGCAATTAATGTAGTAAGTGAGGTATTAATGCTCCTTATGAGTGTCTGGTTTATACTGTCATTTGCAATTTCCCCAAATGTTTTATTTTTAGTAAGGAATTTTGAATTCTCCCTAATCCTGTCAAAGACCACAATCGTGTCGTGAATTGAAAACCCGATTACTGTTAAAACAGCAGTTATAAATAAACTGTCAATTTCAAGCCCCCAGAAAAAACTAAATATTGCAAACAAACCCACAAGAACAAAAACATCATGAATCATTGCAATAATTGCACAGATTGCATAATCTTTCCTGAATCTGTAGCTGATATAAATCACAATTCCAACCAGAGTAAAAAATAAAGCAAGCAGTCCGGAGTTTAAAAGTTCAGGACCTATTATTGGACTTACTGTATCAATGGATAGAATTTCAAAATTACCAAAAGTCTGAGTAAACTCTTCATCTATTTTTTCTTTCTGGCTTGCTTTGGTCTGGGATGATTTTCTTTGTTTTATTGCTTTTGATCTAATCACCACCACTTGTGAACCATTAGAGGCTACTTTTGAAAGCTGAATATTGCTCCCGCCTAGTTTATGCTTATCTAAAATAGCTCTTACTTCTTCAAGCTTTACTTCATGAGGAAACCTATATTCAAGTTTTGTACCACCTGTAAAATCTAACCCGAGTTTTAACGGTGAACCAAATTTTTGAAAGCAAAATCCTATTGCTATTAATCCAGGAATTAAAACAGCTAAGGAAAACCCAAACCAAAACCAACGGTATTTAACAATGTCTACTTTCATAAGTGTTTTCTAATTAAAATTACCTTGTCAATTTTACCTAACAATATAGAGGCATGGAAACCATGCCTCTACAAAAATATACGAATAAATAAAATGAGATGGTAAACTAATTCACAAGAGACATGCCAATGGCATGTCTCTACGATTAAATCTTATGTCTGGACATTCTAAATGGGCACAAATTAAACGTAAAAAGGCAGTCACTGACGCAAAACGGGGTGCCGTATTTTCAAAAATTGCCAAGGAAATAATGGTGGCTGCAAGATTAGGAGGAGCTGATCCTCAGGCAAACTTCCGCTTAAGATTTGCAATTGAAAAAGCAAAAGAAAACCTCGTACCTCAAAACAACATTCAACGAGCAATAGAAAAAGGCGCCGGCACCGGAGATGACGGCTCAAGAATTGAAGAAATTATATACGAGGGATATGGCCCGGGCGGCACTGCAATAATGGTTCAGTGTGCTACTGATAATAAGAATAGAACAGTATCGGATTTAAGAAGTTATTTTGTAAAATACCACGGAAAACTTGCAGAGTCTGGCGCTGTAAGCTGGATGTTTGTAAAACGCGGGGAAATAAAAATTCCAAATTCAATGTTTAAAAGCCAGGATGCAATATATGAGCTCGCCATAGAAGCAGGTGCTCGTGATATTGATTTTTCAGATAGTGAAAATGCAATAATAATTACAAAATCCGAGGAACTTGAAAAAGTTCAAAAAAACATTCTTGCAAAAAATATAAAACCCTCTGAAACCCAGATTTTATACAGTGCAAAAGAACATATTGAAATCAGTGCTCCAGATCTTGCAAAAAATATTTTAAAACTAATGGAAATGATAGAAGAGCACGATGACGTACAGAATGTTTATTCTAATTTTGATATAAAAGATGAGATTCTAGCTAACTTGCAAGAAGGATTGATCAAAGGAAGAGAAATTGTTTGATATAAAAGAATATATTAAAGGAAAACAAAACTCAAAAGTTCATACTCCTGAAGAAATTAATTTATTTATTAAAAACCTGGATAACTTTAATCAAGAAGAAATTACGTTGTGGTTAAAAGCTGTGAAATCAAATGGAATGAATGACTCTGAAATTTCAGCTCTAACCTTAGCTATGGCTAAGTCAGGAACCATTTTAAGCTGGGAAGGACTTGAGCCTACTGTCGATAAGCACAGCTCGGGCGGAATAGGGGATAAAATCACCCTTCTTTTTGCACCACTTGTTGCAGCATATACAAAAAACAAAATAAATATTCCAAAACTTTCCGGAAGAGGGCTGGGTATAAGCGGCGGAACCATAGATAAACTTGAATCTATTCCTGGATTAAAAACAAATTTAACTATCGATGAAATAAAAGAACAGGTTAAAAAAATAGGGCTTGCTGTTAGTAGTGCAGGCTCCGATCTTGCTCCAGCAGATAAAAGACTCTACGCCATCAGGGATGTAACAGATACTGTGGATTCTATTCCTTTAATTGCTTCTTCAATCATGAGCAAAAAAATTGCAGGCGGCTCAAAAAACATAATTCTGGATGTAAAAGCAGGCAAAGGGGCTTTCATGAAAACTCCGGATATGGCAAAAAAGCTTGCATTAAGCATGGTAAATATAGGAAAAAATCTGGATAAAAATATAACAGCACTTATTACAGATATGAATCAGCCTCTTGGTTATGCAGTAGGAAATAGCCTTGAGATTTTAGAAGTAATTGAAGTATTATCAGGAAAAGTAGTGCCTGATTTAATTGAGATTTTGATTTTACTCTCCAAAGAGGCAATAAAACTCATAAGCCAGGAAAAAGAGAGCGACATTGAATCAGAACTTTTAATTTTATTAAAAAATGGAAGTGCTCTTAAAAAGTTTGAAGAAATGATAAAAGCCCAGAGCGGCGATTTATCTGAAAATTCATGGCCCATTAAAAAAGCAAATCATATTGAGGTCATGAAAGCAGAGGAAGAAGGATATATTTATGATATAGATGCATATATAGTGGGTGAAGCAGTACACAGGCTTGGAGCAGGCAGAGAAAAAGTAGAGGATAAAATTGACCATTCTGTCGGCATTTTATTCTATAAGAAATATGGGGATAAAATAAAAAAAGAGGATGCATTACTTGAAATACATGCAAAAAACAAAGAAGATGCTCAAAAAGCAAAAATAAAGCTGATTTCTGCAATAAAATTTGGACAGAAAGCACCTTCTAAACTAAAATTAATTCATGAGAAAATAAAGTAAATGAATACACATACAAATATTGAACAAAATTTAACTTCAGATGAACCTAAAATTAGTTTTCTTGAAGCATTTTATGGAGTATTGTTTTCACCAAAAAAAATATTTCAGGAATTATATAACGAAGATACATTTACTGTGATTATCTATGGATTTCTTGCAGTTGTTTTATCAAACTTGGGTAAAATTGATCCTTCTAATATAGGAATTTTAAGTATTGTTGGCATTGAATTTATAGGTTTTTTAAGCTGGTTTTTTGTAGGAATATTTATATTTTGTTTCAGTACGGTCTTCAAAACCCCGAACAATAATTTAGGCAGGCTTCTAGGGTTTACAGGGCTTTCCGGCATTCCTTTTCTTCTTTTAACACCTATAAACTTAATCTATAATTTAAATCCTTCTGTTTATATGTTTTTTCAGGTGCTAATCAGTATCTGGTCATTTATTTTATTCTGGATATCGCTTGCTAAAAGTTTTCAGCTTGAAGCATGGAGAGTTTTTTTAATGGCTATTATTCCTTTTTTCCTGGGAATATTTTTATTTACTTTTTTAATTGCAAATATTTTTGGGATGATGTTTACTGGAATGATTAGATAACACTGCTGGGTGTATTTGAAAACATTTCTTCAGCATCAGATGTTTTTTCAGCTTTTTTAATTTTTGTCAGTGGAATAGTAATTTCAATGGTAGTACCACAGCCTCCAGATGTTTTAATATACTGTACTTCAGCTCCAATTAAATCTGCTCTTTCTTTCATATCAATAAGACCATAGCTGATTTCTTTTCCATCCTGAGGCGTATTAGCCTCTACTCCAATTCCGTCATCTTTTATAATAACTAAAACTTGTCCTGGCTGTTCTTTAAGTATTACCTCAACATTTCTTGCTTGAGAATGCTTAAAAACATTATTCAATGCTTCCTGAATAATTCTATAAAGGTTGATTTCGTCTGGGTCAGATAATTTTAATCTGGAGAGATTTGTTTTAAATTTGGTTTTAATCGTAAATGAAGAACGTTTTGCTAATTCATCCAGTAAATTTTCAATTGCTGGGATAAGTCCAAGAGCATTATCAAGCATTGAAGGTCTTAATGCATTAATTATTCTTCTTATTTCATAGGTAACATTATCCAGTGTATGAATTGTAATTCCAAGATCTTTTTTAACCTGAAGAGCTACAGCATCAGAATTTATAACTGATTCTATATATCTTTTCAAGTCAGTAATCCTAGCAAGTGTATCGTCATGCAGTTCTCTTGCAATTCGTTTTCTTTCTTCTTCTCTTCGGTTTGAGAGCTGCTTTCTTACTTTTCTTAGTTCTTCAACTCTTTCATGCAATTCAGCCAATGTACCGCTTAACTGGATATTTTTGTTTTGAAGCAGCTGTCTGGAGTTTTCCAGTTCTTCACTACGTTTACTAAGCATTGTCAGGGCTTCTTCCAGGTTTAAGTTCTGTTCCTGCAAATTTAGTTGTAAAAACACAAGCGAACCCATTAGAAGGTTTCCAAGAAGAAGAAAAACAAGAGGAACTATTTCAAGTACAATATGATAGCTGTTATATGCAATTTGTCCCCCTGCAAGGAGCATAACAAACAAAAATGAAGCAATAGAAATTCTTTTTACTGTTTGCATACTGCTGAAAAGAATGCCAATTAAAATGCTAAAAATCACAAAAAACCATTTGTAATCATTCAAATCATATTTAAAAAGATATGCTTCCTGATATAAATTTAAAAATGCAATTGCTTGTACTTTACTGTCAGAAATAAGCGCATATTTTTCACAAGGATTTAAAAGCTGATCACTGATTAATTTACTCCTTAAGCCGCTGCCAAGAATTACAATCTTATTTTTTAGTTTTTTCTGGGTAATCTGACCGTCAATTAAATCAATAAATGAATAAACAGTAAAAGGTTTTTGAGGATAGCGCAGATAAAATTCATTTTTTTGTTTTATTTTTTTATTTACATCTTTACCCCCTGACAAAACTCTATAAAGAGCATAAGAAAAAGAAGGTACGTCTTTGTATCCTTTATCAGTAAGCTTAATTTTGTGGACGATTTTATCGTAGTCAGAAAATAATTCTCCATAACCAATTGCAGCAGCACTTTTCAGGATATTATTTTTAACATAAAATGGGAATGAATGAATTGAATCTGCAATTACAATGTTTTTATACCTTGAAATCGTAGTTGCCAGGTTTAAATCAGATTTAGGATCTGATGGGCTGTTTAAATTAAAATTAATTCCAATTGCTTTTGCTCCAGAACCTTCAAGTTTATGAATGGCAGAGGCAAGTAAATCTCTTCCTTTTTTCTCAAAATCTTTTATAGGCAGTCCGTTTTGTCTGAGTAAAAACTGTGTTCTGTCATCAAATAAAATTAAAACTACATTGTCAGTGTTGATCTGATTTTGATAGGCAGAAAATGATGTATTACGACTGTTTATGGTTTCAAGCTCAACCGGCTGCCATAATTTTTTGTCTACATTTAGTACAATAATAGCCAGCATAAGGCCTAGAAAAAGACCCAGCAGTCTTTTTCTGGATACGTAATCTTTAACACCTCTAGTTATATCGGGATTTTCTACCATGCCATTTATAGACTCACATGCACATCTTGTTCTTGATAATTTTAAAGAAGATGTTGATAAAGTTATACAACAAGCATTTTCCAATGACATTACCCATATTGTCCAGTCCTGCGACAATCTGGAAGAGATAGAAAAAAACCTAGTCTTAACTAAAAAGTATCAAAATCTCTATTCAAGCGTCGGAATTCACCCTCACGAAGCAAAATCATGGGATAGTGTGACAAAAGACACACTTATTAAATATACAAAAGAAGAAAAAGTAATAGCAATTGGTGAAGCGGGTTTAGATTTTTATTATAATTACAGCCCAAAAGAAATACAGCTTTCAGTATTTAAAGAACAAATTCAAATTGCAAAAGAAATTTCTCTTCCGCTCATCATTCATACCAGAGATGCATTTAAAGAAACAATTGAAATTTTAAAAAAAGAAAGGCCTGACTGTGGTGGAGTTCTCCACTGCTATACAGGCAATCTGGAAGTTGCAAAAGAGGCAATAAATCTAGGTTTTTATATTTCCTGGTCAGGAATACTTACATTTAAAAATGCTCTTGATCTTAAAACTGTAGCAAAAGAGATTTCTTTAAAAAATACTCTTATTGAAACTGACTGTCCATTTCTTGCGCCAATTCCTCACCGAGGTAAAAGAAATGAACCAATGTTTGTAAGATTAGTTGCAGAAGAATTAGCCAGGATACACAATGTTAGTGTAGATGAGATAGGAGAAATTACATCTGCAAATGCTAAGAGATTGTTTGGGATAAAATAGGTGTAAGGGCAGACCTATGTGTCTGCCCAAAAATATGTCAAAACTAGAGCTGAATTATAAAGAATTACCCCCTTATGATGTCCTCGTAGCTGGTGGCGGCTCAGCAGGTGTAGCAGCTGCAGTTTCTGCAGCACGTTCAGGTGCAAAAACTGTATTAATCGAAAAAGCTACATTTCTCGGCGGAATGGCAACTGGTGCTCTTGTCACACCGATGATGAAAAATGCACTGGACGCAAAAAACACTTTAACAAAAGGGGTATTTCTAGAAGTGTGTGACAGGCTTGTAAAAGCTGGTGGTGGAGCTACTTTCAATGATGGGAACCCCGGCTGGTTTAATCCTGAGATTTATAAATGGGTTCTGGATGAAATATGTTCAGACGCCGGCGTAAAAATAATGTTTGATAATCAAATTATTTCCTGTGAAGTTGAAAATAAAAAAGTTCAAAAAGTTTTTATGTTTAATAAGGGTGGCATATTTTCAATAAGTGCAAAAGAGTTCATTGATACGACTGGCGACGGTGACTTAATACACTTATCAGGAGTAAGTTACGAAGCAAAAGAAAAACAAGCAATGTCACTTCGTTTTATGATGAGCGGAGTAGATTTAAATGAATTTGCTTCATGGCTTCAAAAAAACGACAAATCAGGTGACTCACCGGTATATTTTCTGGAAAACGGAGATATTTTACTGTCATCAGCTTATACCTATGAAAAAAGCTGGACATTAAAACCATTTTTTGATGAGGCTTTAAAAAAAGGAGATCTGACAAAAGAAGATGCTGCATATTTCCAGATCTTTTCAGTACCAGGATCACCTGGATTTGTAGCATTTAACTGCCCTAGAATAACCCCTGAAAATAAAGCTCTGGATCCTTTAAATAACGATGATACATCGTGGCTGCTTGTACATGGAAGACAAATGATAAAAAGAATAAGTAATTTCTGTAAAAAATATCTTCCGGGATTTAAAAAATCTTATGTTAGCCAGATTGCTCCGTTAATAGGAGTAAGAGAATCCAGGCGTTTAATTGGGCAGTATATTTTAAATGCAGAAGATGTATTAAGCGGGAAAAAATTTGATGATGCAGTTGCAAATTCAAATTGGCCTATAGATATACACGAGACGGCGAGACGGCGAGACGGCAATGGGGCGATGACAGGAAAACCCCCTCATGGAGATTATTATCAAATCCCTCTTCGTTCGCTTCTTCCAAAAGAAGATGAAATTAAAAATTTAATTGTGGCAGGACGCTGTCTCTCAGCTACTTTTGAAGCACAAGGTTCTGCTCGAATTCAGGCTAATTGCTGGGCTATGGGTGAGGCTGCTGGAATGTTAGCTGCATGCAGAACAAAATGACATTTCAATTATTCTCTGCGGATTCTATCGGAGGAATTGTTTGTGGATTTTTCTTTGCCATCCTGAATTTGTCTATTGGAATAACGCTTCCTACCCCTGATTTGATTTTTCCAACTAATTCATCAGCAATATCTGCTGTTCCCCGGATGGTACTAAGTGCAGCTGATTTTGCAATATTACCTACCTTTGCACTAGTATCATAAGCACATTGACTTAATCCAATTATTGTTTTTCCAAAAGTACCTGCTGCCTTAAGACCAATTTCATGTGTACCTTCAAGGGTACCTAATGCACTGGATTTTACGCTTCTGCCTAATTCATCTGAAACTTCTTTTCCTGCTCTGATAGCAAAAACTGTTGAATCCTTAAAAGTTCCAAGGACTGATCTAAATATGGTACTTGAACCATCAAGTACACCTACAATTGCTGTCTGTAAAGTCTCTCCTATTTTTAAGAGTGCTCCTGTTTCATTTTTTTCTGTTTTTTCAGCTTTGGCCTCAGTACTTTCTGTATTATTTGTTTTTCCATTTGCTCCATTTGATTTTGACATATTTTTTCTCCGCTTTTCTCCAAATGTATATTTAAAACCTTATAGGTAAATAATATCAAATGCTAAAAGCACATGAATTTGTACTGCAAAAATTAATTTTTCTTATTTAACTGTTTTTATTCGGGCATAGGTGTTGAAGTCGCAGCTTCAGTTGGTTCACACCTTCCATTCACACAAGTTTCTCCTGGATCACAGTTTGTTGTACTAACTTCACATGTTCCGTTATGGTCATCGTTCATACATGTCGATACTGCATTTCCATCACAATATGACGCTCCTACAAAATGAAGGGTGAGATCGCTAGC
The DNA here is from genome assembly GCA_001784555.1 of Candidatus Melainabacteria bacterium RIFCSPHIGHO2_02_FULL_34_12. Taxonomy (GTDB): domain Bacteria; phylum Cyanobacteriota; class Vampirovibrionia; order 2-02-FULL-35-15; family 2-02-FULL-35-15; genus 2-02-FULL-34-12. The sequence goes on along the minus strand of MFRM01000013.1, from coordinate 4,160 downwards.
TTCACAAAAGGAACACTCATCACAAGAGCAAGAACCCGACATTGCAGTACATATATTGAAACCAGGACAATATCCGCCTCCACATGCAGGTGCTGCAAGAGTACCGCAAGGAGTCGGAGTAGGGCTTGGAGCAGGTAAACAAACAGCATCTGGTGCTAGAGCACCCTCTACATATCCGCAAACTTTTCCAACCGTCGCACAATCAAGACCTGGAACAGCTTCACAAATAGCATCCCCATTATCATTGCTACAGTTTACTATCGTTGTTCCATCATCCGCACAATAACTGTATCCAACAGGTGTGTCACCACACTTCGTACATGGAGTAGGAGGCGGTGATGGAGTTGGAGTTCCACACTGACATGATCCGCTTATACTTTCACACATTCCCGTACCAGGAGCACAATAACCATCACTACAAGCAGTAAGTCCACTCATACATGGAGTTCTGCACATGCAACCTCCGTCGTCAACACATACCTGACCTGCAAAACCTTCACCTGCTGTACCACACATACCTCCTCCACAAGCAGGTGCAGTATAACCACTGCAAGGCGTAGGTGTAGGTGATGAAGGACAACAACAATAATGTGTGGTTCCTCCCTGGGAGTGATTTTCGCAGTTTGTATTGGGTGCAGGACATTGATCGGCAACTAGAGCTGAATAACAATTAGATGTATGATCACTACAGTTAGCAGTGCGTACAATAGCCATACACCCAGGAAAAGGTGATGGTGATGCTGTTGCTTGTGCTTCAGCTATATTTGCCAATGGTGGCAATGAATGATTAAAACTTAGAAGCGGAATAATAAGAATTATTAGAATACAACAAAAAAAAGACTTCATCCCAAACAATTTATTTTTAATTTCTTTTTTACTTTTCATAAATTAATCCTCTAGTCTGATTTTATAGGTTCCTTGCAGCCACATTTTATTAGTCCACTTTCAGTATCAAACACTTCTCCACATTCATTAGGATAACAATAGCCATCAGAACAATTTGGAGGTTCTAGTTTACTACAGTCTTTAAAACATCCGCATTTATATGTTTCACTCCCGGTTAATGGATCAATATCTGTTCCTAGCCCACAAACTTCATTTTCATTTTCACAGGCTCCATCCATGCATACATTTACAACAGGAGGATTATTTCCCTCAATACTTAATTTAACTTCCTCACACTGAAGAGGTGATGGCGTTAGTTTTGCTTGTTTTTTCTTTTTCTTATCTTGTTTCTTTTTAGACTGGACCTGAATATCATGTACACCTGAACCTTTTGTTTTATCTTCAGCTATAACATTACCAGACTGAAGACTTAACATATGAGAAGGAGCTGACATTTCTCCTGCTTTTCTGGTTGAACCAGTCTTGCACTGACCAATCGTATTACCAGTGGATATTACACAATTCCCTCCTGCACAATCCATGTCAGAATCACAACCACAAGCATAGCCACCGCCAGCTGCAGCACAAGTAAAATTCTTATTTGCACAGTCACACTTTGGACCATCACAAGCCATCCATGGGCTACCAGGCATTGATACCTGGCATGCTCCCTTAACGCATTTCAAACATTCATCACCAGTCACATTTGGATCATCACAACAATCTTCTGAAGCCTTACACTTGCATTTATCACCGCAGGCAAATCTTATCCAGATTTCTTTATCTCCAACAGATCTGTTTAATAAATTCTTATTAACTTTTACACGTAGCGAATTCCCGTCTCCTGTTAGTTGTATTTCATTAATTAATTTGTTTTCCGGTACAGCTTTTCTGCCTTTTCCATAAAATGCACCTTTAATATAAATTTCACCTCTTGTTGGATCAATATTTTCCAGCACATTAGTTTCTTTTCTGGCAGAAAGTTTATTTTCTCTTTTTTCCAGTTCATAATTTTTATATGTAGTATTTAAAACATCTTTTACATCTAAGTATGTAATTCTACCTGCGACAAGTCTTGCCATAGGATCTTCTTCATCCTCAGGTTCAATAGGACATGTACCACATTCACAACAACACGATGGTGAAGGTGATGGTGAATCCTCTGGTGATGGACTGACATCCGGCGATGGACTGGCCTCTGGTGATGGGCTAACATCCGGTGATGGGCTGACATCTGGCGAAGGCGAAGGTGATGGCGTTGCTGTCGGTGGTGGCGGTGTACTTGTTGGCGAAGATGATGGCGTTGCTGTCGGCGGTGGCGGTGTACTTGTTGGCGAAGGTGATGGAGTAGCCGTTGGAGGTGGTGGAGTACTTGTTGGCGAAGGTGATGGCGTTGCTGTCGGTGGTGGTGGAGTACTCGTTGGTGATGAAGTAGTTAAAGCAGCTAATGAAGCTGTTGAAGGTGCGGTGCTTCCAGCAGCTGCACTACTTACAGCAGGAGTAGGTGAAGCTGCACATCCAGCTGATGCTGCACATAAGTTTGCTTTACCTGGCACAGTACAACATGCATTAAGACAACAGGAGTAACTTGTAGGAAATACACCACAAATCATTTGAGGAGCAACACAGGTTGGACTTGGTGGAGGAGTCGGAGTTGCACAAGTTGCCATACAGCCTGTAGCATCATTCATACATGTACCACCAGCAACAGCAGCACAGTTTTCTATTTGATTAGTAAACGCGCACATATTTGTAGCTGGATCTCTTACGCAACCTTTTCGATCAGTTCCGCTGCACTGAACATCACCTAAATTACAAGTTCCGCACATACTGCACGGCGTTGGTGTAGGACTAAAACAAGCACATGTTCCGCCCATACTTACACATGTTCCAGTACCTAGAGCACAATAACCATCACTACAAGCAGCAAGTCCACTCATACATGCAGTTTTGCACATGCATGGTGCTCCGCCTACACTTACACATACCTGACCAGCAAAACCTTCACCTGCTGTTCCACATATAGCTCCGCAAGCAGGTGCTGGATAAGCACTGCAAGGCGTAGGTGTAGGTGTTCCCATACAGCAACATATATTTGTTGGGGCACTACCCATGCACATGCTAGGAGCCATGCAATTAGTACCATTCATGCAATTAGCTACAAATGTACATCCTGGTATAGTTGCACAAGACGGAGTAGGTGACGGCGCTGAATATGTTGCAAGAGGCAGGATAATAAATGAAGCAATAACAATAGTAAGCAGTAGACTTAATGTTAAAAAATAATTTTTATTGTATTTATTTTTTTCTTCTTTTTTCATTTATTAGATTCTCAAGATTCTCAGATCATGGCCTAAATTACTAAAAATACTTCAATTAAGACGCTGTTATGCTCTTTATGTTCATTGTTTTGTAACACTTAGCATATATGATATACCACTATTGCCTTGTGATAATTTTCATTAAACTGACAACTAGATATATCAGTGTATGGTTTTGTTTTGGTTAATTATAGATTTTGGGGTGTTTTTAGATATTTTTAATGATTCAGGTAAAGATTAAATAAATTTAATTTTCATCTTCATCATCTTCTTCTTCAGATGCATCTTTCTTTCTGCATTTGCATATATCTTTGTTTTTCTTTTTACTGAATTTAGTCACACATTCTTTTTCTGGATTTTCGCATTTACCGTTACAGTCCGGTGGTTTGCAATCTCCGCATTTTATATCAGAAGTATCTTCTGCTTCTCTTGCTAATAATTCTGTGTCAGTAGAAGTTTCAGAGGGAGATGGTTCGGTTGCTGTTAAAGTTATTAAATCTGCCTTGCATATACAAAGAGGAAAAGAAAGAATATTCTGTTGATCAGTACACATACCACGTAAGCCATCAGCTGTTGTACATAGGGTATTATCACAAGTATCAGAACAACCTGTTGGTGGACAACCTTCTGGTGCACCTGGACAACAAAGGCAGTCATTTAAAAAACCACTCACTAAAGTACACATACCAGTTGCACAAAAACCATTATTGCAACCTGGACATGTAAAAGTACCTGTACAAGCACATGCTGATGATACAGGGGTTGGTGTCAAAGCTGGAGTTGGTGTTGATGTTGGAGTAGGTGTTGGTGTTGATGTTGGAGTAGGTGTTGGTGTTGAAGTGCATACAGCAGAAGTTGAGCTTGGAGGGAGGGTTTCTATGCATGTTTCTAGACAATTTTCTTTCAAACCCCACCAACAACCAAGATTCGGGGGATCATTTACATGACAAATTT